>DATKPQ010000018.1:0-36162 GCA_035523995.1 Acetobacteraceae bacterium | reverse complement strand
TCGAGCAAGTGGCGGCCGTATTCGACGAGGATGGCGAGGATGTACAGCACGTCCGAGACATGCTGGGGCATGGGTTTGGCGTCGTGGTCCGGTGCGGCATCGGGTAGAGTGGCGGCGGCGGCGATGTTTGTTCTCCTGTCTGATGATGTCTGACATACTAAACTAACGCATCGCCAAAATCAAGCACTGTTTTCGGCGTTCCTATTGCCGAACATTTTGGCCACGCGCGCGGCCACGAGCCCGCGAGTACCAAGAAAGCATTCAGCCGCAGATGCACGCGGACAGGACTGAGGCCGGCATGCGGGATCGACGGTCGGCGTGGTTCTGCCCACTATCGGAGGCCGCGCCATCGCGTTGCCCGGGCGGCCTATCTGCGTGAATCCGCGTGCATCTGCGGCTGCCATTCCTGCCTGCTGCGCGAGGCGAACCGGTCGGGGGTCTTGGTACGCCATCACATTTCATTCACGTTGAGGATTGTTGCAACCGACCTGATTTCCAGGATGAGCTGAACGGCGACAAGCCCGATGACTTGCCCGGTCAATTATTCCACCAGATGCATGTGGGACTCGGTGATCCCCGTGGTCCTCTGCGCTGCTTCCGTGCGAATCAAAAATAGATCGTTGACAGATGGAGGGCACCGGGGACTCGCGTGTCGCGGCTTGCCGGCGGGTTGCTGCAAACCGGGCGAAGACACGGGGCTGATGCGGCTGTCACAAGCGGCCGGGCGCATCGGATTTCGCAGCTGTCACCCCAGCCAATACCGCGGCCCCGGCCCCTTCCGCCCAGCCCGGTCCGAGGGGTTCGCCAGCCGGCAGCGGTCGATCGACAGACAGCCGCAGCCGATACACGCTGTCAGGCCGTCCCGCAGACGCTGCAACTCGGCAATCCGGGCATCGATCCGCTTCGTCCATGCGCCGGACAGCCGGGACCAATCGCCGCGAGTCGGAATCCGGTCGGCCGGCAGGCGGGCGAGTTCCGCGCCGATCTCCTCCAGCGTCAGCCCGACACGCTGCGCGAACACGATGAACGCAATCCGCCGCAACACCGAGCGCGGATAGCGCCGCTGCCCGCCACCGGCCCGCTCGGAGGCGATCAGCCCGCGCTCCTCGTAGAAGCGCAGCGCCGAGGCGGCCACGCCGCTGCGCCGCGCCACTTCGCTGATCAGCATTGCTTGCTCCATGGCGGCGATGACAGCACAGATGGCGCTTGACTTCAAGCTCACTTGAACTTGTATGACCCCCCCTCACCCGCGCACCAGGAGGGCCGGCGCATGCCAACCAACATCGACCTCTCGCAGCTTCGCATTGCCATAACAGGCGGCACGTCCGGACTGGGGCTCGCCTTGGTACGGTTGCTAACGGCACGGGGGGCGCGCGTCGCCTTCGTGGCCCGCCACGCCGATGCGGTGGCGCAGGTCGCGGCGGAAACCGGCGCCTGCGGCGTCGTTGGCGATGTGGGGCGGAAGGACGACATCTATCCCATCGCCTTGCAGGTCACCGGCAATCTCGGCGGGCTGGATGTGCTGATCCACAATGCCTCCAGCCTGGGGCCGGTGCCGTTGGCCTTGCTCGCCGACACCGACTGCGAGGCCTTCGAAGCGGCGCTGGCGGTCAATGTGCTGGGGCCGTTCCGGCTGACCAAGGCATTGCTCGGCGCGCTGGCAGCGTCCGCGCGGGAGGGGCGCGGCGCGATCGTCATCACGGTTTCCAGCGATGCGGCGGTGGTGGCGTATCGCAGCTGGGGTGCCTATGGCGCCAGCAAGGCGGCGCTGCGTCACATGACCGCGATCTGGGGCGAGGAAGCCGGCGCCGACGGCATTCGCTTCGTTTCGATCGATCCCGGCGACATGGATACGCCGCTGCACTGGCTTGCCGTGCCGGATGCGGACCGGTCGGCGTTGCGGCGGGCGGATGATGCGGCGGTGGAGGTCGCGGACGCGCTGCTGGCCGCGTTGCCGGCAGCGTGCCTGGCGGGAGTGGAGGGATGATTGCCGCCGGGCGCCGGGACAGGCGGGCCGCCAAACTCGCCGTGGTGGACGCACGAGGGGACATTCGTCACTTGCCGCGGGCGGCGCTGGCGGATTTGTTCCAGGCCGGCGACCTTGTCGTTGCCAATGATGCGGCGACGTTGCCGGCCAGCCTGGCGGGCGTTCACGATGCCAGCGGCGCCACGATCGAGATGCGGCTGGCGGCATGGCTGCGTGCCGGGGATCCGACGCGGTTTCTCGCCGTGGTGTTCGGGGCCGGCGATTATCGCACGCGGACGGAAGATCGGCCGCTGCCGCCCGTGCTGGCGCGGGGCGATCGGCTGACTCTTGGGCCGCTGGTTGCGGTGGTCGATGATGTGGTTGGTCATAGGCGCCTGGTGCGCCTGCGCTTTACGGGCGCGCGCGGGACGGTGCTGGGCGGGCTGGCGCGGCATGGCCGCCCGATCCAATACGCTCATGTGCCAGAGCCGCTGGCGTTGTGGGATGTGTGGACCGCCGTTGCCGCCACGCCGGCTGCGTTCGAGCCGCCCTCCGCGGGGTTTGCGGTGGATTGGGCGACGATTGCCGGCTGGCGTGGGCGTGGCGTGGGGTTCGCCACGGTGACGCACGCCGCGGGGATTTCATCGACCGGCGATGCGGTGCTGGACCGGCTTCTGCCGTTCGACGAGCCGTATCGCATCCCGGGCGGAACGGCGGTGGCGATCGCCCGGGCGAGGGCACGCGGTGGCCGCGTGATCGCGGTGGGAACGACGGTGGTCCGCGCACTCGAATCGGCCAGCGATGGCGCTGGCGGCGTAGGTGCCGGCGATGGCGTGGCGTGCGGGCGGATCGGACGCGAGACTCCGCTGCGGGTGGTGGACGCGATTTTGACCGGCGTGCACGAACCCGGGGAGAGCCATTTCGAATTGCTGCGGGCGTTCGCCGGTGATGCCTTGTTGGGCGGGCTCGTTCGTACACTGTCGGCGGATGGCTATCGGAACCACGAATTTGGCGATGCCGTGCTGCTGGAACGGCGGCCGCTGCGCGCAGCGGCGGGCATGGCCGCGGCACAGGTTTTTGGCTGTTATGGACGGGAGGGACTGCGGTGATCCGAGGCTGCCAAAGCGCCGCGGGGGCCGCGCCGGCGGGTGGCCAACTCGCACGGACGTGGGGCTACATGCCGCCGGGGTAATTCGGACCTCCGCCGCCTTCCGGCGTGACCCAGTCTATATTCTGTGTCGGGTCCTTGATGTCGCAGGTCTTGCAATGCACGCAGTTCTGCGCGTTGATTTGCAGCTTCGGCTCGCCTTCCTCCGCGCCGACGATTTCGTAAACCCCCGCGGGGCAATAGCGGGTTTCCGGGCTGCGGTATTTGTCCCAGTTCACCGCGATGGCTTTCGCCGGATCGCGCAGATGCAGATGCGCCGGCTGGTTTTCCTCGTGGTTGGTGTTGCTGATGAAGACCGATGACAGGCGGTCGAATGTCAGCACGTTGTCCGGCCTCGGATAGGCGATGCGAGGGGCCTGGGCCGCATCCGACAGAGTCTCGTTATCGCGATGCCGGTAATGGAATGTCCAGGGTGCCTTGCCGCGGAACACGTAGGTGTCGATGCCAGAATAGGCCAGCCCGCCCCACATGCCGAACCTGGCGAAGGCGGGGCGGATGTTGCGCACGCGGGACAGCTCGCTCCAGACCCAGCTTCGTTGCAGCAACTGGGGATAGACCGACAGTTCGGCCGGCCCGCCGGCGAGCGCGCCGGCCACCGCCTCTGCCGCCAGCATGCCGGACTTCATCGAAGTGTGCGTGCCCTTGATCTTCGGCACGTTGATGAAGCCGGCGGCGTCGCCGATCAGCGCGCCGCCGGGGAAGACAAGGTCGGGGATGGACTGGAAGCCGCCCTCGTTCAGGGCGCGCGCGCCGTAGCCGATGCGGCGGCCGCCTTCGAAATGGCCGCGCACCGCGGGATGGGTCTTGAACCGCTGCATTTCTTCGAACGGCGACAGCCAGGGGTTCTTGTAGTCCAGGCCGATGACGAACCCGTAGGAGACCAGGCGGTTGCCGAAATGGTAGAGAAACGATCCGCCGTAGGTGCCGCTGTCCAGCGGCCAGCCGATGGAATGTTCGATCAGGCCGGGGCGGTGGTTGTCTTCGGGGATTTCCCACAACTCCTTGATGCCGAGCGCGTAGGTCTGCGGATCGTGGCCCTGGCGCAGGTTGAAGCGCTCGATCAGGCGCTTGGACAGCGAGCCGCGGCAGCCTTCGGCGAACAAGGTGTAGCGGGCGCGCAGTTCCATGCCGCGCTGGAAATTCTCGGTGGGCTGGCCGTCCTTGCCGATGCCCATGTCGCCGGTGGCGATGCCGACGACGCGGCCGTCTTCCTCCAGGAACTCGGCGGCGGCGAAACCGGGATAGAGTTCCACGCCCATCGACTCGGCCTGCTGGCCCAGCCAGCGGCAGACGTTGCCGAGCGAGACGATATAGTTGCCGTGATTGTTCATCTGCGGCGGGGTCGGCAGCTGATAGGATTTTGTTTCGGTCAAGAACAGAAAACGGTCTTCCAGTGCCGGGGTTTCCAGCGGGGCGCCCTTGGCTTTCCAGTCGGGGATCAGCTCGTTCAGCGCGCGGGGTTCCACCACCGCTCCGGACAGGATATGCGCACCGATCTCGCTGCCCTTCTCCACCAGGCAAACCGCGGCGTCCGGCGCGAGCTGCTTCAGCCGGATCGCCGCTGCCAGGCCGGAGGGCCCGCCGCCGACGATCACCACGTCGAATTCCATTGCCTCGCGGGGGGGCAGGTCCTCCGCCATCAGGTTCGTCCTCCGAATGTTGCGCGCAGCCTAGGCAGTGTGCGGGCGTTGCGCAAAACGCAAGGGGCGGGCAGGAGTCGTGCATGGACGCGCTGACACTGCTGCGACTGCACATCGAGTGGGGCGCCGACGAAGCGCTGGAGGATGCTCCGGTTGACCGGTTGCGGGTGGGTGGCGGGGAAGGCGAACGGAGCAGGCGGCGCCCCGTGGCCGAATCTGGCAGGTTGCCGCCCTCCCCCCAACCTCGAACCGCTCCGCAACCCGAGCCCACAAGGGGAGGGGGAGTCCCCGGTCTCCCCTCTCCCGCTGGTCCCCTGGCTCCCGCTGGTCTCCCTTCGCCCATTCCCGCACGCGCTCCCGCTCCCGCCCCCTCCCCGGCCCTCCGCGCCGCGTCGATCGCCGGCCAGGCGCGGACGCTGCCGGACCTTCGTGCCGCGCTAGCGGCGTTCGACGGGTGCGCCCTGCGTGATACCGCCGCGAATCTTGTGTTTGCGGCAGGCGACCCGAACGCCAGCCTGCTGCTGATCGGCGAGCCGCCCGGCGAAGCCGAGGATCGCAGCGGCACGCCCTTCGCTGGTCCCGACGGCGCTTTGCTCGATCGCATGCTGGCCAGCATCGGCCTGGGCCGCGACAGCTTCTTCCTCGCCCCGCTGATCCCATGGCGCCCACCTGGCGGACGGCCGCCCAACGCCATGGAAATCGCGATCTGCCTGCCGTTTCTGCACCGCCTGGCCGTGCTGGCTGCGCCGTCGCGGCTGGTGGTCGCGGGGGCTCTCGCCGCGCGCACGTTGCTTGGGCCGACGCGTCGGCGCGCGGGGCCCGGCTGGACGGAAATTGCGGTGCCAGGGCTTCCGGCGCCGATCCCCGCCCTGGTCATGCCCGGCCCCGCCATGGTTGCCCGTACCCCCGGCGCCCGCCGGGAGGCCTGGGCCGCGCTGCGCTTGCTGCGGCAGACTTTGGACGCTGATCTCGCCAAGAGTTGAGGCACCGCCGAGCCGCGAACCACCTGATTCGTCACGGTTTGTCTCGTGCTATGGGACCAGTCTCACCGATGGGGGTTGTCGTCTCAAGCTTGCGCCTGTAGCGACGTTCGCCATGCGAGGGGTCAACGTCACGCAAACCCGCCTGCCTCGCGCCCGGGCGTTCTTCGCCGGGGTTGCGATTCTGGCCGGGGCCTTTGCGTCTGCCGCAAGCGCGGCCCAACCGGGCAGCAACGACGAAACTGCGATGGCCATTCCGCGGCTGGCGCCGCCGGATGGCAATGCCGGCGTGGCGCTGCCTCAGCCGCTCAATCCCAGCGATGTCGCGCTGGTGCGGCAGGCGTTCGCCTTGCAGGAACGTGGCGACACGGCCGGCGCCGACCGCGACATCGCCAGGCTGCAAAACGACCTGCTGCTGGGGCCGTTGCTGGCCGAGCGCTATCTCGGCCGGTTCCATCACGCCACGGCGCCGGAGCTTACCGCCTGGCTGGAGCGCTTTGCCACCCAACCGGACGCTGCCGCGATCCGGGCCTTGCTGTTGCGCCGGCTGCCTCGCGGTGCGGCGATGCCGCCAGTGCCTGCGGCCGCTGCGGCTCCTGTGAAGCAACTGCCGGCACCGCCGCCGCTGCCGGCGGCCGATGCGCCGCCACCGCTGCCTCGCCAGCCCTGGCTGGAGCAAGCCATCGCCGACCGCATGGCGCGTGGCGAGACCAGCGCGGCGCTGCACCTGATCGAGGGGGAGCGAGGGCTGGCCCCGGCCTACGCCTCGCTGCTGCGCGGCGAGGTCGCGCGCGACTTGTTCACCCGCAATGAGGACGGTCAGGCGCTGCATGTCGCCCGCCAGACCGACCGCGTGATTTTGCCAGAGCATGACGTCGGGCTGGCGGCCTATGTCGGCGGGCTCGCTGCCTGGCGGCTGGGTGATTCCGGGGAAGCGCGACAGCTGTTCCGAACCGCCGCCGACGCGGTGCTCGCATCGCCGTCGCGCAAGGCTGCCGCGGCGTTCTGGAGCGCGCGCGCCGCAGAGCATGCGCATGACCCGGCGGATGCGGCGCGCTGGTTGCGGCGGGCGGCGGCGGAGAAGACGACGCTGCACGGGATCCTGGCGCGAAGATTGCTGGGCCTGCCGACGGGCATCGTGCCGAACGGGGCGCTGCTGTCGCAGGCCGACGTGGATGCAATCGCCGGGACCGATGCCGGTTGGCGCGCTTTCGCGCTGTTGCAGGTGGGGCAGCGGCAGCGGGCGGCGGCGGAACTGCGCAGCCTGTGGCCCAGCGTCCGCGATAATCCGCCGCTGCGGCGGGCGCTGCTGCTGGTGGCGGCCGGGGTCGGGTTGACCGACTGTGCGGCGCAACTCGCGGCGTGGAACGCCGCGGCCGATCCCGAGCTGGGGGAGCTTGCACAGGGAACTCTGCCGCCGCTGCATCCGGCGGGCGGGTTTCGGGTCGATCCGGCGCTGGTCTATGCGCTGACTCGCGTGGAATCGAATTTCGATCCGGGTGCCGTGTCGGCCGCCGGTGCGCGCGGGCTGATGCAGCTTATGCCGGCGACGGCGCACTACATCGATACGATGGCCCGAGGGCGGCCGATCGCGTTGCACAATCCGTCGCTGAACCTGGAACTCGGGCAGCGTTACCTGTTGTTCCTGGCAGCGCAGGATTCGATCGGCGACAATCTGCTGCGGTTGCTGGCGAGCTATAACAACGGGCCGAACGGCTATTTGCAATGGGCCGGTAAGATACGCGACGAAGACGATCCGCTGTTGTTCATCGAGGCGATCCCGAACGGCGAGACGCGGCGGTTCGTGGAACGCACGCTGACCTATACCTGGATCTATGCGGCGCGCCTGCACGTGCCCGCGCCCAGCCTGGACGAAATGGCGGACGGCGCGTTCCCGCGCTTCACGCCGGCGGGCTCCGGGCGCAAAATAGCGGAGGCGTGGCTGCACTGATCTTCTTGCCGTGCGGCCACGATGGCAGGAGGCACTCTCATGGCGCGCATCGACGAAAGCCGTCCTTTCCTTCCGGTGAATATCGCCGTGCTGACCGTGTCCGATACGCGTACGGCAGCGAATGATACGTCGGGCGATGCGCTGGCCGAACGCGTGGTGAAGGCCGGACATCGCGTGGCGGCGCGGGCGATTTCGAAGGATGACGTTGCCGCGATCGAGGCACATCTGCGGGCGTGGATCGCCGATCCGGAGATCGACGTGGTGATCACCAACGGCGGCACCGGCGTTACCGGCCGCGACGTGACGCCGGAAGCGTTCGAGCATGTGCTGGACAAGAAAATCGAAGGTTTCGGCGAATTGTTCCGGATGCTGAGCTACCAGAAGATCGGCACGTCCACCATGCAGTCGCGCGCGATCGGGGGCGTGGCTGGGGGGACATATTTATTTGCGCTGCCGGGCAGCACCGGAGCGGTGAAGGATGCGTGGGACGACATTCTGGTGTCGCAGCTCGATAACCGGCATCGACCGTGCAATCTGGTGGAGCTGATGCCGCGGCTGCTGGAACATTTGAAGCCGGCGGCGGAATAGCGGGTGGGACGATCGGGATCCGCGGAGGCATAAGCAAATCGCGTGGGGCGAGACCGGCGGCATGGGAGGCACGGAGACCGACACCATCCTGGTCTACGCCGCATAAGACGCCTGGTAGGAACGGGAAGAGGGTCCCGCCTCTCTGCGTTGCACCAGTCGAGACTTTCGGGTTACCCGGAAGAATTGACTGTGATGGCGACGAGCGAGGCTGCCGCAGTCCTCAGGGCGTGAGCGTTAGTGCCTTGAGTTCCTTTCGAGCCGTGCCAAAGCTTCCAAGCTGATAGACCGATGCGCCAGCCGGAGAGAACGTGAACGACGCGAACGGTTCCTCCAGCATCTTGTTCAAATACGTCTCCGTTCCGACCCCGATCGTCACGTGTGGATTGAACCTTTTGCCCGCCGCGTCTGTGACGAAGTTAGCGACGTAGCTGATCAGAGATTGTTGGATGTCGCGGCCGCCCTCCTCGCTGAAGAACGCCGCCGAGGTTCCGATCTTCACCGTGTAGGGTTTGACGGCTGCAATGAGTTCGTCCTGCAGCCTATGCAGGTCCTGAGTCGGTTCGACGACGATACCCGCGAGGCCCAGTGGCGGGGCCGGTATGTAGTAATACCTGACCGCCTTCAGCGTCCATGACCTTGGCTCCTCTTTGACCAGAACTGCGTCGGCCGCGGCATATACCTTATCGAGGTCCTCTGTGCGGACGAACTGCTGCACCATAGAGATGTGCGGATGGTGCGTCGCATCCAGAGCAAAACCCTCCGGGAAGGACTTTCGGAGGCGAGTGTTGGCGTCCGTCGCGTGCTGAATCATCGTCGCGTCGGGTTCAAGCGCGATATCGATCGCTGTCACCGGATTTTCTTGTGCGACCGTGCCTTGGACTACCGCGACCGCCAGCCCCAACCCGAGACCCATGGCCCTGAAAACGTGCAAAGGGTCATGCATGCTCCGTCCTCCCCGCGGGTGTCTGACCTGGGGGCAGCACTAGCGGCCTTCTCGATCTGGTGTCAAACTATGAATTTCCGGAGACATCGAGCCACCTCTGGACTGGAGACAGCGATGCCGGACGGTCGGTCACTTCCCTCGTGGAACGACGGCGCGGCGAAATCCGCGATACTCGACTTTGTCGCGCGCGTGACAAGGCAAGGAGGCACCGAATATGTGCCGCCAGCAGGACGCATCGCCACGTTCGACAACGACGGGACGCTCTGGTGCGAACAGCCGCTTCAGATACAGTTCCTTTTCGCGTTTGATCGCGTCAGGCAGATGTCGGACAAGGACCCGACAATGAGCGAGCGTCAACCGTTCAAGGCCGTCCTGGAACGCGATTACAACACGCTGTTTGGACTCGGCAAACAGGCGCTGTTCGAGCTGGCCTTCGCCACCCATTCGGGCATCACCGACGAGGCTTTTGAGCAAGCTGCGAGCGGGTGGTTAGCGACGGCGAAGCATCCCACATTCGGCCGGCTGTTCAAGGAATGCACCTATCGGCCGCAAATCGAGCTGCTGACATACTTGCGGGCCAACGGCTTCAAGACCTATGTCGTGTCGGCCGGCGGCGTGGACTTCATGCGTGCGGTCGTGGAGGAAGCTTATGGTATCCCGCGGGAGCAGGTGATCGGTTCCAGCGTGAAGCTGCGCTACGATCTGATAGACAACCGGGTGTCGCTCGTGAAGCTGCCGGAGCTCAACAGCTTTAGCGATCGGGAGGTGAAGGCGCTGAACATCGGCCTGCATATCGGCCGTAGACCGCTATTGGCGTTCGGTAATTCCGACGGCGATCTCGCCATGATGCGTTACACGAAGTCCGGCTCTGGGCCGCGGCTCGCGTTGCTTCTGCACCATGACGACGGAGCGCGGGAGGCGGCGTACGACCGCGAGTTCCGGCTGAGCCCGCTTGCGGAGGCACTCGACAAGGCTCAGGACTACGGCATCACCGTGGTGAGCATGAAGCGGGATTGGAACGTTGTATTCTAATCGGCTTGGTCCACTTGAACGGTGTGTCAAAGGCCCAGGACCACGCCACTGCCATATGCGGGTACGTTACGTCCGATCCCTGCGCTCGCAATGACATGCTGAACGCCACCAGCGCGCACTCCGCTATGGCGTGCCAGGGCCGAGGGCGCTACGAAACTGCGGTCATGCCCAGTTCCCCCGCTCCGAGCAGATTGTGCTATATTTTGCCGCTGTGGCTGCCGGTGCTGGCATGCTCGGTCACTGCGTCCCTCGCCGCACCCACCACTGCGTCACCTGGCGCGCCCGCGGGCGTCGCGCTGGTGATCGGCAATGCGACCTATCAGGGCCTGCCATCGCTGCCGGCTTGTCTGACGTCCGCCCATTCCGTTTCCGCCGCGTTGCACCGCTTGCATTTCAGCGTGGTGGAACAAGAGGACGCATCGGAAGGCTACATGGACGGCGCGTTGGCGCAGTTCACGCAGCAGGTGCGCCAGGCGGACCATCCGCCGACGGTGATTTATGCCTGCGGCTATGCGAGTGCTTACAACGGCCGGCCCTTCCTGCTGCCGGTGTCTGCGAGCATAACGCGGCCGGCCGATCTGCTGACCCAGTCGGTGTTGGCGCGGTCGGTCGCCAATGCCGGGGTGCAGGCGAATGCCGGGCCGTCGCTCAGCGTCATGGACGTGGCGCCGATGCCGGGCGCGCCGGCCGATCTGGGGTTGGCCGGCCTGGCGCGAGGCCTGCCGCCGCGGCTGGGTGTGGTCGCGGCGACGGACCCGGCGCAAGGCGAGTTGCCGACGCCGGTGGCAAGTGCCCTGATCGCTGCCTTGGGCGGGCCATTGCCTGTGACGGTGGATGGCGTTCTGGCCGCCGTGCAGCACGCGACCGGCGTGCAGATTGCCGCAGCGCAGGCGCCGGCGGAGCCGGGCGCGCTGGCGGCACCGCCCGTCACCACCACCGCGGCGCCGCCGGTACAGCCCGCGGCTCCGCCGAAGCCCGCCGCGCCCGTTGCGGCCAATGCCCCCGCCCTTGCCCCTGGCACTGCCCCTGGCACCGCCCCTGGCACCGCCCCTGGCACCGCCGCGACACCGGGCGCACCTGCCGTTTCCATGCCAGCCGATGACCAGATGAACGACGTCCAACGCCGCAGCCTGCAGATCGCCTTGGCACGGCTGGGCTATTACGATGGCCGAATCGACGGCGTGTTCGGCCCGGATACCCGCGCGGCGATCCGGCGCTGGCAGTTCGAGTTGCACGACCCGATGACCGGCCAACTGACAGCGGCCGAGGCCAGCCGCCTGGTAGCCCAGTGAGTCACGCATGGGACTGAAAGCGAAGTTCAACCTGGTGATCCTGGCCGCGTTCGTCATCGGGCTTGGGCTGACCGCGGCGTATTCCTGGCGCACTGCCAATCATGAGGCGCGTGCGGAGGTGTTGCAGCAGGCCACGATCATGGTGGCCGCGGCCACTGCCATCAGCGACTACACCGACTCCGAAATCGCACCTGTCCTGGCGGAGCAAAACCAGTCACGCTTCCTGCCGCAAACCATTCCGTTCTTCGCCGCCGCGACCAACCTGCATGCGCTGCTCAAGCGCTTCCCCGCGTATACCTACAAGGAAGCGGCGCTGAACCCGACCAATCCCGCGGACAAGGCGGCCGATTGGGAAGCGGCGATCATCGACCAGTTCCGCCAGTCGCCGACGCTGACGTCGCTGATCAGCACGCGCGACACGCCGGAGGGACCGATTTTGTCACTGTCGAGTCCCATCCGGGTCAGCGACAAGAGCTGCCTGCAATGCCATTCCACGCCGCAGGCCGCGCCGCAATCGATGGTGGATCTGTACGGCAGCAACAACGGGTTCGGCTGGCCTTTGGGTACGGTGCAGGGCGCGCAGATCGTGTCCGTGCCGATGCGCGTGGCGCTGGATCGTGCGCGCGAGACGTTCTTTGTCGATGTCGGCGGGCTGGCGGTGATCCTGGCGGTCACCATGCTGATGCTGAACCTGCTGCTGCATTTCGTGGTGATCCGGCCGATCCGGACGATGTCGGCTCTGGCGGCGGATGTCAGCACCGGGAACACCAGCGCGCCGGAATTTCCGGTGAAAGGCCATGACGAGATCGCGTCGCTGGCGGCATCCTTCAACCGCATGCGCCGCAGCCTGGCGAGTGCTATCAAGCTGCTGGAGACCTGACAATTCCCAACCCGCCGACCCTGCCGGAGCAAATCGGGCGCTATCGCGTCGAGCGTATGCTGGGGCGGGGCGCGATGGGGGTGATCTACCAGGCGCATGATCCGGTGATCGACCGTCGCGTGGCGATCAAGCTGGTGCACACCGACCTGTTGGAAGGCGACGAGAAGGACGAATACGTCGAACGCTTCCGCCGCGAAGCGCAGGCGGCGGCGCGCTGCGCGCATCCGAACATCGTGGCGATCTATGATTTCGCCATGCATGACGGCAATCCGTTCCTGGCGATGGAGCTGGTCGATGGCGCCAGCCTGGCGATGGCGCTGCGCCAGCATGGCCGCTTTGCGGCGAACGACGCGGTGGCAATCATGCTGCAGGTGCTGGATGCACTGGACAGCGCACATCGCATCGGCGTGGTGCATCGCGACGTGAAGCCGGCCAACATCCTGCTGATGGCCGGCAACCGGGTGAAGATCACTGATTTCGGCATTGCACGGTTCGATTCGTCGGACCTGACGCGGCAGGGCGCGATGGTGGGCACGCCCAGCTATATGTCGCCAGAGCAATGCATGGGCGATCCGGTCGATGCGCGCAGCGATCTGTATTCCGCCGGTGCGGTGCTTTACGAGATGCTGGCCGGCGCGCGGCCGTTCACGGGCCGCACGTCAACCGAAGTCACCTATCGGCTGATGCATGAAGAGGCGCCGGATCTTGCCGTGAACGTGCCTGGCGTTTCGCCCGGGCTGGCCGCGGTGGTGCGGCGGGTGCTGGCGAAGCGTCCGGCCGATCGCTTCGCCTCCGCTTCTGACATGGCGGAGGCGCTGCGGGCGCCGCCGCGTCCACCGGTGATGGCGCAACCGGCCGAGCCTGATGCGACGGTGGTGGTGCGTCCGGCGGCGCGCGGCGTGTCACCGCTCGATGCAGAGCATGTGGAGAAGGCGTTGGCGCAATTTGTCGGGCCAATCGCCAAGGTGCTGGTGAAGCGGGCGCTGCAACGTGTGGCGTCGCCGGCGGCGCTTTGGGACGCGGTGGCGGGGGAAATCGAAAATGGCCGCGATCGTGCCGCGTTTCTGCGGCAGCGTCCGCCGGGGTGAGTTGCGGGGGCGGGAGAATCGCATCGCTTCTCGCCGCCCGGCGGACCAGGGGGCACGATCACGGGCACGCCGTGCGGGGCAAGTTCGGTGCACGGCAAAGTAATAGGTGCACGGCAAAGTAAGATAAGCCGGTTCACCACCGATTCCACAGCCGTCAAACCACCCCATTCCGCAGCGTCGTCTCCCCACGCCACAAGCGTTCCAAATTCTCCCGCAGGATCTCGATCACATTCGCCTCGTATTGCCGCGTCTCGCCCGCCGTGTGCGGCGTGATCAGCACGTTCGCCATGCCCCACAGGGGCGAATCCGCCGCCGGCGGCTCCGGGTCCGAGCAATCCAGCGCCGCGCCGAACAATCGTCCCTCTTGCAGTGCCGCCAGCAGGTCGGCCTCCACCACGCACGGCCCGCGTGCCACGTTCACCACGCACGCCCCGGTTGGCAGCAACGCCAGCGCCCGGGCGTCGATCACGCCACGCGTCTCCCCCGTCAGCGGACAGGTCAACGCGACGAAATCGGCGCGCGGCAGGAAGTCCGGCAGCGCCGCAAGCGTGTGCACGGACTCCGCCGCGCCGGCCCCGGCCGACGGATCGCGCCGGAATCCCACCACCCGCATGTCGAATGCCTTGGCCAACTGCGCCAGCCGGCCGCCGATGCGCCCCAGACCGATCACCAGCAGCGTCTTGCCGCCCAACTCGTCCTCGCGCTGCGCCAGGTCACTGATCATGCCGCGCCAGACGCGCCGCGCCTGGTTGTCCCGCGCTTCCGGCAGCCGCCGCGCCAGCGCCAGGATCAGCGCCATGGCATGTTCTGCCACCGCCCGTGCGTTCACCCCCGCGGCACTGGCCAGCCGTATGCCGCGAGCGGTCAGCGCCGCCTTGTCGAACTGGTCCGTGCCGGAGCCGATCGACTGGATGAACCGCAGCTTCCTCGCCAGCGGGATCAGGCCATTCTGCCAGAGGCCGGAGATCACCAGCACGTCCGCTTCGCCGATTCGCGCTTCCAGCGCCGCCCTGTCGCGGACTTCGAAACTGGCGATGCCGGCGTCCTGCGTATCGAACGTCGCCTTCATCTGGTAGGCGGCATGGGCAAAGCAGATCGTCAGCGAATCTTTCTTCGGCAGCATTGAGTACCCCTCCTGTCCCGCTTTGCTCGCGGAACGGAGGCAAGGTGCGGGCGCCGTCCGCCGCGCGCAACCCTGCCCCCCTCTGCAAAGGCTCGCGGAGGGCTTACATTAACGTCCCATGTCCAGTTCCGATCTCCGCGAGGGACGGCCATCGCCCGACGCGCTGTTGGCGGAAGCCCAGCGTGAAGCCCGCGGACGCCTGAAGATTTTCCTCGGCGCCGCGCCGGGCGTCGGGAAGACGTATGAAATGCTGTCCGCCGCCCAGGCGCGTGCCCGCGACGGCGTGGACGTGGTGCTGGGCATCGTCGAGACGCACGGCCGCAAGGATACGCTGGCGCTAGTCGCCGGGCTGGAAGAGGTTCCCCGCCGCCAGGTGGAGTATCGCGGACGCGTGCTGGAGGAAATGGACCTGGATGGGCTCTTGCAGCGCCATCCGCAGCTCGCCCTGATCGACGAACTCGCCCATACCAACGCACCCGGCAGCCGACACCCCAAGCGCTACCAGGACGTCGAGGAACTGCTGGCCGCCGGCATCGACGTCTATACCACCCTGAACATCCAGCATGTCGAAAGCCTGAACGACGTGGTCGCGCGCATCACGCGGATCCGCGTGCGCGAGACCGTGCCGGATTCGGTGATCGACAAGGCCGACGATATCGAGCTGATCGACCTGACGCCCGAAGACCTGATCCAGCGTTTGAAGGAAGGCAAAGTCTACGTCCCACACCAGGCGGAACGCGCCATCCGCCACTATTTCGCGCCCGGCAACCTGACTGCGCTCCGCGAACTCGCCCTGCGCCGCACGGCGCAGCGGGTGGACGAGCAGATGGTGCGGTATATGCAGGCGCACGCGATCAAGGGGCCGTGGGCGACCAGCGAGCGCGTGCTGGTCTGCGTCAGCGGGGATCCGGACGTGACAACGGTGGTGCGCCATGCGCGCCGCCTGACGGACCGGTTGAAAGCGCCCTGGACCGCGCTGCATGTCGAAACTGCCCGCAACCTGCGCATGACGGAAACCGAGCGCAATCGCGTCGCCGAGGCACTGCGCCTGGCGCAGCGTCTCGGCGGCGAGGCGGTCACTTTGCCGGGCCAGGATGTCGCCGAGACGGTTGCGGACTACGCCCGCGCCAACAACGTCACGCAAATCATCGCAGTACAGTCGCCCCGGTCGCGGTGGAGCGACTGGTTCTCGGAATCCGTGGCGCAGCGGATCATCCGCAAGGCCGAGGGCGCGACGGTTTATGTTGTCAGCCAGCCGCGCAAAATCGAAGGGGAGGACGCGCCGGTCGCGCCCACGCAGCGCGCGGGTTTCAATTGGCAGCCGCAGATTTGGTTGGGCAGTCTGGCCTGCGTCGCGGTTGCCGCAGCACTCGGGCTGCCGGTGCGCGAAGCGATCGGCGCCGGGAGCATCTCGCTGTTGTTCCTCACCGCGGTCCTGGTCAGCGCGGTGATGTTCGGCCTGTGGCCCGCCTTGTTCGCCTGCGTCGTCGCCACGCTCACCTACAACTTCCTGTTTTTGCCACCGCTCTACACGTTCACAATTGCCGACCCGGAAAACGTCGTCGCGTTGTTCTTTTTCGTGGTGGCAGCGGTGATCGTCAGCAACCTCACTGCGCGCGTGCGCGCCCAGGCCATTACCGCCCGCGCCCGCGCCCGCACCACCGAGGAACTCTATCTTTTCTCCCGCAAGCTTGCCGTCGCCACCAACCTGGACGACCTGCTGTGGGCCACCGTCCACCAGATCGCGCTGATGCTGAAGGTGCGTGTCGTCCTGCTGCTGCCGGAGGGCGACGGGATCTCGGTGCGCGCCGGCTTTCCACCGGAAGACCATCTCGACGATGCCGATCTCGCCGCCGCGCGCTGGTGCTGGGAGAAGAACCACGCGGCCGGCCGCGGTGCCGATACCCTGCCGGGCGCCAAGCGTTTGTTCCTGCCCATGCAGACCGGCCGCGGCGCCGTCGGCGTGATCGGCATCGACCGCGACGAGCCGGGGCCGCTGCTGACCCCCGACCAGCAGCGCCTGCTGGACGCGCTGGCTGACCAGGCGGCGCTGGCAATCGAGCGCGTCAACCTGGTGGAAGCGGTCGATAGTGCCCGCCTGGCGGTGGAAACCGACCGGCTGCGGTCAGCGTTGCTGACCTCGATCTCGCATGATCTGCGCACGCCGCTGGCCTCCATTCTCGGATCCGCGACCAGCCTGCCCGATGCGACGGACCACAGCACACGCGACGGGCTGATCCGCAACATCCAGGATGAAGCCGAACGGTTGAATCGTTTCATCGGCAACCTGCTGGATATGACGCGGCTGGAATCCGGCCCGCTGCCGGTGAAGACCACCTTGACCGAACTGTCCGACGTGGTCGGCAGTGCCCTGCGCCGCGCCAGCAAGGTCCTGGTCGATCACAAGGTTGACGTGCGCCTGGAAGCCGATCTGCCGCTGCTGGACCTTGACGACGTGTTGTTCGAGCAAGCCTTGTTCAACCTGCTGGACAATGCCGCGAAATATACACCGGCCGGTTCGCGAATCACCGTGAGCGCCTGGCGCGAGAATGGACGGGTGAAGGTGCAGGTGGCCGATGAAGGCCCCGGAATTCCGCACGATGACCTCGAGCGCATTTTCGACAAGTTCTATCGTGGGGGAGGGGCCGATCACCGCCGCGCCGGCACCGGACTTGGCCTGTCGATCTGCCGCGGCTTCATCGAAGCCATGGGTGGCACCATCGCCGCAGCCAATCGCACGGACCGTTCCGGCGCGGTCTTTACCATCGCGTTGCCGGTGCCGGCGAACGCCGACCGGCCGCTGGAGACAACGGGATGAACGCCGGTCCATTGCGGATCCTGGTCGTGGACGACGAGCCGGCCATCCTGCGTTTCCTGCGCGCCGGCTTGTCGCATCAGGGTTACATCGTGATCGAAGCCGAAACCGGCCAGGCGGCGCGGGATCAGATCCGGCGCAAGGCCGCCGATATGATGGTGCTGGATCTCGGCCTGCCGGATATCGACGGGCTGGAGGTGATCCGCGACGTGCGCGCCACCGGTTCGGTGCTGCCGATCGTTGTGCTGTCCAGCCGCGAGGATGAGGAAGCCAAGGTCGCCGCTCTGGATCTGGGTGCCGATGACTACGTGACCAAGCCGTTCGGCATGGATGAGTTGCTGGCACGCATCCGCGCCGCGCAACGCCATCGGCTGCAACAGGAAGGCGAGAAGCCGGTGTTTCGTACCGGCGACCTGACAATGGATCTGGTGCGGCGTATCGTCACGGTGCGCGGGCAGGAGGTGAAGTTCTCGCCACGCGAATATGACCTGCTGCGCCTGCTGGTGGCCAATGCCGGCAAGGTGCTGACCCACAATTACATCCTGCGCGAAGTCTGGGGACCCAATACCGATGTGCAATACCTGCGGATTTACATTCGTGCGCTGCGGCAGAAGATCGAGGAAGACACCGACCGACCGCGCTACATCATGACCGAGACCGGAGTCGGCTATCGGTTGCGGGCGCCCGATTGATGCGCCGCCTCGAATGTGGAGCGATGGCATGCCGCTCGGCGATCTGATCGGTTCCGACCAGGTGGTGGCCGGCTTGCGAGTCGCCGACAAGGGGCAGTTGCTGGCGGAACTGTCCCGCCGCGCCGCCGCCGCGCTGTCGCTGCCGCAGTCCATCGTGCTGCAGGCGCTGCTGGCGCGCGAGCAATTGGGATCGACGGGACTGGGCCGCGGCTTCGCGCTGCCGCATGCCCGCCTGCCGCAACTGTCGCGGGTCTATGCGTTGCTGGCGCGGCTGGCCCGGCCGATCGATTACGAGGCGGTTGACGAGAAGCCGGTGGACCTGGTGGTGCTGCTGCTGACGCCCGAGTCAGCGGCCAACCAGCATCTGGCGACGCTGGCGGCGCTGTCGCGGCCGTTCCGCGAGGAGGCGTTCGTAGCGCAGGTGCGCAAGGCGCCGGATGCGGCCGGGATTTGGAAGCTCTTAGCTTCGCCCGCGTAGCGGGAGAGGTTAGTGGCACTTGAACGCTTCGAACGGTTCGCGGCACGTCAGGCATCGATGCAAGGCCTTGCACGGCGTCGCGCCAAACGCACTGATTTGCTCCGTCTCGCCACTGCCACAACGCGGACAGCGCGGCTGGGGCAGCGCGCGATCCGGCGGTGCGATCCCACTTGCCGCCAGTTTGCGCCTGCCTTCCGCAGTGATCCGGTCACTGCTCCAGGCCGGCGCCAGCACCGTGCGAACGCGTGCATTTGGAAATCCGGCACGCGCCAGTGCCGTCGTCACATCCTGCGCAATCGGCACGGTCGCGGGACAGCCGAGATAACTCGGGGTGATCGCGACCTCGACCGTGTCGCCGATCAGCGCGACATCGTGCAGCATGCCGAGTTCGTCGATCGTCAAAGCCGGTATTTCGGGATCGGGTACTGACGCGGCAGCAGCACGGGCGCGTGCGAGGCGATCGGCGGCTACCATGTCGAGCCCGGATAGGCTCGCTGCATGAACTGGAGCTCCGCGAGCAAGTGGCCGAGGTGCTCTGTGTGGCGCCCGGCACGCCCGCCCGACTGCATCCAGCCATCGGCCGGACGTATCAAGGTTGCATGAGTGAATGTGGTCGCGACGGCGTCCTCCCATGCCGGGCGCAGGGCCGGCGGATCGGGGATGACAGCGGATTCGACAAGCGCCGGCTCCTCCGCGGCAAGCAGTTCGCCGGTGTAGGGCCATAGGGCGTCCACCGCAGCCTGCGCGCGGCGGTGCGATTCCGTGGTGCCGTCGCCCAGGCGGATCAGCCATTCGGCGGCGTGGCGCTGGTGGTATTCGACCTCCTTCGCTGCCTTGGCGGCAATGGCTGCGATGCCGGCGTGCGATGATCCGATGGCAACGTTCCAGAACGGCACCGCGAAAGCAGAGACCAGGACGAGGCGAGCGATGGTGAAGGCGAAATCTCCGTTCGGCAGTTCCATGATCAGCGCATTGCGCCACTGGGGTGCGTCACGGAGGTAGGCGAGCTGGTCCTCGGTATGGCCGGTGATCGCGCCGGCCTCGGTATAGAGCGCGCGCGCCTGCCCGATCAGGTCCAGCGCGATGTTGGCCAGCGCCAGTTCCTCCTCGAGCATTGGCGCGTGGCCGGTCCATTCGGAGAGGCGATGGCCGAGGATCAGCGCGTCGTCGGCGCGACGGAGCAGGGCACTGACCAAAGGCGATTCGGCGAGGATCATCGCACTCCGTTTCCTCCTCCCACGAAGCGAGAGGGGTTGTGGGAGGGCGACCGGACGACCGCCGCAGCCTCCCCTACCCCCTCAGGCTGCGCGGGACGTGGATTGCCTCCGTTATAAGTTCCCGACTTCATCAGGCACTTCATAGAACGTCGGGTGCCGGTAGATTTTCGAAGCGGCGGGTTCGAACAATGTGTCGCGATCCGCGGGATCCGAGGCGACGATGGCCGCCGACGGCACCACCCAGATCGAAAGCCCCTCGCCTCGCCGGGTATAGACATCGCGTGCCGCCTGCAACGCGAGGGTTGCGTCAGCGGCATGCACCGAACCGACATGCTTGTGCGCCAGCCCATTGCGGCTGCGAATGAACACTTCCCATAACGGGGTGGCTGTCTCCGGCATGCGTGTTATGCCGCCTGCGCCCGCACGGTGGAGCGCTGCTTCGCGGCATGGGCCAGAGCAGCCTCCCGCACCCAGGCGCCATCTTCATGCGCGCGGCGCCGGGCAGCGAGGCGTTCACGGTTGCACGGGCCGTCGCCGGCCAGAACGCGGCGGAACTCCGCCCAGTCGATTTCGCCGAATTCCCAATGGCCGGTCGCTGCGTCGAACCGCAGATCCGGATCGGGGAAGGTCAGGCCCAGGAAATGCCCCTGCGGCACCGTCGCATCGACGAATTTCTGGCGCAGCGAGTCATTGGTGAAGCGCTTGATCTTCCACCGCATCGACACGTCGGAGTGCTGCGACTGCGAATCCGGCGGGCCGAACATCATCAGGCACGGCCACCACCAGCGGTTCAACGCATCCTGGGCCATGGATTTTTGCACCGGCGTGCCGCGGCACAGCGTCAGCATGATTTCGTAGCCCTGGCGCTGGTGGAACGATTCTTCCTTGCAGATGCGGATCATGGCGCGGGCATAGGGGCCGTAGGAGCACCGGCATAGCGGGATCTGGTTCATGATCGCTGCGCCGTCCACCAGCCAGCCGATGGCGCCGATATCCGCCCATGTCAGCGTGGGATAATTGAAGATCGAGCTGTACTTTGCGTGGCCGGTAAGGAGCTGGTCCACCAGTTCCTCGCGGCTGACGCCCAGCGTTTCCGCGGCGGCATAGAGGTACAGGCCGTGCCCGCCCTCATCCTGGACCTTGGCGAGCAAGGCGGCCTTGCGGCGCAAGGTGGGCGCGCGGGTGATCCAGTTGCCCTCGGGCAGCATGCCGACGATCTCGGAATGCGCGTGCTGGCTGATCTGGCGGACCAGCGTGCGGCGATAGGCCTCCGGCATCCAATCGTTGGGTTCGATGCGGTCCTCGGCATCGATGCGCGCCTGGAAGCGGGCGGCCTCCGGGCTGGTATCGGCGAGAGCGGTCGGTACGTTGAGTGCCTGGCTGTACATGGCGGGAATATGGGGCCGTAGCGTTGGCTACGGAAGAGTAGCCGCTATGCTGTCGTCGTTCTGCCGCGGGTTTTGACCGGCGGCGATTGGGCCTCTCCGTCCTCGGGACTGCAGCCGGTGTACGCTGGCCTGCCCGCACCGGCGCAAGACGTGACCGAGGCCTGGTGGGCTATAGTTCAGGCGGCCAGGCGTACATCTCCGGACCGGAACGCACCCGGCGTGATGCCGAATTTCTGACGGAACAAGCGTGTAAAATGGACTGCGTCCTGGAAGCCGCAGCGAAACGCAATATCGCCGATCGTTTCGCGAGGTCCGGCGACGGCGAGACGGTCGCGTGCGTGCCGCAGGCGAACGTCGCGCAAATGGCCCGCGACGGTGAGACCGTGACGGGCAAACAGACGATAGAGATGCGCGCGCGAAAAGCCGAGACGACGCGCAATCGCATCGGGCGTCAGGTCCGGTGACTGGAATTGGCGGGAAATGAGTGCCTGCGCGGCAATCAGCATGCCATCCTCACAGACCTCGCTTTCCGCCTTCTCGCTGCCGAATTCCAGGCGCAACACGGTCGCCGCCAGATCCAGCGTCGCGCGCAGGCCGGCCGCGCGTGCCGCGGGGTCAAGGTCGGGCGCCGCGTTGGAGAGTGCGCGCATCTGCGTCATCAGCATCGGCGCCAGCCCATGGGGGGCCAGGATCGTGCCAGCGGTCCGAACCAGACGATCGCGTAACCGCGGTTCCAGCGATGCCAATGGCATCTCGATATGCAGTGTATGATTCTCCTGACCTGACCAGTTGAGCGCGTACGGGCGGCCCTGGTGACGAATGCGCAGCCGGGCGCCGCCAAGCGCTATCGTTTCGTCGGGGTTTGCGAACCATCCGGTGCCGCCGCCCTGGAGCGTCAACGAGAGAACGATGTTGTCGACGCCGTCCGCCTGGATCTGGCGACGCGTGCGCGTGATGCCTACCGCGCTCATGTTCCAATCACAAAACTCGCCTTCCGGGGCGATCAGCTTGCGCACGGTGGCCGTGAACGCCTGGCCGGTCATGCCCCGCGGCCCGAACGGTTCGTAGCGTTTCACCAGCGTGTGGCGCCAGAACATGAATTGCTCGTTTGGCGGAAGGCCGGACGTGGTGGCGAACGCATGGCGACACGACGGGACGTGTGACATCGCGACCTCTACGGCATATGTACGTGCCTGACGGCGACACGCGCCCCAGCCTATGGTTCGAATGCTCCACACCGGTTTGACCGGTATCGGGGCCCAAATGCGGTGCCGGCCTGGACGGAGGGGAACTGGACCCGCAGCCGGCGCGGCGCCACGCCAAAATCTGTCCATTTGCTGTTCAAATATCGGGCTGCCACTCGGCGCGTGTTCAGATCAGTCCGCGTGACTCGGCTTTGATCGCGCCGTATGACGAACGCTGGAGCGACAGGTTCGGCGCGGCTGGGGCGGGCACAGACCATGCTTTCCCACTCCGAGTTCCAGGATGCCGTGAAGGGAGCGCTGCGAAGCTACGCGCGCGCTGACCTGCTGGCAGCAAACCCGCTGTTGAATACGGCGCTGATGGCCCGGCCAGACAGTCCCGGGGGTACTCCGGACCTGCTGCGATCGCTGCTTCGCGAAGCCGCGGAATTTCTGTTCGTCAGCGCGCGGGACCAGCGACTGCGGCGGGTCATCGAACTCAGCTATTTTCACCCGGAGCCGAAACAAGAGGCCGCGGCGCAGAAATTGGGCATGTCATTCAGCACCTACCGGCGCAGCCTGATCGCCGCTACCGAGCGGGTAACCGAGTGGCTATGGCAAAAAGAACAGAGGCTTCGCGCCGGCGACGTGGGCCAGGCGCAGGCGCTCCCCTCCGCCCGCGCTCCGGGTTCGTCTTTTGCCCGGCCACGCCTTTCGCTCGTCGTACTGCCGTTTCTCAATCTAACCCAGGATCCTGATCATGATTATCTGGTGGATGGAATCGTCGATGCGGTGATCACCGATCTGTCGAGCAACCTGCCGGGCAGCTTCGTCATTTCGCGATCGACGTCCTTCACCTACAAGGACCGCAACGTACCGATCAGCCAGATCGGCGAAGAACTTGGCGTGCGCTACGTACTTGAAGGCAGCGTCCAGGTTGGTTCGACCCAATTGCGCGTGAATGCCCAATTGATCGATGCCGAGACGGATATGCATTTGTGGGCCGAGCGATTCGACAAGCCACGGGCTGAGCTATTCAGTGTACAGGACGAGATCGTCGGCCGCCTGTCCCGCAGCGTCGGCATTCAATTGGTACGCACCGAAGCGGGGCGTGGCAGCGCAGGGAGCGATGGTGCCGACGCCACCGATCTGGTGATGCGCGCTCGCGCCCTGATATTCGAGGCGCGGCACAAACAAGTCACCGAACAAGCGGTCGATCTGTTTCGCCAGGCTCTGCGTCTCGATCCGCATTGCGTCAATGCCATGGCGGGGATCGGTCTTGCGCGCGTCTATGACGTGATCAATCTCTACGAGATCGACGGCCGGGACGCGGCGCTCGATGAGGCAGAACAGGTGATTGCCCGCGCCACGGCGCTGGCGCCGAATCATTTTGAAATTCTGATGGGGCGTGCGCTGTTGCTGCGGGCGAGGGGCCGCTTTTCGGAAGCGCTGACCGCCACCGAGGCGTTGATCGGGCGCAATCCGGCCGAGCCGACGGCCTACAAGGAGATGGGTCTGAACAACCTTTATCTGGGGCGGACACGAGACGCAGTACGGTGGTTTCGGCGCGCAGACGTGATTGCGCCGCGCGATCCCGAGCGCTGGACCTGGCTGCAGGGACTTGGCCGCGCCCTGATGCAGCTCGGCGACGACGCGGCCGCGGTGGTGGTTCTGCGCCAGGCGCTGGACAACCATCCGGGCCATGTGAGGGGCAAGGCCATGCTCGCGGCGGCGCAGGCGCTGGCCGGCGACATCGCGGGCGCCCGCCGGCAACTGGCCGAATACCGCGCGCTTGAACCGGACATGACGGTAGCGCGGTTCGCCGGGGAACGATCGTCGGTACCGCCCGACACGGTAAGCCCGATTTATCGGTCCGAGAGTGCGCGCATCTCCGAGGGCCTGCGTCTGGCCGGAATGGCTGCCGGCGACGCCGATTGAACGAACCTGGCGCATCACGGGACGCCCGACTGGCGTGCTGCCGTGATGCGCGTGGCCCCGGCAACGAGTGCTCCGTTCTTTGTCAGTACCATACTGTGCGTGAGGCGGTGTTCAATGTCAGCGTGTTGTCCAGGGTCGCCGCCGTCAGCGGCGCGCTGAGCGGCTGCGAATTCTTGTCCATGAGATCATTCTTGTGATCCCGGACATACACGCTGCTGACTTTCATGTGATTCGTGCTGAACAGTACCGACCCCCGGTAGCCGGTTACGACCATGCGGTAATAGCCGAGGGATTTGAGGGCGCTGCACAACTGCCCGGCGAACGGCGCTTTACCCGCGTTTCGTTTGAGCGTCCCCTCGCCGTTCCAATCCTGGTTGCCGCCGACATAGCCGCCCCAGCAGACCATCAACCGGACATCGCCGACGCTGAGGGCCAATCCATCGGCGCGCAAGGCGGCGGCAAGCTCCGGGGCCGTCATCGTCGCCATCCGCTTGCCCCAAAGATAGCCATCGACCATGCCGGCGACCTGGTCGCCTCTGCTCTCGCGTCCATGTGCGAGGATGTGCAAGGTATCCGCGGCGCCAAGGTCATTCAGATTCGCGCTGTCAGTGCCGCGGATCCGCACCTTGGGTCCGGCTGCCGCGGGCCGCGGCGTTGCCTCGATATAATTGTTTGCGCCCGTGATCAGGTCCGGATCATTGAACGGGACATAGCAGTACAACATCGCGCCTTCTCCTGCTGTTTCGCGATCTGTGGTGCCGTTATTGGCCAGGTTCCGGATGCGAGACGGCGGCAATTCCCGATCGCCGCTGCATCCCGAAGCTGGCCTTTGCTATTGCCGGACGGACTTGCCGCGTTAGCGATCGCGTCTCAGCTGGACAGCGTTCCCGTATCAAAAAGAGCAGTACCGATTGCCTGGCGGCGCGCTCTGGCTGTACGCGGCCGGCCCAACGGGTCGCTGCGGATTGAGACGGACTGCACATTGAACGGAGACGCAATCGCTGACGCCGGTGACCTGTCTCGTGCGATCCAGCGCGCGCACATCGAATTCTCGATGAGCGAACAACCGGAAGGACAGGCCATGTCGTTCGAGAATCTGGAATTCGCAGGAGAAGCGGCGAGGTTCGAGCAAAGCTGGTCGACCGTCAAAACTGCGTACCCCGCCGATTTTTTCAACAATGGCGGCGTCGACCGGCACCGCACCGGAAAACGGGTGGCGAGCGGAGTCGCTTCCGGCATATCGCTCGGCCTATCCGGGGCACAGCTCGGTACCGGCACGTCATCGCTGGCGGTGGCTGGCGCGGTGGTCGCCGGCGCCGCGGTTTCGGCGACCGGCATAGGGCTGGTCGCCGCAGGCGCCGCCATGACCATCGGTTCCATGGCAACCAACGCCAGATCACTGGCCAAGACTATCGAACATCATTCGAACCTGAAGCTGATCAAGCTACGTTTCGATGCCGGTGAATACAATGTCTGCCGCTGCCGCGGCGATGGACGCGGTATGGCAAAGGACCATGAGTGGATCGGTTCGCAGGTGCTGCCGTACATCATCCGGCAGAAACACGAAAAGTCCGTGAAGAAGGGTGTCGGCGTCGTACCGGGCGGCGGCATCGGAGTGAGCGCGTATTCGATCGGCCGCTGGGCGTACAAATCCATTGCCGGCACAAAGGGCGTGATGCGTAGTTTCGCCGCGCATGTGCTGGCACGGCACCTGATCACGCATGACTGCAAGCTGGTCGAAGACATCGTCGCGGAGCTATTGTCAGTCGTCGAAATGGTGAAGCTGAAGACGCAGGATTCCGACGTGGCGGGCGCGGCGATCATGGACAAGATGAAATCGGCCTGAGTGGATCCTGTTCGTCAGGACGGCTACGTTGATCGGATTGGGCACGA
This sequence comes from Acetobacteraceae bacterium, assembly GCA_035523995.1. Classification (GTDB taxonomy): domain Bacteria; phylum Pseudomonadota; class Alphaproteobacteria; order Acetobacterales; family Acetobacteraceae; genus JASHVB01. Next base: position 9,909 of record DATKPQ010000018.1, on the reverse strand, counting down.
TGGCGCTGGGGCCGGGCCGCGCTGAATGCCAAGTTCGAGGATTGTGCAATCGACGGCCAGGCGACTGAACAGGGTCGATTCCGGCGGCAGCTGCCGGTGCCTGCTGCTTCCCCCCGCTATCCGCAGTGCTCGATGAACTCGCCGATCCATGGCTCGCGCGTAGCTTCCACCCGCCAGGCCGACAGGATCGCGCGGCCGACGCAGCGGCCTTCAAGCATCAGCCGCAGCCCGGTGCCGCGGCCGTGCAGGCGCACGTAGCCCTCGGCAGGCGAGAAATCTCCGGCAAGGCTCATCGACGCAGGAAGTCGTTGCGCAAACAGAAAGGTGGGCGCGCCATCGGGAGCGGATGGCAGCCGCAGCATGGAGGCAAGCGAGGTTTGCTTCGGCGCCAACTGGATCGGGGCCGGCTTTCCGGGCGGGGCAGCGACTTTCGTGCGCCCGATTGACAGGTGCTCGCCGGCCGCGCCCCAGCGCGAGACAATGAGCCATTCCGAAGCCGGCTCACCCTTGGCGGTGACGATGGTAGCCCGCATGGCCACGACGAAGCCGGTGCGCGGTGAGACGAGAGGTGCTGATTTGCTCATGGCGTTCATGGCGCCAATTGACGCTCAGACAGCGTGATGCCAGCGTGAGTCGATCGCCGAATGACAAATGGATCGGGGGATGCAGCCGGAACCGGAGATGGAGGCGCTGGCAGGGACGTTGCGCGCCGCCGCCGCGATTCTGCTGGGTGAGGCCGCCGCCGACGGCCCGCCACGCGATCTTCTGCTCCGGCTCGGTTACCTGGGCGCGGGCGAAGCGGTGCACGCGCCGCACCGCGCGGCCTTGCTGCAGGCGGCCGCAGGCTTTCGCCGCATCTTTACGCTGGCGGCAGAGGATGCGCCGGGTCTTGCGGTGCTGGGGGCGGAAGTCGATCCCGCGATCATCGGCGCGAGCGACGCGCCGCTGGGCGGCGTCTCCGGTGCGGGCCTGACGTTCCGCCAGGCGTTCGAGTCCTGCGTCGGCGAGGGCGTGGAATACCTGTCGCAGTTCTCGGCTGCCGACGATCCGATTGAGCAACTGACCGCGGAAGAAGCGTTGGCTGGTGCGCCGGCGGCGGTATGCACGCTGTGGGCGTATTTGCGGCCGTTCCGGCGCGATCCTGGTGCCGCGCGAAGCGGTTGGACCGTTGCGGCCGATCTTGCGGAGGGGGCGCCCGTGCGCCTGCCGGCCGACATCTGCTTCCGGCGCCCGGCGGCGGTTCGTGACATCGATCCGCCCTGGCCGCTCAGTACCGGCTGCGGCGCCGGTCCGGACCATCTGATCGCGACGCTGCATGGCTTGTTCGAGCTGATCGAGCGTGACGCCGTGGCCCTGTGGTGGCGCGGCGGACGGCGCGGCAGGCTGGTGCCGCCGGGCGCCGGCGCGGCCGTGCTGGCGCAATTGCGTGGCGGTGGGGCCGGGCGGGATACGTGGTTGCTCGACATCAGCGGCGATATCGGCGTGCCCGTGGTGGTGGCGGCATCCTGCAATAGTGACGGCTTCGGCCTGTGCTGCGGCCATGCCGCGGGTGCGACGCTCGACGTAGCGGCAGATGCGGCGGTGCGTGAGATGGCACAGATGGAACTGGCCGCCCGGCTGTCCGCCAGCAAGCGGGGCGTGCGCGGCGAGGCGGCACTGAACGATGCCGACCGGCAGCATCTGCGGCGGTTCACCACCGTGGACGTGGCTGCAACACCGGCGCTGCGGCCGATGGCGCCGCCGCTGCCCCCACGCGACCTGCCGGCTGACGAACCGCTCGCCACGCTGGCGGCATTGCGCCAGCGCCTCGGCGCAGCCGGAATGGCACCCTGCGCGCTGAACCTGACGCGCGCCGCGTTCGGCATTCCGGTGACGCGCGTGGTGTGCCCGGGGCTGGAGCAAGGAGTACTTTCTCCGCCTGGTTTGCGTTTATTAAAATCTGCGAAAATCGCTGGTATCGATCCCGCCACTGTTGCGCCGTTGTGATAGATGGCCGAGATTTGTGGCAAATGAACGTCACGCTGAGCCTGCCACCGGTGGATCCTGGCGACCAGCCGGAGCCAGACGGTCCGGCACCCGCCTTGCTGGTGTCGGTCCTTGGCGGAGCCAGCTTCATCTTTGGCGACCACGAGATCCGCCTGCGCAACCGCAAGGCCCGCGCGATTCTTGCCTACCTTGCGCTTGGCGAGACCGGCGAAGAGCAACGCGAGCGGATCGCCGGTCTGTTCTGGAGCGAGACCGGCGAAGAGAAAGCGCGCGCCACGCTGCGCCAGGCCGTGCATGAGGTGCGCGAGGCGATGGACGCCGCCGGCTGTCCCTGCCTGATCAGCACGCGCATGACGGTGGGGCTGCGCCCTGGATCGTTCCGTGTCGATCTGCATGAGGTGCTGGATGCGGTGGCGGCGCGCCGGGCGCCCGATGCGCTGCTGCGGCAGGCGCGGTTGGCGGAGACGCTGCTGGAGGGGTTCGAAGATCTCGATCCCGCCTTCCATGGCTGGGTGACGGCACGGCGGCAGACGGTGCATGACCGGCTGATGCGCGGGCTGGAGGATGGCTACCGCGACGAGTCGCTGCCTCGGCGGCAGCGGCGGCGGCTGGCGCAGGCGGCGCTGTTGCTGGACCCGACGCATGAGGAAGCCTGCCGCGTGGTGATGCGCTGCGCTGCCGAGGACGGCGAGACCAGTGCGGCGTTGCGGGCCTATGAGGAGCTGTACCGGCTGCTGGGGGAGGAGTACGACCAGGAACCGTCGGCGCAGACGGTGGAACTGGTGGCGGAGGTCAAGCAGGGGAAGTTCGACGAGACTCCCGCCCACGCCGATCCGAAGCTATCGCTCGAAGCCGAAATGCGGCAGGCGATGGTGTCGCAGCATCGTGCCGCCGCCCCGCCTGAGCCACGCCCGGTTCCCTCGAAGCCCGCCTTGTTCGTCGGTCCCTTCGTGCTGAGCGGCATCAGTGCGGGCCAGGCCCACCTGGTGGATGGTTTCCGTATCGAACTGATCGCCTGCCTGGCGCGGTTTCGCGAATGGTATGTTACCGGCACGGAGTCAGACCTGGCGGCTGAACATAGCGGCGTACCGATCTCGTCGCGCTATGCTGTCAGCGCCACCGCCTATCAGGGCGGTGCCACCATCAATGTCGTGATGGTCCTGCAAGAGCATCCGTCAGGTCTGGCGATCTGGGGCGAGCGCTTCGAATTGCGGCTGGACCGTTGGTTCGAAGCACAGCAGAACATTGTGCGGCGCATTGCGGCGACGATGAACGTGCAGTTGTCCACCGAGCGGCTGGCGCGTGTTGCGAGCGTGCCGGAAGGCTCGCTGGAGGCATATGATGTCTGGCTGCACGCCCAACTCGTGATCAACGGCTATCGCGCCGGCGACTGGAATCGTGCCGCGCAGATGCTGACCCAGGCGATTGACCAGGCGCCGGGATTTTCGCCGCTGTACAGCAGCCTGTCGCAAATGAACAACGTCATTCATTTCGTGCAGCCCGGGAGGTTCCGCGACGAGGCGAGTGCGCAGCGCACGTTAGCGCTGGCGCAACGGGCTGTGGCGCTGGACCCGCGCGACTCGCGCGCCGAACTGTGCCTGGGTTGGGCATTGGCGTTTTGCCGCCGCTTCTCGCAGGCGGCGTTGCACATGGAAATCGCCTGTGAGTTGAACGGCAACGATTCCTGGACGCTGATGTCGTCGGCGATGTTCCACACATTCAACGGCGATATCGAGCGCGCCGTGCGGCAGGCGGCCCTGTCGCTGGAATTGACCTTGTCGCCGACGTTGAGCCACTGGGCCTTCCTGACCAGCATACGTTATCTGCACGGCGACTATGCGGGGACCCTCGTTGCCACGGAACGCGCACAGGATGGCTTACTGACCATACCCGCGTGGCGCGGCGCCGCCTTGTGCAAACTTGGTCGCAAGGTGGAAGCGCGGCAGGAGATCGCACGGTTTTATGCAAACGTCCGTGCGGCCTGGGCCGGCGAAGTCCCACCCGATGAAGAGGTGATCGGACGCTGGCTGCTGCACCTGTATCCGGTCAGCCGCGCCGATATGTGGCAGAACGTACGTGACGGCTTTGCCGCGGCCGGCATTCCCGTGGCAGGGCTGGCCTGGCACGGGTGACGCCGCTTTCCGTCAGTTGCAATTGTTCAGCGTGTATTCGCCGATGCGGTTGGCGTGAAGTTGCATTACGCCGTCGTGATCAGGCGGAATTTTCGGCATGGACGTCGGTGGCATCCCATTCCACAGAGCATAGTAGAATGGGGAAATTTTATACGGGTTGCCATTGAGCAGGTCGTCCTCCGAGCCTTGCAGCGTGTCCTTGGGCGGCAGCCGGAGAACCATCGTATGCTTGTCGCCTTGCACCACAACGACATGCTGGTACTGGGGCGGCATTTCTTTGATTTCCACGCCGGCCATTGTGAGTTTCTCCTTGAATTCGGCCACGGTCAGTGCCACCGCCCCCGGCAGGGTCACCGTCGTATTATCTGGCCGAGGTATGCTCACCGCGCTCATCGGCGGCAGGCACCAGTGTTTCGGCTTGCCATCAGGGGTCATGTCGGTCACGGTGCAAGGTGCCGGCTTGTCCGGGTTGTTCCATGATGTATTTTCCCAATATGTCCGCGGCGGCTGGTCACGATAGCCTTCACTCACATAATCCAGGTGCGTGGCCCAGCTTTTGATCAGCCGGCCCCATCGCGCCATGTCTTCCACCTGAAACCGAGGTGTCGGAACGCCCGTCATTGCTTTGTTCTCCTGCTCATGTGGTGGCGCGGCGATGAACCTTGGCGTCCGGCAATGCTCGAGACCGCCCCATTTCTCTGCCAGTGTGACAAGATCCGGCATGCACCTGACCGACGCGATTGCGGCCCAGTGTTCGCCAAGAGCTTTTTTCGCGACCGAGGTCAGCACCATGCTTTCGGCGTTGGTCTCCTCCGCGGTGAGCAATCGGAACAGTACTTCGCCGATCACGACGGATGCGAAGACTCCGGCACGCGTACCATCGACCTGCGGATCGCGCTGCGATTCCAGCAGCACGTAGAGCGGCAACGGAAGGTCGGCGGCCAGCGCGGCCAGATGCGGGCGCAACGCGTTCTGGATGGCTCCGGTCTGACCGTGGATCAGTTCAGTAAGCCATGCCTCGATCTCGGGAGGCCGAAGGTACCGCAGCCGCGGATACCGGTGCTCCACCATGTCTACCAACACGTCGGTGCGCCACATGCGGGCCGATGCCGCGCTGAGCCAGTCCCGCAATGACATGTCCAGTGGCGTATCGGGTGCGACGCTCTTCAGCACGTCCTTGCCGTTCAGTGCCATGCTTCGCGACGCGCCGAACCGGAATGCGTAGTTCGGACGACCGCCGAATTCGAAGAACTTGCCCCACTCGACGATCCAGCTTGCCGGCAAGGGGCCGCCGAGGAAACCGCCTTGCAGCAGATTGCCGAGAGTCAGTTGCTCACTGAGAATCGTGTTGAGATCATAATGCGACCGTGGCATGCCATGGCCGATGCGGAACGCGCCGTGGCTGAACTCATAGGGCATCGGATGGCCGCGCCACAGCCAGTCGGGGCTGGATGCGTGACGCTTGCTCAGCCTGGCGTAGATGTCCTTGTGCAGCAGCCGCTTCAGGAGGTCGTGGCGGATTACGGCGTGATACATATGCAGCACCGCCGCACGCGCATAGGCGAACCGTGCCGTTGCCGGTAGGGCCGTCAGCTTCCTGGCGATGGCGTTATGCAGGATTGAGAACAATACAGCGACCTGCGAGAGGATTGCGCCTTCGCCGTTGCGGACGTCCGCGATGTAGAGTTGGGCAGGATTGTCGAAATTGGCGAGGAACTGGGATGTGGTGCCGTCCTGCGGTGCTGCAGCGGCATCGGCCCACGCTTGCGGTACCTGCGCGGTGACACGCGGCAGATCCCGGAACGGGCAAGCGCCCGTCAGTTGCAGCGACGATGCGTCGCGGACGCGGCCGATTCGGAGTTGGGTGGAATAATCGGGCTCGGCCTCGCCGACGGGCGGTACGAAGGCCAGTGGGCAGATGGTCGGACCGCCGCCATAAAGCGTATCCAGTTGCAGCGACGTGCTGCGCGCATTGCTGACGGTGATGTCGGAGTCCGCCGCGACCCAAAGCGGTTCGGAGGAGTTGACAAGATCATGCGCGACGAGCTGCAACAGATAGGTGTAGCCGGCCGGGATATTCGGGTTGTCACGCGGCGTGACCTGGGGCAGAGCGGTGTAGAGCGCTTCGAAGATCTCTCGCGTTGTTTTCAGATCCTTGCCCCACCGGCTGCGCTTATCTCCTGGCGGCTTGCCGAAGAGATTGGTGAAGCCATGGAACTCCGCGGGATCGAAACCATGCCGACCTGAGGCCTCGCGTGGGTTGCGGTCCGCGTACCCGAAGGTTGGACCTCCGCCATGTCCCATTTTGTGTCGTCCCCGTCGTTGTTTCGCAATTTGCTCATCATATCGTGAGTCCAGCGTGATTCACATCCGGTTTGCGAATGGGTGGCGGTGCTTGGGCGGCGGCATCAAGGACGACAATCAGATGAATGGCATCTCCGCGCACCTGTCCAGGCCGCCAAACCTGGCGACGAACTGCACGAGGCCCGGCATCGAATCGATCTCTGCCACCGCCGCCGCCAGGCCAGGCGGCAGCGTCGATTGCGCCGCGGTGCGCAGCATCTCCAGCCGGCCGCGCTCCATGGCGAGACGCCGGAATATGACCTCACCCACGATGACCGAGCCAAGCACGCCAAGGCAGCGCCCGCGCAGGATCGGGTCCAGGCCGGCTTCCAGGAGAATGAACAGTGGCAGCGGCGGATCGTCGGCGAGCGATTCGATGTCGTCGTCGGTCAGCACGCCGGCTAGCCGCCTGATCTGGGTCAGCCACTGGGCGATGACGTTACGACGCCGCACCGGATTAGCGAAGGTCCAGCCTACGGGGATCAGGTCCGGCGCGCGCTCCATGATCGCTTCGATCATGGCGTTGACGGACCACAGGCGCGCTGCCGCCGCGCTGAGCAGATCGCGGAAGATGACGGAGTCCGGGAAGGAGGTGTCGTCGGCGGGACAGAGGCCTTGGAAGTCGAGGCTGGAACGCGTCGGGCTGATGCGCCTGGAGTAGTTGGGCGGGGGGCCGAACGTGAAGAACCGCGACCATTGCACGACCCCGTCCGCTTCCAGCGGCATGCGGGTGCCGCCAGCCGTGGCGCTGGACTGGCGCAGGATCAGGCCGATGCCTTGCGGGCCTGTCCTGTCATTCAAGGTGTAGTCCGGACATACCATGGCGTGTCCGGTGCGGAACGCACCGTGTGAAAACTCGAGCGGCAGTCCGGGGTCGCGCCACAGCCAATGCTCGTCGCTTGCGCTGCGCTCGTTCATCGCGCGCCAAACCGCCGGATGCAGCAGGCGCGGCAGCAGGTCGCAGCGAATGATGCTATGGTAGATCGACAGCATGATCGCGCGGGCATTGGCGAACCGCGCCTCTGGCCGCGCTTCCGGCTGAACGTTGTCGGCAATGAGATTGTGGGCGAGCGAGAACAGGACCACGAGCTGCGCGAGCGTGAGGTTGTCGTTGTTGCGCGGATCGGCGGCTTGCACCGTTGCTGCGATGCGGCGGCCGGCGTGGTCCGTTATCTGTGCGCCGTCGGTCCTGGGCGGCAGGTCGCGCATGACGCACTGGCGGTCGCCATCGACCGCGATGCGACCCAGCCGCAACCTGGATCGCTCACGGATGTCGGCGGCAGCGGACTTATTGGCGACGGGGCATGCCGACGGCCCCCTGCCGTACAGCGCATCCAGCATCAGTCCCTCGGCGCGGGTGTTGGCGCTGCTGGTTCCCTGTGCGGCGGCCTGCCAGAGCGGCGTTTCCGTCCGGACCAGATCGTGCGCCACGAACTGCATCAAATAAGTGTAGCCGGCGGGGATGAATGGATTGTCATCCAGGTGTGCGCCGGGCTTGAGCGGAGTGGGCCAGTCGGCTGCCTCCGGCAAAGCCATCACCAGGCGCGTCATGACGTCCCGTGTGGCCGCGAGGTCGTCGCCCCATCGGCTGCGCTGCCACGGCTGCGGTGCGCCCAGCAAGTAGCTGAAGCCGGGGAACGCCGCGGGATCGAGTGCAGCCGTGGACTGCTGCTGCCCATGCGCGACATTGACGCTTCGCAAGCTGGCCCCGTGTCCCATAGCACTGCTCCCGTTTTCAGGGAGGCTGGAGCGGTATGCGTTAGGACATCGTGAGTCGGTTGCAGAGGGCGAGGGGGTGGGTGTCAGACGAGGTGCTGAATTCTGGCCCGAACACCCTCACCCTCCGTCGATCCGCTGCGTGGCTCGACCAAGCCGCGCGAGAGAGGGACGCTCAGTTCCGGGTCTTGTCCACCAGCGCGTTCTTGGCAATCCACGGCATCATCGCCCGCAACTTTTCCCCGATTTGCTCGATCGGATGGTCTGCCAAGCGGCGGCGCATGGCCTTGAAGCTGGCCTGGTTCACCTTGTTCTCGAGCATCCACTCACGGGCGAATTTGCCGCTCTGGATGTCTGCCAGCACGCGCTTCATCTCCGCCTTCGTGTCTGCGTTGACGATTCGCGGGCCGGAGACGTACTCGCCGTATTCTGCCGTGTTGCTGACGGAATAGTTCATGTTAGCGATACCGCCTTCGTAGACCAGGTCTACGATCAGCTTCACTTCGTGTACGCACTCGAAATACGCCATTTCGGGGGCGTATCCGGCTTCCACCAGCGTCTCGTAGCCGGCCTTCATCAACTCCACCAAGCCGCCGCATAGCACCGATTGTTCGCCGAACAAGTCGGTTTCGCATTCCTCCTTGAAAGTGGTCTCGATGATGCCTGCCCTGCCGCCGCCGATCGCGCTCGCATAGGACAGGGCGATTTCCAGCGCGTTGCTGGAGGGGTTCTGCGCCACCGCCACCAGGCAGGGCACGCCGCCACCGCGCTGGTATTCACTGCGCACCGTGTGGCCGGGGCCCTTCGGCGCGATCATGAACACGTCCAGGTCGGGGCGCGGATCGAGCAAATTGAAATGCACGTTCAGGCCGTGGGCGAAGGCGAGCGCGGCGCCGTTCTTCATGTTAGGCCCGAGCTTTTCGCGGTAGAGGTCGCCCTGGCCCTCATCGGGCGTCAGCACCATGACCACGTCGGCCCATTTGGCGCAGTCGGCGGGGTCCATCACCTTCAGGCCGGCATTCTCGGCTTTCGCCACGCCGCCAGAGGCCGGGCGCAGGCCGACCGCGACCTGCGACACGCCGCTGTCCTTCAGGTTGTTGGCATGGGCGTGGCCCTGGCTGCCATAGCCGATCACCGCGACTTTCTTTCCCTTGATCAGGTTAACGTCGGCGTCGCGGTCGTAATAGACCCGCATGAGGAGGTCTCCTTTGTTGGCGAGAAGTCAGATCGTGCGCGTGCCGCGGGCAATGGCGGCAACACCGGTGCGCGAGACCTCGGCGAGGCCGAGCGGGCGCATCAGGGCGAGGAAGGCGTCGAGCTTGTCGGTGGCGCCGGTGAGCTCGAAGATGAAGTTCTCCGTGGTCGCGTCGATCACGCGCGCGCGGAACGCCTCGGCGATGCGCAGCGCCTCGGCGCGCTTCTCTCCGGAGCCGATGACCTTGATCAGCGCCATCTCGCGGGCGATGTACGGGCCCTCCCGGGTCAGATCGGCGAGGCGATAGACCGGCACCAGCCGGCCGAGCTGCGCCTTGATCTGCTCGATGACCATTTCGGTGCCGGAGGTGACGATATTGATGCGCGACCGCCCACCGCCGCTTTCCACCGGCGCGACCGTCAGGCTGTCGATGTTGTAGCCACGGCCGGAGAACAAGCCGACGACACGGGCGAGGATCCCCGGCTCGTTTTCCACCAGGACCGAAATCGTCGCGCTGCGCAGTGTCGTATCGGGCAT
>DATKPQ010000017.1:0-24945 GCA_035523995.1 Acetobacteraceae bacterium | reverse complement strand
TGGCGCCGCAATGGGGCGCGCCGCTGCGGCTGCGCATCCCCACCAAGCTCGGCTTCAAAAGTGCCAAGAACCTGGAGGCGATCGAAGTCACCAACAAATATTCCGGCGGTTTTTGGGAAAACCAAGGCTACGACTGGTTCGCCGGCGTTTGATGGCGCCAGTAAGGATGCCGGCCGATCGCTGATTCCCGATCATTCTTAACCGGGAAGCGTGCAGCAACGCGCGTGATAAGCACGTGCATTATCGTTCCTATACCGGAACGCATGTTAATGGAAGCTCCCGGATCATGGCACGAAACCGAAAATGGACCGCCAGCATCCTGCGTACCGGGGTACTGTTCATGGCAGCGTTCATTTTGGGTCACGCGGTGGCGCAATCAACGCCGCCGCAGTCGTCGCCGCTTCAGCCATCGCCGCTGCTGTTACCGCTCCCGGCCTCACCGCTGCAGTATCGTTGCCGACGTCGCAGGGGGCAATAAACAAGGCACGACCGGGACCGGCGACGCCGCCTTCCGCGCGGACTTCGACCTGAACACGATCGCCGGCATCCGGAACACCGCGATCCACGTGACATTCGATGACCGCGCCGGCTTCAACGCCAGCCCGCACGCCGGAACCTTATTCGGTTTGTCAGGCGAGAACGGCCCTTTCGACACCATCCAGCTGCCGGAGCTCAGTTGGGACCAGTCGTTGTGTCACGACCATCTGCGCCTGCTGCTGGAACGCATCAACCCGACGGCACTCCTGCACTTGATGGACTTTCCAACAACGGGAGCAAGACGGCCGCGGTTAAGCCCGAATACGCGCCTGTGGGTCGTGCCGCCCTATCTCGTCTTCTATCAATATACGCGGGACGACGACACAATCCGTGTTCTACGTTTCCCTCACGGCCGGCGCCATATTGCACGGCGTCTCTTCAAGCCTTGACCAAGGCCCGATCTCGGGAGTGGTTCCGTTTGCATGCTGTGTGGGGCCAGGTGACCCATGCACGGGCCGGCGGGATGTTGCTACCGCCCCCGGCCCCCGCCAAACTCCTCGCCTTCCACCGAATCGGTCGATGCCGTTTCGTTGCAAAAAGGGGGAACGTTCGTCGCCATGCCCGATGCCGTCTCGCGCTTTTCTGGCCTTACGCCATTGCTCTCGCCGCGTTCGATCGCCGTGCTCGGCGCCTCGTCCGACGCCACGCGTATCGGCGGCCGCCCGATCGCTTACCTGAAATCGCAAGGCTTCAAGGGCGCGGTGTATCCGGTGAACCCCAACCGCGCCGAGGTGCAGGGCATCAAGGCTTATCCGTCTGTTGCCGCGCTGCCGGAAACGCCTGACGTGGCGATCGTCGCGGTGGGCGCGGAAATCGCGCCGCAAGCCGTGGCGGACCTGGCCAAGCGCGGCACCAAGGCGGCGCTGATGTTTACCGCGGGATTCGCCGAAGTGGACGACGCGGGTGCGAAAATCCAGGAGCAGATGGTGGCCACTGCGCGGCAGTACGGCATGCGCATCCTGGGACCCAACTGCCTGGGCGTGTTCGACGCGCGCACGGCCTATTACGCGACGTTCTCCACGTCGTTCGATTCCGGCTGGCCGGTGCTCGGGCGCATCGGCATCGCGTCGCAATCGGGCGCGTATGGGACACATCTCTATACACTGGCGCGCAACCGCGCGATCGGCGCCTCGCTGTGCATCATGACCGGCAACGAGGCGGACGTGACCGTGGGCGAATGCATTGGCTGGCTGGCGGAAAATCCCGAGGTGGACGTGATCGCCACCTACCTGGAAGGCATCCGCGAATCGCCCAGCCTGATCGCGGCGCTGGAAACCGCTCGGGCGGCGAAGAAGCCCGTGATCATGCAGAAGGTCGGGCGCAGCGAACTCGGCGGCAAAGCGGCGAAATCGCACACCGCGTCGATCGCCGGCGACGACGCGGTGACGGAAGCGGTGATGCGCGAATTTGGCGTGGTGCGCGCGCGCAATTCGGAGGAGATGCTGGATATTGCTCATACCGCGACGCGGAAAATCTATCCAGTGGGCAACACGCTGGGGGTGATTACGGTATCGGGCGGGGCTGGTGTCCTGATCAGCGACGTCGCCACCGATGTCGGCCTGCCGATGCCGGAAATGCCGGCGGCGACGCAGGCTTATTTGCGCGAGCTGGTACCGTTCTGCGCGCCGCGCAATCCGGTGGATGCCACAGCGCAGGTGGGGAACGACGTCACGCTGATCTACAAGTTCGCCGAGGCGGTGCTGCGCGACGGCGGCTACAAGTCGATCCTGGGCTTCTTCAGCATGACCGCGTCGTCGCGGCGGTGGCCGCTGACGCGGGAGCAACTGAACCTGGCGCGGGAAAAATATCCGGATCGGCTGTATGCGCTGTCGATCATCGCTCCGCGCGATCGGATCGCAGAATTGGAAGACGATGGCTGGATCTGCCACGAGGACCCCACGCGCGCGGTTGTCGCGATCGATGCCATGGGAAAATTCGGCGAGGCGTTCGCAGCGCCGCGCGGCGCACCGCCGCCCACGGTGCACGCGGTGACGCTGCCGGATGACACGCCGTCCGAAGCCGAGGCCAAGCGCTTGCTGGCCTCCGCCGGGATCATGTCGGCGCCAGAGCAAGCGTGCGGCAGCGCGGAAGAAGCGGTGGCGGCGGCAAAGCAATTCGGCTTCCCGGTGGTGATGAAGATTCTTTCGCCCGACATCCTGCACAAGTCGGAAATCGGCGGTGTACTGCTGGGGGTTTCGGACGCGGCGGCAGTGCGCGACGGCTACGACCTGCTGCTGGCGCGTGCGAAGCGCGCGGCACCCGATGCGCGCATCGAGGGCGTGCTGGTGGCGAAGCAATTACAAGGCGGCGTGGAGTGCATCCTGGGCATTCACCGCGACCCGGTGTTCGGACCGATCGCGATGTTCGGGCTGGGCGGCATTTTCGTCGAGGTGATGAAGGACGTGGTGTTCCGCCGCTGCCCGTTCGGCGCGGATGTGGCGGAGCAGATGATCCGCTCGATCAAGGGCGCGCCGCTGTTGCTGGGGGCGCGGGGTCGGCCGGCTGTGGATATCCATGCGCTGGGGCAGATGCTGGCGCGGCTGTCCGCGTTCGCGGTGGCAGCAGGGCCACGGCTGGGGTCGATCGATTTGAACCCGGTGTTCGCCATGCCTCACGGGCATGGGGCGTTCGCGGCGGATGCGGTGATCGAAGTGGGATAAGTGAGAGGCGGTTAGACGCTGTGCCTGACCGTTCCAGCACGGCACGAACGAAGTCAGTCGGATCGGTTTCTGGCACTTTCCAGTTGGCGACGCTTGGGTGAGTCAGGGTGAATACAACGCGACCTTCCGGGCTTCGGTGTGCCTCGCGGGTCCAGCGCCTGTCGTTCCGCTCCGTGAAGCTGCTAACCAGAGAGTGGGCGCCGATTGCCTCCCGGACCCAGCGTCCGGCTGTCCCGCCAAAGCACAGCACGGAGCGGACGCCGAGGCGCCCAATTATCGCCTCGTGAAACGGCCAGCACGAGCGCAGCAAGGCGCCCTTGTTGTTCGTCGGGTGACTCTCTCGCCTGCTTCGGATGAACGCGACATTGCTCGCCGGCACCTTGCGCGGATTGCGACCCATACCACAAAGCAGGTGATGTACGCGGGGTTGCATTCCGTACGTGCCCGGTTCTTTGCCTTCCCAGGACTCGTCCCGGTAGGCTGATCACGCCATGGAAGGCCGATCTCCGCTCGGCACGCGGGGCGCGGCGTTGGTGATTTCAAATTCTAGTATAAATTTGAACCTCGATGCCGCGGGCCTCGCAGATCAAGGCGTGAATTGTATTCAATAGTTTCTCTGCGCCTTAATCTGCGAGGTCTGCGGCATCTGCGGTTCAACATGCTTTGCCGCCTACACCCATGCCCAATCCGGGCTCAAAAACACGCATAACGCGGATACCGGCAGATGGACGCAGATTCGCGCGGATGCCGCCTGCCGACCTACGGCGTCTGGTTGGCAAAAGGTGTGTCCACAGGGCCTAGCTACTCTGCCCCTCCCGCGCCGCCGTCGCCAACGCATCGGCCCGTTCGTTCATCACATCGCCGGCGTGGCCGCGGATCCAGTGCCACTCGATCTTGTGCTGTGCCGCCGCAGCCAACAATCGCTGCCACAAGTCCATGTTCTTCACCGGATCGCCGGTCGAGCTGCGCCAGTTCTTGCGCACCCAGCCCTGGTGCCAGCGCGTGACGCCGTTCTTCACGTATTCGCTATCGGTATGCAGCACCACGCGGCACGGTCGCTTTAATGCCTCCAGCGCCGCGGCTGCCGCGGTCAGTTCCATGCGGTTGTTGGTGGTGGCGGCTTCGGCGCCGGACAGTTCTCGTTCGTGCCCCTTGTACCGCAGGATCGCCGCCCAGCCGCCCGGCCCAGGGTTGGGTTTGCTGCCGCCGTCGGTCCAGATTTCGACGACATCGCCGGAATCCGGTCCCAGCGTGACGGTGACTTGTTCCGATGCCATCAGCGAAGATCCATGAAGGGGGCAGCAAAGGCCGCCCTGTGGCCGACGCGATGCTCTCTGTCATCGGCAGGGAAGCGGGGCAATCCCTGGAGCAAGGAGACTTGCCCGCTACGAATGAGGGGTGCCGTCGCTATTTGGGATCCTGCCCATCGTGGCGTCATTCATTTCCGCGCCGACCATCGGGTCGGCAGGCCGGAATTCCACCACGAACGCACGAAGACTGATCCAATCCACTTTCGTGTCTTCATCATGAAAATTCGTGTCTTCATCATGAAAAAAAGCCCGCCAGCGACAAAAAGGCATCCCGGGAAGACCGCGCCGTGCCTCACTCGCAAGACTGAACATGCGCGCCGTCCCGTACTCCGGACGGAACCGGTTTCAGCCCTTCTGGCCGGCATTTTTCTGCCGCTCCCGTTTCACGATCCCATCATCCGCAGGTCAGGTAGCAGTCCCGTTACCGGAACAGACAGTGAATCAATGCACTACCCACAATACCCATACCCGGACTCGGAACAGATCAGGTAAATCATTGAGCCCACCACAAAATTTCCGGCGCTGCCGGAGTCCAACCCAAGGCGATTCCCTTTGACGCCCATATTGGCCCATGCTATCCCATGTCATCCCAGAACGACGGCACCCGTTCCAGGACGTGGCAGGATACGGCTGATCAGGCAGGCAGCCGCCCTTCACCGCACCACCGGGACAATCCCCGCCTCACCTGAGCGAGGGTCGGAGCTAGAAAGGCGGCGCGCTTCGGATGACCCACTTTTTGGGCACCCACCAGAACAAGCTCGACGCCAAAGGCCGCGTCTCCGTTCCTGCGTCGTTTCGCGCTGCGCTCAAATCCCAGGACGAAACGAACGGCACGCATCTCGTGCTGCGCCCGTCGCACCAGCATCCCTGCATCGAGGCCTGGCCGGCCCCGGTTTTCGAAGCGCTCGCCGAACCCTTGAACCGCCTCGATATCTTCAGCTCAGAGCATGACGACATGGCCGCCACGCTCTATGCCGACGCGTTTCCGGTAGAGGCCGACAAGGAAGGGCGCATCGTGCTGCCGGATGATCTCGTCGAATATGCCGGGCTGACGGATACCGTGGTGTTCATGGGCCTCGGCCGCATTTTCCAGATCTGGGAACCGAACGCCGCTGCCCGCCGCCGTTCCGAAGCGCGCGTGCGGGCGCGCGAACGCGGCCTGACGCTGGCGGGCGTGCCGGCAGTCGCAGGCGTGCCGTCATGAGCGGACACGTGCCCGTCCTGCTGCGGGAAATGCTCGGGCAACTCGCGCCGCGCGACGGCGGCATTTATCTCGATGCCACGTTTGGCGGCGGTGGCTACGCCGAAGCGATCCTGCGATCCGCCGCTTGCACGCTGTGGGCGATCGACCGCGATCCCGACGCGATTGCCCGTGGCGCCAGCCTCGCCGCGCGGTTCCCTGGCCGTCTCCATCTCATCGAAGGCCGCTTCGGCGACATGCTGTCCTTGCTTCCGGCCGCCGGTGTCGATCGGCTGGACGGCATCGTGCTCGATCTCGGCGTGTCGTCTTACCAGCTAGATCAGCCGGACCGCGGCTTTTCCTTTCGCATGGATGGGCCGCTTGACATGCGCATGGGAACACATGGGACGACGGCCGCGGACCTGGTCAACACGCTGCCGGAACGCGACCTCGCCGACCTGTTGTTCTTGCTTGGCGAGGAACGTGCCTCCCGCCGCATCGCCCGCGCCGTCGTCGCCGCGCGTGCCGAAGCACCGATCGCCACCACTGGCCGCCTCGCCGCCATCATCCGTGGCGTGCTGCCGCCGGACCGTTCCGGCATCGATCCCGCCACCCGCAGCTTCCAGGCGCTGCGCGTCCGGGTGAACGACGAGCTCGCCGAAATCGAAAACGCCCTCGCCGCAGCAGCGCAGCTTCTCTCGCCAGACGGACGCCTGGTGGTGGTGGCGTTCCATTCGCTGGAAGACCGCATCGTCAAACGCTTCATGACCGACGCGGCCGGACGCACGCCGTCGCCATCACGCCATGATCCCCGCGGCATCCTGACACGCATCCCGGCGAACTTCCGCTTGCTCACGCCGCGCGCCATACGCCCCGACGCCGCCGAAACCGCCGCCAATCCGCGTGCCCGCAGCGCCCGATTGCGCGCCCTCGAACGCCTGCCCGCCGAAAGCCCCACCCTATGATCCGCCCGATCACCTGCCTCGCCTTCCTGCTTGCCTGCGGCTCCGGACTTTATCTCTATCAGGTGAAGCACCGGGTGAAGGTGCTCGATGACCAGATCGCCGCGATTGCAAAGTCCACCGACACGCTGCGCGAGCAAACCCGCATGCTGAGCGCGGAATGGACCCTGCTGAATGATCCCGAGCGGTTGCGCAAGCTCGCCGACGAATTCCTGAACCTGCAGCCGGTATCGCCGGAGCAATTCACCAGTCTCGCCGACCTTAACAATCGCCTGCCGCCGCCGATGCCGCAGGGGGCACCGCCTGCCTCTGGAACGTCTGTGCCTGCTGTGGCGGAGCAAACACCGGTTTCCGCAGCCGGCGCCGTCGCCGCAGCCGATGCCGCGACCCAGGCCGATGTCGCGAGCACCGCCGATGCCGCGACCCCGGCCGCAAGTGGTGCGGTGGCCTCGCCACCGACGATTACCGCAGCCGTCTCGCCGCGTGCGGTTGCCGATGCCGCATCGCCGAAACCGTCTGCACCCGACGCCAAGGATGCGGCGAGAGCGACAGACGCTGCGGCCCCCGTAGCACAGAGCCCGGTCGTCGCCGCTGCAAAACCAGCGTTCGCGGCCATTTCGCCAAAACCATATGTCGCATCTTCGCGCGTTGCCGCTGCGGCCGATGTGCCACGCATAGACAACCGCCGCATGGCGCCGCACCCGCCGCCACGCGTCGTCGCCAGCCAATCGCGCCCAGCGGAGCGGAACGCGCCGGACTGGGCCGAGCAACGCCCAGTGAACGTGCATGACGTTGCACAGCGGGCTTTCATTCCACGGGCGGTCGAACCCCGGCCGGTGATGGCTGCCCGGATGCAGCAACCGATGGCGACCGGCGGATCGTTCCTCGGCATGGCGCATGACATGGCTGCCCCACCGCCCCCGTTGCCGATGCCGCAGCCGATGCCGCAGCGCGCACTCGTTCCCTATGGCGGCTCCGGCGGGTGACATGAGCGACCCCATCGACCTGCCGCCGGAACCTGATTCCGCTCCCCGCAACGCCTATGGCCGCCCGGCGCCACGGCGTGGGGCTGCGCGCAGCGATACCGTGCCGCGCATGGAGCATGTCCGCATTACCGCGCCCGACCTGAAGCGCCGCGCAATCCTGGAAAAGACCCGCGGCCGCCTGGTCGTTGCCGCGCTGGGCTTCGTCGCGCTGTTCTTGGCGGTGGTGGCGAAACTGACCGATGCCACCATCCTGCAGCCGCTGATGCCGCGCCCCGGTCCGCCGCCACTGACCGCAATGGTGACGCCGCCGCAAGGCTCCATCGCCGTCGCGCTGCATGGCCAGCGTGCCGAGATCACCGACCGCAACGGCCAGATCCTGGCGATCTCCATGCCGACCGTCTCGGTCTTTGCCGACCCCCGCCAGATCATCGACCCCGTGGCGGCGGCAGATAAGCTGAAGAAGGTGCTGCCGCGGCTCGATCTCGACATGGCGATCAAGCGGCTGTCCCAAAGCGACAAGCAATTCGTCTACCTCGAACGCGACATCACCCCGCATGAAGAAGAGGAGATCAACAACCTCGGCATCCCCGGTATCGACTTCCAGCCCAGCGAGGAGCGCCGCTATCCGATGGGCAACCTTGCGGCCCAGATTCTCGGCGGCGTTGACATCGACGAGCATGGTATCGCGGGCGTCGAGAAATGGTTCAACGAGCGCCTGATGGACGATCCGGCGCCACTGCGCCTTTCCCTTGATATCCGGGTGGAAGGCGTGGTGCACGAAGAACTGTCCCAGGCGATGGACGAATTCCAGGCCAAGCGCGCCTGCGGCATCGTCATGGACGTGCGCACCGGCGAGGTTCTGGCGATGGTCAGCCTGCCGGACTACGACGCTAATGATTTCGGCACGGCGCCGGCCGACGCACGGTTCAACACCTGCGTCACCGGCAATTACGAGCCGGGCAGCACGTTCAAGCTGCAAACGGCATCCATGGCGCTGAACTACGGCGTGGTGCATATCTGGGACGAGTTCGACGCCGCGCACGACATCCATATCGGCCGCTTCACCATCTACGATTTCGAAGGCAAGCATCGCTGGCTCTATCTGCCGGAGGTGTTGGCCTATTCCTCCAATCTCGGCGCGTCGCACATCGCGCTGGATGTCGGGGCCGCACGGCAGCGCGCCTGGCTGAAGATGATGGGGATGTTCAACCGCTCGCCCATTCAGTTGCCTGAGGCCTCGCTCCCACTCGTACAGCCGGCTTCGCGCTGGGGTGAGGCAACGGTGATGACAGTGGGCTTCGGCCAAGGCATCTCGGTTTCGCCGCTGCATATTGTCCGCGGCACCGCGGCGGTCGCGAGTGGCTGGCTGGTGCGGCCAACCCTCCTGGCTATGGACCTGCCGCCGGGCGAGGAACCGCAGGGCGCCGAGCACGTGCTGAAGCCGGAAACGGTGGCGATCATGGACAAGCTGATGCGCCTGGTGGTCACCAACGGCTACGGCACGAAGGCCGAGGTGGCCGGCTACTACCCCGGTGGTAAGACCGGCACGTCGGAGGTCGTCGGCAAGCACGGCTACGACCGCGGGATGCGGGACTACGAGAACGTCTCGGCCTTCACCAGCGTGTTCCCAATGAACGATCCCCGCTACGCGGTCTACATCATGTTGGACGAACCGCACGGCAACAAAAGCACCTATGGCTTTGCCACCGCCGGTTGGGTGTCGGCACCGGCGGCGGGCCGCGTAATCGCGCGCATGGCGCCGATGGAGGGCATGCTGCCCGACATCAAGGACGCGGCGGCCATCAACCAGGAGCTTTTCATTCCGCTGGAGCCAGGCCGCCCGCCGGGTGCACCCGCGCTCCCGTTTGGCGTGTCGTTCCCGGAGGCAACCGGATCCGACATGCACATAAAATCGGGCTTGCGCCTCCCGGACCAGCCGGTACGGCTGGCCCACCCTTATCCTGTGCAGCGGCAGCATGAGGCTGCCAACGCCCCCTCTCGGGCGATGGCGGAGTTGAGCCGCGAAGCGGACCAACGGTGGAGTGAGAGTGATCGGGAGGCAGGTAGCACCCCTGCGCCTCCCACAAGTGGAAGCCGGAGTCTTCTGCGGGAAGCCGCCCTTGCGGATCGCTGAGCTCATGCGCGCGCTGCCTCTTTCTCCCGCTTTTGCTGCCGCGTGGCAGGCCGTGTCGGCACTGGACGTAGCCGGCGTCACCGCCGATAGCCGCCAAGTGGTGCCCGGCGATCTGTTCTTTGCCCTGCCCGGCAGCCGCTCCGACGGCCGCGCCTTCATCGCCGACGCCGTGGAACGCGGCGCCATTGCCGTGTTGGCGCCCCCCGACACGACCTGGCCCCCTGGCGTGCCGCCCCGCCCGTTAATCCACGACCCGGAGCCGCGCCGCCGCCTGGCGCAGATCGCTGCCGTGCTCGCCGGCCCGCAGCCGGACACAATGGTCGCCGTCACCGGCACGAATGGCAAAACCAGTACCGTCGAGTTCCTGCGCCAGATCTGGACCGCCGGCGGGTTCCCGGCCGCCAGCCTCGGCACCCTGGGCGTCATCGCGCCCGGCTTCGACCCGGGCCCGGGCCTGACCACGCCTGACCCTGTCAGCTTGGCCGAAATCCTGGCGGGCCTGCGCCGCACCGGGATCCGCCACGCCGCCATGGAGGCATCGTCCCACGGCATGGATCAGGCTCGCCTGGACGGCGTGCGGCTGTCAGCCGCCGCGTTCACCAACCTGACCCGCGACCATTTGGATTATCACGGCACCGTCGAAGCCTACCGCGCCGCCAAGCTGCGGCTGTTTGCCGAACTGCTGCCCGAAGGCGCGGCGGCGCTCGCCAACGCGGATATGGACCCGGCGACGCTGGACGCCCTGCGGGATGTAGCGCGACGCCGCCGGCTGGACCTGCGCACCGTCGGCGAGGCCGGCGACGCGATCCGCCTGCTGCGCGTGACCCCGCTGCCCGACGGGCAGGTGGTCCTGGTGGAAACTGGCAGCACCAAGCACGAAGTCAGGCTGCCGCTCCCCGGCCGTTTCCAGGCTGACAACGCATTGCTGGCGGCGGGTCTGGCCATGGCTCTGGGCCGGCACGACGCCCTGGATCGGTTGCCGCAATTGACCGGCGTGCGCGGCCGCATGGAACTGGCCGCGCGGCTGCCGAATGGTGCCGCGGTCTATGTCGACTACGCCCATACGCCGGATGCGCTGGAGCGATTGCTCACGGCGCTGCGCCCGCACACGTCCGGGCGGTTACACGTGGTGTTCGGCGCCGGCGGGGACCGCGACCGCGGCAAGCGCCCACTGATGGGCGCCGCCGCTGCCCGCCTTGCTGACGCCGCGATCGTGACCGACGACAACCCGCGCAGCGAGGACCCCGCCACGATCCGTGCCGCCATCCTGGCCACATGCTCCGGCGCCCGCGAGATCGGCGACCGAGCCGCCGCCATCGCCGCAGGATTGGACGCGCTGGGGGCGGGCGACGTGCTCGCGGTGGCGGGCAAGGGACATGAGCAAGGCCAGACGATCGGCGGGGTGGTGGTGCCGTTCGATGATGTAGGGGTGGTGCGGGGGTTGCTTGGTCGGGCGCACGCGAACGTAGCTCCCTCATCCCTTGCGGGGTGGGCCGCGGAACAAACCAACCCGGGTGGCGGGACCAGGGGTGCGATTGTGGGACTCGTCCCCCCTCCCCAACGCTCCCCCACAAGGAGGGAGGGAGCCGGTTCATGACCCCCCTTTGGACCCCAGCCGACCTCCTGGAAGCGACCGGCGGCACGCTGACCGAACCGTTCGCCGCCACCGGCGTCTCCATCGACACTCGTACCCTCGCCCCGGGCGATCTGTTCATCGCCCTGCTCGGCGAGAACGGCGACGGCCATCGCTTCGTCGCCGACGCACTGGCCAAAGGCGCGGCCGGAGCCATGGTCCACCAGCACATGTCGGGCGCCGGCCCGTTGCTGCGCGTGGACGACACGCTGGCGGCGTTGACCCGGCTCGGAGCCTATGCCCGGACGCGGTGTGCCGGGCGGGTGGTTGCGATTACCGGCAGCGTCGGCAAGACCACGACGAAGGAGATGCTGCGCTGCATCCTCTCCGCGGTCGGACCGACGCACGCCGCGGTGGCGTCCTACAACAACCACTGGGGCGTGCCGCTGACCTTGGCGCGCCTGCCTGCCGATGCCGCGTTCTGCGTGCTGGAAATCGGCATGAACCACCCCGGCGAGATCGCCCCGCTCTCCCGCCTGGCACAGCCTCATGTCGTGGGCATCACCGCGGTAGAGAAGGCACATATCGGCCAATTGGGCAGCCTGGAGGCCATTGCGGACGAGAAAGCCGCAATCGTCGCGGGGCTCGAACCGGGTGGGGTCGCGGTGTTGCCGATCGATTCGCCGATGTTCCCGCGCCTGCGCGCGGCCGCCGGGCGTGTGGGCGCACGCGTGGTGACATTCGGTGCACACCCTGGCCCGGATGTCCGGCTGGTGGAGATGGCGATGGACGCGGACGGCAGCGACGTGGTCGCAGAGCTCGCTGGCAGCCCCCTGCGCTTCCGCCTGAAGGCACCCGGCCGCCACATGGCAATGAACGCCTGCGCTGCCCTTGGCCTTGCCCGCGAAGCCATAAACCTTGCCCGCGAAGCGGGAGAGGTCGAGGTGCGAAGCACCGAGGGTGAGGGTGATCGGGTCGGCACACTGCCTAAGAAGGCCGCGTACCGACCCGATCACCCTCACCTGCCGCTGCGCGGCGCGTTGGTCCGCTTTGCGGCCCAAGCCCGCTTGGCGGGCAAGGTTAACGATTTTGCAGGCGAGGTTTTGGGGACCTTCATCCCCCTCTCCGGTCGCGGCACCCGCCGCTCGCTCCTCCTCCCCGGTGGCCGCGCCCTCCTGCTGGACGAGAGCTACAATGCCAATACGGCCTCCGTCCGCGCCGCCCTCGCCGTGCTGGCTCTCCAGCCCGCCACCCGCCGCATCGCGATCCTGGGCGATATGCTGGAACTCGGCGACGCCGGCCCCGCAGAGCATGCCTCGCTCGCACCCGAAACAGCCGCCGCCGCGGACCTCGTGTTCGCCTGCGGCCCCCTGATGCGCCATCTGTTCGATGCGCTGCCGCCCGACCGCCGCGGGGCCCATGCCCCGGATTCCGCCACGCTCGCCCCGATCGTTGCCGGCGCCATCGCCCCCGGCGACGCCATCCTGGTGAAGGGCAGCCTGGGCAGCCGCATGCGCCTTGTCGTCGCGGCGCTCGAATCCGCCACCGCCAGCCATGCCGCGGAGGCGGTCGCCTGATGCTCTACAATCTCGCCCGTCCCTTCGCGGAACAATTCATCCTCTTCAATCTGTTCCGTTACATCACGTTCCGCTCGGGCGCCGCGTGCCTCACCGCGCTGATCGTCAGCTTCTGGATGGGGCCGAAGCTGATCCGGTGGCTGAAAACAATGCAGCGCCAGGGCCAGCCCATCCGCATCGACGGCCCCGAACGCCACCTGCGGGAAAAGAAGGGCACGCCCACCATGGGCGGCCTGCTGATCCTGTGCGCGATGACGATCTCCACCTTGCTCTGGGTGGATTTGAAGAACGGCTATGTCTGGGCGGTGCTGGCCGTCACCTGGGGTTACGGCTTGCTCGGCTTCGTGGACGACTACCTGAAGGTGACGAAACGCAACACCAAGGGAGTCGCCGGCCGCGTCAAACTCATGGTGCAGGCAGGGATTGGGCTTGGCACCGCCATCTGGATCGTCACGCTGACCCGGGCCCCGCTGAATACCGAGCTCGCCGTGCCGGTGTTCAAGGAACTGATGATCCCGCTTGGCTGGTTCTTCCCGGTATTCGCCATGCTGGTGATGATGGGCGCGTCCAACGCGGTGAACCTGACCGACGGGCTGGATGGACTCGCCATCGTTCCCACCATCATCGCCGCCGGCGTGTTCGCGCTGATCGCCTACCTCGTCGGCAACCGCATCTTCGCCAACTACCTGCAGCTTACCTACGTGCCGGAAGTCGGCGAACTGACCGTGTTTTGCTCGGCGCTGATCGGTGCCGGCATGGGTTTCCTGTGGTTCAACGCCCCGCCGGCCGCAGTGTTCATGGGGGATATCGGCTCGCTGTCGCTGGGCGGCGCGTTGGGCGCGGTGGCCGTCGCGACCAAGCACGAGATCGTCCTGATGATCGTCGGCGGCTTGTTCGTGGTCGAGACGGTGTCGGTGATCGTGCAGGTATTCTGGTACAAGCGCACCGGCACGCGCGTGTTTCTGATGGCACCGCTGCACCACCATTTCGAAAAAAAGGGCTGGGCCGAGCCGACCATCGTGATCCGCTTCTGGATCATCGCGATGATCCTGGCACTGATCGGTCTGGCGACGCTGAAAATCCGATGAGCATGTTCCCCCCCAATTTGTTCGCCGGTTCGCGCTTCGCCGTGCTGGGGCTGGGGCGCAACGGCCTTGCCGCAGCCCATGCACTGATGGCGATGGGCGCCGACGTCACCGCCTGGGACGACTTGCCGGCTGCCCGCGACGCGGCCCGCGGCGTGACTCTGCGCGATCCCAGCGCGGGCGATTTCGTGTTCGACGCACTGGTGATGTCGCCCGGCATTCCGCACGTGCTGCCACGCCCGCATCCCGCCGCCGTTCGTGCCCGTGAAGCCGGCGTGCCAATCTATTCTGATGCTGAACTCTTGTTTCAGGCCGTGCACCGCACCGGCTCGCGTGCGCGCTTCGCCGGCATCACTGGGACCAACGGCAAGTCCACCACGACGGCATTGCTCGCTCACATCCTTTCGGTTGCCGGAATTCCTGTGGCTGCCGGCGCCAATCTCGGTACCGCCGCGTTGGCCCTCCCGCTGCTGCCGGATGGCGGCGTGTACGTGCTGGAAATGTCCTCCTACATGTTGGAGCGACTCGCCACTGTCCGCTTCGATGCGGCGGCGATGCTCAATCTCAGCCCCGACCACATCGATCGCCACGGCGACATGGCCGGCTATGCCGCCGCCAAGCGACACATCTTCGACCGCCAGCAGCCGGGCGACCTGGCGGTGGTTGGCGTGGATGATGCGGAGTCGCGCGCCATGGCGGAGGCTCTGCGCCGCGGGCCGGCGCAGGCTGTTACCGTATCCGGCGAAGTTGCCCCAGTCAGTACTTGGGAACACATGTTGTCGGCTGCCCCTGCGCTTCCCGGCACCCACAACGCGCAGAATGCCGCGGCGGCCTATGCCATGGCGCGGCATTTCGGCGTGGCACACGACACCATCGCCCGCGCCTTCACCACCTATGCTGGACTCCCGCATCGCCAGCAGCGCCTGTGCACGATCGATGGCATCACCTTCATCAACGACTCAAAGGCAACCAACGCCGATTCCGTCGCGTGTGCACTGTCCTGTTATGACCGGGTGGTGTGGATCGCCGGCGGCCAGGCCAAGCAAGGCGGCATCGAGCCGCTGGCGTCTTTCTTCCCCCGCATCGTCCAGGCTTTCCTGATCGGCCGCGACGCACCCATCCTGGCGGCCACGCTCGCTGGACACAACGTGCCGCATGAGATCGTCGGTACGCTGGAGGCGGCCACGCCGGCCGCGGCGGCCGCGGCGCGCGCCACCAGCACGCCTGTCGTTCTGCTGTCGCCCGCCTGCGCCAGTTGGGACCAGTTCACCGGCTTCGAGCAACGCGGCGACCGGTTCGCAGAGCATGTCGCCGCGCTCGCACAAGAGAGGGCAGCGTAATGCCAACGCTATCCCGCGCCGACAACTCGCTGTTGGGCCGTTGGTGGTGGACCGTGGACCGCTGTACCCTGGGCGCAATCGGCGCGCTGCTTGGGTTCGGCTATATCATGATCCTGGCATCCTCGCCGTCGGTCGCGACGCGCATCGGCGATCCGCGCTACCTGCTGATTTACAAGCAGGTGTTCTTCCTGGTTTCGGCGGCCTGCGTTGTGGTCTGCGTGTCGATGCTGACGCCGCGGCAGGTCAAGCGGCTGGCGATCGCCGGCTGCATCATCGCCATCATGCTCACCGCCGCGACGCTGGTGATCGGCGTCGAGATCAAGGGCGCACGCCGCTGGATCGAGTTCCCCGGCATGGCGGTGCAACCGTCCGAGTTTATGAAGCCCTGCTTTGCGGTCGTCACCGCCTGGTTGCTCGCCGAGGCCAAGCGCACGCCGCGTTTCCCCGGCACGCTGATCGCGCTGGCCATCTTCGCCGGCATCATCATGCTGCTGAAGGAGCAACCGGATGTTGGCATGGCGGCGGTCGTGATCAGCGTGTTTCTGTGCCAACTCTACCTCGCCGGCATGAACTTGTTCCTGGTGCTTGCCGGCCTGGGCATGATGGGCGGCGCCGGCTTCCTTGCCTACGTAATTTTCCCGCATGTGCAGGCCCGCGTGCACAGTTTCCTGCATCCCACCAAGAATGATGCCTACCAGGCTACGACAGCGCTGGAGGCATTCGGCAACGGCGGCTTCTTCGGCCGCGGTCCCGGCGAGGGCCGCGTCAAGGACATTCTGCCCGATGCGCACGCCGACTTCGTGTTCGCCGTGATGGGCGAGGAATTCGGCATGCTGGTCTGCCTGGTGGTCATTGCCGTCTTCACCTTCATCGTCCTGCGTGTGCTGCTGAAACTGTTGAAAGAGCCGGACTTGTTCACGGTATTGGCGTGCGCCGGGCTGGTAGCGGGGTTCGGCCTGGAGGCGTTTGTGAACATGGCCTCAACGCTGGCGCTGATCCCGACCAAAGGCATGACACTGCCGTTCATTTCTTATGGCGGATCCTCGGCGATAGCGGTCGCCTTGGGTTTGGGGATGTTGCTCGCGCTGACACGCCGTCGGCATCATGGAGACGCACCGTGAGGGGGCCGGCCGTGTATCCGATCGTCATAGCTGCCGGCGGCACGGGCGGACATTTCTTCCCTGCCGAGGCCCTCGCATCCGAACTGATTGCGCGTGGGCGGCGGGTGGTGCTGATGACCGATGCGCGCTCGGGTGGCCTGCAAAGCGCGACGTTTGCCAGCAGCGAACGCTTCATCATTCGCGGTGCCGGTATTGCCGGGCGCGGCCTGTGGCGTTCCGCCAAGGCGGCGCTGGCGCTGACTTGCGGCGTAGCGCAGGCACGCGGCCTACTCGCACGCATGAACGCCGCTTTGGTGGTGGGGTTCGGCGGCTATCCCTGCGTGTCACCTGTGCTGGCAACGCGGTTCATGTCGCACCGCCCGCCGGTTTTATTGCACGAGCAAAATGCCGTGCTCGGGCGGGCCAATCGGCTTCTGCTGCGCTTCGCCGACGTGATGGCACTGAGTTTCGCGGCGACCAAGCGCGCGCCGGAGACCACCCCAGCCGTCATCACCGGCAACCCCGTGCGCCCGGCGATCATGGCACTGGCCGATCTGCCTTACACGCCGCCGAGTGACGCGATCCGTCTTCTGGTGCTGGGCGGTTCGCTGGGTGCACGCGTGTTCAGCGACGTGGTGCCGCCGGCCGTGGCAGCGCTACCCGACGCGCTCCTCACACGCCTGACGGTGACGCAGCAATGCCGCCAGGAGGATCTGGAACGCGTGCGCGCCGCCTATGCAAAGCGCGGCATCGCCGCTGAGCTCTCGCCGTTCTTTCCCGATGTCGCCAACCGGTTGGCTGCCGCGCATCTGGTGATCGCGCGCGCCGGTGCCTCTACCGTTTCGGAGCTGACTGTCGCTGGCCGTCCATCCATCCTGGTGCCGTTGCCTGGCGCGATCGATGATCACCAGGCCGCCAATGCGCAGGCTTTGGCCGATGCGCGCGGCGCGTCAGTGATCGCGCAACGCGACTTCACGACCGACAGCCTGTGCAAGCGGCTGATGACCCTGCTGTCCGAGCCGGACATGCTGGCCCACGCGGCGCGTGCCGCGCGGAGCATTGCCCGCGCCGATGCCACCACCCGCCTGGCCGATCTGGCTGTGAACCTCATGCGCCAGGCAGTGTCGTCATGAGAGCCCTTCCCCTCTCCATCGGCACGATCCATTTCGTCGGCATCGGCGGCATCGGCATGTCGGGCATTGCCGAGGTGCTGCACAATCTCGGCTACGCCGTGCAGGGCAGCGACATCGCCGACTCCGCCAACGTGAAGCGCCTGCGCGACGCCGGCATTCCGGTCGTGGTTGGCCACGATGCGGCCAATCTCGGCACGGCGCAGGTGGTGGTGGTGTCCTCCGCCATCAAACGCGACAACCCGGAGGTCGCGTCCGCACGCGCGAAGCTGATCCCGGTGGTCCGCCGCGCAGAAATGCTGGCCGAGCTGATGCGCCTGCGCTGGTCCATCGCGATCAGCGGGACGCATGGCAAGACCACCACCACCAGCCTCGTCGCCGCGGTGCTGGAAGCGGCGAAGCTGGATCCCACCGTGATCAACGGCGGCATCATCGACGCCTACGGCACCAACACCCGCCTCGGCGCCGGCGACTGGATGGTGGTGGAGGCCGACGAGTCCGACGGCAGTTTCCTGCGTTTGCCCGCGGTCATTGCGATCGTCACCAATATGGATCCAGAGCACTTGGATCACTGGGGCACGGCGGAAGCGATGATCGCCGGCTACGACCAGTTCGTCGCCAACGTACCGTTCTATGGATTCGCGGTGCTGTGCATCGACCATCCGTCCGTGCAGCAGATGATCCCGCGTCTGTCGGATCACCGCATCATCACCTACGGCTTCTCGCCACAGGCCGATGTGCGCGCGGATCTTCTGAAGCCCGACAAGATGGGGACCACCTTCGACGTCATCGTCACCGACCGTGCCCGCAACCGCCAGCGCCGCCTGGGTCCGTTCCGCCTGCCGATGCTGGGCGGCCACAACGTGCAGAACGCATTGGCCGCGATTGCCGTCGGTCTTGAAATGGAGATCGACCAGGCCACGCTGCACAGCGCCTTGCTCAGCTTCAAGGGTGTGAAGCGGCGCTTCACCAAGACTGGCGAGGCCGGCGGCATCACGGTGATCGACGATTACGGCCACCACCCGGTGGAGATCGCCGCGGTTTTGAAGGCCGCCCGGCAGGCAGGCGCGCGCGACGTGATCGCGGTGGTGCAGCCGCACCGCTACACGCGGCTTCACTCATTGTTCGACGAATTCTGCACCTGCATGAACGATGCCGGGACGGTGCTGGTGGCCGACGTGTATCCCGCCGGCGAGGCGCCGATCGAGGGCATCAACCGCGACGCGCTGGTGGATGGGCTGCGCGCGCGCGGCCACCGTTCCGTGGCGGCGTTGCGATCGCCGGCTCATCTGGCCGAGATGGTGAACGCGATTGCCAAGCCCGGCGACTATGTCGTGTGCCTTGGCGCCGGTTCGATCACGCAATGGGCCGCTACCCTGCCCGCCGCGTTGGCGGAACTGCAAATCGCCGCCGCACCCCGCCGTGCCGCCGGAGGTGAGCGATGACACGCGCAGATCCCAATCCCAATCGCTCTCCCGCACCTCCGATTCCCTCTCCCGCGAAGCGGGAGAGATCAGGTGAGGGTGTTGCGAGCACCGCGACTTTCCGTGGCCGCGTACAACCCAACGCCCCGCTCGGCCCGTTCACCTGGTTCCGCGTCGGCGGGCCCGCCGAACTTCTCGTGCGCCCCGCCGACGCCGACGACCTCGCCACCTTCCTCCGCACGCTGCCGCCCGACCTGCCGATGAACGTCATCGGCGCATGCTCTAACCTGATCATTCGCGACGGCGGCCTGCCGGGCGTCACCGTCAAGCTGGCACGCGGCTTCTCTTCCATCGTCGTTGAACCGGACGGCGTGGTTGCCGGCGCCGCCGCGCTGGATGTAACGGTGTCGGAACATGCCGCCGCGGCGGGGCTCACCGGGCTGGAGTTTCTCTCCGGCATCCCCGGCACGATCGGCGGCGCCGTGACGATGAACGCCGGCGCCTACGGCGGCGAAACAGCGCAGGTCGTCGATTGGGTAGAGGTCGTAACGCACTCCGGCGAGCAAGGCCGCATGGCCGCGGCGGACTTGGCCTTTGCTTACCGCCATGCGCGGCTGCCGGCCGGGGCAATGGTGACGCGGGCTCGGCTGCGGGCTGTGCCCGGCGCGCCTGCGCTGATCGCGGCGCGCATGAACGAGATCCGTGCGGCGCGCGAGGCCTCGCAGCCGGTGCGTGCGCGGACCGGTGGCTCCACGTTCCGTAATCCGCCTGGGATGAGGGCGTGGGAACTGATCGACGCCGCCGGTTGCCGTGGTTTGACCCACGGCGGTGCCCAGGTGAGCGAGAAGCATTGCAATTTCCTGATCAACACGGGTGATGCGACCGCGGCGGATATTGAAGCGCTGGGCGAGGAAGTGCGGCGGCGCGTGTTTGCGGCGTCGGGTGTAGTGCTGGAGTGGGAGATCCATCGCATCGGAAAACCTCTCCCGCCTGCGGCGGGAGAGGTCGAGACGCGAAGCGTCGCCGGCGAGGGAGATCGGGTCGGTACGCTTTTAAGTGAAGCAGCCCTTCCTCCCGATCACCCTCACCCGGCGCTGCGCGCCGCGTCGGTCCGCTTCGCGGCCCAACCCCGCTTGGCGGGCGAGATTTCGAACTTCGCGGGAGAGATCCGATGAAAGTCGCCGTCCTCTACGGCGGCATCTCCGCCGAGCGCGAGGTCAGCCTCTCTACCGGCTTTCAGGTAATCGCCGCCCTGCGCGAGGCCGGCTTCACCGTCACTCCCATTGAAGTCGCCGACGACATCGGCGCCGTCATCGCCGCGCTCACTCCCAAGCCCGACGCCGTGTTCAACGCACTGCACGGCCGCTTCGGCGAAGACGGCGCGATCCAGGGCGTGCTCGACTGGCTCGGCGTCCCATACACACATTCCGGCGTCCGTGCCTCCGCGCTCGCCATGGACAAGGCCGCTGCCAAAGCCGTGTTCGTCGCCAACGGACTGCCCGTGGCCCAAGGCCGCGTCGTGCCGCTCGACGAACTCGAAGCCGGCGACCCGCTCCCCCTGCCCTATGTCGTCAAACCGGTGAACGAGGGCTCCTCCGTCGGCGTCGAGTTCATCCGCACCGGCGACAACCGGCGCTCCGACATCGCCCGCACCTGGCGCTTCGGCAAGGCGGCGATGGTCGAAGAATACATCCCCGGCCGCGAACTGACCGTCGGCGTGATGGGCGACCGCGCGCTAGGCGTCACCGAAATCATTGCCCAGGCCGGCTGCTTCTACGATTACGACTCCAAATACGCCGACGGCGGATCGCGCCACATCATCCCCGCCGCCATCCATCCCGACATCTACGAACGCGCGCTGGACGTTGCCTCGTCGGCGCATCGCGCTCTGGGCTGCCGCGGCGCCACGCGCTGCGACTTCCGCTACGACGACACCAAGGGTGAACCCGGCCGGTTGGTGCTACTTGAAATCAACACGCAGCCCGGGCTGACACCAACCTCGCTGCTGCCCGAACAAGCCGCCTGGCACGGCATGAGCTTCGCGCAGCTTTGCGCCTGGATGGTGGAGAACGCCGCATGCCGCGCGTAACCCGCACCCCGCGCAATTCGGTCAACGACCGCCCCGCGTGGCTGAAACTGCTGCTGCGCCGGCAGAGGCGCCTGCTGCGCCCCGCCGCCTGGGTCGCGGGCGCCTTCTTGGTCGCCATGCTGCTGATTGGCCTGCTGCGCTCTGCCGTACCCACCGCCGGCAACTCGCTGGAGTCAATGCGCGAGCGCATCGGCACCCTGACCGCCTTCGCCGGCCTGCGCATCGAGCATATCGAATTCGAGGGCCGGCAGAATACGCCGGAGCCACTGCTCAACGCCGCGCTGGGCGTCACCAAGGGCGAACCGATTCTCGGCTTCTCTTTGGATGCCGCACGCAAGCGGATCGAGACTCTGTCCTGGGTGAAGCAGGCTACGGTCGAACGCCGCCTGCCCAGCACCATCGTGGTGAACATCAAGGAACGCCGTCCCTTCGCCATCTGGCAGAATGACAACAAGTTCATGCTGATCGACCGCGACGGCAACGTCGTCGCCAGTCATCAGGACCTGGCGCATTTCCGCAACCTGCCGCTGGTGGTGGGTCCCGGCGCGCCACAGGCCGCTGCACCGCTGATCGATGCGCTGATGGCCCGACCGGCCTTGCAGAAATACGTCGTCGCGGCGGTGCGCGTGGGTGAGCGGCGCTGGAACCTGTTGATGACCAGCGGCGCCAACGTGATGCTGCCGGAAGGGCATGAAGTCGCCGCGCTCGACCGGCTGATGCAATTGCAGCAGGGCCACGACCTGCTGGATCGCCCGTTGGTCGCGATCGACATGCGCCTGCCCGACCGCCTGGTGCTGCGTCCCAAGCCCGGCGACACTGTTCCGATACCGCAACCACCGAAGAAGCCGACATGACCCACGCGCCCCCGTCATGGCCGGGCTTGACCCGGCCATCTACGCAAATTCGACCGAACTGCGACCAGGCGACCCCCGCCCGATCTGCCCGAGTAGATGGCCGGGTCAAGCCCGGCCATGACGGGCGCGACAGGTCCCCGCGAGCAATGCCATGAACGAAATGTCCCCCCGCCGCGTCCTGACGCCGCCGATGCCGCCATCGGAAGAACCCGAACGCCCGCGGCACCATCGCGCCGGCCCATTCGGCGTACTCGACATCGGCACCACCAAGATCGCCTGCCTGATCGGCCGCACCGAAAGCGATGGAACCTTGCGCGTGCTCGGCTTCGGCTGGCACCGAGGCCGCGGCGTACGCGGCGGCGGCATCGTCGATATCGAGGAAGCGGAAAAAGCGATCCGTGCCTGCGTCGGCCAGGCCGAGGACATGGCCGACACGCGCCTGCGGTCCGTCACCGTGAACCTGTCCTGCGGCCAGCCCGAATCCCGTTTGTTCAATGTGCAGTGGCCAGTGAACGGCCGCGCGGTCGATGCCAACGACATCCGCCGCGTGGTGATGGAAGGCCGCGCCCGCGCCGCCGCCGAAGGCCGCGACGTGATCCACGCGCTGCCCCTCACCTTCGCCGCCGATGAAACCGAAGGCGTCGCCGATCCCCGCGGCTTGTTCTGCGAAACGCTCGGCGCGAAACTGCACATCGTCGATTCCGCCGCCACGGCGCTGCGTTCACTCGGTGCCTGCATCGCACGCTGCGATCTCGATATCGCGGAAGTCGTCTCAGCGCCGATGGCCGCCGGGCTCGCGACTCTTGTGGCGGATGAGCAGGAACTGGGGACGACGGTGATCGATATGGGCGGGGGGACGACGGGAATGGCAGTGTTCGCCGACCGTCAGCTTCTGCATACCGCACAATTGCCAATCGGCGGATTCCACGTCACCAAGGATCTCGCAACCGGCCTGTCCACATCGCTGAACCATGCGGAACGGTTAAAGACCGTGTTCGGCAACGTTCATGCCTCACCGGACGATGACCGGGAACTGGTGCCCGTGCACCTGGTCGGCGAAGAAGAGCATCAGATCGCCAAGGTGCCGCGCAGCATGGTGGTTAACATCATCCGCCCACGCCTGGAAGAAACCTTCGAATATGTAAAAGACCGGTTGGAAAGTTCCGGCCTGACTCGCGCCGCGGGCAATCGCGTCGTGCTGACCGGCGGTGCCTGCCAGCTTGCCGGCGTGCGCGAGATGGCCGCACGCATGTTGGGAAGGCAGGTGCGGCTTGGCCGTCCGCACACGGTACGCGGGCTGCCGGATTCCGCATCAGGTCCCGCGTTTGCAACCGCTGCTGGTCTTCTGCATTGGGCCGCAGGTGAAGGCCGTACGTTGCACGACATCGATCTGGAAGTCGCACAGCCAAGCGGCTGGTTCCGCCGCATCGTCAATTTTCTGCGGGAGCGCGTTTGATGCTTCTCGAATCGATGCGCTTCCTGCTTAACACACTGATCGCCGACTCGAGTCGCGTGGAAGGGACGTCCCTATGACCCTGAATCTCACCATTCCGCAGCAGGTCCACACCGACTTCACCCCGCGTATCACCGTGATCGGTGTCGGCGGCGGCGGAACCAATGCCGTTGACAACATGATCACGGCGAACCTGCAAGGCGTCGAGTTCGTCGTCGCCAACACCGACGCGCAGCAGCTCATGCATAGCCGCGCGGACCGGCGCATTCAGCTTGGACCGCATATCACGCAGGGCCTTGGCGCCGGTGCGAAGCCGGAGATCGGCAAGGCCGCAGCGGAAGAAGCCGCGGATGAGCTGTATCGCCATCTCGACGGCGCCCACATGGTGTTCATCACCGCCGGCATGGGCGGCGGCACGGGCACCGGCGCGGCCCCCGTCATTGCCCGGATGGCGCGGGAGCGGAACATCCTGACCGTCGGCGTGGTGACCAAGCCGTTCGGCTTCGAAGGCGTGCGCCGCGCGCGGTGCGCCGATCAGGGAATTGAGGAGCTGCAACAGTACGTCGATACGCTGATCGTCATCCCCAACCAGAACCTTTTCCGCATGGCCAATGAGCGCACCACCTGGAAGGATGCGTTCAAGATGGCCGACCAGGTCCTGTATATGGGTGTGCGCGGCGTCACCGACCTGATGATGGCGCCAGGGTTGGTGAACCTGGACTTCGCCGATATCCGCACGGTGATGGCGGAGATGGGCAAGGCCATGATGGGCACCGGCGAGGCCGAAGGCGAGAACCGCGCCATCCGCGCCGCCGAGGCCGCGATCAGCAATCCGCTGCTGGAAGACACGTCGATGGCCGGTGCGCGCGGCCTGCTGATCAACATAACCGGCGGCGACGACCTCACCTTGTTCGAAGTGGACCAGGCGGCGAATCGCATCCGCGAGGAAGTCGACGAAGAGGCCAATATCATCTTCGGCTCCGCGATCGATGAAACGTTGTCTGGCCGCATTCGTGTTTCCGTGGTTGCGACGGGGATCGATACGCCAATGGCAGCGTCGGATACGCGTCCGCGACTCGTGGCGGTGGGCGGCGGTGCGATGCCAACGCCGCAGCCGATCCCCGTGCCGGCACACGCCGCCGCAATGGCGGCACAGGCTGCATCCCCGCCTGTGGCCGCGCCGATGATGAGCGTGGCCGCGCCGCTCCGCCAGCCGTCCGCTCCGCTGCGCATGGCGGTGGCGCAAGCCGAACCGATCGTCGATGGTAACGTCGCGCTGGATACGCAGGCCCTGGCTCCGCCGGGGGCCGTTGCACCACCGACAGCCGCGCCCGTCGTGCAGGTCGCAGCGCCCCGCATTGCGCCAACCTTCGCACCTCGGCCCGGCAACAGCTTGTTCAATGAGGCGCCGCGGCCCACCGCGGTACCCACGGCGCCAGCCGCAACGACCGAAGCCCCGCGCCCGAGCCTGTTCAACACCGTGACCGGCGCATTCCGCCGCCGCATGGCACCGTCGCTGCCGCCCGAACCGACCGCGCCACGCCACGAGCC
>DATKPQ010000016.1:0-50242 GCA_035523995.1 Acetobacteraceae bacterium | reverse complement strand
TAGCGGGCGCGGTTCTCTTTGGTCCACACGGGACACCCCCAGATTGGTACAGGGGGGACGAAAATGGTAACTGAATCAGTGGGTTCAAGGCCCATCCGCTAACCGATTCAAATGACTCAATTTGTTCTCGGACGGACACTTATCACAGAGGAAACCGCGGGCGGCTGGCAATTTTATTACAGAGGAAGATGAGACGCAGAGCACACAGAGAGCAGCCCGGGACCGCAACCAAATCGTGGACGCGATGGCATAGCCAGCGCAATCTTCGCGCCATGAGAGAGCCGCAATGGATCAGGCCGGTACGCGACATCCGCGTGTATTCGCGTGCATCTGCGGCAAGATCTTCTTCGCCACGAGCGTCAATTGTTTTCGAACGTATCCCAGGCAGTTTCTGCCGTGGGTAGCAAGAAACAAGTTTGCCGCTGATGCACGCGGATGCACGCTGATGAACGCAGCGGCCTATGGCTGCATCCAGACTGCCAAGCCGGCATCTCGCACATCTTTGACTGCCATCGACCGGCGGAAGTTTTGAAAGATTCACCACGAAGACACGAAGACACGAAGATTTCACGAAGGCCGTGAACTGCTGTTTAGTGCAGCGTTCGTGCCTTCGTGGTGAATCTGACCTGGCATCAGACCGCACCGGCCCGGAAGTATTGGCGGGAAGGCGCGATCGGAAAATCGTCGCAGGCTGCCGCGATTCGTCAGGTTGGCAAATGCAGAGAGCGTGTCACTGATCCGTGCCGGGAGCAGCATCCGAGGTACCAGGCAGATGTTGTTGTGTCAGCCCCCGTCGCGGCGATGCTGCGCAAATTCCTGCTGGAGCGGCTCATGGCGCTTCTCCGCGTGCTCTGCGTCTCGTCTTCCCCAGCGATTGATTTGCCAGCAACGAGCAGTACATGCCGCGCCTGTTTGGCAAGAGCCTGATCCGCATGGCCTGATGACTCTGCATGGAGGTTCTCGGCGGGTGCGCAGCGCGCTGCCTGACAATTCCCGTTCCTCTGCTGGGTCATGTGGGCCGGGTCCGGAATCGACCCAAACCGCATGCTCGAACGCGCTGCTCGTTTTCCAAGGAGCAGACATGCGCTTATCGTCGTCGGCCGCAAGACTTCAGGTCACGTCGGCTCGGAAAGGATGGCACGACCAAGTGCGAACGCGCCGTCCGCTCAGCGCCAAAATCGGAAATAGCGTGCTGGCATTTCGGTATGGGCAGCTCGACCGGTGTCCCTACTCACCCGACCGAGCGGTTGCAAACGAACGTCGTTGCGGCGCGGACGTGCCATGGGCACGTACAAATTTGGCGAGGTGCGCCGCCATTGCGTCGACGAACAAGCGTGCGCGCGTGGGTACTTGGCGTTGGTATCGGTATAACGCGCAGACGGGAGCAGGTGGGGTCTGCCAATCAGGCAATACCTCAACGAGGCGTCCAGCAGCGAGGTCGGAAGCAACGTAAATCCAGGATTTCAGGATCAGACCGCAGCCCGCCAGAGCCCAGTCCTGAGCGATCTCGCCGTTGTCGCAGCGCAAGCGCGAGCTTACTCCGACGTCGGCAATCCGCCCGTCAGGATGGACCAGCCGCCATTGCGTCTGAGCGCCGCGGCTGAAAAGAAGACAATCGTGTTGCGCCAGCTCGTCGGGCGTCCCGGGCGTTCCCCGCCGCTTGAGGTAGTCTGGAGCAGCGACGATGATGCGCCGGTTGTCGACGAGTTTGCGCATCGTCAGATCGGAGTCGCGTGGCGTTCCGATGCGTATCACCACATCAATTCGTTCATCGACAGGATCGACCACTCGATCCGTCAAAACGAGATCCGCCGACATTTTTGGATAGGTCTGGATCAAGTTGCGGCAAACCGGACTGACGTGCGCGCGACCAAGTGCCGTCGACGCGCTCACCCGAAGCACCCCGCTCGGTTCGACCCGACCGTCCGCCAAGGCTGCCTCGGCCTCATCGACTTCCGCGAGAATGCGCTGCGCTCGGTCGAGGAACCGCTGTCCATCCTCGGTGAGAGCAAAACGACGCGTCGTCCGCACTGTCAGGACGGTGTCGGTGCGACGTTCCAGCGTTGCCAGCCGTTTGCTCACGACGCTCAACGCCAAACCCATTTCGCGCGCCGCCGCCGACAAGCTACCCATAGCCGCGATATGCACGAACGTGCGCAGTTCGGCGATGTCGTTCAGC
The DNA here is from genome assembly GCA_035523995.1 of Acetobacteraceae bacterium. Classification (GTDB taxonomy): domain Bacteria; phylum Pseudomonadota; class Alphaproteobacteria; order Acetobacterales; family Acetobacteraceae; genus JASHVB01. The sequence continues at coordinate 48,063 of DATKPQ010000016.1, read as the reverse complement.
ATGCCGGTCCCATTATGTCCCTGTGGTGGAGGCTGCCTCCAATCGGACTAGGATAGTCGTCCAGGCGAGAAGACCCAAATGCCGGGAGCGACGCCTGCGCCCCTTTCGAACACAGGAGATCGTAGTGGCTTTCACGGAACCCTTCTGGCCCGACGACGCCCGCCTCGCTGTCAGCTTCTCGCTCATGTTCGAGGCCGGCGGCCAGCCGATCTCCGGCGCCGGCGGCGTGATTCCCGACCCGATCGAGAGAGGCCTGCCCGACCTGCCGACCAACGCCTTCTTCCAGTACGGCGTGTATGAGGGCGTGCCGCGCATCCTCGACCTGATGGACAAGCACCAGGTCAAGCTCTCCTCGTTCATGATCGGCCAGGCGGTCGAGAAGGCGCCGGACCTGGCGCGCGAGATTGTCAGGCGCGGTCACGAAGCTGCCGCACACGGCCGCACCTGGCAGAACAGCTATTTCCTCGATCCCGATGCGGAGCGGAAGTTCATTGCCGACTGCGTCGAAACGATCGCGAAGGTGACCGGCCATCAGCCGATAGGCTGGAACGCCTATTGGATGCGCAACTCCCCACGCACGCTCGACATCTTGCAATCGCTCGGCTTCAAGTACCACATCGACGAGCCGAGCATGGACGAGCCGTTCATCGTCAAGCTCAGGGGCGGCGACTTCGTCACCGTTCCCTACACCTTCCATATGAACGACATCGTCTCCTTCCCGTTCGAGAACTACGATCCGGCCGCATACGAGCAGGCGCTGAAGGACGAGTTCGACCAGCTCTACGAAGAGGGCGCGCGCAGGCGGCGGATGATGGTCGTGTCGCTGCATGACCGCATCTCGGGTCACGCCAATCGGGTGCGCGTGCTCGACCGGTTCCTTGCGTATGCGAAGTCGAAGCCCGGCGTCTGGTTCGCCCGCAAGGACGAGATCGCCGAATGGGCTGTCAGGCACCGCGCGATCACGCCGGTTTTTGACCGCGGGGTGCCGACGACCAGCGGTCTGCCGGGCTCGGCCGTCTGACCCTCGAAAGGAGGCGCCTCAAGGCACCCGAGCCGGTGGGGCCATCAGGGGATGCCCCACGCCGACGCCAGAGGAGTGTGCATCATGGGTAGAAGGATGACGGCCGCGGCGATAGCTCTGGCGGCATTGCCGGCCGCCGCCGCCGCCGCCGAGGTGAAGATTGATGATATCGTCGTCGCGACGACGATTCCGGCGGCACAGCGCGATGCCGAACTCAAGGCGGCGAAGGCCTTCTATCAGTTCTGGAACACCGGCGATGAAAGCCTGCTGAAGGCGTCGATCTCCGCAAGCTTCACCGACCACACGCTGCCGCCTGGCCGTCCGCAAGGTCCGCAGGGCCCGGCCTTCGCGTCGGAACATTTCCGCACGGCGGTGCCGGACTTGACCGTGGAGGTGCGCAAGATGGTCGTCGCCGGCGACTACGTGACCGTGCACATGGAATTCAAAGGCCATTTCATCGGCTCCTTCGGCAAGGCCAAGGGCCACGGACAGACGATCGACTTCATCGCGACCGACCTGCTGAGGGTCGTCGACGGCCGCATCACCGACAACTGGCACATCGAGGACAACCTGACCCTGCTCTCGCAAATGGGTGTCGCCAAAATCGAACCATAGAGTTCGAATGACCGCCATTTGATATCTGGACGACACAGCAGACAGTCCAGTTTCCACCCATTGCCGCCGCTCGGCCTATCCCACAGCCAAGCCCGGATGGTCCGGTTATGCGTGACCCGGGACCTGCCGCCGTAACCGTCATGCCTCCCTACAAAGCTGCCCTGTCGATCATTCGAACAACTCAGCATGCGTCCCCGCCCGGACAAACACGACCAACCCAGCCGTTCCGCTATCATCGACTTTGTGCGCCGGCAAGAAATCGCCGCCAACATGGCATTCCCGATGGCCAACCCAGTTCCCGCTCAACGCATGGTCGCGCCATTCCGGTCCCAGCGGACCGTCGTTGGCGATCAGCAGCGGCATCGCCTCCTTGGGGCGATTCAGGTCATATCGTCCCGACAGCGACAACCGTTCCCAGTCCTTGAGAAAGAATTTGGTATAATCCGACGTCCGTGGCGGCGACGCCCGCTTACCTGCCGCGCTTCGTTTCGAGGTCATCGAATAACTCGCGCGCCGACCGGAAGCGCGCGCGGTGCGCAGAGCTGGACCTTGGCTCGCGTCGGCGGCATCTCTTCCCCGTCTCGCCCGCAATTTCGCAGCATGTGGACTGCCCCGGATGCGTCCCTCAGCCGCCACTACGATCGTCCATGAACAACAATGGCGTCGGCCGCATATCCACGCCCAGGAACGCCTGACCGACCATTTGGTAGTTGGGGGATGCCACGGTGATGTGCTGAACAGCCGCGTGGATATCGCGCACGCAACGTTCGATCCCGTTACTTGCGTAGGGTGAGGCCGAGCCGCCAGCGCTGAACGTCAACTCGACTGCCTCTTTGGCTGCGTTGGCGGCATGCGTGGATGCCAGCCACAGCGCAGCACGCTGTGAGAGGTTGAGGGCCTGCCCCGTGCGGACCACGTCCCAAGCCTCGCCCAGGGTCTCGTAAAGGAGGGCACGTCCCGAGCGCAGCAAGGCTTCGGCACGCCCAAGGCTCGCCTGCAGGGTGGTGTCCTCTCGTAGGGATTGCCGCGAGCGAGTGGCGATCTTGGTTCCCGCCAGCGCCGTCAAAATGTCAACGGCGTGACGGGCGATGCCCAGCGGCACCGCAGCCAGCACAGCGCCGAACAGTGCTATCGTGGGGAAGGCATAAAGCGGCCCCGGCTCGACAGGCGGCTCTCGAAACGATAACGAGCGAGTGGCCGGAACAAAAATATTGGCAACGGCATAGTCGTGGCTTCCGGTGCCGCGCAGCCCGATGCTGTGCCATGTATCCAGGATTTCGCACTCTACGGCGCGAAAGAACAGGATGCGCATGATTGGTGCCCCATCGGGCCTGAGGCGTGGCTGATCGCCATCCAAAATTCGGCAGCCACCCACCATCCAGGCGGAATGCTGGCAACCACTTCCAAGCGGCCACCGACCGGTGACGCGATACCCACCGTCGACGACTGTTGCACTCCCGAATGGCCGGAACGCGCCCGCCGTTCTGACGTGTGGGTCGCTGCCGTAAATTTCGCGCGCTGCGTCTGCCGGCAGATATCCTCCAAACACGCCGTACTCGCCGCCGATTGCGACACACCAGCCTGCGGCGCCATCCGCTTTCGAGATCACTTCGACGACACGGACAAGGGTCATCGGATCAGTTTCTTCGCCGCCCAGTGCACGCGGAATCCAAAGGCGGAATAGCCCAGCCTGCGCTATTGCTTCCACCAAAGGCCCTGGGAGGCATCGCGACCGCTCGATTTCATCCGCGAATGCCTGAATTTGCGGTGCCAGTTCCTTGGCAGCATCGATGAACGGTGACGAGATGGAGCTGAGCATAGAACCCCCTGCAAGATTCGTTTCTCTATTGGGCCTGTGCCGTTTCTTCGTCGGGCGTCCAAGTCTGCGCATCGCGCGGATGAGTGGTCAAGACGGACCAGCGGCGGAGCTGGCACGAAGCGATCTTATGGCCGGGCGCGATCCGAAGCTTGCTGGAATCGTTCACCACTGAACTTCTGAGACAGGATGAGAGCGAGACGCGCAAGTTTCTCTGCCATCCAGCTATTTGGTGGAACGCCTGTCGGAACGTCTATCCCCGATTAGGTATCCGACTATAGAACCCAACAGCCCAACGAACAGGGGTAAGGAGTTTTGGCCGGCTGGGATGATGGCATATTTTATATTATATTCCTGCACTGCACTTATGATTGGATCTCCGGAAAACTCTACCGTATTTGTCTTACGAGGGTCGCTTTGGTGTTGCACATTCATCGCCTTGCACCCTACATCTGCATCCAGCAGCGTAGCACGATGACCGCATGGGGCGCATTACGGTAATCGGACGCGCGCCTATTCGGCGGGACTCGTCTCACGCCGCGCGACGCGCTGTTGCCCCCAGACCAGGAGACTCCCGATGGACGTATCGCAAATTCCCACCGGCAAGGCCCCGCCGCAGGACATCTATGTGATGGTGGAAATCCCCCAGGGGTCCGCAGTGAAATACGAAATCGACAAGCAATCCGGCGCCTTGTTCGTCGACCGTTTTCTGTTCACTGCGACGGCGTACCCTTCCGCCTACGGATTCATACCCGGCACGCTCGCCGATGATGGCGATCCGCTCGACGCGCTGGTGCTGATCCCCACTCAGGTGGTGCCCGGTGCCGTGATCCGCGCCCGTCCCATTGGCATGCTGCGCATGGAGGACGAGAAAGGCCCCGACGAAAAGATCGTCTGCGTGCCGCACGAGCGGCTGCACCCGCAATATGCCAACGTCGAATCGATCGACGACCTGCCGCAGATCACGCTCGCTGCGATCGAGCATTTCTTCGAGCGCTACAAGGACCTGGAAGCCGGCAAGTGGGTGAAGATCGGCGGCTGGGTCGGTAAGGCAGAGGCCGAGGCCACGATCATGCACGCTCTTCAGGCCGCGCTGAACCACGCGTAACGCGCGCCCTCGGCCCTCTTCGCATGGCGCGCGGCTGGTGCCAGCATGGCGCCGGCACCGAGGAGACCGCCCCAATGAACGACGCCCCCAGCATCGCCGCAGCCGCTGCGCTGGACGCCAAGGCGATCGCCGATCTGGCAGAACAATTGTCGCAACTGCTGCGCCTGCGCACGCTGCCGATCGGCATGAAGGGTTTTGCCGATCAGGCAGCGATGGCGAATGTCCCCGGCCTGCGCCGGCCGCCGCGCGGGAAGACGTTCTCCACCTGCCAGTTGGTGACACAGGCGCGGATGGCCGGCTTTACGCTGGGAATTACCACGGAGAACATCCCGGCGTTTTCGAGTTGCAGCAGCGTGATCGGCCTGGACGCGCCGGGCGAAATCTATACCTCGGGGCGCAAGATGGAGGGCGTCTGGTTCGAAAATCGCGACGCTGCCGCTGCGCACCAGGCCGGCATGTCGCGTGTTGCCCCGGGCACGTTTCAGGGACTGGTGGTTTCGCCGCTGCGCGTGGCGCGCCTCGATCCCCCGGATATTTGTTTGTTCTATGGCAATCCGGCACAGATGATCTTGTTTATCAACGGGCTGCAGTGGAAGAATTATCAGCGCTATGATTTCAGCATTACCGGCGAGAGCGCGTGCGCCGATTCCTGGGGGCATGCGCTGAAGACCCGCACGGTGAGTCTGTCGATTCCGTGTTATGCCGAACGACGCTACGGCGGTGTCGCGGACGACGAAATGCTGATGGCCTGCCCGCCGGAGGATCTGCAACGCGCGGTCACCGGCTTGCATGGGTTGTCGAAGGCGGGGCTGCGCTACCCGATTATGCCGTTCGGTCCGCAGGCGGAACCGGCCGAGGGGATGGCGAAGAGCTACGCCGGCAAGAGCTGACGCTTGCGCTGCGAGCGGCAAGGACGCGGCGTTACGTTACCCGTGGGGCGCGCGCAATCCCACCAACACGCGGCCCAGCCACAACGCCAGTGGGCGCGGCAATCGCAGGATCGTCGCCTTGGCCCGCAACCTGCCATCTCGTAACGATGCCGGCACGTCTCGCAGCAGATCCGCCACCAGGGCAAATTCGCCGCGGGCAAACGCGTCGTTCGCGGCATCGCGGCTACGGCGTGCGATCTGGTCTTCGATCGCTGCGGCATGGGGGGGCGCGGACGGATTGTGCCGCAACACGTGGCGCAGGACGCGGATGTGGCTGAGCGCCGTCGCGAGGTTGTCGTCGGAAAATCCTTCGCCATGATCGCGCTTGCCGACCAGCGGCGCAGCGATCGCGGCAACCTCTGTGTGTGCCACGGCACGTAATGTGAATTCCAGATCCTCGGTCGGTTCGCGCCCCAACGCTGTGTCGAATCCGCCGATGCGTTGGAAAAGCGCTCGGCTGAACAACATCGTCGATGGGAACACTGGCTGGAACCGGATCAGCCGGGGAAACAATGAGATCTGGAACAACCAGATGTCGTCGCCAAGCTCGCGGCGGCCTTCCGCCCAATAGGCGTCGTCGATCTGGAGGAACTTGCGCCGGTCGGTCCAGCGATCGCCGATGACGTCGACAAAATCGCTGAACTGGAATTCGACGCCGGGCGCTCGGCGGACCAGGTCGAACTGCCGCGCCAGCTTGTCCGGCACCCAAAGATCATCGTGGTCGCATAGCGCGATCCATTCGCTCTGCGATGCGGCAATGCCCAGGTTGCGTGTGTGGCAGATGCCGCGGTTCGTCTCGCTGCGGATATACCGCACGCGCGGCAGAAAGCGGGCGACGACGGCGTGCGTGTCGTTGGTGGAACCATCGTCAACGACTATGGTCTCGTCCGGCGGATGTTGTTGCGCCAGCACGGACTCGATTGTCGCAGCCAGATACCGCGTGCCGTTGAACGTTGGGATGACGACGGCGACGCTCACGCCGTGTCGCTATGCCGCCCGGTGATCAGCGCGGCGTGCCATCCTTCGCTCAGGCCATCCGTACCGTGCGAAGGTCTTCCGCTACGGTCAGCGATGCACCGGTCGCCGCACGCACTTCCTCGACGGTGAAGCCGGGTGCGATTTCGCGCATCAGAAAGCCAGTGCCGGTCGGTTGGAACAAGCCGTAATTCGTCGCCAGCAGAGTCACCACGCCACGCGCTGTCACCGGCAGGTCGCAGCGTTGCACCAGCCGCGGGCTGCCGTCGCGCGTGATATGCTCCAGGATGATGAACACGCGTTTAGCGCAGGCCGCCAGGTCCATCGCGCCGCCAATGCCGCCGCCCTTCTGTCCCTTCAGCTTCCAGTTGGCGAAATCGCCGTCGCACGACACCTGGTAGGCGCCCATGACCGTCGCATCGATATGGCCGCCGCGAATCACGCCGAATGAATCGGCGTGGTGAACCACGGCGGCGCCAGGGCGCAGCGTCACGTTCTGGCCACCCGCATTCACCAGGTTCAGGTCTTCCTGTCCCTCGGGCGCGATCGGGCCGTAGCCGATCACGCCATTCTCGGAATGGTAGATGATGTCGCGGTCGCCGATGTCGGTGTTGGAGCATAGCGTCGGGATGCCTACACCCAGATTGACGATCCAGCCGTCCTGGAATTCCAGCGCGACGCGGTCCGCCATCTGTTGGCGGGTCAGGCCCTTGGTCTCGCTCATCGGCGGCGCTCCTGGCGGCGCGTTGGCCACAGCCCTTCAGGCGGCGGCGGCACCTTCACGAACCGGTTAATGTAGATGCCCGGCGTGTGCACCATGTCTGGATCGATACTGCCGGCGGGCAGGATGTCTTCATCGATTTCCGCGATGGTCACTCGGGCTGCGGTTGCCATCACCGGGTTGAAATTCCGCTGCGAGCGGTGGAATTGCAGGTTGCCGAATGTGTCCGTGCGCCGTGCGCGGACGAATGCGAAATCGAGCGGGAGCGCGTATTCCAGCAAATATTCGCGGCCGTTGATCACGCGGGTTTCACGCCCCTGAACAAGTTCCGTGCCGACCGCCGTGGGCGTGTAGAAGGCAGGGATTCCCGCACCCGCAGCACGCAGCCGTTCTGCCAACGTGCCTTGCGGTACCAGCTCTGCTTCGACCTCGCCGGCTTCATAATATTTGGTGAAAGGCAATACGTCGGTCGGGCGGGTCGCGGCGGTGAAGGCGCAGATCACCTTCTTCACCTGGCCATTCTCCACCAGCATGCCGATATCGGGCATTCGCGGCTGCTGTGCTCCGCCCGTCGTGTTCGCCACCAGCGTGAGTTGCCTGGCGCCCTGCCCCAGCAACGCCTTGATGAGGTTGAACGGCACGCCCGGCATACCAAAGCCGCCGAAGCCGATGGTGGCGCCGTCGGAGATGTCCCGTACCGCTTCCTGGAACGTGGCGATTTGCTTCGATTTTTGTGTCATTTCATGGCCGTGCAGTGGATCGGCGGGGCATGAACCGACACCGCCGCCGCGAAGTCAAGCCACCCGGCCCAGGGAACGTCTTGCAGTCCGGTTACGCAGCGTCCGTTCTCGCGACATCGGCATCGCGCGCGTGCATTTCGTCACCCGCGGCACGGCCGATCGGATAAATCGCTAGCTGTCCAGCGCCACGATGTGGGATACAACACCTGCGCTGATCGGAGCAATCCGCGAGTTCGGACGTGCCGCGGGTTTGCGGCGTCCGCACGGGATTGGGAAGGCCGGCCGGACCAGTGCGCCGACTTGTGAGTGCCGTGAGGGGCGACGTTCCGCTAGCATGATGGGCAGAGGCAGAGCGATGATCAAGGCGATACGCGTTCGGCGGGACGGCTCGATGGATCTGCAGACATTGCTATTGCTCGCGGTGCCGATCCTGCTCGCCTATGCGGCGTGGCTCACGTCCATCGTGTTCTGCGCAAGCAACGGCGTGCGCCCGCTGCTGATCGCGGATGCAACGTTCTTCCCGGTCGGTGTCGTGCACGGCATCGGATTGTGGCTGGGCGGGTGGTAGAGCCGGCGGATCACGCCGGATCGGCCAGGGCATCTGTGACCGCCTGCCGCAACGCCGGCAGAACCTCGGCGCCGAACCAGGGATTTTTGCGTTCCCATCCCGTGGTCCGCCAGGATGGGTGCGGCAACGGGAATTTCCTGCCCGGCAGATAATCGCCAAACGCGCGCACGTGGCCGGTCATTGGGCCGGCGCCAAGCGAGTGGGTCAACGCGTAGGTGCCCACGAGCAATGTCAGCCGAATGGCTGGCATTGCCGCGACCAGCCGCTCGCGCCACAGCGGCGCACATTCCGGCCGTGGAGGGGCGTCGCCGCCGTTTGGCAGCCGTCCTGGGTAGCAGAGTCCCATCGGCACGATGGCGATGCGGGATTCATCATAAAACGCGTCGCGGTCCATTTGCAGCCACTGCCGTAACCGGTCGCCGGAGGGATCGTTCCAGGGGATGCCGGTTGCGTGCACCTTGGTGCCCGGCGCCTGACCCACGATCAGCAATCGCGCGGTGGCGGAGGCACGGAACACGGGGCGCGGCCCCAGCGGCAGAAAGTCCGCGCAGATCCGGCAGGCACGGGCTTCGGTGGCGATTTCTGCCAGCCGCATCGCGGGTTCGAGGTCCGGCCCGGCCATAGGCCGCAGCCTGCCCCTTCGCGGGAGGGCAGGCGACGGTGGGGTGGGCGAGGCCGGCTTCATTGGCGTCAACTTACCCGAGGCTGATCGCGTGCAGAAAGCCGCTTCCCAGGCGCAAGCGTGTTGGCCGTGTCCAGCCAGGGACCTGTCCTGGCATACCCTGCGACGGCCACGGTGCAGTACCGGACAATCTGCGTCCATCCGCGTGGTCTGCCAGCATCTGCGCAAGGCCTTTTCTTTGCTGCCAGCGGTACGGAGCAATACGGGTACGTCTGGTGCGATCGGGTCCCGTGGCCAAGACAGGTCGAGCGGCCACCACCCGTCAGAATCACGGCACTAGATCGTCCCTGCCGCCGCCCCTTCGGAAAAGCCGTGCAGGCGCGCGGCGATGACATCGCCAACCGCCTGCAACGCCGCGCGCCGTGGGAACCGGGCGCGCCAGGCGATGCGCACCGTCCGCCCCACCCGCGCCGCCAAGGGCCGTAACGCGATCCCCGCATCCTGCGCTGCCCCGGCCGCGAGCGCCGGGATGAGCGTGGTGCCGTAGCCGGCGGCCACCATGTTCAGCAATGTCGAGAGACTGGTCGCCCGCAGCGTGCCGTTGAGCGCCCCGGTGCTCCCGCACGCCTCCAGCGCTTGCTCGCGCAGGCAATGGCCATCCGCGAGCACCAGGATATCGTCGGCCAGGTCTGCCTCTGCGACCACGTTGCGCGCGGCGAGCGCATGGTCTGGCGGCAGCGCTGCCAGAAACGGCTCATCGAACAACGCACGGCTCTCCAGCTCTGGCCCGGGCACCTCGGTCGCCAGCAGTGCGGCATCCAGCTCATACCCGTGCAGCCGCTTGAGCAAGGCGGCGGTCTGGTCTTCCCACGGCTCCACCTCGAGGTCAGGCAGCGACTTGCGCAGCGGCGCGAACACCAGCGGCAGGAGATAGGGCGCCAGCGTCGGGATGATACCGAGGCGAAGGCGACCGGCCAGCGGGTCGCGCAGACCGCGTGATATGGCGAGGATGGCGTCGGCCTCCGCCACCGCGGCACGGACATGGCCGATCAGTTGATCGCAGGCGAGGGTCGGCACGACCGCCTTGCTGGTGCGCTCGAACAAGGTCACGCCCAGCAATTCCTCGAGCTTGCGGATCTGCACGGACAGCGTCGGCTGGCTGATGTCGCAGGCTTCGGCGGCGCGGCCGAAATGCTCATGCTCGGCCACGGCCAGCACGTAGCGGAGGTCCCGGAGATTCATTGGGTCAGCCCTCCATCCGTGATAGACAGTACCTATTGGATCCATTGGATCGAGAGGCTTGTCTCTATCACTGCTAGTCCGCTACGGAGCGCAAGTCCAGTCACGTGAGGGAGCGAAGCAGGAACGAAACGCCTGGCGGCAAGCGCGGGCGCGCGCGTCGCCCCACTATCAGATCAGGCTCTCCGCTGGCGCACGACCCGTCCTGCCGAGTGCCTCGCACATTGTCATGGTGCCGACCATGCAGCCGAGCCGTGCACCGGTTAGTCACGGTCCGCGATAAACGGGTCGATCGATATCGCAAGGAAACGGAGTCAACCATGGATGCAACGACTGACACGACCGTGGGCAAGTGCCCGGTCATCCACTCGGGCGCGAGGACCAATCGCGACTGGTGGCCGAACACGCTGAACCTCCAGGGCCTCCATCGAAACTCCGAACTGTCCGATCCGCTGGGCAAGGCGTTCGACTACGCCAAGGCGTTCAAGAGCCTCGACCTGAACGCGGTCATCAAGGACCTGACGGCGCTGATGACGGACTCGCAGGATTGGTGGCCGGCGGATTTCGGCCACTATGGCGGATTGATGATCCGCATGGCGTGGCACGCTGCCGGCACCTACCGCATCGCCGATGGCCGCGGCGGCGCCGGCAATGGGCAGCAGCGGTTCGCGCCGCTGGGGAGCTGGCCGGATAACGCGAACCTCGACAAGGCGCGGCGGCTGCTGTGGCCGGTGAAGCAGAAATACGGCCAGAAAATCTCCTGGGCGGACCTGTTGGTGCTGGCCGGCAACGTTGCCCTTGAGTCTATGGGGTTCAAGACGTTCGGTTATGGCGGCGGCCGCAAGGACGTTTGGGAACCCGAGGAACTGTACTGGGGTGCCGAGAGGACATGGCTGGGCGACGAGCGCTATAGCGGCGAACGCCAGCTGCAGAACCCGCTGGCGGCGGTGCAGATGGGCCTGATCTACGTGAATCCGGAAGGGCCGAACGGCAAGCCCGATCCGGTCGCAGCGGCGAAGGACATCCGCGAAACGTTCTACCGCATGGCGATGAACGACGAGGAGACGGTGGCGCTGATTGCCGGCGGCCACAGCTTCGGCAAGACCCACGGCGCCGGCGATCCGTCGCTGGTTGGCGCGGAGCCCGAAGGGGCCGCCATCGAGCAACAAGGCCTCGGCTGGAAGAGCAGGTTTGGCACCGGCGTCGGCGCTGACGCGATCACCGGCGGTCCGGAAGTCATCTGGACGCAGACCCCGACCAAGTGGAGCAATTACTTCTTCGAAAACCTTTTCAAGTACGAATGGGAACTGACGAAGAGCCCGGCCGGCTGCTGGCAGTTTCAGGCCAAGGGTGGGCCGGCTTCGATCCCGGACCCGTTCGATCCGTCGAAGCAGCGGGTGCCGACCATGCTGGTCACGGACCTTTCGCTGCGGATGGACCCGGCTTACGAGAAGATCTCCCGCCGATTTATGGAGCATCCGGATCAGTTCGCCGACGCGTTTGCGCGGGCGTGGTTCAAGCTGACTCACCGCGACATGGGGCCGATCCAGCGTTACCTCGGCCCGCTGGTTCCGAAGGAGACGTTGATCTGGCAGGACCCGATCCCGGCGGTGAACCATCCGCTGGTCAACGAGCAAGATATCGCGGCGCTGAAGGGGAAGATCCTGGCGTCGGGGCTGTCGGTTGCGCAGCTTGTCTCGACGGCGTGGGCGTCGGCTTCAACGTTCCGCGGGTCCGACAAGCGCGGCGGGGCGAATGGTGCGCGCGTTCGGCTGGCACCGCAGAAGGATTGGGCGGTGAATCAGCCGGCTCAGCTAGCCGAGGTGCTGAAGAATCTGGAAGCGATCCAGGCGGCGTTCAATGCCTCGGCGGGTGGCGGCAAGAAGGTTTCGCTGGCCGACCTGATCGTGCTTGGCGGGAATGCCGGGGTAGAAAAGGCGGCAAAGGCAGCGGGCCACGACGTGTCGGTTCCCTTCACGCCGGGCCGCATGGACGCGTCGCAAGAGCAAACCGACGTCGACTCCTTCGGTGTGCTGGAGCCGCGCGCCGATGGCTTCCGCAATTACCTGAGCGGCAGGGAGTTGATGGCGCCGGAGGAGGAGCTGGTCGACAGGGCGCAGTTGCTGACGCTGACGGCGCCTGAGATGACCGTGCTGCTTGGCGGGCTGCGCGTGCTGGGTATCGGCGGGGCGAAGCATGGCGTGTTCACCAAGCGGGCGGAGACGTTGACGAACGACTTCTTCGTCAACTTGCTCGACATGCGGACGCAATGGCAGCCGAACGGGGCTGACGGGGTGTACGAAGGGCGCGACCGGAAGACCGGTGAGGTTCGGTGGACCGGAACGCGGGTGGACCTGATTTTTGGGTCGCACTCGCAGCTTCGCGCGTTTGCCGAGGTGTACGCGCAGAGCGATTCGCAGGGGAAGTTCGTGGCGGACTTCGTGAAGGCGTGGAACAAGGTGATGAACGCGGACCGGTTCGATCTCGCCTGATCTTCGGCGAACACTCTCGGAGGCGGTTGCTGCCGACCGCCTTCGAGAGCGGGTGCAGTGTGTCGTTGCGAGGTTCGTCGATGTCATTGCGAGCCAAGCGAAGCAATCCCTGACGGGCGATCGCACGTTCTCTCGGGGGAGATTGCTTCGCCTCGCTCGCAATGACAGCGGGCACGATCCGCCACGGTCACAACACTAGCTCTCTGAGGGTGGCGCCACCGCGACCGTCGGCGTGATCGCCCATTGCATCGCTGGGCCTTCGGGCGTTTGGGAGGCGGCAGGCGGGGCTGGCACTGCATCCTCGGCACTGTCGCTGACTTCCCCGTTTCGACGCTGACCGTTGTCCTGGCGCTGCAGCCACCGCATCAGTTGCGGCACCAGCGGGCCGATGCCAATGCCGTCACCGCCGCCGCCACCGGTGATCGCCAGATTCTCCGGCATGAAGCGCTGCGTGCCACCTGCCAGGGCCTTCGCGACATTGATCATCGCCGCCTGGCCTGCCCCCACGGCCTTCTGCTGCGCCGCCAGTCCCGCCGCCATTGCAAGCCCCTCGGCCCGCGTTTGCACCGCGCTCGCCTCACCGACCTTGGTCAGGCGATAGGCCTCGCCATCTGCTTCCGCCTGCACTGCTGTCGCTCTGTTCCGTGCGATGTCGACGCCGATCATCGATTGCGCCAACGCCGCTTGCTGATTCGCCCGCCCGCGGGACGCTTCCAGCAACAGCCGCTGGTCCTGCGCTGTCCGCTCGGCATCGTATTGCGCCTTTTGCTGATTGGCGATCTCACGCGCGGTCAGCACTTCGACGAGTTGCGCCGGAAACACCACATCCTGAATATAAACGCCACGCGTTTCGATCCGGTACACGCGCAACCGCTCGGTGATATACTCCTGTGCCTGCGCCTGGACGTCGGCGCGTTTCTGGATGAAATCGATCGCCGGCATGCCTTGCAGCTTGTCGCGGAAATGGTTGCCCACGGCCGCCTGCAGCACCTCGTTGACCAGGTTCGCCATCGTCCCGACCGTGGAGATCACGCGCGGCGCATCGCAGTCCGGCACATGGATCTGCACCTGCAGGTCGATCATGAACACAAAGCCTTCCATGGACTTCGCCTCGATCGGCGACAGATCCTTGTCCAGGCTGTGCGCGGTCGAGGTCACATCCGCCCAGTTCAGCGTCAGGATGAAGGTCGGCACGATCTCCACCGCATAGACCCGCGGATTGATCGCATATTTGCCGGTGCGCAACGGCTCTTCCCAGATGCCGCGATGCCCGGGCCGCACCAGCGATCCGAACTTGAAATCGTCGCCGGACGTATCCTCGGCGGCCAGCCCGACATACGCCTTCACCACTGCAACCTGCCCCTGGTTCACCACCAGCATCGGTACCATTTCAACCGACACCAGGAACGGATTGAGATTGTAGGCGCCATACAGCAATGGATCGTGCTGCAGGCCGATGCGCCCTCCCGCATCGAGAAACGCCTGGAAATCCTGATAGTTGTTATGCGTGTCGTTCTTGCTCCCGAGAATCGCCTCCACCAGATCACTGTTCCGCGTCGCCGGATCGGCCTCAAGCTGCGCCATATCGGCAAAGTCGCCGAGGCGGTTGGCAATGGCGCCCTTGGGCGATGGTGACCCCTCCAGAGTGGTCACGATGCCGATCATGTCCACCAAGCTGCCGTCGTCGGTGGCGTGCGGCTCGATCACGACGACCTTCATGTGTTGCTCTGACAGGCCGAAGGACTCATGCGTCAGCCGGTCGTTGCCACCGCGCAGCAGCCGCGCGTATTCACTCGCCACCGGCACGCCATAGACGGCGTTGAGCGACACCACCAGGAAACCAACCGGATGGATGGCCGCCACGGTGCCGGGCGGCAGCACGGTGCGCTGGACACCCTTCTCGCCGCCATTGACCATGAACGCCCGGATGTCCTGGAAGCTGGCGAATTCGGACTTATACGTCGCCGATTTCGCGCCGATGGGCAGCGGCCTGCCGACCTGGGCAATGACGACGCCGATCTGGCCGGCCGGGATTTGCACCATCGGATGGCGCGTGACGGTGTAAAGCGGCCATAGTTTGAACCGCAGGCCGGCGGTCAGGAGCGCGGCCTGGTATCCCGCCGCGCCGTGGAGAGCGACCGGACTGCCTTCTTCGAGCCGCTTCCAGCCGTAGCGCTTGCGAACGAGCCCAACCTGGGTCGGACCAATGACCCAAAGCGACTGCAAAAGGATGAGCAATATTGCGAACAGCAAAGCGGCAATGAGCCAGGCTGTGAGCGAAACAGCCCCGGCCGCCTGGATCAGGACATCAGCCATGAGAGCAATCTCCGTCCGGTGTCGAGCCGCGGCTTCGGTCTCCAGTGCCAATGCCGGCGACAGTCACCCTGCCGATATCGTGGTCGCTCAGGATCGCTACAGTGCGGTCAACTGCTAGCCGATGGGAGATTGCGTTGTCGTTTCGGTCCGCCAGGTGTGAACAGCGGCCGGCCATTCAGACGCACTGCTCCCTTCTTCCGGACCATGCGGATCGAATCATGTATCGAATTATGTACAGCTCAATGCAATTACCGCAGCGAGCGGACTACGCCTGCTGTTCTGGTGCGTCCCACGCCCCCGAGGCGTGGCGCCGCGCACAGCCAACCAGTGCCGCGCACAGCCAACCTGTGCCGCCCGCAGCTCCGATCGCGGGGTCGTGTGCCAAGCGAAAACAGCCTTGCAACAATTTGCGATTTGATGACTGGCAGCTGCACCGGATCGGCCATCCCGGGAGGTGCCCATCTCGGTCGCCGTGCCGCCACAGCCCCAGCTACCTGTCCTGCCCCGCGCTTCTCTGCTTTCGCCGTCATGACCTTGACGCGGTACCATCAGCCCACCACAGGCAATGCCGCCCCATGACCCTGTCCACCCGCACCGTCTCGGCCGATGAAGCCGACATCCGCCTGGATCGCTGGTTCCGCCGCCATTTCCCCGGCCTGCCGCAGAGCGCCATCCAGAAGCTGTGCCGCACAGGGCAGGTGCGCGTGGATGGCCATCGCGCCGACGCCGCCACGCGCCTCACTGCGGGCCAGAGTGTCCGCATCCCGCCGCTGCCGAGTACCCCGCCGCGCGCGGAGCCAACGCCGTCCGAGATCGACCCGCTGGTTCAGAAGGATCTCCAGCGCCTCGTCCTTTACCGCGACGACCAGCTCATCGCGATCAACAAGCCACACGGCCTGCCGGTGCAGGGTGGGCCCGGCATCACCCACCATCTTGATGCGCTTCTGGACGCGCTGCGCTTCGGCGCGTCCGACCGTCCGCGCCTGGTTCATCGCCTGGACCGCGACACCTCCGGCGTTCTCTTGCTCGCCCGCACCCCCGGTACTGCGGCCAAGCTCGCCGCATTGTTCCGGGGCCGAGATATCGACAAGACCTACTGGGCCATCACCGCCCGCCGTCCCAACGCCCCGGAGGGCCGCATCGACTTTCCCCTCGTGCGCGTCACCGGCGGACGCGGTGAACGCACCGCCATAGCAGACCAGGGCGATAAGGACGCCGCCCGCGCCGTCACCGACTACCGCACGCTGGATCACGCCGGGCAGAAACTCGCCTGGCTGGAACTGCATCCGCGCACCGGCCGCACGCACCAGCTTCGCGTTCACTGTGTCGCCATCGGCGCGCCGATCCTGGGCGATACCAAATACGCCCGCCCGGACCAGAACAACGCCTTCGCCGCTACCGTCGAGGGCCTCTCCGATGAACTACATTTGCACGCCCGCGCCTTGAGCCTGCCACATCCCTCTGGCGGAACGCTGGTGGTGGAGGCGGACCTGCCGCCCCACATGGCAGCAACCTTCCGCACGCTCGGATTCCACGCGCCGCCGGCGCGCCCCGTGCGGCGGAACGTCTGACAGCAGGACGCCACAGACTCGCGGGGGACCAGAACAGCGATGGCAGTGCGGCGTGCGGTGCGTTACGGCTTGCTCGGGGTAGCGGCACTCCTGGTGCTGATTCTGGCGGCCGGTGCGGTGTTCCTCGCCCGCTTCGATCCCAACAGCCTGAAGCCGCGCATCGAGGCCGCGGTCGAGCAAGCCACCGGCCGGGCGCTGACGCTGAAAGGCCCGATCCACCTGACCTGGTCGCTCTCGCCCACGGTCGCGTTGACCGACGTTGCGCTGGCCAATCCGCCCGGGTTCTCGCAACCGCAGATGGCGACGCTGCAAAGCCTCGACGTGCAGCTTGCGGTGCTGCCACTGCTGCATAATCGGATCGAAATCACCCGGCTGGTGCTGCAACACCCAACCATCCTGCTGGAAACCGATGCCCAGGGCCGTTCCAACTGGGTGTTCACCCCGCAACCCAGGACGTCCGCCGGCGTTCCGCCGGCCGCCGCGACGAAGCCGCAGGCAAAGCCCGGCGAGGGCGACCGCATCAGCGTCACCGCCCTGCGGATTGACGACGGCACGTTGTCGATGCGTGACGATCGTACCGGCCGCGCCATGACATTGGCAGTGCAGCATATGACGGCGACGGCCACCGCCGCCGATGTGCCGCTGAATCTGGCGATGAACGCCAGCTACAACGGCACGCCGTTCACGCTCGCAGGCGATGTCGGTTCCCTGTTGCGCCTGCAAGACCCGAATGCGACGACCCCGTGGCCGGTCAAACTGACGCTCGCCGCCGCCGGTGCCACAGCGTCCGCGGACGGCAGCTTCACCAAGCCGCTGCAAGGCCGCGGCTACACGCTGTCGGTTACGGCTGCGATCCCGGACCTTACAGCGCTCGCGCCGTTGCTGCCCCAGGCGCATCTGCCGCCGCTGCATGACGTGCACGTCACGGCACAGCTTGCCGACCATGGCGGGCCGGTGCCGTATGTTGAAGCGGCGAACCTGAAGCTGGGACCGGCCGATCTGACCGCGTATGTCGGCGGGCTGCGGCTGATCTCGGTGACGATCGACGCGCCGGCGCAAAACCAGCCGATCCATATCGATGCGCAAGCGACCATGGGCACGACGCCGATGTCGCTGGCCGCCACAGTCGGCGCTCCGGGCACGCTGATCGCGCAGCAGCCCAGCGCCCCGATCCCGGTGGACGTGATCGTGCGCGCCGGCAACGCCAACCTGAGCGTCAAAGGCACGGTGGCACATCCGGAAACACTGTCCGGTGCCAACCTGGCGCTGACCGCCAGCATTCCGGATCTGGCCGCCTTGTCGCCAATTGCCCACCGCAAGCTGCCTGGCCTGACTCAGGTCGCCTTCCAGGGCACCCTGACCGATGGTCCCGGTGGCTTCGAGCATGGCGCGGCCCTGCACGAGATGAAACTGACCGCGGCGCAGGGTGACCTGTCCGGGGACATCGCGATCTCAAACGGTCCGCCGCCATCGCTGACCGCGAACCTCCACGCCAACCGCATCGATGCCGATGCGATCATGGCCGCAGCCGGAAAGCCGGTGGCACCGCCACCACCGCCTGCGCCACCTCCGGCCCATCAACCGCCGCCGCCCAGGCCGCAGGCCACCGCCCCGGCTGCGCCGCCGCACGCCGGGACGGGCCGGCTGTTCTCTGATACCCCGCTGCCGTTCGGCGTGCTGCGCGCCGCCAATGGCAACGTCGCCGTTGTCATCGGTGACTTGCGAACCGGCGGCCTCGACTATCACGCCATTAACGTGCACGCCGTGCTGGCGAACGGCAGCCTGCACGTCGATCCGATCGCCGCCGACCTGCCCGAAGGCAAGCTGAGCGGCACTCTGGCGATCGACGGCACGGGACCCGCCCCGCCGGTCGCCTTGACCTTGCACGCGCCCGGACTGGCCGTAGCGCCCCTGCTCGCCGCCGCCGGACTGCCCGGTTATGCCAGCGGTAGACTGGAGATCTATGCCAATTTGCACTCCGCCGGAGCATCGCCGCACGCCATTGCCGCCGGGCTGAACGGCAGCCTGGGCCTCGCGATGCAGGGGGGCACCATCGATACGGCGCTGCTGAACAACCTGCTTGGCTCGGTGCTGGAGAAGGCCAACGTGCTCGGCATGCTGTCGCATGGCGGGTCGAGCGAGCTTCGCTGCTTCGCCTTGCGTGCGGACGCCCATCACGGTGTGGCCGACCTTCGCACCCTGCTGCTGAACTCGGCATTGCTCACCATGGATGGTGGCGGCAGCGTCAACCTGGGTGACGAGACCCTGTCCCTGGTACTGCGCCCGCAGGGCCGCGTCGCCGGTACGGGCCTGGTGGTGCCGATGCAGGTGACCGGGCCGATCCGCGACCCGGCGGTGAAGGTGAACGCGATCGGGACGTTCGAGGCGAACGCGGGAACAGTGGCGGGAGGAGTCATCGGCTCTGCCACGCCGTTGGGATTGCTGGGCGGCGTGCTGGGCGGCGACAAGCTGCTGGGCGGGTCATCGGTGCCTTCATGCGACGCCGCCCTGGCAGTCGCACGCGGCCAGGCAGCGCCCGCCGCTGCCGCCGCGCCGGCGCCTGCACGAAAGAAGAACTCACTCGGTGGCGTCCTTCAGCAGTTGTTCCGATGAAGATCAACCTCGTCCGCGAAGCGGACCGACGCTTTGAGCAAAGCTCACCGGCTGAGGGTGATCGGATCGGTAGAAAGCGTGCTTCCTACCGACCCGATCACCCTCGCCCACGTCAATTCGTGTGTCAATCTCTCCCGCGCGACGTGCAGGAGAGGTTAGGTTTCATCCTGTGAAGCGCTTTTGGGACACCGCCGCCGCCAGCCGAACGCCGGACGGTTTTACCATCCTGCTGGACCGCCGCCCGATGCATCTGCCGGACGGAGCAATCCTGCATGTCCGTTCCTCGCGTCTGGCGGATGCAATCGCCGCGGAATGGCAGGCCGCCGGCGCTGCACTGGGCGGGGAGATGTCGTTCGCCGACACGCCCCTGACCCGGCTGGCCGGTACTGCCCAGCAACGCGTCGCCTCGGATCCCGCATCCACCATCGACGCCATCGCTCGCTACGGCGAGAACGACCTGCTGTGCTACCGTGCTATCGACCCTCCAGCCCTGGTGCAACGTCAGGCCCGCGAATGGCAGCCATGGCTCGACTGGGCGGCGCTGACCCACGATGCGCCGCTGCGGGTCACCAGCGGGATCGCACCGATCCGCCAGCACCGTGACGCGGTTGCCGCGTTGCGTCGTGCTGTGGCGGCGCTGGAACCGGAAGTTCTGGCGGCGCTCGGGATCGCCGTCCCCGCGCTGGGCAGCCTGGTCCTGGGTCTCGCCCTGGCGGACGGACGCCTGGATGCGGCGGCAGCCCATACGCTGGGAGCATTGGACGAATTGTTCCAGGCCGAGCAATGGGGCGAGGACGCGGACGCTGCGACCAGGCGATCGGCCATTGCCGCCGATATCGCGCTGGCGGCGCGTTTCATCGCGCTGAGCAAGGGAGAACCGGCATGACGGCAAAGCGTCTGGTGATCTCGGGACGGGTGCAAGGGGTGGGGTTCCGTGCCTGGATGCAGGAGCATGCGCGGGCATTGGGCCTGTCCGGATGGGTACGCAACCGGGTTGACGGCACCGTAGAGGCGCTCGTCGCCGGTGACGTGGCGGCGGTGGAGGAACTGCTGCGCCTGTGCCGCCGCGGCCCGCGGATGGCGGAGGTGGTCAGCATCGACGACGAGATGGCCGATCCACCGGACTACCCGGGCTTCCACCAGGGCCGCTGACCAATTTTCCCTCTCCTGCTTGCGGGAGGGGGTCAGGGTGAGGGCGATCGGGCCGGCATACTACCCCTCCGTGCCGCACATCGCGACCGACGCTGCGTCTACCCCAAACACCTCGTCCCACGCTCCGTGCAGCGCCTCATCTACGTCCGCCATCCCGACGCGGACGCCCAGGGCTGCAAGGCTGGTGACGCCGTATTCGCGGATCCCGCAGGGCACGATGCCGGCAAAATGCGTGAGGTCCGGCGCGACGTTCAACGCCACGCCATGCCAACTCACCCAGCGGCTGACGCGCACACCGATGGCACCGATCTTCGCCTCGGCCCCGGTGCGCGGATCGACCACCCAGATGCCGATGCGCCCATGCCGGCGCTCGCCCGTTACGCCGAAGCGGTGCAGGGTGCGGATCAGCCAGGATTCCAGCCCGTGCACATAGCAGCCGATATCGCGCGGGGGCACGCTGCCGTGGCGCCTAGTCAGGTCGAGCATCACATAGACGGTGCGTTGGCCGGGGCCGTGGTAGGTCCACTGGCCGCCGCGGCCGGCGGTGTAGGTAGGGAAACGGCCGGGGTCGGTCAGTTCTTCGGGCTTGGCCGAGGTGCCGGCGGTGTAGAGCGGTTCATGCTCTACCAGCCACACGAGTTCCTGTGCGGTGCCGGCGCGAATGCCGGCGACGCGCGCCTGCATGGTGGCGAGGGCTTCCGGATAGGGGGTGAGGCCGGGGGCGCGCTGCCATTCCGGCGCCGGCCCCGGGCGGGGAGCGGCCGCGCTGGGGGCGGGGACGGCGATTGAAGCTGTGTCATCCATCGGTTATATCCCGCGGCCTGCTTAGCCCACGTGCGGTCGTGGCGGAATGGTAGACGCGCAAGCTTGAGGTGCTTGTGGGGGTAACCCCGTGGAAGTTCGAGTCTTCTCGACCGCACCAGAGAAAGCCCTTGAAAAACCTAGACTTTTCCCCCTGAAGCCGGCCTGTAACCCGGTTTGGGATTCAATTTGGGAGTCGGAATCGTGCGAGACTCCCCATGTCTGACTACCTCATCGCCCGCAACGGCATCCTGTATTTCGCCCGTCGCGTTCCTGCCAAGCTGGTGCCGATCATCGGTCGACGGTTCTGGCGGGAGACTCTCGCTACGACGGACGCGGCTACGGCACGGAAGCTTGCCGCCCAGTGCAACGCGGACTGCGAGCAGGCGATTGCGGTTGCCATGCTGGAATACCGACGCCAGCGCAGCGCCGTCGCCCGGCTAACGACGGATGAGCGGGAGGTTGTCCAGGCCGCGGGTGGTTTGGGCGCGCTGCGTGTGGCGACGGTGGGCGAACCGCAGGGCGCCGCTACCGTCTGGCATGCGCTCCCGGACCGGCTACGGGCAGGGTTGCCGGCGGACTGGTCTCGCCTGACGCCGGAGCAACAGAAGGAGTTGTCTGCCCGTTGGCTGGCGTTGCCAGAAGACACAAGGAAACGCCTGCTATCCGGCACGTGGAATGTGCCTGCCAGTCTGCGAGCAGATACCGCCCTGGCAACCGCCCTGGCTGGCATGCTGGCGGACCTGACAACTGATCGCCGCACTGTCGGGCCGGTTGGCGCTCCCGGACGGCTGGCTACAGCGAACGAAAGTCGGCGCGCCGGGCTTGCGGCAGAGGGGATCGACCTGGACGGTTTGCAGGACGAGCTTGCCCAAGCGGAAGCCCATGCGACCACGCTCCGGGCGCGCCTGGAACGCAACCTCGCCATATTGCGGAAGGGTCCGGAAGCGGCGGCGGACCCCGATTTGGCGTCCGATTATCCGCAGCAACAGGCAGCGGCAGAGACCTTGCAGACCGTCCTTGACCGCTGGGCGAAGGAGTCCGGCGCGCCCGAGCAGCATGTTGGCCTATACAGATACGCGGTGCGCCGCTTCCATGAATTGCACGGGCAGATCGGATTGGCGGAGATAACCCGCGCCCATCTGCGCCAATTCCTTGACGCCATAATCCGCCTTCCACGATCAACTCGCCCTGATCTGCGAACCGCGCAACTCGCACGTGCCATCGCGCTCGCCGACAAGGAAGGGCTGCCCCGTATTGAAGAGCGGACGGCGCGAAAGCATGTGATGGCGCTGTCCACCTTGCTCGGGCACGCAGTCAGTTGGGGATATATCGAACGATCCCCGGCAGATGGATTCCGCTTCATCAAAAAGCGAGAGAAGCGGTCGCAGGACAATGACCGAAGGGGCTTCACTCCCGCCCAACTCCGGGCTTTGGATGCGTCGCTGGCGGCGGAATACAAGGACACGGACGATGATCGGTGGCTTCCTATCGTCTGCGCTTATCAAGGTTGCAGACAGGAAGAGGCATGTCAGTTGCTTAAATCGGATGTGTGGCAGCACGAGTCCGGCATATGGGTAATGCGGATCACCGATGCAGGCGATGATCAGAAGGTCAAGAACAAGTCGTCAGTGCGGACTATTCCGATACACGCGAAGCTGATCGAACTCGGCTTCCTCGACCATGTGAAGCGCAGCAAAGGGCCGTTGCTATTCGCTTCGTTGAAGCCCGATCAACGCGGACGCCTTGGCGGACCCTATGGCAAACGCTTCGCGCGTCATTTGCAGAAGCCGGGCGATAGCAGCGCGCTGTATCTGGCAGGTTGATGGAGTCGGTAATGGGCATCATCACACGGGTTGCCTTGCTCGCGATCGAGCTTGGCGGACTCTACGTCGTGTGGCTTATCATTCGTCACATTTGACTCGTCGTCGCATCAGTCCGGCGCGGCGGAGGTTCCTCCATCCAGACAGTCTACGCACGCCCAGGTCGCAGCGGCGAAGGTCGCACTGCACAATGGCGCTGCGAGAGGCGGCATACCGCCCCATATGTTGGGGGACCCAAGCCGGTATACCACTAGGGGTGGGTTAGGCGCTTTCTGGGCGCCGATCTGGCGCGATACAACTTGGGGATTTGTTTTGAAATCGAGACGGGGACCCATGCGAAAATGGGTCCCGCCAATCGTCTCGCCGATGCCCCGTTCGGCACGAGAATCCATCGCGAATCGGGTGCCGACTCGTGTAAAGAGGTATTTACTTCTCCTAAGGACCGGAGTCGATCATGAAAGACGTTGCCAAGTTCGTGGCCATCGCGGGCACTGTCACAGCATTGCTTGCATGGGCTGCTGCCCAAGACGATGAACCTAAACTCGCGTTCGAGTTCCAATGGCTGCACGGGCTGTTTGGGGTTGCGTTGGCCCTGCTGTGGCTGGCAGGCGAAAAGGGCTGTTTGGCGTAACAAAGGAGAATCGGGGCAACAATGTCTGACTGGTATCTTGAGCGACTCGGCCTTGGCGGTAATGATCCGGCAACGGAACCCAGCCGCTATATGCCGGCTGAAATCTGTCTCAACGGTCATGTGACGACAGACGATCTTGAATCATCGCCTCAACGTGCCGCCAAGTTCTGTTCAAGTTGTGGTGCTGCCACGATCCGCGCTTGCTCCAAGTGCGATAGCCCCATACGCGGTTGCTATTATATCCCGGGTCTAGTTGGCGCGCAAAACTACTCTGCACCAAATCACTGCTTTAATTGCGGAATGGCCTTTCCCTGGACACAGGCGCGCATCCAAGCTGCGAAAGAATATGCCGCTGAACTTGAAGGGTT
This sequence comes from Acetobacteraceae bacterium, assembly GCA_035523995.1. Lineage (GTDB taxonomy): Bacteria > Pseudomonadota > Alphaproteobacteria > Acetobacterales > Acetobacteraceae > JASHVB01. The sequence goes on along the minus strand of DATKPQ010000016.1, from coordinate 23,942 downwards.
AAACGCCCAGGAATTGGAACAGCTTAGCGCAACTATCGATGATCTGACGACAAGTGGACCAAGAACGGAACTTGCTGTTACACGATTCAAGCGTTTTATGGCGAAGGCTGGGCAAGCAGTCGGGAGCGGGCTTTACAAGATCGTCGTAGACGTTGCTTCAGAGGCGGCAAAAAAGGCGCTGATTGGTGCCTAGCGCTGCGCATCTGTGTCACTCGATCCGCGTTACCGCCGGCATCCCGAGACACTGACGCGCCGTTGTGGTATCGTGATGACGTGGCAGTTGGCGTGAGGGGAACGGGGAGCGACAGCGTGGATTTTTCGGAGACGTGGGCAAATTTGACCCAAGCACAGGGCACGGTGATCGGCGCCGTCATCACAATGACGGCAGCAGTTGGTGGCGTGATTCTCGGCTGGCTGTTGTTTAGCGGGCGCGTCAAAAGCCTTGAGGAAGCATTGAAGGTATCTGAAGCCAGCGTGCAAAATCATCTCCAGGACTCTGAAAGCAGACTACAGGAGCATCTTAGGTTGCGACAAGCGGCGTTCGATGAATATGCATCGGTACAAAAAGAGACTTTATCCTCTTTGATGCGTCAGCTTACCCAAGTGAGCGGATCGGTAGCCGATATTCCCACATCTGCATCAAGTCCGGTCTCGCCTAACCAGCAGGAGGACCGCGATAGCCTACGCGCGGATTGGACTCGCATCCGTGATCACTTGGACACGATTGCGGACGATGCGAAAATCGACGGGAGGACACGGGCAAAGTATGCACGTGTCGATAGGCGACAATATGGTGAGCTGGTGACTGCTATGGACAATGACCATAACCTTGACGCTGATGCTGCGTTGTATCGGGAGGCGATCGACCTCTGGCATAAGTTTCGGAACGGCCGATCGACACCTTCGAAACCAGAGGTGCAGAAAATGCAAGAACTCGCAGAAAAGCTAACCCGGTGATCTAACCATAGTCAAGTGCTACGCTGCCTTCCATTCCGCTATGGCGTCGTCCGGCTAATGCGCACGGTCAAGCCGTAGCCCAACGCCGCCAGCACCCGGACTTACGGATTTATAGTGCCATGCAATCTGTCGATCGGATTTTCTTCGTCGTCAGTCTGTGCTTTGTGCTTATTGTGCCACCCTTGATCGGTCTGGTGCTGCATGACAGTTCAGTCGCTTGGTTGACCGTATTGTGCGGCAGTCTTGTAGCCTTTCTTTCTCGCATTGAAGCTCTCGCAGAATTGCGTATAGGCCCACTTAGGGCGACAATGCGTGAGAAGATAGCCGAAGCAGTGGCGACCGTTGAGCAACTACGAGAATTGGCAACATCAATTACTACTGCGTTCCTTACAGACCTGATCGGAAGCTCGTTTATGGGCGTAATGTCGAATGACAGGCGCCTCAGAATTCATGATGAACTAATTGAAAAGCTACGCAGCCTTGGAGCAACGGACAGTCAAATCAACCGCGCAGAGAAAGATTGGCGTGACGGCATTAGTATCGTATACTACCGTATAATATCGAATGAAATGCAAAAGGCCGCTAACCATCCGACTACAGCAGAGCACAATAAGATGTCATCTGAAATGCAGTCACTTGTTGACTTCCGCGCTTGGAAAGTAGCCTTACCAACCGAGTATGAGAAATTCGCGCGGGATCATCAGGTTCTCACTCAGGAGGTTCAATCTTGGATTGACGACTACCGTCATTTCCTTAACTCGAATGAGATTCGTCGGCGGAGCGAGTTCGTAACAAGATAACGCGCGGTTCCAGAATCGCTGGATGGCGCCATCTAGGACCATTGAACTGCCTCTGTCACGCTGCGGACCCTTCACCTATGCTGCCGTGCGAGTCGTTTTGGGAGTCAACTTGGGAGTCAGTCCGAAAAATGCCCCACCGTAACCCATTGAAAACACAAACCCATCCGACCTGTCCCGAGTTTCGAGTCTTGTCGACCGCACCAGAGAAAGCCCTTGAAGGCAGGGATTTTCCCCCCGAAGCCAATTCGCAACCCTTTCCCGGCTTCACTGCGATTCTCAGCCGCAGGAGGCAGGAATGGGACTCAAGGTCAGTGATCCGTTGTTCGGCGCCATGGCAGCCGTCGTCCATTCCGTTGACGGGGTCAAAGCCGCGGTCCTTGCCACCAGCAAAGGACTGCCCGCATTGGCTGGGGTGGACCCTCTTCTGCAAGCTGAACTCGGGACCCAGTACACGCGCGCCGACGACGTGACGATGAACGCGGGCTGGCTTGTGGCCCAACAGATGCGGGAGATGGGCTTTGTTGACGCGGGGTCCGGGAAAATGCCGCGCGATTGTGTGGCTGCGGAAGCGCTACGTTTCAAACTGCCGCTTATCTGATTGTAGGACCGGTCAGATACCCATGCCGCGCCATTCCGAGCATCGTTGCGGCGCAACTTGACATCTGCCGCCGGGGCCGTCCCCTGCGCAGCAAACCCTTCGATCGCAGCCGCGAATAGACCCCCGACCATGGCTCTGAATCCCGCCTATGGCGCAACCGCTTGATAGGTCTGGTGCCGTGGGTGGCTGGTAAATTTAAATCGTTGTTACCTATGTGCGTCGAACCGCATTGACGTAACGAAACCTATGGACCCCATCGCAGGTTCGCTGCCTGCAAACCGGCAAATTGCACGATCTGCTCCGCGGCACGGCGCATGGTGAAGTCCGCAGCAAGACCCACCCGCGTTGCCTCTGTTCTTGCCAGCGCCGCGGCGGGATCGGACAGCAGAGTGTCGGCGGCGGCAACGATGCGCTGGGGCGTAAAATCGAAGCAATAGGGTTGCAGCGACGGCATTGTGGTTCGCGCAAACGCAGTGTCGTCGCTGAGCGGGGTCACGCCAGCGGCGAGAGCGAAGAACACCCGGTCATGCGCGGATTGCTCCACCAACGGGTTGATCGAGAGAGCCCCCAGATAACGGGGAAGACGCTCGATCGCGGCGCTTTGCCAGGGCAGCGAGCCATAGTACCGCGCCGATCGCGCCTGGTCCCAAGGGATATGGTCCCAGCCGGTGCCGAACACGTCCACCGGATGATGGAGCAATGCCCGCATCACCATGTCGCTGCGGCGGAACCGGATATAGTCGTCGAGTTCTCGAATCAAGCCAAGCATCAGCTCGCCATTGGCGGCGAGCAACAGGCCGTATTGCTCTGCGATGCTTTGCAGGATGGGAACGAAGGCCGCCGTGTCCCGATGCAGCAACGCCTCGGCCGCGGCGAGCAAAATGTCCCGCACCGGTGGCAGGCGCTCTTGCCATTCGGCGATGATGGCATTGCTGTCCCTGCCGCTCTTGGTGAAGACGATACGGCCATTGCGCGCGGCCAGCGGCAGCGGCGCACCCTGAAAGATGTGGCGCGGCGGCATGCCCATATGTACGGCAAATGCCATGCCATTCGGGTTCAAATATTGAATGTTGTACCGCGCATGGTCGGGAAAGACATAGCCATGCAGGATGAAGCCGCTGCGCACTGCGTGCCGCGCTGGAAAATAGCAAGCGTGGTCGCAGTTCCAATTGAACAACGGCACTTTGGCGACCAGCCAGAGCGGGCCTTTCCCGGAGATCGCCGCCTCGATTCCGATGCCCGACATGGTCAGGGCGAAGTCGAATGGCTGCGTCTCCAAAACGCCGGCGAGGTCGCGGATCCAATCGTTTCCTTCAATGTTGAATAACGTCACCTCGTGCCCGAGTTCTCTCAGTTCATCCGCGACCAGGCAGAGGAAACCTCCCAGACAACCGTACAGGCTGCCGGACCAACACAGTACCAGGATTTTGCTCGCTGCCATTGCCGGTCACCGCTGATCCGTGGGCAAGTTTGGTCGGGTCAGCGCTGAACGCGCAAGTGCCTGCCAGCGCGCTGGGGACGGCGCGATGTCTTGACCGGGCACGTCATATCCGGCTGTCCAGCCAGCGTCGGGCGCCGGCAAGCGACTGGTTGATCACCTGGTCCATATCCAAATACTGGTAGGTGCCGCAGCGCCCGATGAAGGCCATGTTCGGCAGGGCCTCGGCCATTTCCCGGTAGGTCCGATACAGCTTCTGGTAGCGCTGGTCGGCCGTTTTCACAGGATAGTACCGCTCATTCCCGTTGTCGCGATAGTCGCAAGGCTCATCCACGGTTACCGTGCGGCGTCCGGTTTCCCGCTGGATATGGCACGGCAGGCAGTGCCACCAGGTTTCGCGCGTGGCGGGACCATCATCGGTATAGTTGCGCTGGCTCCATGGTTCCAGGTCCCAGATATGCGCCGTCCGATGGTCGAACCGCAGCGAGCGGTAGGGCAATTCGCCCAGCGACCAGCCGAAATATTCATCGATCGCCATACTGTTGAAGCAGAACGTGTACTCTCGTTCCATGCCTGCGACGTAGGCTGTATTCAACTCCACACCGATTCCGGGATGGCGCAAAATTGCCCGGAACAGATTTGTGTAGCCGTCGTGTGGCAACGCCTGGTGGCGATCGTTGGGAAAATACAGGTCGGTGCTGTCAAAACGAATTGGCAGCCGCTTGACGACGCTTATGTCGAGATCTTCCAGTTCCAGCGCCCACATCTTACGCGTATAAGGCCGAAAGAAGAGGTCGGTCAGCACGTCGCCGATCCGCGCGCGCAGATATTCGCCGGCGTTGTGCGGATCGACAATGGGGGCGGCGACTTTCCGAAGAAACGCGATGGTTTCTGTCTCCGCCCGTAGTGTAACGCCGAACACGGCGTTGATCGTGTCCAAATTGACCGGCAGCGGTACATATTTGCCGTCCGCCAATCTTGCCCGAACGCGATGCTGATAGGGCACCCAGGCGCCAAATCGCTGCAGCCAGGCGAACACCGGAGTTGCGTTCGTATGAAACAAATGCGGACCGTAGCGATGCACCCGGATGCCGTTATCGTCGACGAAGTCCGCGGCGTTGCCCCCGATGTGGTCGCGGCGATCGATGATCCGGACGGCATACCCAGCCTCGGCCAGCGTCCGGGCATAGACCGCGCCGGCAAATCCTGCTCCCACGATCAACACCGCCGGCATGCGGACCCCGCCGCCCGGCCCAATAAAACAGTACTATTCATTAATGAAAAGAACCGGCCGGTGGACGCGGCGCGGATTGCGAGATTCCAGCCACCAGGAGAACAGCCGCTCTCCGAGAAACCCCAGCGCCCTGTGTTGCATCGGGTGGACTTGCGGATTGAGAACTCGCTCCACTTCGGCCAGTACCGGAAACAACCACGCGCAATAAGCCCGCACGACGTCGCGGCGCCCAATCAGCATATTGTACTGGGTCAGTGCATTGCTCTGGGTGAAGAAGCCGCGTGCGTCGCGGGCCTCGTTCGGGTGTACCAGCGCCAGCGCCGCGAGCATGGCATGCCAGTCCTGGGGGCGTCCATGGTGGCTGATATACTGATCTTCGAGCGAGCCCGTGCAGACGACCGGGCGAGGAACGATAAGTTCGGCAATGGCCGTTTCTTGCGCGAAGAGAACCCCGGCCGGGTCGAGGGAAACCAATCCTTGGACATCGTCCCTACGGGCCGTCAATACAGGCTCGGATGGCGCCATAATGGGTGAAAAGTAGCGCCGGTAATGGCACAGCCCGACCACGTCATCCTCGACGTTCTTCCATAGCCAGTAGAGCGCTGTCAGTTCTGCATACAGCGGGTTTCGAGCAGATATGTTATCGCCGTCATCGTCGTGCACGCAGCCGGTCTGTCGTTCGCCCAGTGCGGCGCCAACCTGCACCCGCGTGAGATAACGGGCCGAAGGGGTGGGTGCTCTGTCATGCACCGCGATAAAGACCTTCATGCTGGGATTTTGCTCCCGGCCGGACTTGTTACTGTTCAATAATGCCTGAATGACGGCTGCCGGAGCAAGTGTTCGTGATCGCGTTCGGGGCGTCCCGGACCCTGCCCGGCGCATGGATGTGCCGACGGCTTATCGCGCTTCCGATATATCTCACGGACCGCTATGGTCGGCGGATGCGGGTGCTTTTCTACATCCACGAACTGGCACTGAATGGTGCCGTGACAGCTTTGCTGCAACAGGTTCGTCACATGCGGGCACGCGGCGACGCCGTCACGATCATGACGCCGCCATTGGCAGGCGCGGCGAAAGCCCTGGAAGGTGCCTTTCGCGCGCTCGGCGTGGTGTTTGTCGACCGGGCCGGCCTGGCGGACCACGATGTGTTCGTCGGCTGTACTGTCTTCTGCGCCGAGATCCTCGACCAGATCGCCGGTCAAAGGCCCACGGTCTGGTGGATCCACGAAGGGCGGGCAGGCGTCAACACTGTACTTGGGCGGCCGTCAACGTTGCAGACGCTGAACCGCGTGACCAAGCTGATCTTCCCGAGCCGCGGCGTGGTCGAGCGACTCTGGCCCGCGCTGCTTGGCAATCTGCCGCCCGGCCGGGTGGAAATCGTTCCTTATCTGATCCCGGCGCCGCCGCCGGGCGACGCTGTTCCGCGCACCACGGGTCAGCACCGGATCGTCTGTACCGGCACGATCTATCCCCGGAAACGCCAGGTCGATTTGATCCGGGCAGTGACCATGATGTCGGGCGCGCCCATTGAATGCGTGCTGATCGGCGAGCTGGTTGGCCTGGAGCAGCCGGGAGAGCAGCTGATGCGTGCCGATCCGGGGCGTTTCGTACTTACCGGAGGCGTTCAGCCCGCGCGGGTCCACGCCTGGTATCGAGCGGCCGACGTGTTCTGCCTGCCGTCGGCGGACGAGTGCATGCCGATCGCGCCGGTCGAGGCGGCCTGGCACGGCTTGCCGGTGCTGTTGGCCGACCTGGAATGCTACGAGGGCGTTTGGAAGCACGGGGTCAATGCGCTGATGCACCCGGTCGGGGACGCCGAGATGCTCGCCTGGCATCTGCGTATGCTGCTTGAAAGCCCCTCGCTGCACGCACGGTTTTCTGCTGCCGCGCGGGCGGTAACGTTGCAATTCAGCGAAACACGCAGCGCTGCCATGTTTGACGCCGTGTTGGAGGATGCCATTGCCGGGTGCGGCTGAGCAAAGGACGCGCCCGCACGCGACGGAGGCCGAGGCGGCGGCGGATGGAAATCGTCAGGTCAAGCCCGTGCCGCCTTAGTCCCGCCATGGTCCGCATCTAAATGGTGCGCGATCCCCCAAGGACAGGTGCCGCAATGGCCAGTTCCGCTCGCCGTATGCATCCCGGCCGGGTTTTGCGTGAAGAATACATGGAGCCGCTGCGGCTGGATGCGGCCGCCCTGGCGCATGCTTTGGACGTGCCGGCGGGGAGCCTCGCCCCGCTGATCGCGGACCAACAGCCGGTGACCTCCGACCTGGCGCTGCGGTTGGCACGCTGCTTCCGCACCAGCCCGCAGTTCTGGCTGGGCTTGCAGACGGCCTACGACCTGGCCGTGGCCGAGGCGGAGCATGGCGCCGCCATTGCCGCGCGGGTGCACCCGATCGCGGCCTGATCGGCCAGGTTGGCCGGGACGGGCCCGGCGAAAACCGGCGCATATCCAGCGAGGCCGCCCCCACAGCGCAACCGGACCGGTTCCTCGAGAAAGACACGCCGGTGGCACGTCGCTGCCGCGGCACGGATTCGACCGGACAGGACCTCGCGCCAGACGACAGGTGAACGGATCGGGGCAGCCATCCAGGCCCCATCCGTCCGCAACCCTGCATGGCTGGCCGTCGCGCGCGTGGTTCTGCTTGCAATTCGGCAGAAACAATGATGCCTGACACCCGGACCTTATCGCAGGGACGATCCGTGATGACTGCGCTGCCCGCGCACCTGAAGACTCTCGAGGCCGAAAGCATCCACATCCTGCGCGAGGTGGCAGCGCAGGCGGCCCGCCCGGTCCTGTTGTATTCGATCGGCAAGGACTCCTCCGTCCTGCTGCACCTGGCGCGCAAGGCGTTCTTCCCCGCCCGCCCGCCATTCCCGCTGCTGCACATCGACACCACCTGGAAATTCCGCGCCATGATCCGTCATCGGGACGCAACGATGCGGAAATACGGGCTGGAACTGATCGTTCACACCAACCCCGACGGCGTGCGCCAGGGCATCAACCCGTTCGACCACGGCAGCTTCTACACCCAGGTGATGAAGACAGACGCGCTGAAGCAGGCGCTCACCGAGGGCCGCTTCGACATCGCCATCGGTGGCGCCCGGCGCGACGAGGAACGCTCCCGCGCCAAGGAACGCGTCTTCTCGGTCCGCGGCCCCGGCCACAGCTGGGAACCGAAGCGGCAGCGTCCGGAATTATGGCACCTCTATAACGGCAACCTCGCCCCTGGCGAGACGCTGCGGGCGTTTCCGCTATCCAACTGGACCGAGCTGGATGTGTGGTCGTACATCCTGGCCGAAGGCATCGACGTGGTGCCGCTGTATTTTGCCGCCCAGCGGCCCACCGTTGTGCGGGACGGCGCGCTGATCGTGGTGGATGACGACCGCATGCGGTTCAATCCTGGAGAGACGCCGGTGAACCGCCTGGTGCGCTTTCGTTCCCTCGGCTGCTATCCGCTGTCCGCCGCCGTCGAATCCCCCGCAAGCACGCTGGAAGACATCGTCGAAGAGATGCGCACCACGCGCGTCTCGGAACGCGCCGGGCGGCTGATCGACCAGGACCAGGACGCCTCGATGGAAGCGAAAAAGCGCGAGGGATATTTCTGATGCCCGACTCCCTTCTGCGCGTGCTGGCCTGCGGCAGCGTCGATGACGGCAAATCCACCCTGATCGGCCGCTTGTTGTTCGAATGCGGCACGATCCCCGATGACGTGATGGCGGTGCTGGAACGCGATTCCCGCCGCTTCGGCACGGTGGAAGGCGGTGTTGACTACGCGCTGCTGGTCGATGGGCTGGCGGCCGAACGCGACCAGGGCATCACCATCGACGTCGCCTACCGCTATTTCGAAACGCCGCGCCGCCGCTTCATCCTGGCCGACGCGCCGGGCCACCAGCAGTATACCCGCAACATGGCCACCGGCGCGTCGAATTCCGACCTCGCGGTGGTGCTGATCGACGCCCGCAAGGGCGTGCTGGACCAGACCCGCCGCCATGCCGCGATCGCATCATTGCTCGGCATCCGCGACGTGGTCCTGGCGGTGAACAAGATGGACCTGGTCGGCTTCGACCAGGCCGTGTTCGAACAGATCGTCGCCGATTTCCACAGCGTGCTGGGCCACCTGCGGGCTCTGGCGGTGACTGCGATTCCGGTCTGCGCGCGCGACGGCGACAACGTCACCCGATCCAGCACGCGCATGCCCTGGTACCAGGGCACTTCCTTGTTGGCCGCCCTGGAGACCGCCGAGCCGGGCCATGATGGCCTGGCGCGCCCGTTCCGCATGCCGGTGCAGCTGGTGAACCGGCCCGACCACACGTTCCGCGGCTACACCGGCACGATCGCCGCCGGCACGCTGCGTCCGGGCGACTCTCTGGCGAACGCCGCGTCCCGCGTGCAGGCCAAAGTTGCGCGCATCGTCACGATGGATGGCGATCTCGACATGGCGCGTGCCGGCCAGCCGGTAACGCTGGTGCTGGACCGCGAGATCGATGCGTCCCGTGGCGATGTGTTCGCCGCCGCCCCGTTGCCCCAGCTCGCCGAGCGCATCGAAGCACGCGTCGTCTGGATGGACGACACGTCGTTGTTTCGTGGCCGTGCCTACCAAATGATGCTCGGCGCGCAGAGCATGATCGGCACGGTGACGGACATCTCCGCTCGGCTCGACATCGACACGATGGAAGAAGTGCCGGTACGCGAGCTGCACATGAACGAGATCGGCCGCGTTTCTCTGTCGCTGTCGCAGCCCGTGGCGTGCGAGCCGTACAATGACAGCCGCGAGCTGGGCGGCTTCATCCTGATCGACCGGCTGACGCGCAATACCGTCGGTTGCGGCATGATCACTGCGCTGCGCGGTGCGCGGGAGAATGTCTACTGGCACCAGCTTGACGTCGATAAATCGTCGCGGGCGGCGCTGAACGGGCAGAAGCCGGTGGTGCTGTGGTTCACCGGATTGTCCGGCGCGGGCAAATCGACCATCGCGAATTTGGTAGAGAAGCGCCTGCACGCCATCAGCCGCCACACCATGGTGCTGGATGGCGACAACGTCCGCCACGGACTGAACCGCGACCTTGGGTTCGCCGAAGCCGACCGGGTGGAGAACATCCGCCGCGTGGCCGAAGTGGCGAAATTGTTCGTCGAGGCGGGGCTGATTGTGCTGGTGTCGTTCATCTCGCCCTATCGTGCTGAGCGGATGCTCGCGCGCGAGGCGGTGGAGGACGGGGAGTTTTTGGAAATCTTCGTCGATACGCCGGTGGAGGAATGCCGGCGCCGCGATCCGAAGGGGCTGTACCGGCGGGCGGACGCGGGGCAAATTCGGAATTTTACCGGCGTGGATGCGCCGTATGAGGAGCCGCTGGACCCCGAAATCCGCCTGCGCACGCTGGAGGGTTCGCCGGAGGTGCTGGCGGAGCAAGTGGTGGCCGAGCTGCGACGGCAGGGGATTATTCGGTGAGCAGAACAGCGGAATGATCGGCTGAGTGGGAATTTCGCACGGCGTTTTGTAACGAAGGCAACACTCATCGACGAAGTGGCCGCCTGGGACGACGACCGCAACGCCAACCCCACCAAGGCGGACTGGCGGTTCACCACCGCCGACGCACGCATCAAGCTGAAGCGGCTCTACCCGGCATTTCGACTGACTCAGGGCACTGGCCGCACACGCATATGCTGCACCCGGTAATCATTCAGTTTGACGCTGTGTGACCCCGTTTACATCCGCTTCGCTACGTCGCTCACCGGGGCGGATATGCGATGATGCCAGTGCTCGGGGATATGGACCGGCGCCTCTTGCGCTCTGCAACCGCGTATCCGCCAAGTGGGCGATTGGAGTTCTGGTTCGGCTCCACAACGGACCTGCGATAGCTTTCCCAGTGCTCTGGCAACAGGGCATCCATTCCGGACACGTATGTCATACGGCACAGGGTCTCATCAATGTGGTTGACCGCCTGTACTGGTTGAATTTGCAGCAGGGGAAAATCCGTTTGCAACTTGACTGGCATGAGCGTACGGGTGAGTCGCAAAACGGTGAATAGCGGGCCGAACCAACGGTCCGTTGCGACGATGCCCTCATAAAGACTGAATCCGCTTGAAAGCAGGAGATTGGCTGGCGCCCGGACAAGCAGGTGCCAGCCCGGGGCGGTTCGGGCCATCAATCCCGTCCAGAGCTGGAGAGTTCCCGGTTCGGGCAGAGCTGTAAGAAAAGGGGGGGAGCTGTCGCGCAGCTCGGCCGGCGCGACGGCATTGAATTCGGTGGCAAATCCTGGGAATTGCGCGGCTGGCATAAGAGGAAGCCATTCGCCGGATTCACCGTACCGCCAGAAGATGTCGTGCCCATCCCAAAGGAGCTTGAACTCGAGCGGTGAAAATGCCCACCAGCCAAAGCCCGCGGCACTTGCGACCGCCTCACAATAGCGGTACGCCCTGGTTGGCAGCGTGCCTGCCGCTGACCGGTCAGCCCGCTGCGGTGGCCGTGCTTGCCCGATCAAGCCGTAGAACTGTACGACCGGCTCAACCGAACGGGACATGGCCATTTAATCCCCACATTAAGAATCAAGCAATCCAAGTGAATTGAAGATTGAAACTAGAGCGGACCCTTCAACCAATTTTTTGTTTGCCTTGGGGCTCAACGGGCAGTCGAAATGCGCCGCCAAGGCGAATCTTTCCAGCATCAGCGACTGCTTCATTCGAGTAACACATAAAAGCCTTCCTTTCCACGATGCGCGTCAGGATACTGGCTGCGCCGCAACCGGCGGCTTTAGATCGAGCGCGCCGGGCGAACTCGCTTCATCGCTTTCGGCCGGCATCCGTTTGTTGTATTAACAATACACCCGATACACTAACGCTGTCAACGGCTAATTTTGCAACCGGATGCGGCGGAGCCGAAGCTCTGATCTGGACCATCAGCCTGTCTGGACCATCAGCCTGCGGGCTGGCGGGCCACGACCGACGATGACGAGCACTATGTCTACGCCATAGCCCTCCCACAGCGACTTGCCGTTGATCGAGGCGGCCAGCGGCTTCGTGAAGGCAAGCCCCGGCGCGGTGTCGAATTGCATCGCTCCGTCGCTGGTCTTGGTCGCCACTTCCTCGGGTTCGTCCTCACACTCCATGCCGAGCTGCTCCATCGCCTCGCGTACGATGCGGTCAATGGTCTCGCTGGGTGTCTTGGTGCCGAACCAGGTTGCAATGGATTTCAGGTCGGCAAAGGTTGCGTCGTTGATTCTGACTACGGGCATCATCTGTCTCTCCATCAGTTCCGTCAGAGAATGGTCGAAATCTAAATGATATCAATGCGCTGAGCGTCATCCCTGGGGTGTCAAGGGCCGCAAAAGGGACTCTGGCAAAGGGGGTGGCAAAACCCCTCGGCTCGTGATAGGTTACATGTAACCCATTCGGAGAATTGTCATGGCCCCGACATCGAAGCCCAAGCCTTCCCGCACGAAGGTGCGGCAACATCGCGAGCGGCTCCGCGCACAGGGTCTGCGCCCGATCCAGATTTGGGTGCCGGACGTGCGCGCGCCGTCTTTTCGGTCTGAGGCGCATCGCCAGTCATTGGCCGTGGCCACGAGCGCGCATGCCCATGAGGATCAGGCATTCATCGACGCGGTATCGGATCTGGGCGAATGAAGAGGGGCGACATCTGGACCGTCGCTGGCGGCAAGGACTACGCCGGGAAGCCACGCCCCGTCGTCATTGTTCAGGACGACAGCGTCGACTCAACCGACTCGATCACGATCGGCGCCTTCACCACGGACGAGACCGAAGCACCGCTGTTCCGCCTGCGAGTCGTGCCGAACGAGCGTAACGGCTTGCGCTCTCCCTCCCGGCTGATGGTGGACAAGATTACCACCGTCCCGAAATCCAAGGTCGGCGAACGGATCGGCCGGCTGGACGACGAGGATGCGGTCCGGCTCAACCAGGCCCTGATGGTGTTCCTGGGCTTGGCGGTGTCGCCAAGAACGGGCCGGAAAGGGGAATGATGAGAAACGCCGCGACCGAAGTAAATCCCGGCGCGGCGTGGCGCAAACACAGGCCATTCAGCCCATTCAGCATCAGCGTGATAGTGCGGGTATGCCCCGTTCCCCGCATTACGGGCCAGCCGGGAACGCCACGCCGTGTTGACTTAGGACCTGCATCCACGCGGCCACTGCGGTTGGAGCGTCTGCGGCTACAGATCAAGGCCGGACTCGCGCTCCGCCACGGAGCCGCTTATATGTAAGCGCATGAGCAGCCACACCGCGCGCAACGCCCGCAATCAGGCCCGACACCGCGATAGACAGCGGCGGCAGGGGTTGCGGCTGCTGCAGGTCTGGGTGCCGGACACATCCGCACCAGGCTTCGTTGACGAATATCGCCGCCAAGCGAAGCTCGTTGCCGAGACTTATCGACCTGACGGTGAAGACGCGGAGCTGCTCGACTTCTGGGAAGGCGTCGCCGACTCGGACCGCCGCGATGCCTGGGGCTGATCCGCTCGCCCGCGGCGACATCGTAACCGTCGCGGGTGGCGCCAGCGAATTCGGCAGCAAGCCGCGTCCCGCCATCATCTTGCAGGCGACATTGCTGGGCACGGCCGTCCCAATCCCGATCTGTCCGATTACCTCGACGGTGCGACCTGACACCGGCTTGCTGCGCATTGCGCTCCCGGTTGATGCGAATACCGGCCTGGCGCTGCCGTCGTGGGCGGCGATCGATCTGGTGCAGACCGTGCGGCAGCGGCGCATCGGCGAGCGCATCGGTCACGCCGGCGAGGCGGCGATGTTGGCGATCGACCGTTCGCTAATGGTCTTCCTCGGCCTTGCCTGAGACCATCGGCCGGATCGCCACCCGCCCACCTTGCGCTTACGGCTTACCGCCCGGCAGGACGCGGAAATTGTAGAGCTTGCTCCACTCCTCGTCCTCCGCCTCGCGGTCGGCAGGATTCTCCGCATGCGCGATGCGCGCCCGGCGTGAAGCCCATCTCGCTTTGCAGCCGCGCCATCAGGATGACGCAATGATTGATGATGCGGATATAGGGCGAGATCATTACGCCTTTCTTGCCATTGGCGAGGAACGGCAGCTTCGCGCCATGATCGAGCGCACGTTGCGCCACGACCGCCTTGGCGTGGCGGTCCATCAGCTCGATGTAATTGGCGAATAGCGCGGCATCGATGCGGCGCAGCAGATCGCGTGGCGCATCGGCCAGGACGTCGGCCCATAGCGCGCGCTGATCGTCAGTCAGCCATGCCGGCGCATTCTGGCGGTGAGCGCGCCGGGCGCGTCCGGCTCGCGCAGATTGCCGTGGCGGTGCTTGCGCGCCGTGCCGTCGATCTTATGCAGTGCGAGCGGCTTCGGGGGCTGTCCTTTTGGCATAATACTTTTTACCCAATTCTGGCCGCGCGAAAAAGTCATTGCCCGGGCCGGTATCTCGTGGAGGCGCGAATCTCTTCGATGCCCCCCTAGTCGTCTACAGCCGAAACTTGGAGACCTGCCGGGAACGGCAGGTGTCGACCCAGTCCGGACGTTTGAGGGGACTCGCCGCTATCTTGAAAGCGGACGATGGTAGACACCGTATTATGCGCGGCTGAGGGAGCTGGCGGAGGAACTGTCCCGTCGTGCCCTTCAAATTTTATTTCAAGCGCGCAGATCATCCCTTATGGCGATGTTATTATGATTTCGATATATTCCACATCACCGGCTGATGCGTTCTCAGTATGCCGGTCACGTTGGAACGCCAGGCCGCATATGCCACATACCTGCCGAGCGGAACGTACAGTACGTCGGAGAGAGCGGTTTTCTGTATGCTGGCGGCGAGGCGCCGTTGCGTCGCCTCGTCCGTCGCATCGAGCCATCGATCGCGCAACGCCTCCATGGCCGGATCGGTCGGCCAGCCGATCCAACTCGCCGGCCCGGTGCGCAGGCTAAGGTGCAGGAGCGGCGTCATGAAATCCGCGCAGGTGGCCACGCCAAAGATCAGCGACCAGCCGCCTTTGTCCGGCGTTTCCTTGCTATTGCGGCGCGCGACAACGGAGGCGAAGTCCATGATCTGGTCATCGATGTTCAGCCCCGCCTCGGTCAGGCGCCGCGCGATGATCTGCAGCATCCCGTGGGCCGCCGCTGAGTCGGACTGATGCAACAGCACGATCCGTTCGTTGTTGTATCCCGCGTCGCGCAGCATTGCCTGGACAGTGTCACGCGGCTTCGGCCCAAGCAGATCCAGACCAGCCGCGGACGCGAACGGTGATCCAGGAGCGAACACGCCGATCGGCGCGTCGATGGTCGCGGTGTCGTCGCCGGCGGCGGCAGTGAGAATCTCCCGCGCATCCAGTGCCGCCATGATCGCGCGCCGCACGCCCAGGTTCGCGGTCGGTCCCGCGATGTGGTTGGGACGCAGCCACGGCGCGAAGCCGAACTGATCGAGGATGCCGACCGTGATGTCGGGGCGTTGGCGCAGTTTGGGGATTGTGTCCTGTAGCGGGGTCGCGATCCAGTCGATCTCGCCGGTCATCAGCGCGGCCGTTTGCGTCGCCGCGTCCGGCAACACGCGCCATTCGACCCGATCGACTTTCGCGACGCGTCCGCCCGCCATGCCACTGGGGGTTTCGTTCCTCGGTTCATATTTCTGGAAGCGATCCAGAACAACCAGGCTGTTGGCCGAAAACGCAGAGGCGACGAAACGAAATGGTCCGCTACCGACCAATTCCGTCAAGGCCTGGCTGGGATCGGTCGCCGCCAGGCGGGTCGGCATGACCGCCATGAAGTTCGGCGTTGGCTTGCCGAGAACGAGCAATAAATGCGGGAACGGTTTCTTCAGCCGCAGCACCACGGTCTTGTCATCCGGCGCGGCGACCTCGTCGAGCTGGAGCGCGAGCGTGCGGCCAGCCGCATCGCGCTTCATCCACCGGTTCAACGATGCCACGCAGTCCCTGGCCAGCACCGGCTCATCGTCATGAAATCGCAGCCCATCGCGCAGCCGGATCGTCCATCGCTTGCCGTCATCCGCGACAAGATGGCCGGCCGCCATCTGCGGTCGGGGCCGCAACTGTTCGTCGACGCAATAGAGTGATTCGAATACCTGCAGAGCGAGCGCGAACGTGGGATAGAACGTCGTCGCCAGCGGATCCGGTTGCGTGACACCGACTGACGATGCGTAGCGCAATGTCCGGCTCGGTTCTGCCCGAACAATCGATGGAACGGTGGCGGCGGCGATACCAGTGATCAATTGACGGCGGCGCATGATACGATCTCCTCTGCTCGTTACGAGGAAGCCATGAATGGGGTACCGGGCCGCGACGACCTGTTGTCGATGGGCAAGAGAGCTTCGCGGTGCCGCGACGACACCGGGCGCCAGGCGTGGATTGTCCCTACGTCACTTTTCCGGCTCTGGCGTATCTTTCACCCTCGGCCAGTTGTTGTCGGCCCGGGCGATATTCGCGGCGGCATTCTTCCGCCACTCTGTCGTCCAGTACTTTGTGTGGTTGAGGTACAGTTTGCCATTCACGATGGTGAAAGCCTCGGGGTCGACGGTGTCCTTATGGCCGTCCTGGTATGCGACCCCCATGGCGCAATGCCCGTCATATTGAGCGGCGTATTTCTCGGGATCCCTGATAAAAAGGTTGAGGTTTTCCTTGCTGGAGAACTGCCAACGGGCGTCGTGCCATACAGTCTGGTATTCCAGCCTGCCGGGAATCGCTCGCCCCAGGGTATGATAGGCGACCGTGTCGTACCCCCCGATTGCCAACCTGGGGGCGCCGGACATGGGCGGCGCCAGGTCCTCACCCAGCGCCGGAAAAACCAGGAGGGCGGCCGGAGCGGCAGCCAGGGTCGCCAGAGATCTCCGTGTGATCATATGTTCCATCGTTACTCTCCCGCATGACTTTGTTCGTCTGTTGCAAAAACGCCGCCTGAAGCAGGCAGCATTGGCGGCTGGCTAGCGGCATCACGTCCGTCGCGGCTATCCAATGCCGGCATTGCTGGCCAATTCCGGCATATATTTCGGTCGCGGACGGGGATGATCGCCGCGATCACCCCGCAGAGCGCCGAGCCGCCCGGTCTTGGGTTCTAAGGTCCGCGGCACCTGACCGGCTATCCGATTTCGCGCCCCGCTATCCTCCGCCGCTCCAATTCGATCGCGTGACGCCGGGGTTCCTGTTGCGCGGGCCCGCATCGGTCGTAATCTGCCGCGCGCGGCAAGAGGATCGTTCCAATTGGCACCCGACGAACTGTTCGACACGCCTGTGAAGCGAGGCGCGAGCCCGGTGCCGGGACATGTTCAGCGCGCGGTCAGCTACATGCGGCTACATCTGGAACAGACCATCACGATGCGTGATCTGGCGCGGGCATGCGGTGCCAGCGAGAGCACGCTGCGCAAGAACTTCACTCGGTTCATTGGCCATCCGCCGCTGGCGCATCTGCGCCGGCTTCGTTTCGCCGCGGCTCGAGACGAATTGCTGCGCTTTCCCGACCGCGCGGTCGGCTCGGTCGCGCAGCGGCTCGGGTTCGCGCATCTCGGCCGTTTCTCTGCCGACTATCGGCGACTGTTCGGCGAACGCCCGTCGGAAACGCGCGACAGGGCGGAACTCGCGATCAAGAGCGGACTTGCATCACACGATGCGATCGAGCAGGCGCCCTACCCTTCACGTGTCGCGCCCTCGGTTCGCATCATCCGATTTCAAGTCAACGCCGCGAGCCGGCACGTGCGCGAGTTCGCCGATGACCTCGCGGAACGGCTGGCCGGCGTGCTATGCCGCGTCGGGCCCCTGACCGTGAAGCTTTCTCCCGTCGCAAGATGCGACGACGGCCGGCGCGACGATTCGCGGTATCTGATGACCGGCAAAGTCACCGAGACCCTCGGTCAGCTGCGCGTGATCGTTCGCCTGGTGGAGGTCGCGACGGATATTCACCTCTGGGGCGACAGTTTCGATGGATTATCAAATGCGGCCATGGCGCTGCAGGATCGCATCGCTGAGGCAGTTTCGCACGCGACCTGGCCGAGTATCCTGCGCCGCGAGATCGACCATGCGCGTACGCGGTGCTCGGAAGCGCTGAGTGCGTACGACCTGGCACTGCGCGCGCTGCCGTTGGCCATGGCGGGCGATCGCGGCCAGGAGGCCGTCGAAATGCTGGAGCGGGCCATGGATCTGGACCCGGATTACGCCCTTCCCCCCGCGCTCGCGGCATGGTGTCATGCGCGATTCGTGAACCCCTGGAACGCTCGCGCTACCGAGCACCGCGACGCCGCGATTCGGCTGGCCGTGCGCGCGGTGGCTCTTGATAGCCGAGATCCGCTGGTACTTACCGCCCGGGCGAGCGTGCTGACGATGGCAGGCGAGTTAGGGCGGTCGGATGACTTACTCGTGCGCGCCCTCGCCATCGATCCCGCTTGCTCCTGGGCCTGGGAGCGTCGCGGGTGGCTGCGGGTCTTCTCGCGATCGTTCGCGGAGGCGATCGGAGACTTCGATCGCGCGCTACGGTTCAAGGAGCCGTTTGGCGACGGCGCAAGCAGCCTGTTTGGCATCGGAACCACACATTGGTGCGCCGGCCGTATCGCCGAGGCGGTGCCCTGGATTCACCAGGCGGTCATCGAGCGACCGTCCGCGCCTGGCATCCAGGCGCAACTCGCCGGCTGCTATCTGCGGCTTGGCGAGCGGAGCGCCGCCCGCCGGACATTGGCCGAAATGCGCCGCGATCGGCCGGATGCCACGGTGACGCGGCTGCTGCGATCATTCTGGTTCGATAAGCCGTGCCCGACGGTGGCGAACGACCTCGTGGAGATCGGCATGCCTCCGTAACAGGCCGTGCGCGCGTCCATTGACATTCCGTTAAGTGAGATCCGATCGGCATTGCCGAGCGCCATCTCGGGCGCCTTGCCCGCCCGCATGTAGCGGAAGTACCAAGCCCGCCGCCCCGCCTGGGCGATCAGCCATCGCCCATCGCCATCGCCCAGCTTGCCGGGCCCTGGAATGCTTGCGCCTCCGCGACCGTCAGTTTTTGAGCTTGTGCCATAATCTATTCCGCCATACCCCCCAATTTTACCCCCAAAAGCCGGCGCCATTTAGCGCCAGCGGGCGCCGGTAGGATCTGGCAATTTCAATGCTTTAGGGGGATTGGCGCCAGGGCCCGCGCGGCGAAGTGGCGGACGGGGTGGGATTCGAACCCACGGGACCGTTGAAAGTCCGCTGGTTTTCAAGACCAGTGCCTTAAACCACTCGGCCACCCGTCCGTCGGTGTGATAATGTTACCCGGATTTCAAGACCGCTGCCTTAAACCGCTCGGCTGCCCATCCCGCGTTGCCGGACCGTAGTCCGGGGCACGCCCCGTCTCAACCCAAACGCCGGCCGGACCGCACCGCACGCCGCGCCGCTACGCCCGGTTCGTGCCGGCCACCTGTGCGATCTCCGCTTCGGTGATGCCCAGCGTTCCCGCCGCGGCGCAGATATCCCGCCAGGTCGTGTCGTCCACCGGAATGCCGTCGCGCCGCCGGTGCTCCGCCGAGCGTCGCTCCGGCTCACCCGGCAGCAAGATCTCCTCGAACCCCGGGGCCGTGCGGCTGGACCGGACATGCGCCTTGGTCGCCTCCACCGCCCGGCTGATCGTCGCGGGATCGCCCAGCTTCGCGAGGTCGATCACGGTCGCCAGCATGGAGTTCAGAATGCCGCCCTTCTGCGGCTCGTCGGCGCGCTGTCCGCCGCCCACGGCGGCAGCCATCACCTCGCATAGCACAGCGAGCCCCGATCCCTTGTGCCGCCCGAACGTCAGCAGCGAGCCGGTGTGGTCGCGAATGAATCCGGCCGGATCGGTGGTGGGTGTGCCCGCATCGTCGATCAGCGCGCCTTCCGGGACGGGCACGCCCTTGTTGTAGGCGACGCGCGCCTTGCCGGCGGCGATGGTGGTGGTGGCCATGTCGAGCAAGAGCGAAGGTCCGTCTTCGCCCGGGATTGCGGTGCAGAACGGATTGGTGCCCAGCCGCGGCTCAGCGCAGGCATAAGGGGCGGCGATGTCGCGGTGGTCGGCGACGTTGACGAAGGCGGTGAACACGCAGCCGGCCCGAGCGGCGAGCTCGCCGTAGGTGCCGATCCGCCCGACATGCGCGCTGTTGCGCAACGCCAGCACGCAGGCGCCGATCTCCTTGGCGCGAGCGATGGCGCGGCGCACGGCGTCGGCCGTCATGCGCTGGCCGTAACCGCGGCGCGCGTCGATCACCAGCAGTGCGCCGCTGTCGAGCACGGTTTCCGCACTCTGGTTCGGCACCAGCAGGCCGTCATGCAGCAGCCGCACATAAGCAGGCAGCATGCCGACGCCATGGCTGTCATGGCCGGACAGGTTGGCGCGCACCAAATGGTCGGCGACCTCGGCGGCTTCGGTTTCATCGCTGCCCATGCGGGAGGCGATGAGGCGGGTAACGGCGTAGAGCGCCGCGGGAGTGAAAGTAGGCATGGGCAGGGTCTTTACCTCTCCCGCGCGGAGCGTGGGAGAGGTCGAGGCGCGAAGCACCGACGGTGAGGGTAATCGGGTGGCTGTTACCCGATCACCGCCGTGAACGCGCACTGGATCAGCGCGCGGCTGTCGGCGGGCAGGGCCTGTGTATGTCGTGCCGGACGCGCGCCGGGGTCGGGGAACATCTTCTCCCATTCGGCATTCAGTGCTGCCCGCCCGGCCGCCTGGTCCTTCGCCCAGAAGTCGATTTTCAGGATATCGTCCGGCGTACCGCCCGCGGCCTCGATCGCCGCACGCAGGTGTACGAACAGATTTTTCACCTGCTCTTCCAATGTCGGCGGAATGTCGCGCGTGCCGGGATTGGAAGGGCCGATCACGCTCGACATTACGAAATTGCCGATGCGGCTGGCGTTCGGGATCGGGTTCTGATGGCTGAACCCGGGAAAATTGATGCTCTGGCGCCTGGCCATGTCGCTGCCTCCCTTCAGACCGGTTCGTGCTGCCTCGCCTGGAACATCGGGTTGCCCTCGGCGCGGTCTTCCAGCGCCTCCGCGCCCTCGGTGGGCAGTGCCTTCGAGTAATTCAGCGCGCCGTCGATATCGCCTTCCCACACGTCGCGTGGCAGTTCGTACAGCAACTCCACGCCGTAGCCGTTGGGATCGTGGATGTACAGGCTGTGGGTCATACCATGCTCCACGCGCCGGTCGAATTTCACGCCCTTGCTCTGCAGGAACTCAAGCTGGCGCAGCCAGGTCTCGCGGTCCGGCAAGGCAATGGCAATGTGATTCACGGCGCAGGGCGCGCCGCCGTACATGCTCCAATCCTTCGGGGGTTCCGGCAGGCTCGGGTTCTCCACCAGCGCAATGTCGTGATGGTTCATGCGGCCGCCGCCGTGGTCTCCACTATAGAAGCGCATCTTCGGCGTTATCGCGCGTCCCGGCCGAGGGCGCACTTCGCCAACCTGCTTGAAGCCGAGCATCTCGGTCCAGAACCGGTGCGACTCCTCCAAATTGCGGACGTTGAGCACCAGGTGGTTCAGGCCGACCGGCGTCATCGGGCCGGCTGAGTCGTTCGCAGACATCCGTTCCTCCTGTCTTGAGTCGATCGGGTCCCGCCCTCCGGCGCAGCAGCCGAACGCCGGCGCCCTTGGCAGATCAGTCGGACGATCATCGTGACGATCCCACCGGCGCGGTCAAGGTGCCACCATGGCTGTGCCGTGAGGATTACTCGGGCCATTGCCATCAATATATTGTTGCATTTACTGAATGTGCCAAGCGATAATCGTCCCGTAACTGTCTCAGACACAACCCGAATCGTGCGGCCCGTCGCCTCCCTGCTCCTGTACGGTTTGCTACTGTTGTCCGCCTGCGGCACGTCGGCGCCGTCGGGTGGGGTGTATGCCGGCGGTTATGTCGGTGGCCGCGTGGTGGCCGAGTGCGCCCCCTTCGCCCGCGCCTTGACTGGCGTCCGGCTCAGCGGCGAGGCCGCTGACTGGTGGTGGGAAGCTGATGGCCGCTATGCCCGCGAGCACTTCCCAGAACAGGGCAGCCTGCTGGTGCTGCGGCGGACAGGCCGGCTGCCGGATGGTCACGTCGCCGTGGTGTCGCGCGTGCTGTCGCTGCGCTGGATTCTGGTGACCCAGGCCAACTGGGTGCATCACCGTGTCACCGAGGACCAGCCGGTGATGGACGTCTCGCCCGACAACGACTGGTCCATGGTCCGCGTCTGGTGGCCGCCGGTCGGGGCCATGGGGGTCACCGACTACCCGGCCTATGGCTTCATTCTCCCAGACCGCCCGGAATCTCACGCGGCGCTCAGGGCGGCCGTGCCGCGCGCCATCCGCGTGTTTGGCGGAGGGTGACAGAGATCAGGCTGCGTCCTCCCGCCGGTCCTTCAGCTTCACATAGGCCTTCTGCGCATGCTCCTCGCAATAGGGCTTCCCCGGCACCGACTCCGCATCGCAGAACCGGAAGCTGCGCGTGCCCGGCTCCCCGATCGGCCAGCAGCAGGTAATCACCCGCCCATAAGGGCGCGGCGGCGCGGCGGCGAGCGCTGTGCGACTCGGTGCCGGCGCGGGCCTGGGTGCGACGGGAGCAGGCGGCCGCGGCGGCAGCGCGACCAGCGGTTGCGGAGACAGAGACCCCGCTGTGGCGGACAGTCCGGTGGACAGCGCCGTGCCGCCGAGCGTCGCGCTGGACAGTGGCGGCAGCGTCGGCCCGGCCAGCCGCCGCGGGGAGCCGGAACGCTGCGGCGGACGCTCGCCCTCGCGGCGGATCGGCGACGGGCGGGCCGGCAGATCCAGCCGATGCGCCTTGCCGACCACGGCATTTTTCGACACACCCAGCCGCCGGCCGATTTCAGCGGTGGAATGGCCCTCCGACCAGAGCTCGCGCAAGCGGGTGATGGTTTCCTCGGCCCACTCCATATTGGGTCCTCCCCCTTGGGTCGAACACAACATACGGTAGGATCGTGCGGGGGCTCAATGCCCGAGTCGGGCAGCACCACAAAAACTTGTGGAAAACTTGAGGCAGGCCACAAGCAGTTGAACTCCGTCCGCGGCGGCACCGCCAGCGTCACCGCGTGCCGCCCCTGGACGTCGCAGAAATCGGCATGAACAACTCACGATCCTGCCCGGCAGCATGGCGACGGGTGCGCCGGAGGCGTACCTCGCCGGCGATGCTGGCGATCACAGTCCACGGCAAGATTGTCGCCGCCTTTAGCAGCAGGACGGGGTATGTCGGGCGTATCGCCGTTGCGTGCGATAGCGCTCAGCGCTGCCGCAGCCACGACCGGGTTCTCTTGCCTACGGATTCGTCGGGTGGCGGGCACCGCGGCGGACTCCGATAATCGACACCCGATCGCCTCAACCTGGCAGCGAATGGTGTAGGGGCGGGCGATAAGCTCTCGCATCCGGCGTGTGCTGCCACGCCAAGCCCGGCCCTCGGGATTGACCCGAGGGCCGGCCTGGATGCCCGACGTTCAGTGCAGCCACCCCGCCAGAATCGCCAGCAGCAGGATCGCCACGATATTGGTGATCTTGATCATCGGGTTCACCGCTGGCCCCGCCGTGTCCTTGTACGGGTCGCCGACGGTGTCGCCCGTCACCGCCGCCTTGTGCGCGTCCGAGCCCTTGCCGCCGAAATGGCCGTCTTCGATGTACTTCTTGGCATTGTCCCAGGCACCGCCGCCCGAGGTCATCGAGATGGCGACGAAGAGGCCCGTCACGATCACGCCGAGCAGCATCGCGCCCAGCGCGTCGAACGCCTCCGTCTTGCCCGAAATCGCCTCCACGATGAAGTAAAGCACGATCGGCGACAGCACCGGCAGCAGCGACGGAATCATCATCTCCTTGATCGCGGCCTTGGTGAGCATGTCGACGGCGCGGCCATAGTCCGGACGATCCGTGCCCTGCATGATGCCGGGTTTCTCCTTGAACTGACGACGCACTTCCTCGACCACCGACTGCGCGGCGCGGCCGACAGCCAGCATCGACATGCCACCGAACA
>DATKPQ010000015.1:0-4305 GCA_035523995.1 Acetobacteraceae bacterium | reverse complement strand
AAGGCACGGCGAATTTCCTGGTCAATCGTCGGATGAACAAGTCGCAGCAGATGCGCTGGTCTCGGCGAGGCGCCGACCTGGTGCTGCAAGTCCGCTGCGCAGTTTACAACGGGACGCTTGGTTCCGGCTTCGGTCAACGGTTCGAACCCCTCGGCCGGCCAGATGTAGCTGTCAAAATCGCCGCGTGATCCCACCAGTTTCTGGACACTCCCAACGGTTGCTGTCCTGCTACTTGCGGGCAACGGATGGGCGTCGGGTCTACATCTGCCAACGGTCAAAGCCGGCCGCCGACGGACCAGCGATTTTCGGTTATACGGCTTCAAGGAACGGACATGCCGCCGTCTGTACCGACTGTTGCCACTGGCGGCTGACGGCGCGGAATCGGAGGAGTATCGGTGCCCAACATGCCAGCGGCCGGTCAGGCACGCTTCATTACTGGCAGTATCATGCATCACGTTGTGGTCATGGCCGGGACCGGGGCGATCGGCCTCATCGCGGTGTTCGCCGTCGATCTGCTGAACCTGTTCTACATCTCCCTGCTTGGCCAGCGGCAGATTGCCGCGGCGATAGGCTTCGCCGGCGTCGTCGGCTTCTTCCAGACCTCGGCGCTGATCGGCTTGACCATCGGTGTGAGCGTCGTGGTCGCACGCAGCATCGGCGCCGGCACTGCACAAACCGCGCGGCACGCTGCAGGCAGCGGCCTTGTGATGATGGTGCTGACCGGCCTTATCGTCGGGCTTGGTACCGTGGCCTTGCTCACGCCGATTCTGGAGACACTCGGCGCCAGCGGTGAGACGCGGAGCCTCGCCGCGCGTTTCCTGATGATCAGTTCACCGTCTCTGTCGCTGTTCGCGGCCGGCATGTGCTGCTCCGGGCTGCTGCGCTGTATCGGCGACGCCAGGCGGGCTATGAATGTCACGCTGTTCGCCGCCCTCGCCACCGCCGTGATGGATCCGATTCTGATCTTTGGCCTGCATCTCGGTCTGCCCGGGGCGGCGATCAGTACGGTGCTGTCGCGCTGCGTGCTGGCGACATTGGGTTGGCTCGGTGTAGCGCGTCGGCACGATCTGGTGGGCCGTCCGTCGTTCCGGACCCTGGCCGGCGACATGGCCGGCATCCTTCACGTCGCACTCCCTGCCGTGCTCACCAACCTCGCGACGCCGGTTGGAGCCGCTTACGTGACGCGCACCATGGCGACCTTCGGTCCCAATGCAGTGGCCGGCCAGGCAACGATAGATCGCATCTCGCCGGTCGCATTTGGTCTGATCTATGCGCTGACCGGCGCTGTCGGACCCATACTCGCGCAGAATGTCGGTGCCGGACGGCTTGACCGCGTGCGCGAGACGTTACGTGATAGCTTCACCTTCGTGCTGGCCACCGTGCTTGCCGCCTGGGCGATACTCGCTTCGGCGCAGGGGCTGGTGGTCCACGCCTTCTTTGCCCGGGGCGTGACGGCCGACCTGGTTCATCTGTTCTGCTCCTGGCTCGCCGCCGGATTTATCTTCACCGGTGCATTGTTCGTCGCCAATGCCGCCTTCAACAATCTCGGCTATCCAGTGCTTGCCTCATTGTTCAACTGGGGCCGTGCCACCCTCGGGACGATCCCATTCGTAACCTACGGCGCGAAGTTCGGGCCAGCCGGTTTGTTGATCGGCCAGGCCTCGGGATCGGTGATCTTTGGTACGCTGGCAGTGATCACGGCGTTTCGCGTCGTTGGCCGGTTGGGCGGTGCCGCCTACCAGCATGGCAACGGCATGGCGATCCCCGCAGGTACCGGCAATACCGCTCTCGCGACCCTAGCCGTACGGCCCTGGCACGACTGGCACCTGCCGCTGCGCCGGTACACGCAGGGCGCCGACTAAGACGTTGTACGGTCCAGCAGTCGATTCCGAGGGTTTGCACTTACGCCTTGACAAAGAGTCATCGCCAGCGGCGATTCTTGTGCCAACCTGCGGCAACGCAGCTGCGAAGCAATCACGGTGTACGCCGAACAGGCGGACCGGCCGCTTGCCGCTTTGGTGCCACCAAGTCAAAGTGGTGGCTTCCAGCCATTGCGCCAACGAGGCGAGGTTCACGCACGATGACCATCATCGCAGCCAACAATTCTCACGCGAGCCGCAGCGGTAAGCCTGCGCGGTCTGATGCCCGGCAAGCCCTGCGGCGCATCAGGCTACTGCTTGGGGCGGCCATGGCCGTGGCTCTGGCCTGCCGACCCGCACGCGCAGACTCGCCGGGCGCGTGCGACGCCGAAACGGTGGCGGCAAATGCGTGGTCCGCGACCGTCAACATTACCGCCGTCAAGGTCATCAGCACGGACAGCCCGAGCCCCGGCAAGCCGCCCAGCGAACACTTTGAGACGTTCGTCGGATCCGGCGCGATCATCGATCCGAGCGGCATCATCGTTACCAACAAGCACGTGATCCAGGATGCCGCAATCATCCGGGTGACCTTCAATGACCGGTCGCGCGTATCGGCGCAACTGGTCGCGGCGGCCAAATACTCGGATGTCGCGGTACTCAAGGTGAATGTTCCCAAGCCGCTGCCGACATTGTCCTTCGCCAACAGCGACGCCTTGAAAATCGGCCAACCGGTGGTTGCCATCGGCAATCCGCTGGGGATCGGCACCTCGGTAAGCACCGGTGTGATCAGCGGATTGAACCGCGATCTTATGCGCTCGCCGTTCGACGATTACCTGCAGACTGATGCCGCGATCAATCCGGGCAATTCCGGCGGTCCGTTGCTCGATTGCTCCGGCAGGATCGTCGGGATCGACACCGCCTTGCTGTCGAACAGCGCCGTACTTGGTTCGATCGGGCTGGGATTTGCCATCCCCGCCAACGTGGTGCGTTACGTTGCCGCCCGGCTGGAGGATCCCGATAAGGCCATGCCGAATTGGACCGGCCTGCATCTGCAGGACCTCACGGCACCGCTCGCCATAGGATTCGGTCTACCTGTTAGCAGCGGTGGTGCCATCGTCACTGACGTGGACCCGGACAGTCCGGCGGGGCACGCATTGCTCCGGCCGGGAGACGTCATACTCGCGGCGCTGGGTCAGCCGATGTCGGATTCCCGGGCAATTCTGCGTGCCGTGCTCATGGCCCCGCAAGGCGCCGTGATACCGATGATTGTCTGGCGAAATGACCACACGGAGAACCTGACGCTGCAATCGGTGCCCTGGCCTCACATGCTGGCGCTCCGCAGCCAGGTGCTGGCAAGCAGGGCAAATATCGCGAAAGCTGAAGCCGCCGGCCTTGGCGTGCACGTCGCCAGCGTCACCGCCGCCGATCGTCGGCGCTATCACCTGGGGGATGCGAAAGGTGTGCTGATCGACCGGGTGACGCCCGATTCCGAGGCCACGAGCCTGGGCCTGAGGCCGGGCGATGTCATCCAACAAGTGGGGCATCAGCCGGTAACCACGCCAACCGAAGTGGCCGCGCAGTTCGAGCGCGGCAGGACAGCACCGGGCAACGTCATCCCCATCCTGGTGCGCAACAAATCAGGGCTGCAGTGGCACACGCTTTGGGCCGGCAAGATTGATCCGCGCGAATTGGTGGCCGGTCCGCTGCAACCTGGCAACACTGGACAGGTACATGACGTTGTGACGCCGCCGCGGTAGTGCCAGGCCCGATAGTTTGGGGGCCTCACATTCGGCGCTGGGGACTGGTGCAGAGTGGCAACAGACGCGCGCGCAGCAGGTGCGTTCGAGCCCATCACAAAACGGGGGCAAGGTCACTGCCTGCCGCTTTCCTGAACGCGGGGTAGCGGTGACGGATGAGTTGATCGAGATCGCCGTTGAGGACGCGTGTCCGGGCCTGAAGCAGCAGATGAGCGCCCCGAGGGGTCCACCGCATCGACTGACGCTTGTCAAAGCGTTTGTCCACGATCTGGTTGACCGCAGACTCCACGAAGCCCGTGGAGATGCGTTCACCGGCGCGGAAGCGCTCACCATAGCTTACGATGTGACCGACGTTGTTGGTCATATACGTCGCGAACTCACCGAGCGTGGTGGCAAGCTTTCGGAGCGATGCCGAAGATGGGTTCTCCTCCAGAGCGCAGGTGATGTCGTCTGCCAGACATTCGGTCTCGTCGATCGCCTTAGGTGAATTACCGTGCCAGAGCAGCCATTTGATCCGTTCCAACGCAGCGGCCTTAGTACTCTGTTTCATAAATACGGTGACGTATTTTTGGCCGACTCGTGACGGTATGGCAAGGTCCTCCTTATCCAGGAGGACCCAATATGCCCAGGCGGAGCCCTTTTGTGATCCAGCTCACCGAGCCGGAGCGAGCCGAGCTGGAGGCTCGCTG
>DATKPQ010000014.1:0-28422 GCA_035523995.1 Acetobacteraceae bacterium | reverse complement strand
GCTCCAGTATGTCTCGCCGGTGATCGATGGGTTCGACTTCGGCGTCGGCTTTGCGCCGAACAACTCCACGCCGTTCGATGGCTCCGGGTGCAGCACCGGCGGCGGCGGCGTGGGCTGCGCCACGCAATCATCCTCGACCCTGGCCGGCGACTACACTAACCGGTACCGCAATGAGATCGACGGCGCCATCCGCTACCGCAACAGCTTCGGCCCGATCGGCTTCTCAGGGTCGTTCATCTGGACCCACAGCGGCGTCGTCAACGCGGCCGTCGCTCCCGGCGGGCAGACCTACAACGGCTTGGATGTTGGCGATGCCGGCACCTACATCTCGATCTTCAAGCAGCTTGAGCTTGGCGGCAACATCATGTGGGGCGCGGTCAACAACGTATGGGCCCCGATGCCTTCCGGCGGCCACCACGCGTTCGCCTGGGTCACGGGTGTGAAGTACACCATGCCGCAGTTTCCCGCGACGGTGGGCGCCTACTACTTCAAGTACACGTACCAGGGCACGACGACCGGCGCGGATTGCGGGTTCTGCACGCAGCGCACCTCGCAGGGCCTCGATGTCGGCGCCGTCTATGGCTTTGGGCCGGGTGTCGTGGCCGTGGCCGAATATGCCTGGGGCCAGGTCTACCAGGGCAACGTGGACCTGCTGACCGGCACGGTTGGAAGTGGCGCTTACAACACGGTAAATGCCAACGTGTTCACTCTCGGCATGTCGGTCCGCTTCTGATCGCCGGCGCGTTTTCGACCAACAAGCAGGCGGCGGGGTCATTCCCCGCCGCTTTTCTTTTGATCTCGCCGCGACGGGAGAGGTCGGGATGCGACGCACCGGGCGGGACCGGGTCGGCACGTCCTGACTGCCCTGCCGATCCGCCTCATTTGCGGCGTTGGTGCAGCTTGACCTCTCTCGCTGCGCGGGAGAGGTTCGATCCATGCCGCACGGCACTTGGCACAGCCGCGCCGGCGCGATCTTCGCTTGCGAAAAGCAGCCCGCCGCCGGCAGGCGCGGCATGGTGGTGGCCAACCACCCGCTCGCCTCTGCCGCCGGCGCGGAGATGCTGGCGGCAGGCGGCAATGCCATCGCTGCTGCCATTGCGGCCTTCTTCACTCTGACGGTGGTCGAGCCGATGATGGTGGGCATTCTCGGCGGCGGCATGGCGCATCTCCGCACGGCGGACGGCATGCACCACATGATCGATGGTCAGAGCATGGCGCCCCTTGCCTCCGGCGCCACCACCTACACCCAGGATTCGAACGCCGCCCCCGGCACGATGGATACGGGCCGCGCGCGGGCCGCGCGAGCTCGATCGCGCCCGGCAAGCGCATCACGTCATCGAAGTCGCCGGTGATCGTGCTGCGCGACGGAAAGCCGCGATTCGCGCTGGGGCTGCCGGGCGGGCTGCGCATCTTCCACTCGGTGATGCAGGCGCTGTGCAACCTGATCGATCACGGCATGAGCGTGCAGGTGCGGGGACATGAACCGCGGCGGCACGGGTTCTGAACCCGCCGTGCCGTGCCCCATGCGGACGCGGTGAGACGGCTCGAATCGTTGGGGGAAGCGTGACGAATTTCCGTGCGCAGTCAGAAATCCCCGTTAAGCTGTGTCGTCTGCACGGCATGCGCACGCGCCACCGTGTGTGTGCGATCCGGGCGGATATCGGGCAATGAGCAGCCGTCCCGCATGACGCACACCCCGCCGTTTGGCGACGACCTGAAACTGACCCCGTATTGGTGGGATGACGCGCCACGACCGGCGCTGCCGCAGACTCCGCCGCCGGCGCGGGCGGACGTGGTAGTGATCGGTTCCGGCTATACCGGACTCGCTGCCGCGTTGCAGACGGCGCGGGGCGGACGGCACACCGTGGTGCTTGATGCACAGGATGCCGGCTTCGGCTGTAGCACGCGGAACGGCGGCCAGATTTCTGCCAGTGTCAAACCGGGATACGCCGCACTGGCGTCGCGCTTCGGCGCGGACCGTGCGTTTCGCATTGTGAAGGAGGGGCAGAATTCGCTCGCCTGGGTTGGGGCGTTCGTCAAGGAAGAAGGCATCGACTGCGATTTCGCGATCGCCGGCCGGTTTCATGCCGCGCACAATCCGGCGCGTTACGAGGCGCTGGCGAAGGCATTGGCGGCGCAGCCGAAAGGGCTGGAAGTCGCCGCACATGCGGTGCCGCGTGCCCGGCAAGCTGCCGAACTCGGCACCGACGTTTATCATGGCGGGATTCTGTATGAGCAACATGCGTCGGTGCATCCCGCGCGGTTCCATCAGGGAATGCTCGACCGTGTGTTGCAGGCTGGTGCGACGGTGATCCCGCATTGTCCCGCCGTTGCGATCGACCGCGACGGCGGCGGGTTCCGTGTCGCCTGTGCCGGTGGCAACGTCGCTGCCCGTAATGTCGTGGTGGCGACCAACGGTTACACTGGCCGGCTGACGCCATGGCTGCGGCGGCGGGTGATTCCGATCGGCAGCTATATCGTCGCGACGGAACCCATCCCCGCCGCAACGATGGAACGTTTGATGCCGCGCCGTCGTGTCGTCAGCGATACGCGCAAGGTCGTGTATTATTATCGGCCCTCGCCTGACAATCGCCGGGTGCTGTTTGGCGGCCGGGTTTCCTATAATGAGACCGATCCACGCCGCAGCGGGCCGCCGCTGCATGCGGAGATGGTGCGCATCTTCCCCGATCTGGCTGACGTTCGGATCAGCCATTCATGGGCGGGCTTTGTCGCCTACACGTTCGACGAGATGATGCATGCCGGCGAACGTGACGGATTGTTCTATGCAATGGGATATTGCGGCTCGGGCGTCGGCATGGCCGGATATCTGGGCACCCGCATCGGCCAGCAGGTGCTGGGGCGTGCCGAAGGCGCGACGGCATTTGACAACCTGCCGTTCGAATCACGCCCGTATTATTGGGGCAACCCATGGTTCCTTGCGCCGTCGGTCGCGTATTATCGCTGGAAGGACCGGTTGGGGCATTGAAGCTTCAGGTCATATTGATTTAGGTTATAATTGTTATATGCATAAATTCAAGAAAGGATGCACCATTCATCGCGGTGTTAGCGGCCATGGTCGCTTGACGTTACGTGATGAACATGACTTGCCTATAATTAATCCTGCGGGTGGGAAGTCGCAATGTCCGCTTTGAATCCGGAGGCTATAACCCAGGATTAACGCCGCTTCGTTCGCGGCCGTTACGAACAGAGTGTCTGCCGGTCAAACAAGCGGCGCGCCGCAATGGTGCTGCGACCGGAACGTGTGCAGAAAACAAAGCCCGCCTAAGGCGGGTAAATGAACAGGGAGAGTGATAATGGACAGGACCGGCACAGGCGGGGAATCCCGCAGTGTCACGCGGCGCGGTGTTTTGAAAACCGGCATCGGTGCCGGTGCGGCCGGGTTGTTAACTTCACTGGCGGCCCCGCATGTCTGGGCCAAGACCTATCCCAGCATGGGTACCTTTCCTGCCGGAGTACAAGGCAAGGCCGCGTTCGCCGCAGGGCTGTTCCCGCTAACCGGAGCCTATGCGTCGCTGGGGGGCGATGAGAAGAAGGGTTTCGAGCTTGCCATCGAGCATTTGAACAACGGCAGCCAGGTCACCGAGGCGGTACCATCGTTGAAAAAGGGCGGCGGCGTGCTGGGCAAGAAGCTCGAGTACGGCATCGCCGATAGCCAAACGATACCCAACCCCGCGGTGCAAGCCGCCACGCGCTTCATCGACACCAACAACGCGATCGTCATGACCGGCGCAATCAGCAGTGCGATTGCCGTCGCCCTGGAGGAATTGGGGCAGCGCAAGAAAGTGATCTATATGGGGGACGTCACCGCCTCCAACGCGACAACCGGCAAGAACTGCCAGCGCTTCGGCTTCCGGCTGATGCCCGACAACTACATGTTCTGCCAGGCGCTGGCTCCGGTGCTCGCCAAGCAGCTCGGCCACAACCTCAAGGCGGCTTACCTGGTGCCCGATTACACGTTCGGCACCAGCCTCTACACGTCATTGACCCAGGCTTTCGCAAAGTACGGCTGGACGTCCGCCACCGAACAGCTTGCCCCGCTCGGCAGCACAGACTTCACCAGCTATCTGCTGAACATCGCCAACAGCGGGGCGAACGTGATGTTCAACGAGACTGTCGGCGCCGACGAAGTCACATCGACCAAGCAGGCGGTCCAATTCGGCATCATGAAGAAGATGAAGTACGTGATTCCCCTGCTCAGCCCCTTCATCTATAAGTCCATGGGCCCAGAGGTACTCGGCGGCATGTACGGCACCATGCCGTGGTACTGGGGCATGCAGGAGAAGTACCCGCTGGCCGAATATTTCGTTGCCGACTTCCATAAGAAATTCAACTATATACCACGCTTCTGCGCTGCCCAGTGCTACAACAGCATGATCATGTGGGCGGATGCAGTGGAACGCGCCGGCACCTTCTATCCGCCTGAGGTCATCAAGGCGCTCGAATCAGGCCACAAGGTGGATACGATCGCCGGCACGGTGTGGTTCCGGGCAGAAGACCACCAGGGCGTCAGCCCGGTGCCCGTCGTGCAAGGTAAGACCGCGTCGGAAATCCATGGCGATGCCGATAATTACAAGCTGGTCGAAATTGTGTCCGGCGAGGAGGTGATGGAGCCGCTGAAGGACACCGGTTGCCAGCTACCCTCGACTACCGCAGCCTGACGACGTTGCTGCTTCCTTCGCAACCGGCCGCCCGGACGCCCCGCTGATGCCGCCGACGGCAGTACTCCTGTCGCAGGCGTTCAGCGGGTTTGCGTTCGGCACCCTGTTGGCGCTGATGAGCAGTGGGTTGACAATCATTTTCGGTACTCTGGGGTTCGTCAACTTCGCGCACGGCGCAATGTTCATGCTCGGGGCCTACGCGGCTTTCGTCGTGTTGACCTACACGCATTCCTATATCGCGGCGCTGGCGGCCGGCGCCCTGGTCCTGCTGGTCGTCGCGGTCGTGCTGGAACGCGGGCTATTACGCTTCTTCTACACCAGGCCACCCGAGGACCAATTGCTGGTGACGTTCGGGCTCTCGGTCATGCTGATCGAGGGCATGCGCTTCTTCTTCGGCAGCGACAGCCAACGTGTCTCACCGCCGCCCTGGGGCGATGGAATCGTCGACTTCTGGGGTGTCTTCTACTATCCGCTGTACCGTGTCGAAGCTATCGGCATCGCCGCGGCATTCCTGCTCGCGCTCTATCTGCTGCTGTACCATACATCAGTGGGGCTGATGGTGCGGGCGGGCATCGAAGACCGATTGATGGTCGGATTGCTCGGCATCGACGTGCGGCGGATGTTCCTGCTCGTGTTCGCGGTGGGAGCGATGGCGGCGGGTGTCGCCGGCGTGATTTTTGCGCCGCTCTCCGCAGTGATCCCCGACATGGGCACGCCGTTCCTGATCCAGGCCTTCGTCGTGGTCGTGATCGGCGGCCTCGGATCGTTCGGGGGCGCCATCGTCGGCGGCATTCTCGTCGGCGAGTTGCTGAGCCTGACGACGGCGTTCAACCCCGACTATTCGCAGGCGTCGATTTATCTCGCCATGACACTGGTCCTGGTGCTGCGGCCGCGCGGTCTGTTCGGGGCGGTGGGACGAATATGAGCGCGAGCGTCGGCGCGCGGCGCGGCAGCCGTTGGCTTCCCGAGATCATCGTCGCCCTCTTGCTGCTCGGCTTGCCGTTCGGTTTCGAAGCGGCATTCGACACGGTCGATCTGCTGAGCCGCATCCTGGTGTGGGGCCTGTTCGGCATCGGCTTCGACCTACTGTTCGGCTACAGCGGGTTGTTATCGTTCGGTCAGGCCGCATTCTTCGGCACTGGCGGATTCGTGACGGCGTATCTGTTGACCAGCCACGCGCTGACGAACGTCTGGCTAGGGATGCTTGCCGGGGTCGTGGCAGCGATGCTGTTCAGCCTGCTTGTCGGGTATCTCGCGCTGCGGCGCGTCGGTCTTTACTTTGCGATGATCACGCTGGCCTTCGCCCAATTGTCCTACTTTGTAGAAGATTCGCCGCTGGCCCACTGGACCGGCGGCGAGAACGGCCTTCCCGGCGTGCCGCCTCCGGCCATTGATATTGGACCGCTGACGGTCTCGTTCAGTAGTGGTTGGGGGATCTACGCGCTGATCGCAACGCTATTCTTTCTCGGCTATGTGCTGGCGCGCTTCATCGTCCGCTCGCCGGTCGGCGCAGTGCTGACCGGCATTCGCCAGAACGCCGACCGCACGGCCGCGCTCGGCCATTCGGTTGCGGGCTATAAGTTGTCGGTGTTTGTGCTGGCCGCCGCCTATGCCGGCCTCGCCGGAGTATTGTTAGGCATTTTCCAAAGCTACATGCCACCCGACGCGTTTTCCGTCGACACCTCGGGTCAGCTCGTGTTCCAGACTGTCATCGGCGGTGTGGGGACGTTGCTTGGTCCGACGATCGGAGCCGCGGTGTGGCTCTTCTTACGCGACGAACTGCAGCAAATTCCAGGGGTCGGATCGCTGTGGATGTTCATCCTGGGCGCTGTCTTCGTCCTGCTGGTGACGCTGTTGCGCAAAGGTCTCTACGGGACGCTCGCGGCCTTGTGGGAGTCGCGCATTGCGGCGCCGGTGCCGCAGCCTGAACCGCGCGCGAGGGCCGCTGTCCGGCTGCATCCAACGACGGCACAGCCGACACCGCCGTCGGCGGCCGGCGCCGCCGCAACGCCGGCGTTGGAGGCGCTGATGGTCAGCAAGCACTTCGGCGGCGTTCGGGCCGTTTCCGATGTGGCTCTGACGGTGCCGACCGGCGAAATCTACGCCGTGATCGGTCCTAACGGCGCCGGCAAGACAACGTTCCTGCGCCTGCTGTCCGGCGAAATGACGCCCACCAGCGGCCACATCCTGTTGCGCGGCCACGATATCACCGGCCACAGCGTCACCGCGATCAATCGGGCGGGAATTGCCAAGAGTTATCAGATCAACCAGTTGTTCAATGACCTCACTTGTCGGCAGAATTTGCGCATTGCGGCACTCGGGCGCCACCGCGGCACGCTGCGGTTTGACGTGTTCCGCGCCGCCGACAGCATTCCGGCCGTAGAACAATCGATCGCGGGGGTGATCGACGAACTCGGGCTGAACGCAACGGCCGACCTGCCGGTGGCGACGCTGCCCTATGGCGAGAAGCGTCGCATCGAACTGGGCCTTGCGCTGGCGACGCTGCCATCGGTGCTGCTGCTTGACGAGCCGCTCGCCGGTCTATCGCCGGGTGAACGGCAGGACGTGATCCGGCTGATCCGGCGTCTCGCCGAGGGGCGCACGATCGTGCTGGTGGAGCATGATATGGATGCGGTGTTCGCGCTGGCGGCGCGCATCATGGTGATGCACCAGGGCCGCCCGCTCGCCGAGGGCGCGCCGGCGGAAATCCGCCGCCACCCGGAAGTGCGGCGCGCCTATCTGGGAGGCCTCAAGGCACATGCCCATGCTTGAGGTGGAAGCGATCAACAGCTTCTACGGCGACTCGCACGTATTGTTCGATATCAGCCTGCACGTGGAAGAGCACGAGGTGGTGGCGCTGCTTGGACGCAATGGTGCGGGCAAGACCACGACGCTGAAGACGATCGCCGGGATCCTCGCACCACGCTCGGGCTCGATCCGCTTTGACGGTACGCCGATCCACGGCCTGACGAGCCATGCCATCGCGCGCCGCGGCCTGCAGCTTGTGCCGGAGGAGCGGCGCATCTTCATCACGTTGACTGTCGAGGAAAATCTCCGGCTGGCGACGCTGCGGTCGCCGAAAATGCGGCCGATCGAGGAGATTTTTGCGATTTTCCCGCGGCTTGCCGAACGGCGGCGTGCTACGGGCGGCACACTCTCGGGCGGCGAGCAACAGATGCTGGCGATTGCCCGCGCGCTGATCCGCTCGCCGCAATTGATGCTGCTGGACGAGCCGTTCGAAGGCCTGGCGCCGGTCATCGTTGAGGAACTGGTGACGCTGTGCGACCGGCTTGCCGAGGCCGGTGCCACGATCGTTATCGTCGAGCAAGACGTGCGCGCGGCGCTGCTGCTGGCGCGCCGGGTCTATGTTCTCAATAACGGCCACGTCGTGTTCGAGGGAACGCGCGACGATCTGCTGGCCGACCCGGAGATCGCCAGCCGCTACCTGGGCATCGGCGCCGAGACGGGGACTGCTTTGGAGCTGTAGGGTCTGCCTGATCCCGCAAATGAGCACAGCGGCCGGCACAGGCAAAGTCCGTGTGGTTTGACCCCCTCCCCCATCCCCCTCTCCCGCAAGGGGCGGGGAGTTTGTGTTCCAACCTGCGCTTATGCTGGCGCGTTATGACGCTGCGCGCAGGCGCCGGGGTTCGGGCCATGCCTCCGGCTGAGTAAGGTAGGAGAGGAACACCTCGCAATACCGTGCCGCGGTGTTGTGCCAGACGCGGTCGTGCAGGCGCTTCCAGCGTTCCAGACGCTCCGGCAGCGGCATCAACAGGCCATCATGCATGGCCGTAGCGATCTCGTCGGGATCGAACGGGTTGACGATCAGTGCGCCACCCTCCAGTTCCTCCGCCGCGCCGGCGAAGTGCGAGAGAATCAGCACGCCGGGATCTTCAGGATCCTGTGCGGCGACATATTCCTTGGCCACCAGGTTCATGCCGTCACGCAGCGGCGTCACCAGCCCCAGCCGGGCGATGCGGAAGAACCCCGCCAACGTGTTGCGCCGCACCGTGCGCGTCATGTAGCGCAGCGGTACCCAGTCGAATTCAGAGAACCGGCCGTTGATGTCACCCACAAGACGATCGAGCTCGCGGCGCAGCCGCTGGTATTCGCCGACGTCTTCGCGCGACCGCGCAGCGATCTGCAGCAGGCTGACCTGACGGCGATGGTCTGGATAATGTGTGAGCAATCGCGCGACGGCTTCGAATCGATTGGGCAGGCCCTTCGAGTAATCCAACCGGTCGGCGCCGATGGCCAGAGCGCGGCCATCCGGCAGGCTTTCGCGCAATTGGCGCGCCTCGATGCTCAGCGAGGCGCGCGCGGCCACGCCTGAGAACCCCTCGGCGTCGATGCCGATCGGGTCCACCACGGCGTGCACCGGCCGGCCGCGGTGTACGAAACGCCCATCGGCATCCGAGCGAACGCCGAGGATCTCGTTGATGCATTCCAGGAATGCCTGGCGATAGGTGCGCGTGTGGAAGCCCACCACGTCGTAGGCGCACAGTGCGCGCAGCATTTCATCGGCGCGCGGCAGCGCGTGGAGAATCGCGGGCGGCACGAAGGGGGTGTGCAGGAAGAAGCCGATGCGGTTGCCCACGCCAAGCCGGCGCAGCGCCTCCCCGAACGGGAATAGGTGATAGTCGTGCACCCAGATCAGGTCATCCGGGCGCAGCAGCGGCTTCAGCGCCTCGGCGAAGCGTTGGTTGACGGCGAGGTAGCCATCGTAATCCTCGCGCTGGAAGCTCAGCAGGCCGAGGCGGAAATGCAACAGCGGCCACAGCGCGCCATTGGCAAAATGCAGATAGAAGGCACGATAGTCATGTTCCGACAGATCGACGGTGGCGTAGCTGATGCCGGCCGCCTGTTGCAGCGCGGCGGAGGACGCCGGGCTGGAACTGCGCCGGCCGCTCCAACCGAACCATAAGGAGCCGGGGCGCAATGCATCGGCGAGTGCGACGGCGAGCCCGCCGGCGCGCGGCCCGCGCTCGGAAGGCAGCGGTACCCGATTCGACACGACAACCAGACGCGACATTGGTGTCCCCCTGCTGCTGGCTGCCAATTGCCTTCCGCGGTTTTCGTTCCGGAGTCGGGCTGGCATCAGGCGTAAACACGCGGGCGCCCAGCGGCACCATGCGCAACCAGAACGCGCAACGGTAATCCGTGACACGAAAGCCCGGCATCACAACGGCGTGAAATCCTGTCCATGGCGCATTCCTGCCACCGGGCGCCGCAAAAAAACCCGATCGTGAGTTTTCTATCCGCTCAGAAGAGACCGGGGAGTTTCCGATGCGCATTGCCCAAGTTGCGCCGCTGACTGAATCCGTGCCGCCGAAGCTGTATGGCGGCACCGAGCGCGTGGTGGCCTTCCTGACTGACGCGCTGGTGGCCATGGGCCATGACGTGACCCTGTTCGCCAGCGGCGATTCCGTGACCACAGCGAAGCTGGAGCCGATGCATCCGCAGGCTTTGCGCTTCGACCCAGGCCTGCGGGACGCCATCGCGCCGCATATGCTGATGCTGGAGCAAGTGGCCTGCCGCGCCGACGAGTTCGACGTGCTGCACTGCCATCTCGATTATTGGTCGTTCTCCTTGTTCAGCCGGCTGGCGACGCCGTTCCTGACCACGCTGCACGGGCGGCTGGACCTGCCGGAGCTGAAGCCGATCTACCGCATCTTCGATCACGTGCCGCTGGTCTCGATTTCCGACGCGCAGCGCCGGCCGTTGCCACAAGCGAATTTCATCGCGACGGTGCACCATGGGCTGCCGGCGGACCTGCTGCTGCCGCGGCCGGTGAAGCCTGGGTACCTGGCGTTCCTCGGCCGCATCTGTCCGGAGAAATGCCCCGACCGCGCCATCGAGATCGCCCGCCGCACCGGCATTCCGCTGAAGATGGCGGCGAAAGTGGACCGGGTGGATGTCGAGTATCACGAGACGTTGATCAAGCCGATGATCGACGGCCGGCTGGTGGAGCATATTGGCGAGATCGGCGACGCAGAGAAGGCGGATTTCCTGAGCGGCGCGCAGGCGCTGCTGCTGCCGATCGATTGGCCGGAGCCGTTCGGTCTGGTGATGATCGAGGCGATGGCCTGCGGCACGCCCGTGATTGCGTTCAATGCCGGCTCGGTGCCGGAGGTGATCGAAGACGGTGTGACCGGCTTCGTGGTGCGCAACATGGCGGAGGCATGCAAAGCCGTGATGCGCCTGCCCGAGCTGTCACGTGCGGTTATCCGCGCACGGTTCGAGGAACGGTTCACGGCGGAACGAATGGCCGAGGACTATATGGGCCTGTACCGGCGGTTGGCGGTGCGCCGGCGTCCGGCGCTGCGGGTGGTCACGTAATCATCAGGCGGGGAGATTGTGTGGCGGTTGCCGGGTGCCCTTGCGAGGCACCCCCGGCACCCGCATCATTCCGGCATGAGCATCGTGATTCGTGTCCGCCGGCTGCCGCATGGCGAAGGCTTGCCTCTGCCGGCCTATGCCACCGGCGGCGCGGCCGGGATGGACCTGCTTGCGGCTGTCGCCGAGCCGGTCACGATCCAACCCGGCAAGCGGGCGCTGATACCCACGGGTCTCGCGATCGCTCTGCCGCCCGGCTACGAGTTGCAGATCCGTCCGCGCTCCGGCTTGGCGCTGCGGCATGGCATCGTGCTGCCGAACAGCCCCGGGACGATTGACGAGGATTACCGCGGTGAACTGCAGGTGATCGTGTTGAATGCCGGCGATGCGCCCTTCGTGGTGGAACGCGGTGCGCGTATCGCGCAAGCGGTACTGGCGCCGGTGGTGCGCGCACGGTGGCACGAGGTGGACAGCCTGGATGATACCGCGCGGGGCAGCGGCGGGTTCGGCAGCACCGGGACGCTCGGCGGCTGAATCTCGCGAAGGGCAGGCCGAACGACGGATGGGGCTGGCAGACTAGAATTGTCCCACGGTGGCGGCTTGCATCCTGACGGTGTTATGCCATTCGCCGGCCGAGGCTGATGTGCTGACCAGCGGCGGTGCCGATCGTGCCGCGCCCGGGAGTTCTTGTATCGCTGCAGCGATGGCCGGCCGCTCGGCGCCGATCGTCAGGTAACAACGATCCGGTCCACCTCCGCCAGTTCCTCCGTCGAAAGCCGCCAGCCGCCGGCTTTCACATTCTGCTCCAATTGTTCGGGCCTTGTGGCGCCTGCGATCACGCTGGCGACCGGCGCCTGCGCCAGCAGCCAACTGAATGCCAGTTCGAGCAATGTGTGCCCGCATCGCTGGGCGAAGTCCGCCAGCTTTTCGGCGGCCGTCCAGTTCCGTTCTGTCAGATATCGATCGGCAAGGCGCGCCGTGTTCGCCAGTCTTGTGCCTGACGGCAGTGGTGCGTTGCGGCGGTATTTGCCGGTCAGCAGCCCGCTTGCCAGGGGTTGGAAGGGGAGCAACCCCAGGCCGTATTGCAGCATCGCCGGTTGCAGTTGCGGTTCCACCACGTTGCGCACCACCAGTGAATACTCGTCTTGGCAGGAGACGAACGCGTTCAGCCCATTCGTTCGAGATGTCCACTGCGCCTCCACCACCTGCCAAGCGGGGAAATTGGAACAACCGATGTAGCGGACCTTGCCCTGGCGGATCAGGTCGTCCAGGGCGCGCAACGTCTCCTCGATCGGCGTGCGTGGATCGGGCGCATGGATCTGGTAAAGGTCGATCCAATCCGTGCGCAGGCGGCGCAGGCTGTCTTCCAACGCCTGCATGATGTAGCGGCGGGAACCGCCGACCTTCAGGCCTTGCTCGTCCATCGGCATGCCGAACTTGGTGGCGAGCACGATGTGCTTGCGCTGGTCGGCATGCAGCACCTGGCCCATCTCGGTCTCGGCCCCGCCCCGGTTGCCATAGGTGTCGGCGGTGTCGAACAAGATAATGCCGAGGTCGAGGGCCCTGTGAATGACCTTGCGGGTGGCCTCGAGGTCGATGCGGGCGCCGAAGTTGTTGCAGCCCAGGCCGACGGCCGAGACGCGCAGGCCGGAGCAGCCGAGATTGCGGATTTCCATGATGCGATTTGCCTTGTGGATACGGGCTGCAACCTGCCGCGCAACGCAGGCGCGGTCAAAGTGGCGAGACAAGGCGGTCGCGTTGCTGAACGATTCATCAGACAATGGATACGAATTCAGAACATCCAACGCCGCGGCTCTCTGCCGAGCAGGATGCGGCCGGCCATCTCGTAGGTTCGCAGCGTGCCCACGACATGCTAATTCATTGTCAGGACGTCGCGGAGGCACCGATCGAGCGGTCCTTTCAGATAAACGGGCTGTCCCACCAGCGGCTTTGAACACAAGCTGCACCACATCGACGCATACCCCAGTCACGTAAGTATTCGCCGGGCTGCCCCGTCGATGCTTCGGCCGCGGAACCCATTTCCCAATTCCCGTGGTGCGGCTTTGCCCGTTGGGCATCGCAAAGCCGATTGCGTGCCGCGCTTATTTCGGCATGCGCGAAGATTTGCTGCGATCTGCGCCACAGGCGCCCGGGTCTTCGGAGGCCTGACAGCCCACTGAGATCACGCATGGGACGTTCCTGTCCATGCGCGGCACCGACACGGACCGATGCGCAGGCAACCCGCATCGGTCCGGCCAATGTCAGCCCCGGCGAGAGCGGGCCCGACCCCCGCCCAGGCGTCAGGTCTTCAATTGCTCACCGATGGGCAGGCTGCGAATGCGCTTGCCGGTGGCGGCAAAGATCGCATTGCATAGCGCCGGCGCGAACGGCGGCAGGCCCGGTTCGCCGACGCCGCTCGACGGCACGTCCCAACTCGCCGGAACAATATGGGTTCGCACGTCCAGCGGCGCCTCGTTGATCCGCGCCACCACAAACCCATCAAAATTGTCTTGCTCAGGACGGCCATTCTTGAACGTGATCTGGCCGTGCTTGGCGAGCGCAAGCCCCATCACCGCGGCGCCTTCGATCTGCGAACGGATCCGCTCCGGGTTCACGTGGAAGCCGCAATCGACGGCGGTGTCCACCTGGCGGATTGCCAACGTGCCGTCGCTGCCAACCGCCACATGTACGACGCTGGCGATGTAGCTCAGGAAGCTGCGGTGGGCGGCGATCCCCATGCCTTCTCCCTGCGGCATGGTTTTGCCCCAACCTGCTTGTTGCGCCGCGATCTCCGCCACGCGACGCAGGCGCCCGGTGTCGATCGGATAGGTCTCGAACGGATCGCCATAGTTCCAGTAATCCACCACGTCCTGCGACTTGCGCGGATCTACGATGCGGTCGGGGCCGATCAGCTCCAACAACATCTCCTTTGGGTCCCGGTTCAGTGCGGCGGCGAGTTCCCCCACCATCGACTGCACTGCGAAACCGTGCGGAATGTTTGACACTGAGCGGAACCAGCCGATGCGGGTATGCGCGTCGCACTTGCCGTTCTCGCAGCGCAGGTTCGGGATGGCGAAGGGATTGTCGATCAGCCCCATGCCAAGCTCGAACGCCCCTTCGTGGTCGGCGCCCTTCTTGAAAGTGGACAGAATGGTCGGCGCCACGCTGCGATGCCGCCAGGCCACCACCTTGCCGTGGGCGTCGATGCCGGCATCGATGCGCTCTACCGAAACGGTGTGGTAGAAATCGTGCTGGATATCGTCCTCGCGCGTCCACACCAGCTTGATCGGTGCGCCCGTGGCTTTCGATACCAGCGCCGCTTCCAGCACATAGTCCCATTTCGATTTACGCCCGAATCCGCCGCCGAGCAAAGGCACGTTCACCGTGACGTTCGCCGCCGGAATCCCCAGCATGTCGGCCAGGTCGTCGCGGCAGCCGCCGGGACTCTGCGTCGGCGCATAGGCCACACATTCGGTGCCGGAGCTGCCTTGGAACACGTGTACCACGGCGTTCGGCGGCTCCATCGTGGCATGCGCCAGATGCGGCAGATAGTACTCGGCGGTGATCACCCTGGCCGCGGATTGCAGGGCCGCGTCGGCGTCGCCTTCGTTGCGCACCACCTTGCCCGGCTCGCCGGCGGTGGCAGCCATCTTCTGGCGGAACGCCGCCGAGTCGTAATGCGCGTTCGGGCCGTTATCCCAGGTGATCTTGAGTGCCTTGCAGCCTTTGATCGCGGAGCCGGTATTGCGGGCCACCACGGCGACGCCGCCCACCGGACGGAACTTGGTGGGCCACGGCCAGCCCTGCACTTCCACCACCTTCTCCACGCCCGGAACCTTCAGCGCGTCCGCCGCATCGAACGACACCAGCTTGCCGCCCACCACAGGAGGACGCGCAACCACCGCAAACTTCATGCCGGGGATCTTCGCATCGATCCCATAAGTCGCATGGCCGGTCGTGATGTCGTGCAGATCGACGATGCGGATCGATCCGGTCCCGATATAGCGGAATTCGCGCGGATCCTTCAGCTTCAGGCTTTCCAGCGGCGGCGTCGGCAACGCGCTGGCTTCCGTCGCCAGGTCGCCGTAGCCGGCGATGCGGCCGGACTCCAGATGCACGACCTTGTGGTTCTCCGCCCGCACCTGCGACACCGGCACGCCCCAGCGCGTTGCCGCTGCTTGTTCCAGCATCATGCGCATGGCGGCGCCGCATTGCCGCATCGGCTGCACGAAATGCCGGGTGCTGCGCGAGCCGTCGGTGTCCTGGTTGCCGTATTTCTTCTCGTCGCCTGGCGCTTGCTGCACATGCACCTTCGTCCAGTCCGCCTCCATTTCATCGGCCACCACCATGGGCAGGCTGGTGCGCACGCCGGTGCCCATTTCGGACCGGCTGGCGATGATCGTCACGAGGCCCGAGGGTTCGATGGCGATGAACACGTGCGGATCGTTCACGGTGCCGCCGGGCATCGCGCCGGCGCCGGTCTTCCAGGCCGACTGGGCCGCACGCGGCAACATGCCGGTTCCCACCACCAGCGCGCCCGAACCGATCAGGCCCCGAAGCACGAAGCGGCGGCTTACATTGGCGAGGCCACCCAGCGGAATTGCGATCGTATCGAACATGTGGGTCATGGTTCATACTCCCGTCGAGGCCAGGCGCACCGCTTCGGCAATGCGCTGGTAGCAGCCGCAACGACAGATATTGCCGGACATCGCATCGAGGATTTCGTCATCCGATGGCTTGGGTTTCTGTGCCAGCAGTGCTGCCGCCTGCATGATCTGGCCGGCATGGCAGTAGCCGCATTGCGGTGCGCTGGTCTCGCGCCAGGCGCGTTGCACCGGATGGTCGCCCTCGGGATCGAGGCCCTCGATCGTGACCACCTCGCGATCGGCAACCTCGGAAACATGCACCTGGCAGGACCGCACGGCGGCGCCGCCGAGATGCACGGTGCAGGCGCCGCAAAGCCCCTTGCCGCAGCCGAACTTGGTACCGGTCAGCCCCAGCTCGTCACGAATCACCCAGAGCAGCGGAATGTCGGCATCGCCGTCGTAGCTGTAGCGCTGCCCATTGATTGTCAGCGTGACCATGGTTCCACCTCCTTGTAGAGGCGAGATGACACGGCCGGATGCCGCCCATCTCGCCCGGACCCCGCTCGTTGCAGCAAGCTCGTCAGTCGTGGCGCCGCAGCGCGAACACCCAGACCACGCCGCCTTGCGGTACGGCGTCTGGATCGGTCTTCAACGACGTCGTGGACAGCGACTGCTGGATGCGTTGGGCATCG
The DNA here is from genome assembly GCA_035523995.1 of Acetobacteraceae bacterium. Lineage (GTDB taxonomy): Bacteria > Pseudomonadota > Alphaproteobacteria > Acetobacterales > Acetobacteraceae > JASHVB01. Next base: position 12,129 of record DATKPQ010000014.1, on the reverse strand, counting down.
ACGCCCCATCCGGACACCACCGCGATGTACTCTGTGTCGCCCACTTGGTACGCTATCGGCATGCCGATGATCCCCGAGTTCGTCCGTTGCTGCCACAACAGCTCTCCGGTCTTCGCATCGAAGGCGCGGAACATGCGGTCGTTGGTGCCACCGGTGAACACCAGGTCGCCCGCAGTGCTCAGCACCGAATCAAACAACTGGTTGGGGAACGGGTAGGCCCACACGCGCTTGCCGGTCGCCACGTTCCAGGCCTGCAGCTCGCCGATATGGTCGCCGCGCGGATGCAGCTTCAGGCTGTCGGGATCCGCGCCGAGCCAAAGCTGGCCGGCGATGAGCTGCTTCTTCTCGCCCTGCATCTGACCGCACATGTTGTCGTTGGCCGGGATGTACAGCAGATGCGTCTGATCGCTGTAGGATTCCGAAGTCCAGTCGTCGCCACCCCATAGCGAGGGGCAGAAACTCACTTCCTTCCCGGTCGTCGGCTTGTGGTCCATGTCATAGGTGGGCCGGCCGGTCTGCGGATCGATGCTCTTGAACGCGTTCTGATAGACGAAGGGCTGACCTGAGATAAACTTGATACCGTTGTCGGTCTGCTGTAGGACCCACAGGTAGCCGTCGCGTGCCGCGTGCACCAGCGCGTCGATCTGCTGGCCATCATGCTCCATGTTGATCAGAATCGGCGGCCGGACTTCGTCCCAGTCCCACGAATCGTTCCACTGGTACTGGTGATAGCCCAACAGCTTGCCGGTATCGGGGTCCAGCGCGACGGTCGAGCTGGTGTAAAGGTCGTCGCCGGGATGCAGGTCGCCGGGCCATGGCGCGGCATTGCCGACGCCCCAATAGGCAATGTTGCGCTTCGGATCGTAGTCGCCGGTGATCCACACCGATCCGCCGCCGGTCTTCCAGGCATCGCTCTTCCAGGTGTCGCCGCCCGGTTCGTTCGGGCTGGGTATAGTGTAGAACATCCACACCTGTTTGCCGGTGTCGGCGTCATAGGCCGCGATCTTGCTGCGCACGCCGAACTCGCCGCCGGACAGGCCGACCATTACCTTGCCGTGGACAATCAACGGCTCCAGCGTCATGTACTGGCCGCGCTTATAGTCGCCGACCGTGGTGTTCCAGACCTCCTTGCCAGTTTTCGCATCGAGCGCGATCAGGTGGGCATCGACCGTGGCAAGAAACACCTTGTCGCCCCACAGCGCGACGCCGCGATTGGTTGGATGCAACTGAAACAAATCGGCGGGAAGTTTTTCTTTGTAGCGCCAGATCAGGTCGCCGGTCGCGGCATTCAGCGCCAGCACCTGCATTTCCGGCGTGGTGACGAACATCACGCCATTGTTCACCATCGGCGGCGATTCGTGGCCTTCGACCACGCCGGTTGCGAATGTCCACACCGGCACGAGCTGGCTGACATTGTTCGCATTGATCTGGCGCAGCGGACTGAAGCCATGGTCGTCATAGGTCCGCCGATACAGCAGCCAGTTTCCGGGTTCCGGGTTCTCCAGCCGTTGCTGCGTGACCGTGGCATAGTCGGTCACGTCCCCCGCCGCAGCACCGTAAGCGAGCATGCAGCCCAGCAGGCCCGCCGCAATCGCCGCCAGGACAGTATTGGTTCCTTGTCGCATCTGCATTTCCTCCACCGGATCGTGCGTTTCAGGCACTTGGTTTGTCGCTTGGTTATGCGTCGTTTGCCGCTGCTATGCTCCTTGCTGTTGTTCACCACCGACGCGGTCCGTGAACGGACCGGCGACCACCAGCACGCCATCGCCGAGTTTCAGCGGCAGCGCCGGCAGCGCCCGAGGCGCGGGACCGGCCGCGACTTTTGCTCCGTGACGCAGGTCGTACTGGGATTGATGACACGGGCATTGGGCGACATGGGTGGATTTCAGCCAGTCGGTCACCGTGCATTGCTGATGCGTACAGATGGCAGAGAAGGCGACCACGCCTTCAGCCGCGCGCTTCTTTTCCGCCTCGCCGAGCGTGGCTTGATCGAACCGCATCAACAGGACCATGTTGAGACGCGATCCATCGCGCGGCGCTTTTATGTGCGGATCGAATGCCCAGGCGAGCACGAGATCCTGGCGGGCGAGATCGCCGGGTTTCAGCGGCGCGGTGCCCGCGTCGTTGCCGGCGCTGACAAGCCAGTCGCCTGGTTGCGGCAGTTTCGTGCGTTCCGGATCGGCCGGTGCATCGGCGTGGGCAGTTGCAGCGTGCAGGCCGAGCGCGACAGCGCCGCTGGCCACGACGATGCGCCGTGAGATCGTTCCTCCCGCCATCATTCCTCCGCCGCCACCGTTGTGGCGCTGGTGCGATGCGGTCTGTTTCTGTCTGCGCGATCGTTTCTGTGTGCGACATCGACAGGCTAACGCCGGTTGAGACGATTGCCCACACATTGCGCAGAGATATGCTCGCAGCAACTCGTTCACGTTGCCGTGAGAGTGGAAGCGCAACAGGCTGCCGCGCTCTGTCGCCCGGTTCCTTGGCTTGCCTGGGTGGGGCGGGGCGCGGGATGCACGCCGCTTCCCGGATTGCCGGCAGCGGGGTCTTAACCGGACGCTGTCGTCGCGAAAACTCCCGCAAGTTTTCAGCGCGACATGGTACGCTGACCGCGCAACCGTGCGCGGTTATCTCGTGCTGCGCGACCTGGTTCCGGCGCGCTCAATGGAGCTACTCCGCACGGCATTCGAACCCGGCCTGCTGTCATCCGACCAAGGCCGGTGCCGAGCGGCTATGTCCGGGTCGATGCAGGTCCGCTCTCTGTCCCCTACCGCGACGGCGGCGGCAGTGACTGCTGTTGCACCGGCCCGTTCGGCGCCAGCTGCACCGGCTGCCCACCCTGGTCCTGGTTCGGCGCACCATAGGATTGGCCGCCCCCCCCATACTGGTTCGCCGGCGGATATGCTGGCGCATATCCTGGCCCGGGCTGTGCGTAGCCCTGGCCGGACGCATATCCCTGTCCTGGCGACGCATACTCTTGCGACGGCGCATTATAGCTTTGCGCCGGCGGCGGATACCCTTGCGGGGGCGCGCCATACCGCGGCCCCTGCGGCGGCGGATAGCCTTGTCCTCCGGGCGGCGCGTACCCCTGAGGCGACGCATATGCCTGCACTGGCGCGGACGTGCCATAGCGCGTCAGCACCTCCCGCAGCGGGTTCGCGCCCGGATTGGTCCCGAGCATCTGAATCACCACCTGCCGGGCGGAGAAAGGCTGGCCATAATACGCGGCAATCCACGTGCTCAGCGTCGACATGATGCTGCCCTCGAGGGAGATGCCGCCGAACAAGCCCCGTGACTCGGAGAAGGCGACGATGTCGGCGCCGACCGCGGCGGTGGTTGCTCCGCCCACACCGCCGCCGATCGTTGCGATGGCAATCGAGGCATCCGCGCCCAGCTTGAACTGACTGTCCAGCACCGCATTCAACCCGCGCTGGGTCATGATCATCATGACCAGCGAGCTGTCCTCGATGCCGATCTGCAAGCCGAAGCTGCCGCTGCCAATGGTGTAGAACACCGGATACGACCAGGTGCCGTTGCCGGCGCGCGCGACCAGCACGCAATCCCCGCCCGAGCCACCAAAGAAGAAGCCCGCCTTGAAGATGCGCGGGCATATCACCACGGCACGCGCACGGGTCAGTTCGACTTGTGAATCCTGAGAGGCGGTCATCATTTCCTGCATGGAGAGCGTGGCGCTGTCCACCAGGATCTGCGGCTTGGTTTCCTGCGCGCGGGCAAGGCCCGGCACGAGCGATGCCGCCAGGGCGATGGCGGCCAGCAAGACACGGCGCATGGCGATTCTCCTCCGCAGCGCGAACAGGGCTTGCATAGCGCGAATGGCCCGAGTCGCGTGCAAGCTTCCTGAGCAAGCGGGCGGTCCGGTGGCCGGTTTGTGGCGGTTCTCCGGTCAATACCCGGGGAGTTCGTTGACGCAGGCCACCCGCCAGCCCTCGGGGTAGCGCTCCAGGCGGGTGAGCGAGAGGTTCTGGATGGACAGGTGCAGCGCGTTGTCGGGTCCGATGCGCAGCGCATGCGCGACCGCGGCGCGGATCGAACCGCCATGCGCCACGGCCACCACATCCGCGCCGAGATGTGCCGCGGCCAGGCGTTCCATGGTGGTGCCGACCCGGGCAATGACGTCCGCCATGCTCTCGCCGTTGGGGGGCGTCTCGTAGCCGGCGAGCGGCCAGAAGGCGTGCTGCGGCAGGGTCAGGCGCGCCGGCAGTTCGGCGTGGGGCAGGCCTTGCCAGTCGCCGAGGGATTGCTCGATCAGCCCGGGCTCCTCGGCCAGTTCGGCGTGCGGGTAGCCGGCGGCGAAGATGGTCTGCGCGGTGCGGCGGGTGCGGGTCAGCGGTGTCACGATCCAGTGCGCCGGCCGCGGCAGCCGCTGCGCCAGCGAGGCATACATCGGCCCCTGCTCCAGCAGCGTGGTCTCGCACAGGGCCACGTCCATGACGCCGTACAGGATGGCACGGGCGTTTTCATCGACCAGGGCGTGGCGGATCAGCCAGAAGCGGGTCTCGGGCATGGCGGCAGGGCAGTCTCCTGGCGGCAGCCGATAGAGGATGGCCTGCGATCGCGCCAGCCACCCGGCGCCGTTGACCAAACCTTCACGCAAGGGCCTATCCCTGCCCGCCTCGATGAGGTCCGGGACGAAGCCATGAAAAACCGCGACAATCCGCGCCGACGCGAGTCCAGCAAACCGTTGCCCGGCTGGCGCAGCGCCGGGCGACGCAAGGTTCTGATTCTAACGGGACGTAGCTGGGCGTGGGGCAGTCTTCGGCGCGTCGTTCTCTCGGATCGCCTGAACTGCGCCGCTGGCTTTCAAGTCGCTGTCGAGCAGGATACCGCGGATCACATCGCCATTTTTGCGGACCAGGCGGGTGGGTTCGCCATCGATCTCCAGTACGAGACCGCTCGCGTTACCGGTGTCGAGCAGCAGATTGGGATCTGCGGGCACCTGCCACGTCTCGCCCGTCGTCAGGGTCCTGTTGAGTAGGGTTGCCCCATGCATCTGGTGCACGCGCACCCAGGTGCCGGAGATTGCCCGCAGCACGATCTGGTTACCGGTAGCCGGCGGGGCCGAGCCAGATGAGGTGGGCGTCGCCAGCGGGAGGATGGCGGGGTTGGCGGCCGGCTGTACCCTGGGTGGTGGCGATTCGACGTTCACGCCATGCGCGGTTGACGGCACCGAGGTGCCTTGCGTCTCAGACGGTGACACCGCCGTCGCATTCGCAACGCCGGAAGATGAGGCGTGCTGCTGCGGTTCCGGGAGGGCAGGCGATTGCGAGGCTGTGCCGTCCGCCCCGTCCGATGACGATCCGCTGCCTGCAACCGTGCCGGCCGGTAGCGCCGCCCGAATAGGCGCGGTGGGGGAGGAACGTGTCGCGGCTGAGGACTCGATCCCGGTTGTCGATGGCGGCACAGCAGCGGCCGCCGACGGGGTGGCTGCTTTTGGCGCCGGGCTGGAGGTTGCCGCAGCAGAGGCGACCGGGAGCTGAGGCGCCGGTGCTGCCGGTGGCGAGACGTTGGTCGTCGAGGCCGGCGGCTGCGGGGGCGGCGCCTTCGGTGGCTCTGCCTGCGCCACCACGCGAGCCGGTTCTGCCGGTGCGTGGAGCCTCCCGAAGTCGATACCGGTCTGGGCCGACAGCTCGGCTTGCCAATGCTGCATCGCCGCCATCAGGTCATGCTTGCGATCAGCGAGGACCCAGCCTGCTGTCCCACTGCTCACCATCAGCACCAATATCAGGACCACCATCCCGATCCGCGTCCGAGCGGGTCTTGCGATGGGCTCAGTGGCCGGTTGCGGCGGTATCGCAATTTCGGGCGCGGCCTGGTCGTGCAATCCGGACGCCAGTTCCTCCACGGTCTGGCGCAACTGGCGCCGGTCGTGGTCGGCGCTTGCCACCGCTGCCTCGATGCGCGCGATTCCGGCCTGCTGCTGATCGGCGCCGGTTCGCAGGAATTCCAGCGCAGCCACCAGACCGTGCAAGGCAGCCTCGATGCGCGCGAGGCCCGTCGAAACGTCGCCAACACCGCCGGCCCGGACCAATTCGGCGTCGCGTCGCATTGCTGTGAGGCCTTTCTCCAGCCGGTTGAACAATGCTTCTTCGTCTTCGTTGTTTGCCATCACGCCGCCCTGTCTCGCCAGCAGGTCTTCCGTGGTTTGGTATCCGAAATGCAATCCCGAGCTGATGCTGACCGGCAGCCTTCGGTCCGCCTTCTGCCAAGGTAGCCGTCTTTTCGATTGGCTATGCCGCGGCCGCCAGTTACGCGGCGGAGCTACCTGCCGAGCGCAATACAATGACGTTCCAGCTGGCCGGGGCAAGAGTCACCCGAAGCCGCTGGTTTTGCAGCTCCGCCCCAACCAGCGGCACAGATGCAACGCGGTCGGGATGATCCTTGGTATTTGCCGCACGCAGATCCGCATGACACAGCGTTAGCGCTTCCGCGATTTCCAGCGCGCTGAAGCCGGTCGTGGTTGGTCTCGGTGGATAGCCAGGCAAGGTCCAGCCGTGTCGGCCGTTGCTCCTCTGGACCGACGCCGTCTTCCCAGTCGTAGCCTGAGACGAAATTGCCGCCGGGATAGCGGATCACCGTGGGCCCGAATTCCTTCACCAGGGCGAGCACGTCGCGGCGGGAGCGTCGGCCGAGGGGTGGTCCGGCTCGAAGATGCCGCCGTAGACACAACGCCCGACATGCTCGACGAAGGCATCGGACAAGCGGCGGTCTGTAGTGCCGATGATTGAGCGAGGTCGCAGCCGGACAGTGACGGTATGCATCGCGTCAGTCTCCCCCTCCCGCAACAGCCGGAAAGGGTAGGGTGAGGGTGCCGCGAGAGCCACGCTGCGTTTATCCTGGCCCCAACAGCAACAGGAAACGCCTCCATGAGCGACACGCTTCCCACCGCCACCCGAGTCGCCGATCCCGGCATTCGCGCCCTGTATCGCCTGGAAAACCGCTGGCAGGCCTGGCTGGATGTCGAGGTGGCACTGGCGAAAGCGCAGGCGGAGCTGGGCATCATCCCGCACGAGGCTGCGGCGGCGATCGCGCGTGCGGCTCGGTTGGAGCTGCTGGACCGTGCGCGAATTGACGAAGGGTTTGCCCGTACCGGCCACACCATCGTGCCGCTGGTCTGGGAACTCAGTCGCGTGGTGGGCGAGCAATATGGCGGCTGGGTGCACTGGGGCGCGACGACGCAGAACATCACGCAGACCGGCGACTTGCTCGTGCTGCGCCAGGCGCATGACGTGTTCCTGAGGCTGATCGGCGAGGTTTTGCGCGCGATGGCGGATCTGGCGGAGCGCGGCGCGGACATGCCGCTGCCGGGGCGCACGCATGGGCAGCACGCGGTGCCGGCAACGTTCGGCTACAAGGTCGCGGTGTGGATCGACGAGTTGATCCGCCACGTAGAGCGGTTCCGCCAGGCGGCGCCGCGGATTTTTGTGGCGATGCTGGGGGGCGGGGCAGGCACGTTCGCCTCGTTGGGCGAGCAGGGGCCGCCAGTGCAGGCGGGGATTGGGAAGCAGCTTGGAATGCTGCCGATGACGGTGCCGTCGCGGGCGTTGGGCGACCACCTGGCGGAGAATATCTGCCTGCTGGGCCTGCTGGCGGCAACCTGTGGAAAAATCGGGCGCGAGATCTATACGCTGATGAAGACGGAGTTTGGCGAAGTGGAAGAGCCGGTGCCGCCGGGCACCGTTGGCAGCTCTACCATGCCGCAGAAGCGTAATCCGAAGCTGTGCCAGGACATTATCGCGGCGGCGGCGGAGGTGCGCGCGATGGTGCCTCTGGCGCTGGAGGCGATGCAGACCGAGCATGAGGCGGACCGCACCACGTCGCTGATGATGGATAGTGCCGAGGCGCGCGCCTGTGTGGCGACGGGGGATATGCTGTCGCGGCTGGGCGAAGTGATGCGGGGGCTGCGGCTGGACCCGGTACGGATGCGGGCAAACCTGGACCTGGGCGGCGGGCTGATCATGGCGGAGGCTGTCATGCTGAAGCTGGGCGCGGTGATCGGGCGGCAGCATGCGCATGATGCGGTGTACGACGCGGCGCAGGCGGCGTTCGTGGAGGGGCGGTCGTTTGCCGATCTGCTGGCGGCAGATGCACGGATCACCGCGCATTTGAGTGCGGTGGCGATACGGGGATTGCTGGATCCGACGGGGTATACCGGGCTGTGCGGGCAGATGGCGCGGGAGGCGGCGGTAAGGGGGCGGGCGGTGGAGGTGTGAGCTGGCCGGGACGCACTGAGGGGCAGGCCTCAAGCGCGCGGCCTCGCCGCGATGCGGGACAATCCTCGCGACTGGCGGATTGCCAGCCTTGAATCGGTTGCCGCCGCTGTCAGTGTGAATGTCCACAAGAGCGGCGGCAGTCACGTGGTGTTCGAACATCCGGCTGTTGTCGAAGCTTTCCGGCCCGTCGGCCGATCAAGCCGATCTACATCACGCGCTTCGTCCGCTTTACTGATGCTGTACGGAGTGCGCATGAGCGAGGCTGACTATCGCTTCACCATTCGCCCACTGAGCGCGGAGGAAGGCGGGGGATACCTGATCGAGTTCCCCGATCTGCCCGGGTGTCTGTCGGATGGCGATACCATCGAGCAGGCCATCGCCAATGGCGGCGAGGCCAAACGCGACTGGATCGCGGCCATGCAACAGGCCGGTCGGCCTGTTCCGCCACCGGCGGCCGACACAGCCGAGGGCTACAGTGGCAAATGGGTGCTGCGTACGCCGAAGTCGCTGCACCGCAAACTGGCGGAGCGGGCGCGTGAGGAGGGAGTCAGCCTGAACGCGCTTGCGGTCGCCATGCTGGCCGAAGAGCTTGGGCAGCGTGTGGTGCATGAACCTTAGGATCAGTCTGCACGCGGCGGGCATGTACCGGCAACGATCGATGTGAAGGCCATCCGCGGGAAGCTTGGGTTGAGCCAGGAGGCGTTTGCCTTGCGTTTCGGGTTCAGTCCGGCCGCCGTGCGAGGTTGGGAGCAGGGGCGGCGGCAGCCGGAGCAAGCGGCGCGGGTGCTGCTAATGGTGATCGACGAGGCGCCGCAGACGGTGGAGCGAGTGCTGCGGCGGGCTGCATCATTGTGATCATCCAGGTGGTGTCATCTGAACTATTTGGCGGCTTAGCATCAGCCTGGACCGTCCACAATTCGATATTCTCGTTGGCGAGACGTTTTGCTTACTCAGCCTTATTTCCCAACCTCATCCGAAGCTCAAGAATTCTCTTACGCGCCCTCCGCAGGCTCTCGGAGCGAGCCTCTGCCTTCTCCGGGTTCCACATTTCCCGCACGAACATGCACAGTCGTGCATTATAACCCAGTCCTTGCCTGGCAAATGCACCCGATACCGCGCAAAGGTCTGCACGCACGGCTCGTGGTGCTCTTGCGGCCAATGCCAAGAGCAATTCCTTCGGATTCTCAACGCCCTCTGGTCGGTCAGGAAATCGCGCGGCAACGGCGTTACCTAACAGGGATTGCATCGCATCATGGTCTGCGAATAGCCATGACCCGATCTCGCGCACAGCAACCCGGAGCAAGAGCCCTTTTGGGGGCGACAGCCTGCCAAACCAGGCGGACCGTAACGCCGCAGGACACACAGATCTGTCCAGGTCGGTTATGATGAGAAGAGGCTGACGTCGCGCAATTTCACAAAAGCTGTCAAGCCGAGAGCGGAGATAGCCATTTCCGCCACGGCGGAAAAGTAGACCAGCCTCAAGACTTGCTTCCCATAATAACCGAAGTCCAACGGCCTCACTCAGTTCGTCTTCAGTAGCCAAAGCTACTGTCTCCATCACCACGATCCCAATTTCTCTACTGTCTTCGGTCTCGTCTTGGGAAGAACCACCTCGGCGGGTGTAAGACCTGCTTGCAAGGCAGCCGCTTCGCTTTGGTCGATAGGCCTGACGATTGAGCCTTCAGCACCTGCTTCCAGCATCAAAATACCCCTGCCGTCGATACCGGGATTGCTCAGCAGAGCCTCACTATGTGTACTAATTATAATTTGCCGACGCCGCTTGCTGTCGCGCTGTACACGTTGCAACATAAGTGGTATTTCTTTGACTATGCCATCGTTCAGTGACAACTCTGGCTCCTCGAGTAAGAGAAGCGAGTTGGTTTCAAGCAGTGACCACAATAAGCCTAGCAATCGAAGCGTGCCGTCGGAGAAATCCTCCTCTCGCTGCCATCCAGCGTTGGGTCGATGATGGGAGTCGAGCGCTTCAAGATGAGGATGGCCGCTAATTTGATCCTGAACGTACCGAAGCTGTTTGAACTGTGGCACTGCCATCGTAAGCGCTTGCTCGATTTTCCGTAGCCACGCGTCTCTTGTCCGAGGGCTCGTCCGCGCCACGTCCTCCAAAAACCCCTGTCCGAAGGGATCATTCTCCAGCCTCTGCCCGCCAATCCTGTCGCTGTATTTCAGAAGCTGTGGCACCAGATGCAGGTAGAGCGTATCCCTGAAGAACTCTGATATTGCACGAAACTCAGCGTTCGCCTGAATTTGCTCCAGATGGGTCTGGGTCAAGCGGGCGGGATCTCGCCTATCGTCCGGATTCGGCCGGTTCATGAGAGGCGACGTTTCACCGCCGAGCGAGACTTGTTCTGAAGTTATCAAGATACGTTGGGCACCCTTACCCTCTGGCTTGAATGCGACGCGGTAACGCCAAACGGGCTCCGGATCATCCGCAGATTCGGCAAGGTATGCGTCAATGACCACCTCTGGCAGACGTCGAACAAGGAGACAACGAAGCTTGGAGATGCCGCCCCGATCGCTTACCGCCTTCTGCAATCCGCCGCCCTGAGGCTTGCTCAGATCGCGTAGAAATCGAAAGACATCCAGCAGGTTCGACTTGCCGGTCGCATTGGCGCCAAGCAAGTAGGTATTTTCTCGCAGCCGTATATCGACATCACGAAAGTTTCGCCAGTTTTTTAGCGCCAGCCTTTGTACCAGCATCAGGTAGCTCTCACGAATAAATCGCCACTTTTAGTTTGACAAGTACGTCCGCAACCTGTTCCGATATAATGACTCACACTCGTTGACGGCGCAACGATCGCCTGCAAAGAGAGCTAGGTTACCCCCCCTCGATCTTCGGAATAAAGAACACCTCCGCCCCGTCCTTCACCGGCACCAGAAAATCGATCTCGAACAATTCCCCGTCCACCGCGACGGTGGTTTCGTTCTCCAGCGTCTCTGCCAGCCCGGGGAACTTCGCGTCCATCTCCCGGATCACGCCGCGCAAGTTCCGCGCCTCAACGTCGAATTCCCGCACGCCCCCGGTGTAGCGCGCGGAAAAACCGCTGGTGAACACCACCCGACAGTGCCCACCAGTGGCAATCACACGGACTCCAGCGGCGCAATGAGGCAAAGAGATGCGCCCCACCCGCCCGGGCGGATGACCGGGTCAAGCTCGGCCATGACGAGGGAGATGAAACGCACCCTCCCGCGTCCTCAGCCCGCGGTTTTCGCGTCCAGCGCCGCCCGCACCCGCGGCGGCGACATCGGCAGCTCCTGCATCCGCACGCCCACCGCCTGGTCGATCGCGTTGGCGATGGCGGCCATCGGCGGGCAGATGTTGACCTCGCCTACGCCCTTCGCGCCGTAGGGATGCGCCGGGTTCGGCACCTCCACCAGCAGCGCATCGATCATCGGCAGATCCGATGCAACAGGACAACGATAATCCAGGAACCCTGGGTTATCGAGCTGTCCCCTGGCGTTGTAGATATACTCCTCGTTCAACGCCCAGCCGATGCCTTGCACCACGCCGCCCTGGATCTGCCCCTCGACATAGGACGGATGGATCGCCCGCCCGACGTCCTGCGCCGCAACGAACCGCAGGATGGTCACCTTGCCGGTCTCCGGGTCCACTTCCACATCGCAGAACTGCGACGAGAATCCCGGCGCCTGCCCACCCGCGTTCACCGACGCGGCCGCGGTGATCGGCCCGCCCGTGGCTGACGCCTTCGCCGCCAGCGCCTTCAGCGACAGCGGTTCGAAGTCGCCCACGTTAGCGCCGGCCGGCTTGGCATGGCCGTCTTCCCAGATCACGCCCTCCGGATCGACGTCCCAGATCACTGCCGCGCGCCGGCACAGATCCTTCACCACCGTTTTGGTAGCATTCACCACCGCCGTCCCGGTC
>DATKPQ010000013.1:0-121212 GCA_035523995.1 Acetobacteraceae bacterium | reverse complement strand
CGTCAGCATGCCCGGCCTCCCGTTGCCGGTCACGCATTGATTCGATGAACGGCCGATTCGGGAATCCGCTAAATATGCATATCAGGGATTCCGTCCACACGGCCTAGTGCCGCATACTCATCGTCCGTCAATCGCCGCTCGCGTTGTCCATCGGCGGGCCGCATGACGCCATGCACCGGGTTATCGGGGCGCATCTGGTGCCGCACGGCATAGGTGAATATCGCGCCAAGCAGGCCCACCGTGCGGCTCGCGGTACCGGTGCCACCCCGCACATTGGACAAACCGCGCTTCTTTCCGGTTTTCACCCGACCAGCGGTCTTTCCCTCCGCCACGGCCCGCATGAAGCCTTCAATGTCCGCGACCCTGACGGAGGCGACCTTCATCTGGCCAAGGAGCGGCCTGATGTGCTTGTCGATCCGCCCCTTATCCGACAACAGAGTGCTGGCCTTCTTCGGCGTCCTGCGTCGCGTCATCACCCGACCGGCGTTGGCGTCCTCCCAGTAAGCGTCACATAGTTTGGCGACCGTCTCTGCCCGTCGCTTTGCCTGCTTCTCAGCCGCTGGATCGGCTCCCTGGACAATCTCACCCAGGATACGGCGGGCTTGGTCCCGAGCGGCATCCGGCGTCCAAGGCGCGCCATGACGACCGATCGTCTGCCATCGTTGCCGACCTTCAGCCGTTCGATAGAACAGAACGTAGGCGACCGCGGCGCCCTTCTGACGGCGCGCGCCGAAGCCAGGCACCACAGTGTCCCAAACGATCTGGCCAGGCTTAAGAGCACGAACCTCGCGCAGACCGACCCGTGTCCGCTCAGCCATCATTACGTTCCCGGTTTGCTAGCTAGCAAGCACATAGCTAGCACGATGGCGCAAGAGCCGGCAAGACTAGGCAAAGGTCGTCAATAGGAATCGTAGGAAAATACTACATTTTCTCAAAGCCGCGCTGCTTGCTACAAACCCCCGCAAACCCCCAAAATCCCCCTCCGAAGGCGAAGGTCGCACGTTCGAGTCGTGTCGGGTCCGCCAGGGTTTTCCGAACACTCTCGCGCTCGCGATCAATCAATCCGCATCTGCAGCTGCGGGCGCCGGACGGGACGGCCGTCCCCCCCATTGCGGCCAGTACGTCGCCGCGATCTCCCGCAAAATCCGCCGCCGGATCGACTTGTTGGTGTTGCCCGGCGCGCTCCACCACCAGCCGTCGCGTTCCATCGCGCGGGCCGCCGCAATGAACCGGTCGGCCACGGTCGCGAAATCGACATCCGTGTAGTTCAAACTGAAGATCAGCCGTCCGGTGCCAACCCAGCTCAGTGCAATACCCTCGGCCCGCAGGTAATATTGCAGCATCCAGTTGTAGCGCGACGGCCGCGTATAGGTCACCGTCCAAACCGTAGAGAGATTGGCCACCCGGACCGGCAACCCCTCATCGGCCAGCCGAGCGTTCAGCGTCGCCGCCCGATTGTTCCAGACCTCGTCCAGGTTTTCATAAAGCCGCCGGATCTCCGGCGACTCGAACCGCTGCAGAAACACATTCATCGCCCCCATGACATAGGGATGCGAATTGAACGTGCCGCGCGCGAGACAGATATCCGCTGGCCTGTCGTCGCGATAACGCTTCATGAACGCGTGCCGCCCGCACAGCACGCCGACCGGCAGGCCGCCGCCCAGTGTCTTGCCGTAGGTCACCAGGTCGGGCCGCACGCCGAAATATTCGATCGAGCCGCCACGCGCCAGTCGGAACCCCATGAAGATATCGTCGAAAATCAGTGCAATGTTGCGTTCCGTACAGACCTTGCGAAGCTGCCGCAGCCATTCGGTATAGGCCGCGCGGTCAACACCGGCCGTGCGGGCGCTGTCCACCAGCGACGAATCGGCCGGCGCCGCCCGGTTCGGATGCAGCGCCTGCAATGGGTTCACCAGTACGCAGGCAATGTCGCGCCGCGTCCGCAGCACGTGCAACGTTCGGTCTGATACCTCCGCCAGTGTGTATGTGGCGCGCGGCGGCAGCGGATTGCCGACGCCCGGCTGCACGTCGCCCCACCAGCCATGATATGCGCCACAGAAGCGCACCACATGGGTGCGGCGGGTGTGATAGCGGGCAAGCAGCACCGCCTGCATCACCGCCTCGGTGCCGGACATGTGGAACGACACTTCGTCCATGCCGGAGATCTGCCGGACATGCTCTACGTTGTAGGCGATGACCGGATGGTACGATCCCAGCACGGGTCCGAGGCCGGCCACCATGGCCGTGCCTTCAGCAATGCACTCCTTGTAGAAATCATAGCCGAGCAAGTTGACGCCGTACGAACCGGTGAGGTCGTAGAGGGCGTTGCCGTCGAGATCGGTGAACGTGATGCCGGCCGATGCGGCGACGATGGAGCCAGCCGACAGCGCCTGCCTCACGATGCGGCTGTATTGGAACGGCACGCGATAAGCGTGCGTGAGTTGCAGATCGGATGCGCCGTCACGAACCTGCGCCGTCAGCGCGCTGGTCTGCGGGAACTTTTCCCGGTACAGCGACGCAAGCCGCTGGAACCCCTCGCGCCGACGGGCTGCGACATGCTCTGGTGGATCGTCGGAGCGGAAGAATCGGTGTTCATCGAATTCGTAGAACGGGATCAACGACGCGACACGCCGCGACATGCGGGCGTGGCCGGTCAGGGATGGATGCTTTGCCCGGGACAGCTCGAGTCGCTGCCGCAGGCTGTCCAGTACGGGAATCGGTATTGCCACGCACATAGCATAGGCGGCAGGCGGCGGCAGGTGCGTTTCAGTTTTGTTATATCGGCGCGCCATGTCATTGCGCGAAGCGAAGCGACGAAGCAATCTCGATTGGAATGGCGCTCGGACAGTCCGTGCGACGCCCATCCAGCACGATCCGCCGCAATCACGTCCCGCATTGGCACCGTAACGGCCCGCGCCGGCGATTGCGGTGCAACGCGCCGATGACTGCGCTCCGCACCACCATCGCGCGGCTCGCACAGCAGGAGGATCTGAACTTCCTCTTCACCAACCGCATCCCACGCCGCCTGGCGACCCGCTTCATTGGCTGGTTCAGCCGCATCGAGAACCCGCTCGTGCGCGATCTCTCCATCGGCACCTGGCACCTGTTCTCGGACCTGGACCTCACCGAGGCGCGCACGACGCGCTTTCGCAGCCTGCACGACTGCTTCATCCGACAATTGAAGGATGGTGCCCGCCCCATCAACACTGATCCCAACGTCCTGGTCAGTCCCTGCGACGCCATTGTCGGCGCCTCAGGCCGCGTGAACGCCGGCCAGGTCCTGCAGATCAAGGGATTTCCCTACCGCCTGCGCGACTTGCTCGGCAATGACGCTGACGCGGCCCGCCACGACAATGGCTGCTACACGACGCTGCGACTGACATCGGCAATGTACCACCATTTCCACGCCCCGCACGATTGCCGCGTGGACTCTGTCACCTACATCTCCGGCGACACCTGGAACGTGAACCCGATCGCATTGAAGCGCATCGAAAATCTGTTCTGCCGAAACGAACGCGCGGTGATCCGCACCACGCTGTCCGCCACGGACCATCAGGTGACGCTGGTTCCGGTCGCCGCCATCCTGGTGGCGAGCATTCGCCTGAACTTCCTGGACACACGCCACGGCTTACGCCGCGGCGGTCCGCGCACGATCCCCTGCGATGCCGCTTTTCATAAAGGCGAGGCGATGGGGTGGTTCGAACATGGCTCCACCATCATCATGTTCGCGCCGCAAGACTTTGCGTTGCACGAGGACCTGCGCGAGGGCAGCCAAATTCGGATGGGAGAACCGCTGATGCGCCTTGCACGGGCAACGCGCATCGAACCGTAACAACCGGATCAGGCCGCACCGCGGCGAACAATGTCGACGTGCCTGGCCGAGCCGCGCCCGGCCACAACACGCCCTCGGTTTGCGCCGTACGTCGCCGCCTTACCGCGGCGACAGCACCATCACCATCTGCCGGTTTTCCATCCGCGGCATTTGCTCCACCTTGGACATCGGGTCCATCTCGGAGCGGATCCGCTCCAGCACCTTCACGCCAAGGTCCTGGTGGGCCATCTCGCGGCCGCGGAAACGCAGCGTCACCTTGACCTTGTCCCCCTCCTCGATGAACGACTTCATGGCGCGCATCTTCACCTGATAGTCGTTCTCATCGATGTTCGGGCGGACCTTGATCTCCTTGATCTCGATGACCTTCTGCTTCTTCCTGGCTTCGTTTCGCTTCTTCTGTTGTTCATATTTATATTTGCCGTAGTCGAGGATCTTGACCACGGGGGGTTCGGCGTTCGGGCTGATCTCAAGGAGATCGAGACCCACGGCATAGGCGCGCTGCTGCGCTTCACGCGCACTCATCACGCCGGCCATTTCGCCTTTGTCGTCGATCAGACGCACCTGGGGGGAACGAATCTCCTCATTGACGCGGGGCCCGCCGCGGGGCGCTGGCGCGGGCATGGGGGGTCGGGCTATGGGGTCTCTCCTGTTGCTGTTTCGGTTATCGTCGGGCGGGCGGCCCGACCGGCCGCCAGTGTGGCCGATCATTCCACCCGGGATCAAGCTGTCCCAACAGAGGTTGCGACTTCCTTAAGATCGGGTGGGGTCGCCTCTGCTGCAAGCCGCGAAATCGCCTCGGCGAGCGGCAAAACCTCCTGCGCCGCCCCGCCCAGCCGGCGCAGGGCAACCGTGCGGTTCTCCGCCTCCTTGCGGCCGACAACCGCCAGCACCGGGACATGCGTCAGGCTGTGGTCGCGCACCTTGGCGTTGATCTTCTGGTTGCTGAGGTCGAGCTGGGCCGCCAGGCCGGCCCGGTTGAACGCCGCCGCCACCTCCCGCGCATAGTCGTCCGCGTCGGAGACGATCGTTGCCACAACCACGGGAACCGGCGCCAGCCATAGCGGGAAGCGGCCCGCATAATGCTCGATCGTGACGCCCAGGAATCGTTCGAAGCTGCCCAGGATGGCCCGGTGCAACATCACGGGAACACGGCGGCTGCCGTCCTCGGCAACGTATTCGGCGCCCAGCCGTTCCGGCAGGAAATAGTCCACCTGCAACGTGCCGCACTGCCAGTCACGGCCGATTGCGTCGCGCAGGACGAACTCCAGCTTGGGACCATAAAACGCACCTTCGCCCGGGTTCAGCGTGTATTCCACGCCGGCAATAGCGCAGGCCTCTTTCAACGCCGCTTCCGCCTTGTCCCACATCGCGTCCGAGCCGATGCGCGGCGTCGGCCGGTCCGAGAATTTTACCCGGAACTCCGGATAACCGAAGTCGCGGTAGATCGAGCCGAGCAATTCGACAAAACGAACAGTTTCGGGTGCGATCTGATCATCCGTGCAGAAGATATGCGCATCGTCCTGGGTAAAGGCGCGCACCCGCATGATGCCGTGCAGCGCGCCGGATGGTTCATAGCGGTGACAGGAGCCGAATTCCGCGATCCGCATCGGCAATTCGCGATAGCTGCGGATGCCCTGGCGGAAGATCTGCACGTGGCAGGGGCAGTTCATCGGCTTGACCGCGAGCACTTTATCTTCGTCCGCCACTTCGGCGATGAACATGTGCTGGCGATAGGCTTCCCAGTGGCCGGATTTCTCCCAGAACACGCGGTCCAGAAGCTGCGGGGTCTTCACTTCCAGGTAGCCGGCGTTGTCCAGGCGGCGGCGCATGTACGCTTCGGCGGTGCGGAAAAGTTTCCAGCCGTTGGGGTGCCAGAAGATGCTGCCGACGGCTTCTTCCTGGAGGTGGAAAAGGTCCATCTCCTTGCCGATGCGGCGGTGGTCGCGGCGTTCGGCTTCCTCGAGCTGGTGCAGATAGGCGTCAAGCTCTTTCTGGTCGCGCCACGCCGTGCCGTAGATGCGCGACAGCATGGCGTTGCGGTGGTCGCCCCGCCAATACGCCCCCGCGGTCTTCATCAGCTTGAACGCTGTGCCGATATCGGCAGTGGAGCGCATGTGCGGGCCGCGGCACAGATCCACCCAGTCCCCCTGGGTATAGAGGCTGATCGTCTCGTCGCGCGGCAGGTCCCGGATCAGTTCGGCCTTGTACTCCTCACCCTTGCCGTTGAAGAAGCGGATGGCGTCCTCGCGGTCCATCACCGAGCGGACGAAGGGCGCGCCGCGGGCGACGATCTCCTTCATCTTGGCTTCGATGGCGGGGAAGTCCTCCGGGGTGAACGGCTCGTTGCGGGCGAAATCGTAATAGAAGCCGTTCTCGATCGCCGGACCGATGGTGACCTGGGTGCCGGGGTAGAGCGCCTGCACCGCTTCTGCCAGCACATGCGCGGCGTCGTGACGGATCAGGTCCAGCGCGTCGGGATCGCGGCGGGTGATGAACACCAGCTTGGCGTCATGGTCGATCGGGGTGGCGAGATCGACGACCTTGCCATCCAGCTTCATGGCGAGCGCGACGCGGGCGAGGCCGGGACCGATCGCCTCGGCCACCGTCGTGCCCGTCACCGGCGCGTCGAAGCGGCGCACGGAACCGTCGGGCAGGGTGATGGCGGGCATGGGTCGAGGCTCCTCCTGTGCGGGGTAAGTGGAACGGTGTCTATGACGTGAAGCGGGGTGAGCGTGCAACCCCCGGCTGATGAAACCTGTTGCTGCGCTAATGTCCACCCATTTTCGTCAGCGCCAGCATGGCGCCAATGATGGTCATTGCGTTGATGATAACGGCACCTCCGACGGTGCCGATCATCCATTTCATGATGTCGGCCTTGGTCTCGGCCAGCGCGAGCTGCAGCCTGTTTTCGGAATCAGCGAGCGCGAGCTGCAACCTGTTTGCCGAATCGGCGAGCGCGAGCTTCACCCTGCCTTCGGCTTCGCCGAGACCAAACTTGAGATCATCCTTTGCCACCAGCGTCTCAAGCCACTTTTCGTGCGACTGGCGGACGATCGAGGTCACAGCCTCGGCTTGCGCTTCCGGCATTCCGGCTGCGGTCAGGGTCTTTACGAACGCATGCGTATCGAGCGCCATCGCGGCCATGACTATACCGTTGAATTTTTGAATAAGTCCACCACGCGCCCGAACCCCACCCGTTGCCGCCGTGCCTGGTGGGATACACGAACCGTCGAGCATCCCTTTACCGTGCGAGAGATGAATCCTTGATTAATTCCGCGAGTGGGAAGGTGGGCGGGCAAGCAAATCCGTCGCTGTGATCCGTCGCCGTGCGGTTTGGCACATTCCGCGTCATTGCGAGGAACGCAGCGGCGACGCAATCTCGCTCACGATGAGCATCTGATCTGCAGGCACGGAATTGCGCCGGCCCCCCGGGCCTGGCAACGACAGAAGGGAGAAAACCATGCGCCTGGGCATCACGGTGGACATGTCGGGTCCCGCCCCGAAGCTGGACCTCGACCGGGTCCTGGAAGCCGAACGCCTCGGCTTCTCGGAAGTCTGGACCGGCGAGGCCTACGGCACCGATGCGGTCACCCCCGCGACCTGGGTGCTGGCGCGCACCAGCCGCATCAAGGTCGGCACCGGCATCATGCAGATTCCCGCGCGCACGCCCGCCTGCGCCGCAATGACGGCGATGTCGCTGCAGCATCTCTCCGGAGGGCGGTTCCTGTGCGGTCTCGGCGTGTCCGGGCCGCAGGTGGTGGAAGGCTGGCACGGCGTGCGCTTCGGCAAGCCGATGACGCGCACCAAGGAATACATCGCCATCATACGGCAGATCCTGGAACGCAAGGCGCCGCTGGAATTCCATGGCGAGGAATACGACATCCCCTATGCCGGCGCCGATGCTACCGGCCTGGGCAAGCCACTGCGCAGCATCACGCATGGCGATCCGTCGCTGCCGTTCTACCTGGCGTCGATCACCCCCGCAGGCTTGCGCACATCAGGCGAATGCGCCGACGGCGTACTGCCGATCTTCTATTCGCCAGAGCAACCGGCGATCGTCTCGGCGCCGATCCTGGAAGGCATGAAAAAGGCCGGCCGCCCCGCGAGCTTGGAAAAATTTGATGTCGCGCCCTATGTGCGGGTGAAGCTCGGCCCCGATGTGGCGGCATGCCGCGACGCGGTGCGGCCGGAACTGGCGTTGTATATCGGCGGCATGGGGGCGCGCACGAAGAACTACTACAACGACGTCGCCATCAAGCTGGGTTATGACGGCGCCGCGAAGACAATCCAGGATCTCTATCTGGACGGCAAGAAGACCGAGGCGGCCGCGGCCGTCCCTGACAAGCTGGTCGACGAGATCTCCCTCTGCGGCCCGGCGGAACGCATCAGGCACCGTCTCGCCGCCTGGCAGGAGGTGGCGAAGCGCGGCGATCTCGGCACCATGATTCTGAAGGGAGCCAATGTCGAGGCGATGCGTGTCGTGGCCGAAGCGGTGCTGTAGGCCTCACATGCAGACCGTCACGCTGCCGGATGGCATTCACCAACAATGGCCGTTCGCGCCGCGGTTTGCCCGTGTGAACGGCTGGCGCATGCACTATGTCGACGAAGGCGCAGGCGATCCGGTGGTATTGCTCCATGGCAACCCAACCTGGGGCTTCCTGTATCGCGATTTCGTGGCGCCGCTGACCCAGGCCGGCCATCGCGTCATCATTCCTGACATGATCGGCTTCGGCCTGTCAGAGAAGCCCACGCGCGAGCACTATCATTCGCTCGATGGCCATATCGCCAACCTGGCAGCCCTGCTGCGCGGATTGAACCTGGACCGCATCACGCTGGTCAGTCATGACTGGGGCGGCCCCACCGGTCTCGGCTTCGCCCTTGGCAACCCCGGCGGTATGCGCGCGCTGGTGTTGATGAGCACCTGGAGCTGGCCGCTGCCGCCCGCCGAATTCCACACCCGCATTTTCCCTTGGCGCATGATGCATGCGCCGCTGGTCGGTCCGTATCTGCTGGGCCGGCATAACGCCTTGGCGGGGCGCGGGGTCTATTTGTCAGTGGTGGACCGCGCACGTTTCGCGGAGCGCGCGATGGCGGCCTACGAATCGGTGTTGTCGGATCCGGCCACACGCTTGCTCACCTGGGTCTGGCCGCGCTGGATTCCGCTGGATGATACGGCCCGCGCGCTGGACCGCTTCGCGTGGCTGGAACGCGAATTGCGCGCATGCACGCTGCCGGCGCTGCTGGTTTGGGGCCGTGAGGATGACGTGTTCAATCCCGCCATCTTCGCCACCCGTTTCAAACATTTGCTGCCGCAGGCCGAAGGCCCGCATCTGGTCACCGGCCGCCATTTTCTCCAGGAAGATTCCGGTCCCGAGATCGCCGCCCATATCGTCGATTTCCTGCGGCGCGTGCCATGACCGGTGTCACCATGATCGCGCCGCCATCCTTGGACGGAAAGCGGCTGGCGTTCGTCCTGGCCGAGGATCGGCTCGGCCACTATGCAGAATTCCGCGACTTCTTCGTCCGCGCCTTCGACCTGGACCGTATTGGCCTGGCCCGGCCGGGCTTCCTGCGGGTGGCCTCCGGTGGCAGCTACGCCCTGGTATTCATCGGTCGCAGCGGCGAAGCGTTCCCGTCCGGTGTCGAAATCCATGCCATCGTCCCGGCGTTGGAACCGCTCGATGAAGCAGTGGTCGATCGCGACCTGTGGGCGATCCTGCATTGGATCATCGACGGCGTCGGCGGCGCATGGACCGTGGAGGCACTGCAAGAGACCGGCCGCCTGTTTCGAATTCCTCTGGCTATGGAAGAGCCTGGACGATCCGAGCTATAATCGCATTTGCGATTTGCCCGGATGATGATGTCGATGCACGAGGTATTTCTTGAAGCTGCGACGTTGCAGGATGCCGGCGAGGTTTCGCGGGTCGTCAACACGGCCTATCGCGGTGAGGATTCGGCGGCTGGCTGGACCTCGGAGATCGGCATCCTCTCTGGTCCGCGTTCGGATACCGCCGCCATCGAGCAATTGATTGCGACCGGTACCGCGACGGTCCTGGTCGCGCGTAACGGCGATGCAAGATCAGTGATCGGCTGCATCTGCGTCGAAGCGCTGGATGCCGCGACCTGGTATTTCTCGATGATCGCGATCGATCCGAAGCGCCAGGCGCAGGGGTTGGGGAAAAAGGTGGTAGCCGCGGCGGAGACTTACGTGCGTGCCCGCGGCGCCACGCGGGCCCGCATGACCGTCATTCAGATCCGGCGCGCCCTGGTCGATTGGTATCAGCGGCAAGGTTATCGGCCGACTGGCGAGATCGAGCCTTTTCCTTACGGCGACGACAGCGTCGGCGTGCCGTTGCGTGCCGATCTGAATTTCCTGGTGCTGGAGAAAGTAATCACGGCATCCTGACCCCGACTCTGCTTCGAGGAATCCCGGCCGTCGCGCAAATGGAACGTCTGCATCCGCCCCGCATCCCCGAAAAGCGCCCGTTCGGCCCGGGCGACTCATATCTCGGGGCCGATCGCCCGCTGAACCAGCACGGTATCGGTCCATTCGCCGAACCGAAACGCCACCGCGCGCAGATAACCGACCTGGCGAAAGCCGCAGGCCTCATGCAGCCGCAACGAAGCGAGATTGGCACTGTCGATATACCCGATCATCTGGCGAAAGCCGGCGGCAGCGCAGGCCTCGATCAAGGCTTGCAGCAGCGTGCGTCCGACTCCCATGTGGAGCCGGTCAGGGTGGACGTAGATCGAATGCTTGGCCGTGAATCGGTAGGCTGGGCGCTTGCGGAACAATACGGCGTAGGCGTAACCGGCCACGGCATCGTCGATTGTCGCGACGAGATGCGGCAGCTTGTGCTTGTGCATGTTCTTGCGGCGCGCCTTCAAATCATCGGCTGCGAACGGCGCTTGCTCGAATCTGCCGATGTTGCCGACGCCTTGCGCGATATGGTGACGGTAGATCTCGAGCATAGCCGGCACGTCGTCGTCGTTCGATGAACGCACGATGATCGGCGACCCGGGTGATGCAACGTCCTGATCCACGACAGCCATCCCGGTGCGGTTATTCCTGCATCACATAGGTGTAGAAGCGGATCGACCCGTCCGGCTCGACCTCGCGGTAGAGGCCTTGCACTTCGGCTTCGAAACCGGGAAACAGGTTGGCGCTTTGCTCGAACATCCTGAGATAGTCCAGCATGGGCGTGGCGTGTGTACCGAGGCGCTCGCCGGGGACGATCGTCGCAATGCCGGGTGGGTAGACAACGAACAACGTGGTCGCAACGCGGCCCGCGATTTCGCTGATCGGCAGGTAGTCGACATTGTTGCGCGTCAGGCTGCGCGCGGCTTCATGCGGCGGCACCGCCATCTCCGGCAGGTGCGCGGGCTGGAACTGCTGGCGCTGGAGCATGCTGACATTGGCGTCGCGATAGAACGCGTGCATCTGGGCGCACAGGTCGCGCAGACGCCTGCCCTGGTACCGCGTGGACCAGCGCGCGACGAATCTCGGCATGACGTCCTCGAGTGGCGCATTGTCGTCGTGCAAACGCTTGAATGCGGCGAACGCGCTGAGCAATGTGCCGGCCTTGCTGGACTCGACGCCGGGTGTCAGCAGAAACAACAGCGAGTTGAGGTCGTTTTTCTCGGCAACGACGCGGTTTTCGCGGAGATATTGCGCCACGACGGGCGCGGGGATGCCATGCTCCGTATAGGCACCGGTTCGGCGATCGAAGCCCGGCGTCAGGATCATCAGTTTGTTGGGATCGGTCATGGCGAAGCCTTCCGTCACATGGCCGAAACCGTGCCAGGCAGCCCCCGGCTCGAACGCCCAAAACTGGGCATCGCTCGCGAGTTCGTCGGTGGTCAGGCTCTCCCAGGGCACCTCGCGCATGGAATCGCCATGCTCTGCTCCCGGTACGGTGACGAGATCGGGAATGAACGGTTCGAAGAACCAGCGCCGCGCCGGGTCGGCTTCCTTTTGTTCGTATTCGTGACGGATTGCGCGCAGCTTCTTGCGTACCTCGATACCGAGGCGGACCGTGTCGTCCCACAGAATCATGCCCGAGCGGCCTTTCATCATCTGCGCGCCGACGTCGAGCGATGCGAACAAGGGATAGAACGGCGATGTGGAGGCGTGCTGGAGGAAACTCTCGTTGAAGCGGCGATGCTCCACCCTGCGGCGCTGGCCCTTGATGTGCCTGTCCCTGACATGGATCTGCGAGGCCTGGGAAAAACTTGCGAGCTGCTTATGGGTCGATTGCGTTGCGATGATGCCGGGCGAATTTTCTCCCAGGTCTTTCAGTCCCATGGCGAAACGGCCGGCGTAGAGCGGGTGGAATTTCATGAAGCCAGCCCAGGCTTCGTCGAAAAGCACGTAGTCGCAGAGGTGACCGATGCGGGCGAGGATCATGTCCGCACTGTAGATCGTTCCGTCATAGGTGCATTGCTCTATGACGGCGACACGGAAGGGGCGAGGCTTTCGCCACGCTTGCGGATCGGTCACGTGCGGGTTCAGGCGGATCTTTTCGCGGATCGCTTCCTCTTCCAGCGCCTCGGCGTAGATCGGGCCGATCAATCCGTAGCAGTTGCGGTCCGTCTCCAGGTAGATGGGAATGCCGCCGCTGATCAGCAGCGCGCCATGGTGGGCGGCCTTGTGATTGTTGCGGTCGAACAAGACGAGATCGCCCTCCGCCACCAGCGCGCCCAGGACGACCTTGTTGGACGACGACGTCCCGTTGAGCACGAAATAGGTTTTCTCCGCGCCGAAGATCGCCGCGGCTTCCTTCTGGGCCTTGAGCGCCGGACCTTCATGCGTGAGAAGGTCGCCGAGTTCGAGTACCGAATTGTCGAGGTCGTCGCGGAACACCGCCTCGCCAAGGTGCTCTACGAAGATGCGCCCGATCGGGCTGCGATTATAGAAGATGCCACCGTTATGCCCGGGGCAGGTCCAGAGCTGGTTGCCTTGCTCGGCGTAGTCCACCAGGGCGCCGAAGAATGGCGTTTTCAATGTTCCCGCGTATTGCTTGAGGCGGCTGATCAGGTTGCGCGCGATGAACTCCGGCGTCTCCTCGGAGAGGAAGATGTAGCCGTCGATGAAATCGAGCACTTCCACCGGGATGTCTTCGAGACGCTTGCGGCGGACGAGGATGACGATCGGCATCTCCAGGCCGCGGCGGCGCATCAAGTTGATCAGCGCCGCAGTCTTTCCCTCGAGCCCGCGCTTGCCCCAGTCCACCACCATGCAGCCGATCGCGGCATCGGTCTGGACGGCGAGTTCGGCATCTTCGACACGCCGCGCCTTGACGACCTCGAACCCGTCATCTTCGATGGCGGCGATGATCCGCTGGAGGCGCAGGCCTTCCAGGTCGTCGGCGCCGAAGCCGGGGGCGCAAAGCAGGAACGTGAAACGCCGGTCAAATTCCATCGCCTTGCCACCCCTTGCCGCCTGGCCGGATCGTTCGATGACAACCGCATGACAGTCATGCTTGCTCACACGATTCCGGGAAGCGACGCTAGTCTAGGACAAGAGGCTGCGCTCGGCACGAACCATCGGGGCGGTACGTCACATTCCAGGGCCCGGCCGGAATCGGTATCGCCGCAATGACCGACTTTTCCACCCGCTTCGGCGTTCATGGCTCCGGATCATCCATACGCCGGAACCAAAGCGTCTCGCCACCGCCGGGCTACCGGCCAGGCGCCACGCCGTATACGCTTGGCGCGATCGGCTGATGGAGAACGTTATGGCGAATGCGGCATCGGAAACCGTCTCGGCGGCACGCTGCTTTGGCGGCACGCAATACGTCTTCAAGCACCCCTCCGAGGCAACGCAGACCGAGATGCGCTTCGCCGCTTTCGTTCCGCCGCAGGCCGCCTCGGGCCCGCGACCGGTGGTGTGGTTCCTCGCCGGACTGACCTGCACCGAGGAGAATTTCACGGTGAAGGCGGGGGCGCAGCGCGTGGCCGCCGAACTGGGGCTGATCTTGATCGCGCCCGATACCTCGCCGCGAGGCGACGGCGTGCCGGATGATCCGCAAGGCGCTTACGATTTCGGCCTGGGCGCGGGCTTCTACCTCGACGCCATGCAGGAGCCCTGGGCACGGCACTACCGGATGGAAAGCTACATCATGCAGGAATTGCCGGCCGTCGTGGCGCGCACGTTACCGGCCGACATGAAGCGGCAAGGGATCATGGGACACTCGATGGGCGGGCACGGGGCGTTGACGCTGTCGCTGCGGCACCAGGGGCATTTTGTTTCGGTGTCGGCGTTTGCGCCGATCGCTTCGCCGATGAACTGTCCCTGGGGAGAAAAGGCGCTGGGCGGCTATCTTGGGCCGGACCGGGCGGCGTGGCGCGGTCATGACGCCTGCGCGCTGATCGACGATGGAGCGCGGCTGCCGGGGCTTCTGGTGGACCAGGGCACAGCGGACGGCTTCCTGGCGACGCAACTCAAGCCAGAGCTATTGGAAAGTGCCTGCGCCAAAGCGGGCATCCCGCTGACGCTGCGGCGGCAGGAGGGATACGACCATTCTTATTTCTTCATCGCCACGTTCGTGGAAGACCACCTGCGCTGGCATGCCCGGACGCTGTGCGCCGCGGCCACCTGAGACGCGACCGGACGGCGCCCGCCGTGCACCGTCCGGACTGCGCGTTTCAGCCTGCCGTTACGCGGCAAGGCGGTGATGCCGCCGCAGCACGCCCAAGCCCGCCACACCCGCGATAAGCAAGGCCCACGACGCCGGCTCGGGAACAGGTGCGAAGGCCACGCCACGGATCGAGGTGCCGGCCGGCGCCGAATACAGCGTGGTGAAGTCTTCGCCCGCGGCTTCACCGATCGTGGTGTCGGAGAGGGTGTCGGTGATCTCGTACAGGAAGCTCGGCGAAAGCTCGTTCAGGCCATAGCTGGTGGCGAACAATTCGACCTGGTTGCCGACCACCTCACCGGTCAGGCCAAACAATCCGGTCACGCCAGCCGCGGTCGGCGTGTTGGAATCGGCATTGGCATTGTTCACCAGATCCAGCCCGGTGACCAGGTCGTAGTCCAGCGTCCAGTCGCCGGTTGACGTGTCGAGGGTCCATTTCTGCAGCCCGCCTTCACCGAGTGCCGCCTTGTTGGCGTTGCCGTTCTTCGGTTGGCCGCTATCGGCGATGTAGAGCGTGGTCGGGTTGGCGAAGAAGAATTGCTCCGGGCTGAGATAGACGAAGCTGCCGATGCGGGCGTTGTTGATGCCGTTCGCCAGGCCCGCCGTGAGGTCGATGGACCCGGTGTTGTCGCCGGTGACGCTAGGCACGCTCGGCAGAATGCGGTTCGCCACCAGGCCTGACGAGGATGTCGGCAGCCCACCCGTTGCGTTGGTCAGCGTGCGAATGTCGGTGGAGTCGTTGGGGGATCCCTTGGCGGCATAGTCGCGCGAGACATATAGCGTGTCGCCTTGGCCGTTGTTGACGATCTCCACGGCGCGGGTCTCGGTGGCAAGCGCAGGATCCTGGGTTCCGTTGTTGGAGCCGCTCGGCGTCGTGGTGTTGGCGTTGATCGGCGTGGCCGTGGTCGCGCCCTTGGTGGCGTAGAACACGCCTCCCGTGCCGTCGCCGGTGACGCCCTGGCCGGAGACATAGAACGACGTGCCGTTCACCGTCGCGACGCTACGCGGATTGTTCATGTTGAACACACCGGTGAGCGCGGTGCTGGTATCGACGCTGCCATTCGTACCGATCAAGGCAACCACCCGAGGGACAGTGGTGTAGGTGCTGCCGGTGAGGCTGGTGGTCTGCCCGAGCGCGGCAGTGCCATAGGTGGATGTCGGCGCGGTGTTGAACGTCGTAGCGTTCACGCCATAGCCCATGATGGTGAGGTACTGGCCGTTGGCGGACTGCTGCAGGAAGCCCTCGGAAGCGGAGCCGTATTCACCGGAAATCGCCCAGTTCGAGCCAGAGGCCGCCTGCGGCAGAGTGAGAGTGCCGGCCATGGTGGCGGAGGTGCCGCCGGTGCCCAGGCCGAACTCGTCCAGCGTGATCGGCGAGGCGGTATCGAGGCCGCCACTGTTCGCGCCGCTGGTCGAATCGCAGGCACTCGCGCCGACCTGGCAGGAGACGGTGCTGATGACCAGGTCGCCGCCGGTGAAGCTGGTGATGGGGGCGGCTGCGGCCGGGCGGGCAGCAAGCGCGATCGCGGCAAGCGACAGGCACGCCAATGGCGCGGCAAGCGATGCCGCGTGGATTCTTCTCGACATGGGTCCCCCGGAACGTTAGTTCGGCGTGACTATACAGTATCGACAATGCACTCAACCGCGTTTTGATGACGGTTCTGGGTCAGCGGCGATGCCGGTGCGTGCCAGCGCGAGGCGAGACGGCAACGCGTTGCCGGACAAGCAATTCGCCCAGGCACCGCCACCTCTGCGGGCGTACCGGCTGTCTGCAGATGTCTCGCAATCAGATACCGTTGTTCATGGCGTGGAATATTCCCGACAAGCGCCGCGCGGCTTCCGGTAACTCGAATGCAAGACATTCTGTATGCAGACATGGAGACACTGCGCGCTTGATGTGTTTCCACGCGATGAGCTGATTTCGCCCTGTGCCGCTTTTCGGACGCGAAGCGCCGCCGCGGTTCGGCCGCGCAGCAGGGGCGGAAATTGCGCGCGGTTGGCGCGGGATGCTCATGCCGCCAGACGCGGACCCGTGTTATGGAAACAGCCCAATGGGGGGACGAACCGATGGCCGGCGACAGCGACCAATGGCGCGACGTGAAGGCAGACCGCGCGTCGTGCGTCGCCCGCTGGGATGACACGGCCCGGCCATGATCCAGGCCGCCGGCTACGACTACATCATCGTCGGCGCCGGCTCGGCCGGCTGCGTGCTGGCGAACCGGCTGACCGAAGATTCGGGCGCCACTGTTCTTTTGCTGGAAGCCGGCGGCCAGGACCGGCATCCCTATATTCAAATCCCGATCGGCCTGGGCAAGCTGCAGCAGCATCGCTTGTTCGACTGGCACTATCAAAGCGAGCCCGAACCCAGCCTGCAGAACCGCCGGCTGGACGTGGTCCGTGGCAAGGTGCTGGGCGGGTCGTCGTCGGTGAACGTGATGCTGTACACGCGCGGCCACCGCGGCGATTTCGACCGCTGGGCGCGCGAAGGCGCAACCGGATGGTCATATGCCGACGTGTTGCCGTATTTCAAACGCAGCGAAACCTGGGAGGACGGCGAGACACCGTGGCGCGGCGGCGCGGGTCCGCTCGGCACGCAATGGACCCGGCTACGCGATCCTGCCGCCGAGGCATGGCGCGAGGCCGGCCGGCTCGCCGGCTGGCCGGCGACCGAGGACATGAACGGCGGCGTGCCCGAAGGATTCGGTAAAGCACAGTTCACCATTCGCGATGGGCGCCGAGCGTCGGCCGCCAATGCGTATTTGCGCCCGGTGATGGCGCGGCACTCGATCACCGTTCGAACCGGCGCGCATGTGCTGGGCGTGACGATGCGCGGCACGCGCGCCGTCGGCGTGCGCTATGTTGCCGACGGCCAGACCTACGAAGCGGCAGCGTCGCGTGAGGTGATCCTGTGCGGCGGCGTGTTCAATTCACCGCAATTGCTGATGCTGTCGGGCATCGGACCGGCCGCGCACTTGCGCGAGATCGGCATCGCCCCGCTGGTCGATCTGCCGGTGGGCGAGAACCTGCGCGATCATCTGGCCGTCATGCTGGCCTGGCGCCGGCGCGGCACCGGGCCGTTCCATCGCACGCTGCGCATCGACCGGGCCGCGCTGGCAATGGCACGCGCGTTGGTGTTGCGTGATGGCCCCGCTGCGACGATGCCTCTGGGAGGCGCCGCGTTCGTCCGCACGCGACCCGAACTTGAGGCGCCCGATCTCGAGTTCCTGTTGGGTGCCACACGGCCGCAGGATGCCCGTACCTGGATTCCCGGCTTGCAAAGGCCGCCAGCGGAACTCACCGGGATTCGCCCCGTGCTGCTGCATCCGAAAAGCGCCGGCGCAGTGTCGCTGAGGTCCGCGGACCCGCTGGCACCGGTTCGCATCCGGTTCAATTTTTTCTCCGATCCCGCCGATCTCGCGGCGCTGCGCGACGGGGTGCGCACGGCGCAGAATATCGCCATGCAGCCGGTTTTGGACCCGTTCCGCGGCGCGCAGGTGTCGCCCGAACCGGGCCGGGACAGCGAGGCCGAGATCGAGGCATGGATCCGCGCGACAGCCGTTACGGTCAATCATCCGCTGGGCACGTGCGCGATGGGCTCGGGGCCCGAGGCCGTGTTGAATCCCGACCTGACGGTGCGCGGTGTCGAAGCGTTGCGGGTGGTCGATGGCTCGGTATTGCCGAACATGCCCTCGGCGCACATCAACGCCATCATCATGATGCTGGCGGAACGCGCGGCGGATCTGATCCGTGGCATTCCGCCGCTGTCGCCGGCAAATCTCTGAAGCCGACGCGGCCCGTACCTGCACCAGCATCGGCGTTACGCAAGCATATGTGGGGTGCGGATCGGTAATATGATTTATTCTATGTTGGTAGAAGCGAGCGACGGCGCGCGGAAGACGAGGTGTTGATAATAGAACTGCATGGCCGTGAAGATGAACGCCGTGCTGATACCGAAAAGCATCGCACCGTCGACTCCCTCCAGAGCACCCATCATCTTCCAGTGCGGCTGCGGCATAAGCCCCGAGGCACCTCGCGTGGTAATCGAATCGACAGAGTATAGGATCGCGGCTTCCGGCGTCCCGAGCGCACCAAGCCACAAATAGGCTGCCGCCCAGAGCGCGGCCTCGATCATATGCAACGCCGCGAGCAGCAGTCCCGTCGTCGTGATAGTGCTGATAACGACCACGAACACGCGTGGCAAGCTGCAATCCTCGCTTTCCAGTCGAAGCCGAAGGCTGTGCAGCATGAAAACCATGAACGTTACGCTCGCCGCGTGGACTGCGATTGTCAGCGCGATAAGCGACAGCCCCCATATCCAATTGTCCAACGAAGCAATCCTCGTGACCTGGTTTCATATGAAGCCGGGGGCAAGCTCGTTTCGGCGATCGATAACCGCCATGTATCCTGTCGTTCCTGCACGGAACGATTGTCACGCCGGCCGATCACGCGCCTTATGGCGCCTTGTAAGATCGCTCGCGTTGCCCAGTATCGTCCGGTTGCATATCACGCCGATTGCGGCTTGCGAAGGAACAATACAAGCGGGCTAACGATCAACATGGGGATGATCATGACCTTGAATTGATCGATGACCCCGATCAAGGCCGCCTGGCCGGTGATCATGTCGTTGAGCATCGCAAGCCCGGGCTGGGCCATCGAGCCCGTAACATGGGCGGCTGCGCGGTAGGGCGTCAGGTCCTTTGCCAGCGCGCCATGCATCGCCTGGGTATTGTCGTAGAAGAAAGTCAGCACCACGGCGATGCCAATCGTGCTGCCATAGAGGCGCGACAGATTGAACAACACCGTGCCTTCCGGGCGCAACGCTGGATCGAGTGTGCTGAACGCCACCTTGGTGAGCGCCGGCAGCAAGATGCCGAGGCCGACACCTTGGACCATGCCGGCCTCGACAACGAACTGCCAGTCCATCTCGGGCGAATAGCCAAGCATTCGCCAGTTGCCGTAGATCACCAGGGCCACGCCGGCGGCGATGAGCAATCTGTTGTCGATCCGCGCGGGAACACGTCCTGTCAGGATCATCGCCCCCACCAGTGCGACGCTGCGCGGAATCGCCATGTAGCCGGTGGTGTCTGCCGGGTAGTTGAGCAATTCGTCCAGCATCGGTGATGTCAGGGCGATTGTCGGCAGCAGGACGAAGCCGAACGCGAAGTACATGACTCCCGAGATGACGAAATTACGGTCCCGGAACAGGGACTTGTTGAGGAAGTGGGTTTTGGCGGTGAGGATGTGCACGAGATAGAGATAGAAGCCCAGCGCCGAGGCAGCCGCCTCTACCCAGATCTCGGGCGAGTCGAACCATTCCATGCGCTCGCCGCGGTCGAGCATCATCTGCAGGCCGATCGTGCCGAACATGAATGTTGCCAGGCCGAAGAAATCGAATGGCGGATTCTGCGCCGGGCGCTTTTCCGGAAGCGAGAGTGCCATGGCGAGGAAGATGAAGCCTGCCACCGGCAGGTTGACATAAAACAGCGACTGCCACCGGTAATATTCGCTGAGCCAGCCGCCGATGGTGGGGCCGCTGAGCAAGCCAACCAGCAGGGTCACGGCCACCACCTGGTTCACGCGGGCCTGGCGCGCGGGCGGCAGGATGTCGAGCAGGATGGCAATGGACAGGGGGCCGATGATGCCGCTTGCGGCGCCCTGGACGATGCGGGCGGCGATGAATTGCAGCGTGGTCGTCGCGTTCGTCGCGAGGACAAGGCCGAGCGCAAAGATGGCGATGGAGGTTTGAAAAACCGCCTTGCGGCCGTAGCGGCCCGCGAGCCAACGGGCCATCGCCAAGGTGACGAAGCTCGCCGCGAGATACGCGGTGAATATCCAGCCGACCTCGTCGTCGGACATCGACAGCGTGCCCTGGATATAGAGCAATGCCGCGTTGGGCAGCGAGATGGTAACCGCTTGCATGTAGGTTGCCATCAGTGCGGCGAGAACGATGACGCGATCGCCATCGGCTGCGGTGGCCGGCGTGACGGTGGCGCTCATCTGGCCGCTTCCGTCGGGCACACTGGCTGGAACGGATGGCGCCACGTGCGGCGGCAGCCGGTGTCGACCCGCACGGTGACGCTGAGGCCCGCGAATAACGGCCGGTTCGGATCGAGCTTGTCGAACTCGAGGCGTACCGGCAGGCGCTGGACGACCTTGACCCAGTTGCCGGTCGCGTTTTCCGGTGGCAGGACCGCGAAATCCGATCCGGTGCCCGGACTCATGCTGACGATATGGGCCTTGAAGGTGTGATCCGGATAAGCATCGACGTGGATGATTGCCTTTTGACCTGGACGCATATGGGTCAGGCCGGTCTCGCGGAAATTCGCCTCGATCCAGATGCGCCGCGTGGACATCATCGAGAACACCGCTGCTCCCGGATTGACGTAGTCGCCGACTTGCAGTTCGTCGACCCTGGTCACGATGCCGTCGTCGGGCGCCACCACCGTTGCGTAAGACAGATTGAGCCGGGCCTGGTCGAGTTGGGCCTTGGCGGCGCGGACCATCGGATGGCGGTCAACCGCGATATTCGGATTGCCGTCCAATGCGGCCACCGTGTTGGCGATCTGTTGCGCGTCCGATGCGACGTGCTGACGGGCGACCCGCAGATCGGTGTTGGCGCGGTCGAAGACCTCGCGCGGGGTCCAACTGTCGGCGACGAGCGCTTTCTGCCGGGCATATTCCAACTCGTCGAACTCTACGGTATCGCGCGCCGATTGGAGTTCGGCCAATTGCTGGCGATAGGTGGCCTTGAGCTCGTCGACCTGGAGACGCGTGCTGTCGAGCCGTGCATCGGCCTGATCTACCGCAATCCGGAATGGTTCGGGGTCGATCCGGAACAGAAGCTGATCTTGCTTGACGCGCTGGTTGTCATGGACAGCGATTTCGACCACTTGGCCGGCTACGCGGGCGTTGACCGACTCTTTCGCTGCGTAGACGAAGGCGTCGTCGGTGGAAACGTACGGCTCCTCGGCCAGATAGTACGCCGCGCCGACGATAGCCAATAGGACCGGGAAGAGGGTCAGCAGCGGGCGGCGTAGGCGTTCCCGCAGGGGGATCTTTGGTACTGCGGCGTGCCGGATGGTTGTGGGAAGGTCCGGTGTTCGGGTCACCCTGGCGTCGACCTCGGCGAATTGCACTGCATGGCCTTCGTGGGTCGCGAGGCGTGAGGTCATCGAGGAATCGGCTGGTGCGACGTAGGATTGCATCGCAGACCTCGGGGTCGTTGGGATTTGTATCGACTGCAACGACCTAACATTCCGGCTGTGCCGGCGATTGTTGAATGCTGGGCGTTTTTGGCGATTTCGGCCGGGGGGATTTGTGGCAAAACTGAGCTACGCGCCCCATGTCACTGCGAGTTGCCCATCGGCCGGCGCGGCCAACCTGCGACCGGATGAAAGTGCAGCGCGCCACGCGTTTTTCGTCATGGCGGGGCTTGACGGCAACTTTCTTGCCAGGACTGCAAAGCGGCGAAGCTACCTTGTTCGGACGAGTGCCCGGGGAGTCCGTCCACCCGAGCGACCGAGTTTGCTTCCTCGCCTCGCTCCTCGCAGTGACCTGGGGCGGTGCGGGCCGGGCCATGTCGTTCTGGGCATTTGTGAATTCTCATCTGTTCAGCGCGAGCGGCCCGCTGACGAACCGATTGCCGCGAAGATAAAATCGCAGCGGACTGTCGATCGCGCGGGTAATGCCGATGCGTATGCTTTGCCCGATGTCGTACGGCGCCTGGCCATCGGATCCGAGCCACAGCGGGCCGGCCTGACAAAGGTCGATCCCGTCCAAACGGCGATCGATCTTGAGCGCTGCACACAGCCGGCCCGGGCCGCGCGTCAAATCGCGCGCTCGCTCGGTGCCGCGATTGCGCGCCATGATCGCGATGCCATGGGTTGGCTCGATCGCCCGGATCAGGACGCCGGCGCCCACATCGCGGGTCTCGCTGGAGACGTTCAACATGAAGGAGATGCCATACGCGAGATAGACGTAGGCGTGCCCGCGCTCGAGGAACAGCACGCGGTTGCGGGGGGTCATGCCCCGCCACGCGTGACCGGCGGGGTCGCCGATGCCATATGCCTCGGTCTCCACGATGCGGCCGGCCACCACGCCTTCAGCCAGTACGCGCACGAGCATCTTGCCGAGCAGAAAACGGGCGAGCTCGGCGGTTTCGATGGGCAGCTCTGCCCGATCCAGCATGCGCGGGCGCGCTATTGGCGTGCCGAGGTCATCCGATTCGCTCGACGAGATGGGCGCGCGAAGGGCCGGGCTCGAACGGGTCGCCGAAATACTGGGTCTCGCGAGCGACCTTGCCATCCAGGAACTCCATGACGCTTACCGACCAGGTCGGCTGGCCATCATAGGTGAGGATGAATTCCGAGATCCAAAGATCGCCCCTGCCAAGAATACGACGCACCGTGAAGCGCTTCGCATTCGGCTGTGCGGCGCGCGAGGCCTGGATGTTGTGGCGGCCCCTGATGCGCTCGCCGGATTGCGGGTACTCGAGCACTGCATCGTCCCGGTAGATGTCATGCTCCCGGTCGAAGTCGTTGGCATCCGCCGCCGCCCAGTGGCGGTCGAGCGATTCTCGAATCGCAGCCTCAGGCATGTTGCCGCTCCTGGTCGTTGGTTCGGGGGATGAATCCGGGCACGCCGGTCTCCACAACGGTGTTGAAACGGATGTTCGTCGTAATGCGCTCTCGAATCTCCTGCATGGCGTCTTCGGGCAGGTCGGATATGTCGAAGTTCGCCTGGATGTTGGCGGGTTTGGTCGAGGTGGTCAGGAACGCGGTGCCGCGTTGCACGGCCCAGGCCAAAGCAACCTGTGCCGGCGTCTTGTGGACACGCTGCGCAATGCTGGTGATCACCGGGTCATCCAGCATTCTCGGACTCAGGCCGTGTCCCAATGCTGCAAACGCCAGCAGGACAATCCCATGCTCGCGACAGAAGTCCAGGAGTTCCCACTCAGGGAGATACGGATGGGATTCGACTTGCACCACCGCGGGCTTGATCCGCGCGCCAGCCACGACTTCTCGCAGCTTTTCCAAATTGACATCCGACAGGCCGATCGCCTTGCAGCGACCGTCGTCAACGAGGCGCTCGAGCGCCTGCCACGTCTCGATCAGCGTCACGCCGCGGTCATAGATCACCTGACCTTGCTCATCCCTCGGGTCCTGATCGTCGCCCGGCAGAAAAGCGAAGGGGGTGTGGGTGAGATAGCAATCGACATAATCGAGTTGCAGTCGCCGCAGACTTTCGTCGAAGGCGGGTTTGACCCGTTCGGGGCGATGGTTGGTGTTCCATAGCTTGGTGGTGACGAAGACGTCCTGGCGCCGGATCGCCCCCGCCTTGAACACTGCCTGCATCGCATCGCCGACCGCGTCTTCATTGCGGTAGCGTTCTGCACAGTCGAAATGCCGAAATCCCACGTCCAATGCGATCTTCATCGCTTGTCTGGTCACCAGCGGATCCGGGATCAGCGTGCCAAACCCGACGGCAGGCATCGCCCCAGATCCGTGGGTGAGAGGAATCCTCGTATCGCGAAGCGTGTCAGGAGTTCCCATGCTCATGCCCCTCATTCGACCGACCGCGCATGCCCGGACAGATCGCTGCGACGGCAAGCCGCTCAAGACGGTCGGAATCCAGCGTTAACATCCGGGACAGATACACCGGGCACTTCCCGCGACGGTGAGGTCACGTAACATCCCGGACCGGACGGAAATTGTGCGAATCAGCGTTTGTTTGGCCTATCGGGCGATGCATATCACGACGCTGCCGGGGCGTCCTTGGGCCCGCACGACCGAGGTTGCTTCGTCGCTTCGCTCCTCGCTATGACATGCGGCGGGGCGGGGCAGAACGGTGCATGCTCGCCGGGCTTAACCGGCACGTTGCTCCGCCGGCGGATAGCGGCGCAGCAGCCATAGCATCAGCAGCATCGCGGGCAGCGCCGCGAAGCAGCACGCGACGTAGAACCGCGTCCACCCCAATGCTGCCGCCAGCACGCCGGAAAAGCCGCCCAGCGTGTGAACGGTCAGCGCCGCCAGGGACGACAGCAGCGCGTAGTGCGTCGCGGTGAATGCAACGGAGCAAAGCCCCGACAGGTAGGTGATGAACGCCGCGTCGGCCATGCCCTGCGCGAAGGCTTCCACGGCAACCGTGCCGTACAGCACGCCATGCTGGCCCGCGGATCGCGACAGGACCACGTACATGATCATCGCCAGCGTCTGCGCCCAACCGGTGCACAGCAAGGCGCGACCCACACCGAGACGCGATACCAGCCAGCCTCCCAGCGTAATGCCGGCCAGCGTTGCGACCAGCGAGAACGGCCCCGTCGCGGCGATCGCGTTCTGGCCGAAGCCCAGGGCGCGATAGAACGGCGCGGTCATGATCCCGGCGATCGCTTCGCCCAGCTTGAACAAGGCGACGAAGGCGACGATGCCCCATGCGCCGGGGCGCGCGAAGAATTCTGTCAGCGGTTCCAGCACGGCATGGCGCATGCGCGCGGCGAAGGCAGAGGCGACGCGGATTGTTTCCGTCCGCGGCTCGGGGGCGAGCAGCGTGACACCAACGCCAAGGCCCAGCAGCGCGGCGACGCCGAGCAACGACATGTGCCAGCCGATCCGCGTAGCAGCGGCGATGACACCCGTGGTGGCGATCAGCAGCGCGACGCGGTAGCCCCAGACATAGGCCGCCATCGCCGCGCCTTGCAGCCGCGCGGGAAAGGTCTCGATGCGCCAGGCATCGATCACGATGTCCTGGCTGGCGGACAGGAAGGCGACCAGGGCGCCGGCTGCGAGCGATCCGAGCGGCAGGGTGGCCGGGTGGGACAGGGCCAGCAGCGCCGCGGCTGCCACCAGCGCTGGCTGGATGGCGAGCAACCAACCGCGGCGGCGGCCGAAGCGGCGCAGCGGGCCGGGGGGCGCGGTCTGGTCGAGCAAAGGAGCCCAGAGGAATTTCAGGGAGTAGGCCAGGCTGATGTTGGCCGTGATGCCGATCGCCGCCAGGGAGACGCCGCTGTCGGACAGCCACAGGCGGAGCGTGAATCCGGAGAGAGACAGCGGCAGTCCGGAGACGAAGCCGTAGGTGGCCATCAGCGCCAATAAACGTCTCCCGCCGAGTGGGAGAGGTCGAGTGCTGTGATTCTGATGGATCTTGACTGCTGTCATCGCGGGTTGCCACCGGCCGGACGCGCCGACCCGCGGCTGGACGAAAGTGCAGCGCGCCACACGTTTTTCGCCGCGGCCAGGTTTGACCCGGCCATCGACGTATTAACAAGCGGAACGCGTTCTGTGCGCGTCCGACCAGTTGGGAAAGATGGCCGGGTCAAGCCCGGCCATGACGGGAACCTTCTTGCGAGCGAAGCAAAACCACCTTCGCCGAGAGAACGTGCGATCCCCCATTGGGGATTGCTTCGCTTCGCTCCCAATGACATGTGGAGCGGCCACGGTCTGTCAGGATCACAACACCAGGCTGCCCCCGCTTTACCAGGCCGCTCCCACTTCGCGGGAGAGGTTTTGGTCACGGGACATCCGCGTCGCCACGGCCGAGCGCGCGCTGCATCGAAACCACGTCCAGCCAGCGGCCGAACTTGATCCCGACCGCACGCATCGTGCCGATGTTGCGGAAGCCCAGGCTGGCGTGCACGCCGATCGAGCCGACATTCTCCGAATCGCCGATCACCGCAATCATCTGCCGCAGGCCGGCCGCCGTCGCTTGCTCGATCAGTTTCAGCACCAGCGCCTTGCCGACGCCCTGGCCGCGGACGTCCTCGCGCACATACACGCTGTCCTCGACGCAATAGCGATAGGCGGTGCGGTCACGGAACTGCGTGTAATAGGCGTAGCCCAGCACGCCCGTCGCATCGGTCGCCACCAGCCACGACCAGCCGCGGTCTGTCACCTTGGCGAAGCGTTCGGTCATCTCCTCGACCGAGGGCGGGACTTCCTCGAACGTTCCGGTGCCGTGCAGTACGTGGTGAGCGTAGATCGATTGGATCTCCGGCAGGTCAGCCGTGGTGGCGGGGCGTACGTCCATCAGTGGTTCCTTGCGGCAGGCGACTCGTGCGGCGACTGATTGCAGTCGTGGCCGGCGGAGTCTGTCACGGCCGGTAGCCCCTTGCTACCCGGCGCCTGCAGCCCGCCGCGTGCCCCCGGATCGGCGGCCTGGTGGCAACCACCTGATCTATTTCGCGGTCGCTTCGCCTCGCTGGCAATGACAGCAGGCGCGATCTGTCAAAGTCACCACGCCAAGCGGATGATGACGTTTGGTTCGGACCATCGGTCCACGCTTGCCTGTCTGCCAAATACCCGTAATGACAAGCCGAGGCCGGCGCTCGCGGTCGGGCGAGATTGTCTGCAGGGCAAAGGGTGGGGACACGCATGCAGGCCGTAACGGTCAAACAATGTGCAGTGCTGGCCGGCGGACTCGGCACACGCTTGGGCAGCCTGACCGCCACCACGCCGAAGCCGCTGCTGCCGTGTGGTGACCGGCCGTTCCTGGCATGGCTGCTGCGCGAGCTGGTCCGCTTCGGCGTCACCGAGTTTCTGCTGCTGACCGGCCATCTGTCGGATCAGGTGATGCACGCCGCCGCGGCGATCGAGGCCAGCCTGCCGCGCGCGGCTCGCATAGCGATCGCGGAGGAGCCGTTCCGGGCCGGCACTGGTGGCGCGGTCTTTCATGCGCGCGACCGGCTGGCCGACCGCTTTCTGCTGTGCAACGGCGATTCGCTGCTGGACTGCAACCTGGCCAACCTGCTGTCGGCGGCAGCGACCGACGATAACGCTGTCACCGGCCGCATGTTGCTGCGCGCGCTGTCAGACGCCTCGCGCTTCGGCGTGGTAGAATTGCAAGGTGACCGCATAACCGCGTTCCGCGAACGTCCGCCGCCCGGCACACCCGGTGTGATCAACGCCGGAATCTATCTGTTCCGCCGTACGCTCATCGATGCGCTGTCGCCATCCGGCTCGTTGGAAGCCGATGTCATGCCGCTTCTTGCCGCCGCCGGAACGCTGCGCGGCACGGTCGGTGGCGGCTATTTCCGCGACATCGGCGTCCCTGACGATTTCGCCCGCGCCCAGACCGAGCTGCCCGCGCTATTGCATCGCCGCGCCTTGTTCCTGGACCGTGACGGCGTGCTGAATGTCGACCACGGCCATGTCGGCACGCGCGACCGCTTCGAATGGATGCCCGGCGCGCTGGACACGATCCGCTTCGCGACGCAAGCGGGCTGGCACGTGTTCGTAGTGACGAACCAATCCGGCGTGGCCCGCGGCTATTATGACGAGGCGGCAGTACGCGACTTGCTCGACTGGATGGCGGACGAGGCGCGCCGCGCCGGCGGCACGATCGATGACGCCCGTTACTGTCCCTATCATGAGGACGCCGTGGTCGACGCCTATCGCCAGGCCCATCCCTGGCGCAAGCCGGAGCCCGGAATGCTGCTGGACCTGATCGCGATATGGGAACTGGACCCGGCACGCTGCGTGCTGATCGGCGACCAACCCACTGACCTGGCTGCGGCTGCGGCAGCCGGCGTCGCGGGGCACCTTTTTACCGGCGGCAATTTGCTGCATTTCGTCCGGCCCATATTGGAGCGCGAGGGGGAGCGCGACTAACAACCCGCAGGCCGCGCCCTCCCGCAAATGTCATTGCGAGCGAAGCGAAGCAATCCCCAGCGGATGTCGTTCTCGCGGCGGCACCAGGCCGGCGATCAACGCGCAATGACAAGCAGGCGCGGTCTGTCAGAGTCATACCACCAGGTTCGGCGGATAGCCCCAGCCGTCGGGACTGATCGCCTTCGCGCCCGTCAATAAAGCCGGGTGCGTTCATCGATATCGACGAAGCCCTGGATCTCCGCAACGCTGTTGCTCAGCTTTGCGTGCGCAATGACCGTCTCGGCCAGGCTGGGCAGCCCGTCCAGCGGCGGCCAGGCGTCCGGCTGCCAAATATCCGAACGGATCATGCACTTGGCGCAGTGAAAGAACGCTTCCTGCACCGACACAACCAACGCCAGGTCCGGCAGCTTGCCGTCGATTGCCATGGTCTCACGCAAGGCGGTATCGCGTACGATCTGTGCCTGTCCGCTGATGCGCAACGTTTCGCGCTTGCCCGGGATCAGGAAAATCAAGCCGACGCACGGGTTTTGCAGCACGTTGCGGAAGGTATCGGCGCGCCGATTGCCAGGCCGTTCCGGGATGGCAAGTGTCTTGTCGTCCAGCACCTGCACGAAGCCGGGAGGATCGCCCTTCGGCGAAATGTCGATCGCACCCGCCGCATCCGACGAGGCAACCAGCAGGAACGGGCAGCGCGCAATGAAGAGACGGCAATGGACGTCCACGACATCTATCACCTTGTGCGCAACTCGTTCGTTCGCCCGCCCCAGCACCGCTTCCAGCGC
This sequence comes from Acetobacteraceae bacterium, assembly GCA_035523995.1. Taxonomy (GTDB): domain Bacteria; phylum Pseudomonadota; class Alphaproteobacteria; order Acetobacterales; family Acetobacteraceae; genus JASHVB01. The sequence continues at coordinate 92,360 of DATKPQ010000013.1, read as the reverse complement.
GGCGACCGAGGTGATGACATGCATGAAACGACCCGCATCAGGTTCCGTGATCATCCTGCCGTCTCCTGCGATGTTGTTCCGCGAATCGCAGGAGCGAACAACTTCCCGTGGCTCGGCGCAAGTCTGTTATCCGTGCTGGCTGTGCGCAATGAGCAAACCGGGTCGCCCGGCAACAGTTGTACCCATCCACCGCGACAGAGAGCAATACGATGCGGACCGATGGCCTGACCGTAGTCCTGGAGAAGGTCGACAGCGCGCTGGCCTGGGCGCCGCCTTGGTTGGCCGGCATCGTTGTTCTGGTGGGGTCTGCCGCGATCGCGCTGCTGCTGTACAACTGGGCGCTGCGCTTGCTGGGCCGTATCGGCGCGCGCTACGGCACGCTCCCGCAATTGCTGATCGATAAAGGCCGCGGCCCCGTCGCCGCAGTGTTGCTCGTGATGGTGCTCGGCGCCGCACTGCCAGCGGCCAATTTCTCCCATGCCGTCACCCTGGCGTTGGGCCACGTGTTACTGGTGGCATTCGTGCTGGCGGTCGGCTGGGGATTGAACGCCGCATTGGCACTGTCGGCAACGATCTATCTTTCGCGCTTTCGGGTCGACCTCGCCGACAACCTGCTGGCGCGCAAGCACGTCACCCAGGTGCGGATCCTGCAACGCGCCATCCAGGTTCTGATCCTGATCGTCACCGCCGGCACGGCCCTGATGACCATCAACGCCGTGCGCCAGTTCGGCGTCAGCTTGTTCGCATCGGCCGGCGCCGCCGGCTTGGTCGTTGGCCTGGCGGCCCGGCCGGTGCTCAGCAATCTGTTGGCCGGCATTCAGATCGCTCTCGCCCAGCCGATCCGCGTGGAAGACGCGGTCGTGGTGGAAAATGAGTGGGGCTGGATCGAGGAAATCAACAGCACCTACGTCGTGGTGCGCATCTGGGACCTGCGGCGGCTGATCTTGCCGCTGACCTATTTCATCGAAAAGCCATTCCAGAACTGGACGCATCGCAGTGCGGATCTGCTCGGTTCGGTGCATCTGAACGTGGACTGGACGGTGCCGGTAGACCGCTTGCGCGAGGAACTGAACCGCATCGTGCACGAAAGCAAGCTGTGGGACGGCAAGGTGGTCGTGTTGCAGGTGGTGGAGAGCATCCAGAACGTGGTACAGCTTCGCGCGCTGGTGAGCGCGCGCAACTCCGGCCAGGCCTGGGACTTGCGCTGCGAAGTCCGCGAGAAGCTTGTTGCTTTCCTGCAGCGGGAGTACCCGCGCGCCTTGCCGCGCCAGCGTGTGGAAATGGACGCCGATGCGATCCGGGCGCTGATGCGCAACGAGCGAGGGAGCCAGCAACAGCGGCCAACGGTGGTCAGGCCCGACGCGGCCTGACCAGAGAAAGTAAGAGCTATAATCCCCTGCCCTCTCGATCACCCTAACACGTGGTGCTTCGCACCTCGAGCTCTCCCGCCTCATGAGCAAGGATTTCCCTAATCTCGGTCAAATGCTCCCTTCCCCAAAACAGCTCCCGATCAACCACGAAAGTCGGGACCCCAAACACGCCCTGCTCTTCCGCAGCCCGGCAGATCCGTGCGACCTCCGCGCGACCTTCCTCTACGTAACTTGCGAATGCCCCACCACATGCTCCGGCCTCGTCCAGCAGCACGGCGATCGCCGCCACATCCTCGATATCAAGTTCACGCCTCCAGAACCGCTCGAACACCAGGTCGTGGTAAGTCCGGAACACCGCATCGCCCCTCTGCTGCGCGTACAGCATGCCGGCGGCAGCCAGCGAGGAATCCCAGATCTTCTGCGTCCCACGGATGATCAGGCCGCGTTTGCGCGCCGCCCGGCGGCAATCCATGTAGCTGTATCGCACCCGCCGCCACTGGTGGCCATTTCGCTGCTCTTCCAGAACATTCCCCGCAGCATCCACGCGCGCTGAACCCAGAAAGCTCGGAATATCCAGCACGTACGGCAGCCATTGCAGGCGCACCGGAAAGTCGCGTTCCAGCTGATACGCCAGGTCCTTGGCCAGATAGGCGTACGGACTCTTATAGTCGCTATAAACGGTGACCTGACGCGGGCTCATGGCGACAGCATGCACGGGATCCAACGTCATGCAAATCCCCTACGTGCCCATAAGACCTATCGGCCTTGGCATCGTCTCCGCGGTCCGGCCCACCAGCAATCGGCAATTTGCGCGCAGCCAGTCAGAAATGAACCCGCATTTGCGCCAGCACCATGCGCGGAATCTCCGTGCTAACGCCTGGCTCGACGAATTCCTCATGCTCCGGTTGAAGCAGATTGTAGCCCGCCAGCGACAGTTCAAGCTTGCTGGTGACCGCCCAGGAGACGTTGGCGTCGAGCTCGACAATAGCCGGGCACCACCGGATGCGGCAGCGCGCCCACCTCGCGCAGATCGGCCCACAGTACCACGCCATGGCCGAAATCCATTGTGGAGCGTATCGATGCCTGGTGCGGCGGATCGTCGGCCACGGACGCGAGGCCAGCGACGGTCAGGCTGCCTGGCAGGAAGGTTAAATCCTCGTGCAGGGCGCTAATCCCCGGCGAAAGCCGCCACCACTGCGTGACCTGAAAGTCGCCCCACGCCTCGATCCCATAGACATTCGCCGACATCATGTTTCCAAATACCAGGGGCAACCCCGTGGCCGTCGTGCCGGGTTCAATGCTGCGGAGATCGTCATAAACGCTGTCATACCCGGTGATCGAGAACGAGGCGCGCGACGAGACCTGCACGCGCGTTCCAATCTGGTACGCAACCAGCGACTCAGGTCGGAACGCAGTCGAACCGTTGAGAAAATCCACGGGCCCGCTGAATTCCTCCAGATTGACATCCACCGGGGTCGGCGAACGCACCGCCCGCGACACGGCGGCCCAGAGCAATATCGTATCGGCCGGCTTCCACACCAGGCGCAGGTCGGGCATGGCCTGCCATCCGGCATAGGGCTCGTCCTCCAGCTTCAAACCAAGCGTCAGCTTCACGGTGTCCGATAGTGCAATCGTGTCCTGCCCGAAGATGTTCGCAAGGTTCAGGGTCTGGTTTGGCGGGACCAGAGCAAGCGCGGTGTTTTCGAATGTATAATTGAAACTGCGCTCTCCCGCGCCCCAGACGACACTGTTCCAGCCGGCGATGGTGAAGTTGTGCTGAAACTCGATGTCATAGGTGTTCACGGTGAACGAGCTCGCGCTGTTGATCCCGCGATTGCTGCTGTCGTAATAGGCAAGAAGCTGGAACCGCGAGCCATCGGCAAACCGATGCTGCCAGCTCACTTCCGTATCCGATTCCCGGTTGAAACCGTCCGGGCCTTCTGTCTTTGTCGCGAGGTCGCCTTGCACGCTGACCGTGTCATTCAGCGGCGTCCAGTCCAACCGGAAGCCGCCGCCCGGCTGGCGCCAGGCGTCATTCGCGCTGGTCCCGCCCGGCAGGTTGAAGGAACTGAAATCCGAGAATTCGCCGTGCACGCGATAGGTCAGGTCCGGACTGATCTGGCCGCCATACTGCACGCCGGCATCGCGCTCGAAATTGCCGGCCCCCAGGGTCAACCATCCGCCCTGGGTCTGAGTCGACGGCCGCGTGATGATGTTGATCACACCATTCACCGCGTTGGCGCCCCACAAGGAAGCGCCGGGCCCGCTGATCACCTCGATCCGCTCAATATCTTCCGGCAGAATGTCCGGCATATCCCAATACACGCCGCCGAACATCAGCGAATAGACGCTGCGGCCGTCAACCAGCACCAGCAGCTTGTTCGACAGGCTGGCGTTGTCGCCCACATTGAAGCCGCGAGCCGAGATGGCCCAACTGAAGGCATTGATGCGCGCCACCTCCAGGTTCGGGGCCAGGCGTAGAAGATGAGGCTGGCGTGCGCGCCCTCTCCGTGGCCACGCTGCGCGACATGGGCTGCGAGGTGCTGGAGGCGGATGATGCAAAATCGGCCCTGGACCAATTGGATCGGCATCCCGCGGTGCGACTGCTGTTTACCGATATTGGATTACCCGGCGCGATGAACGGGCGCGACCTCGCCGGCGCAGCACTGCGCGCGCTGCCGGGCCTGAAAGTGCTTTTTACCAGCGCGTACGCGCAGGATACGCATGTCCCTCAGGATCGGATCGGTCCCCGCCTCGAACTCTTGACGAAGCCGTTTGCAGGGCCGGACCTGGCCCGGCATGTGCGAGCCGTCCTGGATCAAACGTTTCAGGCGGATCCATCCTGACCGGCGCCGTGCCGGTTTCCGTGCGCCTACGTCGCCTTCGCTGCATCGTGCTTGGCAAACTGATCGAACGCCTCCAACGCCTCTGCCGCGGCGAGCACGTTCGGACCCGCGCCCATATAGATCGCCATGCCCATCGTCTCGAGCACCTCGGCCCGCGAGGCACCACGCTTCAGCGCCGCTTCGGCATGGAATGCAATGGCGCCGTCGCAACGCGTGGCCACGGCGATGGCGAGCGCGATCAGTTCCTTGGTGCGTCCCTCCAGAGCGTCGGCCTTCAGCGCCGCCTGCGCCAAAGCGCCAAACCCCTTCATCACCTCGGGCGCCCCGGCCCGCAGCGATCGCAAATCCCCAGAGAGCGACTTCTCCATCTGCTGCCAGTCTTTGAACATTGTTGCCCCCGACTTCATTACAGCATCAAGCCATGCTGCCCGACGGCCGCAGCGCGGATGTTCGACGAAGCAGTGCCTCGGCATCGCGCCACGCTGTGCGTTCGGCCCCCCGGCGCCGTGGATCGCATGTCCCGCTCATACAAATGCACTGTAGCCGGCGCCCGTCCTTGATCTGGATCAAGCGAAAGCCCCGGGTAAGCGATTGGCGACTATTCCGCTGACAATTCGTTCCCCTATCAGAATACGAAATGTCCCCTGGCGAGGCACACAGGCAACCTGCCGGTATGGTGCCCTGGCTCGCATGACTCTTGCATCTCTACCTATAAATTACAGAAGAATCGAAGACGCTGTATCGGTAATCGGCGGCACCTCCACCGCATCGACGCACGACCGTAATGCCCCAATCATCGTTGCACGGAACGACCGCGATACACATACTGAATATCTGCGCCCGCGGAATCCTGCTCTGCCAGCGCCAGGATCCGGCCGTGATGCGGAGACAGTTCGCAGGCCGGATCGGTGGCAGTCGCATCGCCGGCCAGCGCCAGCGCCTGGCAACGGCAACCACCGAAATCCACCTCGCGCAACGCGCAGGACCGGCACGGCTCGGACATCCAGTCGGTCCCCCGAAACGCCTCGAATGCCGGCGACTCCTGCCAGATCGTCGCCAACGGATAGTCGCGCACCGACCAGAACGTCATGCCAGGGATCGTTTCCGCAGCGTGACACGGCAGCACACGGCCGGATGGCGTAACGTTCAGGGACCGGCGCGCCCAGCCGCCCACGCACGCTTTTGGTCGCCGCGCGTAATAATCCGGCACGACCATATCGATCACCAGCCGCCCCGCATAGCGAGGACGGATTTGCTCGACCTCCTGCATCGCGCGATCGACCTGAACGCGCGTCGGCATCAGCGCCGCCCGGTTCGTCAACGCCCATCCGTAATATTGCGCATGGGCGATCTCGACCCGTCCCGCGCCAAGCGACGCCGCGACTTCGACGAAGGATGCAACGCGGGCAATGTTCGCGCGATGGATCACGGCATTCACCGTCAGCGCAAACCCCTGCTCCACCACCGCGCGCGCAAACGCCAGCTTGCGTGCATGGCCGCCAGAATAGCCGGCGATATGGTCCGCACTCGTAGCATCCACGTCCTGTAGCGAGAGTTGGACATGGTCCACCCCCGCGTCTTTCAGCCGTGTCAGCCTTGCCGCATCGATCCCGACCGAGGACGTAATAAGATTGGTGTACAACCCCACGTCATGTGCGGAAGCGGCGATCTCCACCAGGTCGCGCCGCGACGCAGGTTCACCACCGGAAAGATGCACTTGCAGCACGCCCAGGGCAGCCGCTTCATCGAACACGCGGGCCCAACTCGCTGCGTCCAGTTCGGATGCGCGGTCTTCCAGTGCCAGTGGATTAGAGCAATACGGACAGGCCAGCGGGCAACGATGCGTTAACTCGGCCAGCATACCCAGCGGCGCCGTGACAGGCGGCGCAGCGGACGGCGCGCTCATGGCGCAAGCATTCGCTTGGCAAGCAGTTCAGCAAGCATATCCGTGACGTCGCCAGCGATCTCTGTCCGCTCGGCATTATAGATCGCGGCCAGTTCATCCACGATCTGCGCAACCGTTCTGCTGCCGTCGCAGCGCCGCAAGATCTCGCTTGCCGGCCCCTCGGTCTCGATGACGCGCTCCGGACCGAGCAACACCCATGCGCTGCGCACACGGTCGAAATGCAATCTCACGCCTGGCGCGAGGCGCGGACGCTCAGGCAGTTCCTTTGCGTCACTCTCCGGCATCGACCACGTCCCAACGGCGCCAACAGCCGCCCCTCGACCAAGAGAGGATTTCCGCCACGCTTGTGAAGATGCCCAAGATGTCGTGCCCACGGCGGGCGATGGACCTTCGACCCGATGTCGATCGGTCTGCCCGCCGCAAACACGAAATCGTGACTTAGAGCTTCCCGGCGAAGTAGCCGTTGATCTCCATGCCGATGCAGATTTCCCGCAGCTTCGGGCGTGTCCAGGCCATCGGAGGTCTCCTCACTCGCTTGAGACGATCTGCGAACTCGCAGGCCGGTTTCCGTCACCGGCAATACCGCTCTAGCAGACAGTGACGATGGCGTCCAGCACCGCCCGAAGCCAGCGCCGCCCGCAGCCAGCGATGAGCGCACGCGGGGAACATCCCCGGTGGCGCCACCGCTTTTCTCGGGGGCGTGCACGGGTCGGGCGCGCGGCTTGACCGTCGGGGCATTACCGCCAATACGATTCGCCGTAACCGCCGGAGGAAACGCCGATGATTTGCGATTCAGCGACATTGCTGTCGTGCCCGGCCCGGCAAACCGCACCGGCCCAGCCCCAGGCGCGCTGACGTGCCTGAGACGCAAGCGAGAACGGGTTCCCACACGATGCAGCTACGCGTCCTTGGTGCCGCGGCCGGTGGCGGTTTCCCGCAATGGAATTCCAATGCCCCGGCATGCCGGCGCGCCAGATCGGGCGACCCGCAGGCCCAGCCGCGTACCCAGGCCTCGATTGCCGTCAGCGTCGACGGCGACCACTGGTTCCTGTTCAACGCCTCGCCCGACCTACGCCAGCAGATCGAAGCAACGCCGTGCCTGCAACCGAGTCACGGCTTGCGTTCGTCGCCGATTACAGGCGTGGTCCTGACCGGTGGAGACGTTGACGCGATCGCCGGCCTGCTGACGCTACGCGAACGGCACGCATTCACAATCTATGCGACCACCGCCATCCTTGAGGTTCTCGACACCAACCCGATCTTCGAGGTGCTGGCGCGCGACATCGTCGTGCGCCAATCCGTGACCCTGGGAGAGCAAACCGCTCTGACACTTCCGGATGGCACCCCAAGCGGCCTCTCGATAGAATTGTTCGCGGTGCCCGGCAAAGTGCCGCTGTATCTCGAGGGCGACACGGCACCGCCAATCGTCGAAAGCGATACCACCGTCGCCGCCATGATCAACGGCCCGGCGCGCCATCTGTTCTTTATCCCCGGCTGCGCGCGCATGAGCGAATCGCTTGCCCGCCGCCTGCAAGGCGCGGATGCCGTATTGTTCGACGGCACGCTGTGGACCGACGACGAGATGCTGCGCTCTGGCGTCGGCAGCAAGACCGGCCAACGCATGGGCCACATGAGCGTCAGCGGCCCAAACGGCACGATGGCGGCGTTCCGCACCATCGACGTCCGCCGCAAAATCCTGCTGCACATCAACAATTCCAACCCGGTCCTGCTGGACGATTCGCGGGAACGGGCCACCGTGGCGGCGGCGGGTTGGGAGGTCGCGTTTGATGGAATGGAGATTGACCTATGAGCGATCGTGTGCTGTCCCCTGACCAGCTGGAAACTGCGCTGCGGCAGATCGGGGCCGAGCGGTACCACTCGAATCACCCGTTCCACAAGATGATGTACCAGGGCAAGCTGAACCGAGGTCAGCTCCAGGCCTGGGCGCTCAATCGCTACTATTACCAATGTCGAATTCCGATAAAGGACGCGACACTGATCGCGCGGCTGCCGACGCCGGAATTACGGCGGGTCTGGCGGCGCCGGCTGCACGACCATGATGGCGACGCGCCGAACACCGGCGGTATCGCGCGCTGGCTGAAGCTGACCGACGGGCTCGGACTCGACCGCGACTACGTCATCTCCACCGAAGGCCTGCTGCCGATCACACGTTTCGCTGTGGACGCCTATGTGGACCTCGTGCGCGACCGCCCGATCCTGGAAGGCATCGCGTCCTGCCTCACCGAGTTGTTCTCGCCCACCATCATCGCGGAACGCGTCGGCGGCATGCTGGCGAATTACGATTTCATCACCGAGGAAACGCTCGGCTATTTCAAGCCGCGCCTGGACCAAGCGCCACAGGATGCGGAGTTCGCATTGGCCTATGTCAAGGACCACGCGCGCACGCCAGAGCAACAGGCGGCGGTGCAGGCGGTGCTGCGCATCAAGTGCGATATCCTGTGGGCCATGTTGGATGCGCTGCACCTCGCCTATGTCGAACCGGGGATGATTCCGCCGGGCGCTTTCGTCCCAGGTGGATGAAGCCGGCGGCCCACGACCGTACGAAACTGCGCGCGGTGGCAGGGTCCCCCCTCCCCTTGTGGGAGGGGGCAGGGGGAGGCAGTCAAAATCGTGCGTGTCGCCCCCTCCCATAATGGGAGCGGAAACCTTTTCATCAAGTCGCGGGTCGGCCGCCAGACCGTTGGTCGACTCACAATGACACAGGGACGGCGCTGGCGATCCCGCAGGATTGATTCGCAGCCCCCTGCAATCGGCGATTGATTGCTTCCGCCGATAGTCCGGCAATCGGCCGCCAGGTTCGTAATTCCAGCAGCGTCAGCAAACGATAGAAGAAGAGCTGCCAACCAGGAGGAACACCAGGATGAGCAATACCGCTTCTCCGTCCGCTCCGGACGTCGATGGGGGCAGCCGCCGATACACCCTCTTCCTGGTGCTGATCGCGTTGTCCGGCTGGACGCTGGCATCGTACGACTTCAACCTGCTGGTCCTGACCTTTCCCGACATCTCGAAAGGCCTGCACCTGTCGGCGAGTTTCGTCGGCCTGCTCGGTTTCATCATCTACGCCGCGATGTTCCTGATCACGCTGTTTGCCGGTTACGGGATGGATCGCTTCGGTCGCAAGACCATGTGGATGTGGTGCCTCGTCGCCGCCGCGATCTTCACCGGCCTGACCTATTTCGTACAAACCTATTGGCAGCTCGCCGTCGTACGCGCGCTCGCCTCTGGCTTCGCCTCTTCTGAATTGGCAATTTCCATCACCTTGGTGAATGAGCAGGTGCCGTCGCACCGCCGGGGATTGTTGTATTCGATTGTGCAAGGCGGTTGGCCACTCGGCGTATTCCTCGCGTCAGGCGTCTATCTGCTGTTCCACCAGCTCGGCTGGCGAACCGTATTTCTGTTCGGCGTGATCCCCATCGTCGCCGTGATCATCGGGCGGATCTGGGTCAAGGAATCCGATCGCTTCCTGCATTTACAGGAAGTCAAACGCGCTTCCGCCGCAGGCGACCAACACCGCCTGAACGATCTGCTCTCGAAATACAGCGTGAACGTTGACGAAGCCGCCAAAATCACTATCCGCCAGCTGTTCGATACCGCCGGGGAAGTGCGTCACCGGCTAGGCCTGCTGACTGTGGTTTGGTTGTTCTATGCATCCTCATGGGTCGCCACCAACGTCTACATCACCTACTGGCTGACGCAATATGACCATTGGACAGGCGACCAGGCGGGCCGCCTGCTACTGATCTGTGGCGGGATCGGTTACCTGTTCTATGTGCTCGGCGGAGCCATCGGAGAACGCTGGGGACGGCGCGAAGTGCTGATCTGGACCGGTCTCGCCACCGGCCCGCTGAATCTCATTTTCATGTTCGTACATCACCCTGTAGCGGTTTGGATCATCTATTTTCTGATTTATCAGGCAACCAACGGCACATGGTCCGGCGCCGGCTATGCGTATTGGGCGGAGGCGTTTCCAACCCGCGTACGCGGCACGGCGATCGGCTGGCTGGGGTCGATGTTCGCCCTCGGGCTCATCATCGGCACCGCGCTTTGGACCATCCTGATCAGCGTGACGACGCCCACGATCACATGGCTGGTTATTGCGGTGATCCTGGGCTTCGGTGAATGGACCACGCTGCTGTTGCCGCGCATCGAACCGGGCCAACAGCTTGAAGCCGTGGCGATCTGAGGCAATGCTTCGCGATACGAATGCGATTTGCAATTTACCAAATCCAGACCGCTCCGGGTCATCAGCATTTAACAATGACAGCGCCGACTCACAAGAACGTGATGGGGCTGATGGTGCGCAACGGTCGTAAGAGTCCGCCGTACCCTGCAACGACCGGTGAGGGTCCGGCGGGCGCTGGCGTCCTAATCAATAACGGGAAGAGGGAACGACCATGACACTAAGACAGTCATTGCAAGCCACTGCTGCGCTGTGTGTGCCGGCGGCATTGGGTCTCATCGCGGCGTTCGGCATCACGGCCAGTGCCGCCGCACAAACCACTCCGAGCGCCCAGGATTTCGTCAACGCCGCCGGCGACACCGCCAACTGGATTCTGCCGCACAAGAGCTACAGCGCCAACAATTACACCCCGGCCACGCAGATAAATCCCACCAATGTCCGCAACCTGCACCTGGCATGGAAATTAACCGTGGACGACACCGGCCCGATGGAGGTCTCACCGATTATTTATAACGGTACGATGTACATCACCACGGCCCACGATCACGTGTACGCATTGAATGCCGCGACCGGCAAGGTCTTGTGGTCGTTCACCGACAACCCGCATGTGATCTCTTTCGCCGCCAACCGCGGCATCGGCTTGTTCGACGGTAACGTCTATATCGGCACGCTCGACGGCCATTTCATCGCGCTGAACGCCAAGACCGGGCAGAAGGTGTGGGACAAGGTGACCGTGGATGACACCGCCAACTCCTTCTACACCATGTCGCCGGTTCCGTACCACGATCCGGAGACCAACCAGGACATGATTTTCCTCGGCGTGTCGGACGGCGACTGGGGCGGCAACGGCAACATGACCGCCTATAATCCGCAGAATGGCGACGTGATCTGGCGCTGGGACACTGTGCCTGGTCCCGGCCAGCCCGGGCACGACACCTGGAGCGGCGATTCCTGGAAGCGTGGCGGCGCCGCGGCATGGGGCGGCGTAACGATCGATACCGCAACACACACGATGTATCTCGACCTCGGCAACCCCAGCCCGGACTTCCTGGGCAGCGTGCGCAAGGGGGCCAACCTTTATACCGACACAATGGTGGCGTTGGATATCTCCGGCGCGAAGCCGACGCTGAAATGGTACCATCAGTTCATCCCGCACGACACACACGACTGGGATCCGGCGATGCAGCCCGTGTTGTTCACCGGCGAAGTCGACGGCAAGCCTCGCAAGCTGGTTGCGGCGGGCGACAAGGCGGGCAATTTCTGGATCCTGGATGCCGAAACCGGCAAGCTGATCGATCATACCGCGGTCAGCTTCCAGAAGGGGCACGAGACGCAGCCGACCCTGACCGGCAACGTCGCCTGCCCCAACACACTGGGTGGTGTCGAATACCAGGGCGGTGCCTACGATCCGGCAACGAATATTTTCTATGTTCCCAGCCAGAACGAATGCGGCTTCTGGAAAGCGGATAAGGAGGCGGTCTACATCGCCGGCGAGTTCTTTATCGGCGGCGCCTTCCCGACACTGATTGGTCCGGATACCGGGCAGATGAATGCGGTCGACGTCTCAAATGGCATCTTCGCGTGGCGCCATCACTTCAACCTGCCGAACTACGGCGGCGCGCTGGTGACTGCGTCCGGCTTGGTGTTCTCCGGCAATCTGGGCGGTAACGAGAATGCTTTCGATGCCAAGACCGGCAACATCCTGTGGAGTTATGACACCGGCGGCTACATCCAGGCGCCCACCGAGGCCTATGAGGTGGACGGCAAGGAGTATATCGTCGTCGCGTCAGGTGAGGCCGGCAATGCCAAGATTCCGGAACTGCCAACCGATCCGCCGCGCCCGAATACCATCAACGTCTTCACGGTGAACTAAGCCGACCGCATGTGTGAACTCCCGTCGGACTCTGCCAGGCCGGCCCGCATTGTCGGGCCGGCTGCTTTTCTCGTTCCGTGCTTGCTCGCGTGGCTGCTGACGGCTGGCGCGCCTACGGCCGGCGCGGCAGCCGCGGATGATCACGCCCAGGCCGTCGCCGCGCTCACCGACGTCAATGCCGCGGTCGCCGAACTGGTGCGGGCGGACGCAAGTTACATTGCCGATCCGAAAGTCTATCACAGCGCGGCCCAGCGCGCGATCAACGCGTTGGCGGGTACGCACAGCGAGGACTATGTCGCAAGCGCGGGGTCACCGGGCGATGCGGCAGGCGCCATCGGCCATATCGACTCGCTGCTCGACCGTTCGGCAACGCTGGTATGGACGAGTCCACTGGAAGGCGTGGAAGCCAATGTCCGCGCAGCGGTCGCCCATCTGCAAGACGCCGCCAAGGCCGATGAACTGATGGAATACGCGGTCGCCGCGTCGCACGCGCTGGACTATCTGCAGGTCGCACGCGGCAGGCCGAATCAGACTGGCGTGTTCGGTGGATTGGAAGGCGTGCTGGCCAATACCGAGCTTGGCATTCCCGCCGGCGCGCACCAGCAGAACGCCTGCCAAGCGCCATCGGCTGCGCCATCCTATGGCACGCATGGCGGCTACATCGCTTGGGTCGCCCTGCCGGGCGGCGACGGCACGCACGAACTGCCAGAGCAATCCGGTATCACCAGCGTGTCGGTACAGAACGGCATGATCGTGCTGCGCACCGCCGCGGCGAAACTGGTCGCCGATTCCTGCGCTGGGCATGCGAAGAACGATCTACCCAATCCGCCGGCAACGCAGGTGGCGGCGCATGTAACGCAGCCGCCGGCTGCTTCATCAGACGGACCGCCTCCGGCGCTTTATACCGAAGCGCAGGCCGAGCAAGGCAAGCAGATCTTCGAAACCAGATGCGTGGCCTGCCATGGCGCCAACCTGCAAGGCACCGCCGCGCCGTCGGTCGCCGGCAACGACTACTTGGTGACAGCGCAACGCAACCGCTGGACGCTCGAAATCATGCGCTACATCGTATTCGATCAGATGCCGCGCACTGCGCCAGCAACCTTGTCCCCCACCGACTCAGCCGACGTGATGGCCTACTTGCTCGCCTCAAGCTGCTATCCGGCAGGCACCAAGCCGTTCCCGTCCGCGGATGACCCGTCATTTGCGAACATTAAATTGGGGCCGGTGCCAGGGCAGCATCCGGGCCAGAACGCCAAGGGCGTATGTCCGGTGAAATGATGCCGTCTGTCAGGGCAGCAGGTTGGACACCGTCCCCGCGAGTTGGAACATGCGGTGCTCGATTTCGTCCGGTACGAAGCAGGCGTAGGTGACCATGCCGTCGCGATCCTTGAACACGCGCGTATCCCAATAGACCTGCTGTGAGAGTTTCTCGATCTTCTGCTGGTCCGGATGCGGTGCGTCTTGCTCATTGTGCAAGTCGGTGATCTCGCCGCGAATCTGCGCCGCGTAGCTCTTTTGCCGGCGGCCGAACCGGTCCAGCCCCTGGATCACCGAGAACCGCTCCTGGTCCAACAGCGAGAAGATGCCCGCGGTGAACGCCAACAGCTCGGTCTTGCGTTGAACGCCGGCGGCGTCGGCAAAAGCCTTGATCTCAGCCTGCGCCTGATCCACCGGAATCCGACGCTCCGCCAGTCGGTCTGCGAGCGCCGCCGCCTTTGGATAGTTCTGCCAATCGTCCGCGAATGTGCCCAGCGGGGGACCGGCCCACATGGTGGCCAGCGACATGTGGTCGATCTTGATCTGCTGGCAAGGCCAGTCCGGATCCAGCGGCGGCGCATTCGCTTCCGGAGCCGCCGGCGCCGCGGCGCATAGCAATACCAGCGTGGCTGTGGCTATGGCCGGGGCAAAGCGTGTCATGCCGCTGCTCCCGGGCGTCGCGCCATCACCCCGCGCGCCGGGTCATAGGCGAGGATCGCCCCCGCTGTGAACACGACGGTGCAGCCCGCTACCACCGCCAGCGCCAACGGATTGAACGTCGAGTACAAGCAGAAGCGCGACAGTTCCACCGTGTAGGTAAACGGATTCAGCAGGCAGGCCTGATACAGGATCGGGCTGGATTGCTGCACCTGCCACAGCGGATACAGCGCCGATGACGCGAAGAACATCGGGAATATTACGAAATTCATCACGCCGGCAAAATTCTCAAGCTGGCGCACCATCGATGACAGCACCATGCCCATGGCCCCCAGCATGAACCCGCCCAGCATCAGAGCCGGCAGCACCGTGATCCAGCCGGCGTCGGGAATATCCACGCCCCACAGCCAGGCCAGCAGCATGAAGGCATAGCATTGCAGAATCGAGATCACCGTGCTGGCAGTCAGCCGCGACACCAGCAGGAACCAGCGAGGGAACGGGCTGACCAGCAACACGCGCATGTTTCCCATCTCGCGGTCATAGACCATGGACAGCGACGACTGCATGCCATAGAAAAACTGCACCATCGCGAGCAAACCGGGAACAACATAGGTGCTGTAGAGAATGTAGGTGTGATAGGGCGGCATGATCGACACGCCCAGCACCTCGCGCCAGCCCGCGGCGAAGATCACCAGCCAGACCAGCGGCCGCACCAGCGCGGAGATCAGCCGCCCGCGCTGATGCACGAAGCGCAATGCCTCGCGCCACATCACCCCGCGCATGCAGATCAGATAGCCGCGCAGCGTCAGGCGATGGCGCAAACCGATCGTGCCGACTGCGGCGCTCATGCGTCGTCTTCCTCAACGGCCGGGCGAATGCCGGTCAGGGCACGGAACGCCGAGCGCAGGTCCTTCGCGCCGGCTTCGGCGATGATTTCGGACATCTCGCCGCTGGCCAGCACCTTACCCTGATGCAGCACCACCACGCGGTCGCCCGGCTCGATCTCATCAAGCAAATGCGTCGCCCACAATACCGAGACACCGTTGCTGCGCGACAGCATGCGCACATGCTCTGTGATCGCCGATTTCGATGCGACATCCAGTCCCACAGTCGGTTCATCCAGCACCAGCATGCTGGGGTCGTGCATCAGGGCCCGCGCGATCTCGATGCGGCGCATCTGCCCGCCGGACAGTTGCCGCGCCTTGTCGCGCGCGCGGTCAGCCAGGCCGACATCGCGCAGTACGGCTTCGGCACGTTCGCGGGCCTGCCGCCGCGGCATGCCATGCAGCGCCGCGTGGTACAGCAGATTGTCCCGCACCGAGATATCCAGATCGAGAGTGCGCGCCTGGAAGACGACGCCGAGTTCGGCAAGCGCCGCGCTGGGTTGGCGCGACACATCGAAGCCCTGCACCCTGATGCGCCCATGCCGCGTATCGAACAATCGCGTAATGAGCGAGAACAGGGTCGTCTTGCCGGCCCCATTAAGGCCGAGCAAGGCAACGAAACCGCCGCGCGGCACCGTCAGGCTGACATCGATCAGCGCCTTGCGTTCGCCATAGGCGTGACCCACGCGATCGACCGCGAGCGCCGGCGGTTCGCCGCGCTCGGACTCGGGTGCGGCGATCGTTGCGTCTGCCGCAGGCTTGGTCAGTGTGGCGATACCAGGACCATCCATGGTTGTTGACCGACCGGAATAGTGTTGATCACACGAAGGTCGGAGACACGAATCACCGACACATCGTTCGAAAGCCCATTGGCAGTCAGCAAGTATTTGCCGTCTGGCGTGAAGGCCATGTGCCAGGGGCGCTGGCCAACAAGCAGGTATTTCTTCACCTTGGCATTGTACTCCGAGTGCCCCGTGGCGACGTACGACAGCACCTTGTGTTCCGGCACGCTGACCACCGCGACGCGATTGGCCGGGCCCAGCGCAACGAACGCAAGCTTGTCGTCAGCAGTGATGTCTATGCCGACCGGCTGGATGAAGGTGCTGCGCAGCCCCTCGACCGCAAAATGGATCGTATCAAGGACCTTGAACGTCTTCGTATCGATGACAGTGACCGCGCCACCGAGTTCTGACGACACCCACACCTGCCTTCCATCATGGGTGAAGGCGGCCCAGCGCGGCCGTGGCGGCACCAGCACATTGGCCAGGTTCTTCCCCGTACCGTAGGAGAAGAACTGCGCCATGTTGGTCGTCTCGGTGGTATTGACGATAAGCTGCCCGTCCGGGCTGACGGCCATGCCTTCCGGTTCCACGCCGGTCGGCATCTGCACCAGCATCTTCTGGGTATCGATGTTCCACACTGTAATCAGCGCGTTGTTCTCGTTGGAAACGTAGAGCGGGTTGTTCTCCGGATTCCGCAGCGCGGCGTATTCAGGGTCGGGCGTATTGATCGATCCGACCACCTGCCACGTCTTGGTATCGAAGATGTCAATACGGTTGGAATCGCCCAGGCACACGAGCAATCGCCTGCCATCGCTGGTCAGCGCCATGCCGCGCGGACGTTGGCCGGTCGGCACCGTTTTCACCACCTGCATTTTGTCAAGATCGATGACGCTGATCGTATTGTCCTTCTCGTTCGACGCATAGGCCATGTAGGCGTGCGCCGGCGCCGCCGAGAGCAACAGGACCAAGACCAGGGCGAAGACAAGTCGTCCACATGTGATTGCGAGCTGACCACCGTCCTGGCGACCGACACGCCCTGGATGAAATGGCGCACGGCAGAAACGTTCCTCCTCCCCTTGTGGGAGGGGGGCAGGGGGATGGGAGACCTTGTTTCTTGTCGGGAGGAGCGCAGCGAACCAACTTCGGTCGAGCAGGGGCACGGACCCACGGGCACCCTCCTGAAGGAGGTTGCTTCGGCCCTTCCGAAGCCTCGCAATGACGTGCAAATTCATGTCTTCTGGTCCGAAGGCATCTTGCACGTGGTTTCCGGCTTGTCGGTGCCAAGCGTATCGAGCACTGTCACTTCATGCAGGAAGCCAGGCTGCGGCGACATCGAAACAACGGTGCGGCCGGAATTCGACAGCAGGATCGCCTGCCGCACCTGACCGTTCCAGCTTCTGATCGACAGGCTGAGCCCGCGATACGCGCCAAGCTGGAAATCCGGTCCACGCATATAGGCCATGATCTTGTCAGGATCGAGCGACTGCGCGTAACTCGCAGCCGTGCCGATCATGCGCACCGCGACCCATGCATTCATGTCCAGCGCCGTCATGAAGCGATGGGCATAGGCAACAAACCGGTCCTGCATCTGCTTGCCGCCAAACTCCGTACTGTTCGGATCCCAACTCGTCGGGATCAGTCCGGCCGAACCGGCAACAGGACGCGCATCCCAGGTGCGATAGGGCATATAATCGGCGAACACGGAATGCTGGTCGGCGCAAACCAGCACGTCGTAGTCCGGCGCGTTCTGGGTGAACACCGGAAGCTGCTTCTGCAAATCGATCAGCCCGCTATCGGTCTCGCGTGACCCCGCTTTGCCCTTGTATTGCCTGTCCGCAACGATGCGTGCCCCGAAAACTTTTGCCGCACGGCGATAGGCGTCGGCGAGCAATAAATCATCCGGAGTTTCGCCATAGGCAAGCAACCAGCGCGGCCAGCGCTTCCATATCAGGTACTGCGCCAGTGCATCCGCCAGCATGTTATTGCTCGGCGCGGTATGGATCAGGTTGGCACGGCAGTTTTCTTCCCGGAGCGAGTCGTCAGGGGCTCCCGCGTTGAAGACGATAACGCCATGCGCCGCGCCCGCATCCGCGAGCTTCACCACGTCGGGTGCCGGGCGGTCCGTGACGACCAGGCGGATCCCTTTGCCAATCAGCGCATTCAGCCCCGCCACCGGATCCTGCTCCGTGCGAACCTCGACTGTTTCCAGAGCGAAATTCTGGTTCAGGAAGCGCCCGGTTGTGTTGTTATCGGCAACGCCCACTTCGGCGCCGGCCCGGCCGTTATTGGGCGCAGGCGTGAAGATCAGCGAAATAGTCTCCACATCGTGCCGCCAATGCACGTAACCGATGGTCAGACTCGGCACATCAGGCGCCGATGTGGACGGCGCCACGGCAGCCTCGGCCGATCGTGCGAACCCGGCACCCACCGTTGCCGCAAGCCCGCCTATCACGGTGCGCCGGCTCGGCAATTGCCCGGTATGCGCTGTATCGTCCGGCGCTTGCCGCAAGGCCACCATCTATTCGACCTTCCTCCACAATACGGATTGCCCGTCCGTGTTGCCGGCATGGAAGAACAAATCCTTCGACACGGCAAGCGACTTGACAAACGCGCACGATGCTCACTGCTTCATAAGCGCCTCGGCGCTTGCTCACACGTCACGGCGCGGCCCCAGAGACGGCGCGGCCCCAGAGCGTGAAGCAATGGAGCCGAAGCGATCCGGGCGCGGATTCCCAGACGCCATAGACACGGAAGCGTGACGCTGCCAGCCATGACAACGCCGCATTGGGGGAGACATGAAACACCTGCTGACGCTCGCCTTGCTCGCTCTGCCACTGGCAGCCGCTGCTGCCCCGTCCTGTGGTGATGTCGCGAATGACTATCCGACATCGGCGCGCGCGGACTACGTCTTCGGCTGCATGGCGGTGAACGGCCAGACGCATGAAGCACTCGACCGCTGCTCCTGCGCCATCGATGTGGTCGCGTCCATCCTGCCTTATAAGGACTATGTCTCCGCCGACACTGTGCTCCGCATGCAACAGGAGAAGAGCTTCCTTGCCATGGAATTCAACAACCCCGCGACGAAGCTGATGGTCCGGCGCCTGAGGGAAGCCGAGGCCGAAGGGGAAGTGCGATGCTTCTAGGCTGCAGTGCACCATACCAACCAACCACGGGCCGGGCTGTCTCCGCCGCGTGACAAACTGTCTTGCGTCCAGGCACACCTCTGTCACGATCCTGATGCGACTCACCATGCAATCCCCGGCGAGCCTCCCCGTATCCTTTTGAAATTCCACGGTGCTCGCCGCTTGAATAGCTTGGCATGGACTTTGCCTCCTAGACCCCAACGCAAGTGCCGCTGCCATCCCGCCGGGATCGCGTGCGCATCGGCGGGATACACGCTGCATGGGAGTTCGATGGTTGCGTAAGAAGACGGATGATGCGCGGTAGCTTGCATCATCCATAGAAGTGCCTGGTCGGCATGGATCATGCCACGGCTCAAAGGGGAGGATCGGGATGAAACGTACCACAACGTGGACTGGGTGCGCGGCGCTGGGCGTGCTGGCGTGCCTGTTGCTGGCAGGGACGACTGCCGTCGCCCAGACTGCGACAAATGGCAATGAAGCAGCCAAGGCGCCCGCTGCCACCAGCAGCGCCCCGGCAATGAACGTCACCGGGCCATCGGCCGCGCAGGAAGCAGCAAACCCCGATAACTGGGCGATGCCGAGCCTGAATGATGCCGCCACGCGCTACTCGCCGCTGAATCAGATCAATGCCAGCAATGCCAACCACTTGCAGGTCGCGTGGACCTTCTCCACTGGCGTGCTGCGCGGGCATGAAGGCCAGCCGCTGGTGATCGGGAACACAATGTACCTGGTCACGCCCTTTCCCAACACCGTATACGCGCTCGATCTCAATAACAACGAACGCATCCTCTGGCAGTACACGCCCACTCAGGATCCCGACGTGATTCCGGTGATGTGCTGCGACACGGTCAATCGCGGCGTCGCTTATGGCGACGGCATGATCATCCTCCACCAGGCCGACAACACCGTGGTCGCGCTGGATGCAAAGGACGGCAAGGTCGTCTGGAAGATCCCGCTCGCCAGCTACAAGGTCGGCGCCACCGGCACCGATGCGCCGCTCGTAGTGGGCAACAAAGTTCTGGTCGGCGTCTCGGGCGGCGAGTTCGGCGTGCAGGGCTTCCTCGCCGCGCTCGACATCAAGGATGGCCACATCATTTGGAAAGCGTACTCTGAAGGCCCCGACAACCAAATTCTTGTCAATTCCGATACCACATCGCTCGGCAAGCCGGTCGGCGCCGATTCCAGCCTGAAGACCTGGAAGGGTGACGAATGGAAGATCGGCGGTGGCGATACCTGGGGCTGGTATTCCTACGATCCGAAACTGCACCTGGTCTATTATGGGTCGGGCAACCCCTCCACCTGGAACCCTAACCAGCGCCCGGGCGACAACAAATGGTCGATGACCATCTTCGCCCGCAACATCGATACCGGCGTCGCCAAGTGGGTCTACCAGATGACGCCGCACGACCAATGGGACTACGACGGTGTCAACGAGATGATCCTGGCCAACCTCAGGATCGACGGACGTGAGGTGCCGGCGCTCGTGCATTTCGACCGCAACGGATTGGCGTACGTGCTGAACCGCGAGAATGGTGAACTGATCGCGGCGCACAAGTACGATCCGGATGTGAACTGGACCACCGGCGTCGACATGAACAAGTCGAGCCCCGACTACGGTCGCCCCAAGGTGGTTGAGAAATACGCCCCCGGTTCCAAGGGCGTGAACGTCAACTATACCGGCATCTGCCCCGCCGCTCTCGGCAGCAAGGACGAGCAACCGGCGGCGTTCGATCCACAGACGCAACTCTTCTACGTGCCGACGAACCATGTCTGCATGGACTATGAGCCCTATCCGGTGGCCTACACCGCCGGTCAACCCTATGTCGGCGCGACCCTGTCGATGTATCCCGGGTCGGGCGGTTATATGGGCCGGTTCATCGCCTTCAACCCGGTGACCGGAAAGACGGTGTGGTCCATTAACGACCAGTTCTCCGACTGGGGCGGCGCACTGGCCACGGCCGGCAACGTCGTGTTCTACGGCACGTTGAAGGGCTACCTGCAGGCAGTCGATGCCAAGACCGGCAAATTGCTCTACAGCTTCAAGACTCCCTCCGGCATCATCGGCAACGTCATGACCTACATGCATGACGGCAAGCAGTACGTCGCGGTGCTGTCGGGCGTCGGCGGCTGGGCGGGCATCGGCCTCGCGGCGGGCCTGACCGATCCGCATGCAGGGTTGGGCGCTGTCGGCGGCTACGCGGCGTTGAAGGACTACACGACGCTGGGTGGTCAGCTTACAGTGTTCGCACTGCCTGAAAAGTGAAGTTCGAAAGTTTCTCCCTGGCCTAACTTGGCCGGGCCGGCACTCCGCAACGGGTGCCGGCCCTTCCTTTCCCGCCCCGCAAAGGAATTCGCAGTGACGCGTCGTTCACGCATCCTCCTGACCGCCCTCGCATTCGTCGCCGTCGGCGGCATCGCAACGTTCGCCGCCGCGCCAGGAAATCCGAAGGCGGTTTCCCAAGCAGGCGGGCTGTGGACCGACAAAGACGGCGCACCGACTTACAACATCAGCAAGGACGGCACGGTCGATTGGGGGACATTCATCGGCTATCTGCGCTACACCGATAATTGCCTGCGATGTCATGGACCGGACGGATCCGGCTCTTCCTATGCGCCCGATCTGGCCCAGGCACTGAAGCAGATCGACTATTCGCAGTTCATCGCGGACGTGGCCGGCGGCATCAAGGCCGTGAATACAGCACAGCAATTGGTCATGCCGGCCTTCGCAGACAACAAGAACGTGATGTGCTTCATCCAGGAGATCTACAGCTATCTTCGTGCGCGTTCGACCGGTGCCCTGGGCCGCGGCCGCCCGGCAAAGTCCGTGCCCGACCCGAAGGGATTCGATGAGGCCTCGTACAAATGCCTCGGCATTCCGCAATAACCGCCGCGTTCGGATCGGTGCCATGGCTGCGCGGCGCGATCATCACGATGTTCGTCGTGCTGCTTGCCGGCCGCGCGGCGATGGCACAGGCGCCAGGCCTCGGCATCGGCGCCGAACTGGTCGATCCGCACGTATTCCGCGTCTGCGCGGACCCGAGCGATTTGCCATATTCCAACCAGGCGCAGCAGGGCTTCGAGAATAAGATCGCGGCCGTGCTCGCCCAGGATCTCGGCAAGCGGCTAGGTTTCACGTGGCAGCCCCAGGTCTTCGGGTTCATGCGCCTGACGCTGGACGCCTATCGCTGTGACGTCGTGATGGGAATCACACAGGGCAACGGCGAAGTGGAAAACTCGAACGCCTATTACCGTTCCGCCTATGCGCTGATCTATCGTCCGCATACCGGTTTCGACGGCATCCAAAACCTTGAGGATCCACGGCTGAAGGGCAAGCGCATCGGCATCATCGCCGGCACACCACCCGCCACGATCCTGGCCGAGAACGGACTGCTGGACCACGTCCATTCCTACCAACTCTCGGTCAATCTTCGCTTCTTCGCACCGGCGCGAGAGATGGTCGAGGACCTGGAGCATGGCAACATTGATGTCGGCGTGCTGTGGGGGCCGATCGCCGGCTATTTTGCCAGCCGCTCCAATGGTAAGTTGAAAATCATGCCGCTAATGCACGAATCGGACAATGATCCGCCGATGACGTTCAGCATTGTGATGGGCGTACGCCATGGCGAAGATGCCTGGCGGCGGCAGCTCAACGCGGCGATTGCGCAAGAGCAATCGCAAATTACGAAGATCCTGGAAAGCTATGGTGTACCATTGCTCGACGACCGCAATCGCCTGATTTACGCCGGCGGCTGATACTCCCGGCGCCCAAAACAACCACCCCGGCAGCAGCCCCTGCCCTCCCATGTCATTGCGAGGAGCAAAGCGACGAAGCAATCCCTTTCGTGCAGTCGCACGAATATCCGGGCACCGCTATTTCTTCACTCCTCCGCGTCAGCCTCTGCTCCAACCCTGATGCCATGTTTCCGCAGCTTGCGGTACAAAGTGTTGCGGCTGATCCCCAGCGCCCCCGCCGTCGCGGTGGCATTCCAATGCCGGCGCTTCAGTTCCTGCAGCAGCCGATCCCGTTCCGCAGCGGCCAGCGGACTCGCGTCTTCAACCACAACCGTCTCCGGCAACGGCCTGCCGCCAAAGCCGGGGCCCAGATGCTCGCGTTCGATCCGCCGTCCGCCCGACAGCGCAATCGCAGTCGCAAGCGTGTTGCGCAATTCGCGGATATTTCCCGGCCACGAATGCGTGCGCAGCGCCGCAAAAGCTTCCGGCGCAAAAACCACGGCAACACCGCCGTTTTCCTCGGCGGCAATCGCATGGATCAATTTCTCAATGTCATGCCGCTCGCGCAGCGATGGCATCGTCAGCGCGAGTCCGCTCAAACGATAATACAGGTCCTTGCGGAAATTCCCCTCCAGAACCATGCGGCCCAGGTCGCGATTGGTGGCACTGATCACGCGGATGTCCACCGCAATCGGGCGGCTGCGGCCAAGTGGCGTCACTTCTTTGTCTTCCAGCAACCGCAGCAGCCGCGCCTGCAGGCCCAACGGCATGTCGCCGATTTCGTCCAGGAACAACGTACCTCCATGCGCCGCCACGACCTTGCCGCGCATGCCCCCCACGCGCGCTCCGGTAAACGCACCCGGATCGTAGCCGAACAACTCGCTTTCAATCAGCGTCTCAGGAATCGCAGCGCAACTCAACGCCAGGAACGTCTTCTCACGCCGCTCGCCACGCTGGTGAATCATCCGCGCAAACGTATCCTTCCCTGTTCCCGTCTCACCTTGCAGCAATATGTGGATGTCGCGATTCATAACTTGCTCCGCGCACCACATGTTGTGCGCCACGACCGGATCGCCGAGATGCGGGACAGGTGCCCTGGCCTGCTGCACCGCTGGCGGCGCGAGACTTCTCCCGTGCCGCGCAGCCGGCGGAGGTTCCTGCGGCGGCCAGATTCCCACATAAAGCATGTTGCCATTGCGACCGGCGGCCGGCCCCACCTGATAGGGGTGCACCTGCGCATCATTGAAAAATCGGCTGATCGAAATATCGAACAACTCGTCGATGCCGCGCCCAACCAGCGAATCGTAGCCATCGAGTCCCAACCGCGCCGGCGCTGTACTATCAGCCG
Organism: Acetobacteraceae bacterium; assembly: GCA_035523995.1. Classification (GTDB taxonomy): domain Bacteria; phylum Pseudomonadota; class Alphaproteobacteria; order Acetobacterales; family Acetobacteraceae; genus JASHVB01. The sequence continues at coordinate 68,361 of DATKPQ010000013.1, read as the reverse complement.
CGCGCACCATCCCATGTTCGTCCACCGCCAGCATCCCGGCGTGAAGCTGGTTCACCATGTCGGTCTGGTCGTGGAACCGCAGGATCCAGCAATCCTTGAAACTGCCGGTGAAATACGATTGCTCTACGAGCCGGGTCGAAGTGGTGACCATGGCAAGCGTCGGCAGCTGGCTTTCTCGGCTATCCGGACAATCGAAATGCGACGTATCGAGCGCGCCAAGAAGCTGACCATTGGGTCCCCACAGCGGCGCGGCAGAGCATGTCATGCGAACGTTGCGTGCGAAAAAATGCTCGGCGCGATGCACCAGCCGCGGGCGGCGATCGTGCAGGCAGGTGCCGGGACCATTGGCACCCTCGTGCCGTTCGTCCCAGATGAAACCCGGCGCGAGATCGACACGGTGCAGCAGCTCTTCGTGCCCCGGCTCGCACATCCGCTCCAGGATCACCCCGTCGGCATCGGTGAACAACAGCAAGTAGTGCGACGGGGCAATCTGGCCGAACAAACGGCGCATCTCGGCGCGGACAATCTGCGCCAGCGGGCCGAGCAATGCGCGCCGTTCTTCCAGAACGCTGTTATCGACGCGCTCCCCCGGCGGATCGCCACTGGGCTCCAATTGATAATCGCCCAGGCACCTTTCCCAGGCCGCGATGACATAGGGCTCGGCGGGCGCGCCAAGCCAGTCGCCGGCACAGCTTTGCCTGACGAAATCGGCATGGGTCTTTGCCTTGCGGCCCGTCGGGTTCGTCTGGCCGCGCAATACCTCGGCGTGCATTGTCGGACCTCCTCCCATCGCCACGGCTGGTCGGTGTGAACGACACCAACCGCCGTTGTGCTTGGTGTTGGGTACACGTTGTCCCCCTTTTTGCCGCCGCTGTCACGCCTCCGGGGCAGCGGCGTCACGATTGTTTCGGCGATGTTGCGTTAAGTCCATGGAATTGCAACCACTACGAAAATACCAGAGAATGGCATGCGCCTTGCGAAGTCCAGCCAGAACCACCAAATCGCAGGGACATCAGGGAACGGAAATGTGAAGACCGCGGCCAGGGGCGTGGCGGCGATCGGATATGGCACGGCTGCGGCAGCGGCGCACTAGGAGGGATGATGACGTGTGGATGGCGGCGCAATGCCGTAAGCCTGGTAACGGCAACAATGTTCGCCGCCTTGGTCGCGCTCGCAGCTTCCAAAGCCAGATCGGCCGCCGAACCGGCCGGCGAGGCATTGTTCGAAAAGAACGACTGCAAGACCTGCCATGCGATCGACCACAAAATTGTCGGCCCGTCCTACGAGGATGTCGCCAGCAAATTCGCCGGCCAGCCGAATGCCGAACAAACGCTGATCGACGCGGTGAAGAACGGCCATGTCGGAACCTGGGGCCAGGTCCCCATGCCACCTCACCCGACCATGCCGGATTCCGAGATCAAGACCATCGTCGACTGGATCCTGTCACTCAAGAAGTAGCCTGCAACGCCCGTCGCGCGGACGCAGCGGAGATTTTGATGAGCACCATCCGCATGGTGTATCGGTTGCGGCGAAATATCCGGAGAGAAGGCGGCGATGCCACTCGTCGATCTCATCGTGGTGGCCTGCACCATCACCAATCCGGCGTCGTGCCGGGACTACCATCTGGTGTTTCCCTGGCAGGGCTCGCTGCGCGCCTGCACCATGGCGGCCGAGCCGCGGCTGGAACAATGGAACGAAGACCATCCGAATTTGCGGATCGCTCGCTGGCATTGCGCGTGGCCCGGCGAGGAGCAAGAGAAGAGCTGACCGTGGTTGAAACGATCAGTGCGCCACGGTGGGTCGCGCGTCGTCCCGCCGTCGCCGCACTTTGCCGCAGGGAGGAGTCGTCATGAAGGTTCGCGCCGCGGTGGCCCGCGAGGCCGGAAAGCCGCTGAGTCTGGAGACCGTCGATCTGGAAGGCCCACGCGCCGGCGAAGTGCTGGTGGAAATCAAGGCCACCGGCATTTGCCACACCGATGAGTTCACCCTGTCCGGTGGCGATCCGGAAGGGATTTTCCCGTCGATCCTGGGCCATGAAGGCGCGGGCATCGTCGCCGAGATCGGCCCCGGCGTGACCAGCGTGAAAAAAGGCGACCACGTCATCCCGCTCTACACGCCGGAATGCCGGCAGTGCGAATACTGCCTCAGCCGCAAGAGCAATCTTTGCGTCGCGATCCGTGCCACGCAGGGCCGCGGCCTGATGCCGGACGGCACCAGCCGCTTCTCCTCCGGCGGCAAGCCGGTGATGCACTACATGGGCACATCGACATTTGCGAACTTCACGGTGCTGCCGGAGATCGCGGTGGCGAAGATCCGCGAGGACGCGCCGTTCGAGAAGGTCTGCTATATCGGTTGCGGTGTCACCACCGGCATCGGCGCGGTGATGTACACCGCCAAGGTGGAAGCCGGCGCACGCGCGGTGGTGTTTGGCCTCGGCGGCATCGGGCTGAACGTGATCCAGGGCCTGCGCATGGTCGGCGCCGAGATGATCGTCGGCGTTGACTTGAATCCGCGGCGCAAGGAAATGGCCGAGAAATTCGGCATGACGCATTTCGTCAATCCGAGCGAGGTGCAGGGGGACCTGGTGCCGTATCTGGTGGACCTGACCAAGGGCGGCGCCGACTACAGTTTCGAATGCATCGGCAATGTCAAAGTGATGCGCCAGGCACTGGAATGCGCGCATCGCGGCTGGGGACAATCGATCATCATCGGCGTTGCTGGCGCCGGGCAGGAGATCAGCACAAGGCCGTTCCAATTGGTGACCGGGCGGGTGTGGAAGGGCACCGCATTCGGCGGCGCGCGCGGCCGTACCGATGTGCCGCGGATCGTCGATTGGTACATGGAGAAGCGCATCAACATCGACGACCTGATCACCCACGTGCTGCCGTTCGACAAGATCAACGAGGGCTTCGAGTTGATGCGGCGCGGCGAGAGTATCCGTAGCGTGGTAACGTACTGACACCCTCGCCGCGATTGCCCTCAGGCTGGCAGCGCGCCCGACGCCTTGGCGACGTGGGTGGCAATCGCATCCATCAGCGGCGGTGACAGGCAGTCATACGGCTCAAGGTGAAGCTCCTTGAGCCGGCCGCGGACGCCGCCCATGCGGTCGGGACTCACGCCGGACTCGATCACCGACGACACGAAAGCAGCAAACTCCGGCGGCGCCCAACCGGACTCCTGGAACAATTCGGGGTGGATGAAGTCGAAGCCGTAGAACGGATGCTTGGTATTCTCGATCCGTCCGTACATGTGAACGCCACAGCCCTTGCAGGCATACCGCTGGATGGCGGCGGAAGGATCGACAATGGCAAGCTTGTCGCCATTTTCCTTCACCGTCAGGTTGGCGCGTGGCACCACGGCGACAACCGACAACATCGCTCCCGACGGCTTCCAGCACTTCGTACAGCCGCAGGCGTGGTCGTACGCCACGTTGCCCGAAATGGCGACCTTCACCGGCCGGTCGGCGCACTTGCAAACCAGCGTGCCGCCATTGAAGCTCGGGTTGCCCGGCCGGACACCCTGGTCGATGGCGGGATGCAAGCGAATGGTATCGGACATTTTTGCGCTCCCTTGATTCGAATTGCGGCATGGCAGGTCTGTTGGACCGCCCCGGACCAGCCACTCTGCCGCGCTGCACACCGCTGCTCACGCGGTAGTATAATCCTAGCGTAAGCCATGAAGCCGGGTAAATCGAAGATTACAGGAAAGGACAGGATTCTCACCAAATTCGGTACTCCTCTTTGCAGTGCACCGGCCTGTGAGATTTTTTCGCCTCGCCACGGCCCGGACTCGCAGTTTCGGTTGCCTTGCACGATCGCAACGCGCATGGTCCGATCCCATATGCACTGGCAGGGAGACACGCAATGAGCGATTCCGTTTCTGGCGCATGCTTTTGCGGTGCCGTCGAGATCCGCGTGAATGGCCAACCCAATGCCATGGGCTATTGCCATTGCCGTTCCTGCCGCTCCTGGTCCGGCGGCCCGGTCAATGCGTTTACGTTATGGCCGCCCGAGGCGGTGCAAGTGACCAAGGGCGCAGAGCATGTCGCAACCTACCACAAGACCGACATGAGCCATCGGCAATATTGCCGGCTGTGCGGCGGACACTTGATGACCCGGCATCCGCCGCTGAACATGATCGACGTCTTCGCGGCGACCATCCCCGATCTGGCCTTCGTTCCGCAGGTGCACGTGAACTATGCCGAAACGGTGTTGCCGATACGCGACGGGCTGCCAAAGCTGAAAGATTTCCCAGCGGAGTTTGGCGGATCCGGGCAGACGGTCGCAGAATAGCCGCTGGGGATCATCCTCGGTCACCTCGCCGCGTTCCACGAGACATGAACGGCAGGCCTCCTGCGATGACGCGGAGGTCAGCCAACTCCACCGCAGGTTCCGGAAACCGGGCGGCGCTGTGCCGGACCGAGACGACGGCGCTGCGCCAGACCGCCACCCTGGCGATCCCGTTCAGCATCCGGTGAACCGAACTGATCCGGCGGCGTTCATGCCGCGGTTGCCAGGTGACAAAAATCCGTGGAGGTAGAGGTTGGGTTCGGAATGCCGCACGCTCGGGGCATCCGGCGTCATGCCGCGTTGGGCGCTCTTCTGCCGCCAGACATCGTTCAGCCGCGCCGGCGTCACGCCTGCCGCGGCAGATAACGCGACTGTGATCCATGCCGATGACGATGCCGGAAATTGAAACGATCGCCGCCCCACCCCAAGCGGCAGCTTCCACCCAGGCGGCCCCCGCAGCACCGGTCGAGCCTGACCTTGCAGCGAACACCCGCTTGAAATCCGACTCCGTCCGCGGCGTCATCGTCAACGTCGGCGCGGAGGGGGGGAAATTCGGCCTTCGTTTCGTCTACCAGATCATCATGGTGCGGCTGCTGCTGCCGGCCGATTTCGGGCTGATCGCCATGGCGGCGCCTGCGATCGCGTTTGTACAGATGTTCGCCGACCTCGGCCTCACCGAGGCAACCATCCAGCGCGAGCACATAACCCACGCGCAACTCAGTTTCCTGTTCTGGGTGAATTTCTTGACCGGATTGATACTGGCCGCGATCTGTATCGCCGCGTCCCCATTCGTCGCCTCGTTCTATCACGAACCGCGCGTTCAGGGCGTGATGGTCGTTGCCGGATCGTTACTGCTCCTGGGCGGCCTCTACAGCCAGCACCAGGCGTTGCTGACGCGGCACATGCGGTTTCGAGCGCTGGCGATGCTGGATCTCGGCAGCTTCGCCGTGGGACTTCCCGCCGGCATCGCCGCGGCCCGCCTGGGCGCGGGTTACTGGTCCATTCTGACCGCGCAAGCGGTGACATCCGTCGTCGCCATTATCATCGCATGGACCGTCACCGGCTGGGTCCCCGGCCGCCCCGGTCGCGTTGCCGAGATGAAATCGCTACTGCGTTTCGGCGGTAACATCACTGCCTTCAGAATCATGAATTTCTTCTCCCATAACACCGATAGCATCCTGCTCGGACGCTTCTCCGGCGAGTATGCGTTGGGCCTGTACAATCGCGCATTCAAAATCACGCTGCTGCCCTTTACCCAACTCTGCATCCCGTTCACCAAGGTTGCCGTGCCGTTGCTGTCGCGCAGCCAAGGCCAGCCCGCTTTCTATCGCAAAGCCTACTGCCGGATGCTGGAATCGCTGCTGCTGCTTCTCTACCCCGGCCTGATCTTCATGTTGATGAGCAATCGCGCGCTGGTAAACGTGGCGCTCGGCCCACACTGGTCTGGCGTCGCACCGATCTTCCAATGGCTCGGACTCGACGCCTTCATCGCGCCGCTGTCGTACAGCATGGGATGGTTGTTCGTCAGCCAGGGACGTACCGCCGAATTACGCAACTGGAGCGTTCCGACATCAATTCTGTTCATTTGCGCTTTCGCCATCGGCCTGCGCTGGGGGCCGGCAGGCGTCGCCGCCGGCTATGCCGCGGCCTCTTTCGGCGAGATCTGCTATCTCTGGCGTATCGGAACGCGCACCGGGCCGCTACGCGGGCGCGATTTCTGGGCGTCAGTGACTCCTTTCCTGTTTTGCATAGCATCGACCTGCGCCGTGCAATCGGAAATCACCGCATGGCTGCCCGGCACGCTGGCGCGGCTATCGGTGAGCCTGATGTTAGCCTATGCCACTTTCATGGCCTCGCTCTCTGTCTTCCCACGCGGCCGCGCCTTGCTCGCCGAACTGGCGCGCCAGGCGTTACAACGGCTGCCGCTCCTGCGGCGGCCACACAGCGCAGTACGCGCAGCAACCGAGGCACGGCCATAATGGCGCGCCCGGCTGTCGACATCATCGTTCCCGCGCGCAACGCCGCCGCCACCGTGCGCACCACGATCGAGAGCCTGCAACACCAGACTTTTACCGCGTGGCGCCTCATTGCGGTGGACGACGGTTCCTCGGACGCGACCGGCACCATCCTCGCCGAAATGGCCTCAACGGACCCGCGCATCCACGTCGTACATGGCCCGGAACAAGGCGTGGTCGCCGCACTGAACCTTGCCCTGCGCATGACAGACGCCGAGTTCGTCGCACGCCAGGATGCCGATGACGTGGCCTGGCCGGAACGACTCGAGCGTCAGATTTACTATCTTCGCACCCATCCGGATTGCGTGGGCGTCGGCTGCGACGTGCGGCACATCGACGCAGACGGCCAGCCAGTCGGTACGCGAAGCGACTATCGTCCCCCGGGTCTCGCGAATGTCGATTTCCTGCCGGCGCAGGAACCTTACGTGCCAGGCCCATTCCTGCTGGCACGGCGGCAGGCGCTGCTGCGCATCGGCGCCTTCCGTCCCATGCACGTCGCCGAGGACAGCGATCTCTGCTGGCGCCTCCAGGAAATCGGCCGCCTGCATAACCTGCCGGAAGTACTCGGCGATTACCGGCTGCATGCGGGCAGTATTTCCAGCCGCTCGATCCGGCATGGCCGCGTGATGGCGGTGTGTTCGCAACTGGTCGCGATGTCGGCGAAACGCCGCCGCAGCGGCCGCGCCGACCTGCCGGTATTCACACGCGCCTTCATGGCACGGCAAGATAGCCAGACCTCGCTGGCCGCGCTGCGCGACCTTGCGTCACCAATGCTCACAGCAGACGAAAAGCCCTGGTTCGATCTCGCCATTTCCGCGAAGCTGGTGGAGATGGCGATGTATCGACCGTTCGAGCCGGATGCCGAGGATTGCCGCTTCATCGCACAGGCATTGCGCAACGGACGCGACCTGCTGTCCGTGGACAATGAGACCATTCTGACGCGGCTGTTGCTGGCCCGCGCGTTACGCATCGGTTTCGCGGGACGTGTGCGGGATGCGATTCGGCTGGTGCCGCCACAGGGGTTTTATACACGCAGCCTGCGAGTGGGCATGCGCCACGGCGTACCGTTTCTCGCACGCTGTGCGCGCACGGTGGCCGCAAGATTCAGCTTATCAGCGACTGATTAGAATCCCCATTTAAGTCCTGTGATCCGCTCGTGCAGGCGCTTGGTAATGTTGATATCACTATTCACACGACCTGCGGGATTCGGCGTCAGGATCACGCTGCCCAACCGCGCGCAGAAACCCCAGCAACGCCGCATTGACCTCGGCGGGCCTCTCCTGCTGCGTCCAATGGCCGCAGCCAGGCAACACGATCGTCGCTCGCAGACAGGGAACGAATGCCGTCAGGTTGGCAACAACCTTCCTCATATTGTCGAACGCCAGCACAAGGTCATACTGCCCCACGATATAAAGCGCCGGCACCGGCACCTGCGCGCCGGCTAACGGCGCCAGCAATTCCCAGTTCCGATCAATGTTGCGATAATAGTTGAGACCTCCGCCGAAGCCGCTGCGGGAAAATTCGCCAGCATAGAAATCCACATCGGCTTCGCTGCACCACGCTGGCAACGTCTCTGGCACCGCGAAATTGCTCCATCGCGCGCGCAAACCGCCGACTCGCGGCACCATGCCCACCGGCCCGCTACCGGGAACACGGCTCCGCATCGGACCATCGCCCGAATTGACGAACAAGTTGGTACGGATGAAGGCGCGCACATCGTGGGCATAGTCGGCCTCCGCCACGCCGGGAGTCTGAAAATAGAGCTGATAGAACACCGCATCGTCGGTCTGCGGCATCAGCGATGTCGGCCGGGCCGGTCCGCGAGGGAGAAACGGCACCGACAATCCGACAACGCCACGGAACCGGTCCGGCCGCAGCAAGGCCGCGGTCCAAGCGACCGGCGCCCCCCAGTCGTGCCCCACGATCACTGCGGCTTGCTCTCCAAGCGCGTCCACCAAGCCTACCATGTCGCCAACCAGATGCAGCAGCGTGTACTGGTCGATCGCATCGGGACGGTCGGTCTGGCCGTAGCCACGCATGTCGGGGGCAACCGCGTGGTAGCCCCCCTCGGCGAGGCCCCGCAGTTGATGCCGCCAGGAGTACCAGGACTCCGGAAACCCGTGGCACAGCAGAACCAGCGGCCCACTGCCAAGCTCGGCGATGTGCATGCGGATGCCATTTGTCTCGACAAAGCGATGCATGGGCTCGGCCATCGGCGTTGCTCTCGCTTGTTGCGCACGTCAGCGAGTGTGGCGTGGGCAATAAGCCGTGTCACGGAGTACCAGGCCCGGCCCTGGCCCGGCCCCTGGGGCAAAAACCGCCACCGCCCCTGTCCTGTTCGCGAGCCCAAACGGCCGCTTGACCCCCTCCCCCACTGCGCCTTACACGCGCCGCATGAACGATACCCCCTCCGCCGCGTCACCCGGTCTCGCCGCCGCCACCGAGCGCGCGCGTGTTCTGGCCCAGGCGCTGCCGTTCCTGCGCCGCTATGCCGGCGCCACGATTGTGATCAAGTACGGCGGCCACGCGATGGGCGAGGAATCGCTCGCCGAGCAATTCGCCAATGACATCGCCCTGCTGAAGCAGGTCGGCATCAACCCGGTGGTCGTGCACGGCGGCGGCCCGCAAATCAACGCCATGCTGAAGCGCCTCGCCATCCAGTCCACCTTCGTCGACGGCCTGCGCGTCACCGATGCGGCAATGGTGGAGGTGGTGGAGATGGTGCTGGCCGGCACCGTCAACAAATACGTGGCCAGCCTGATCACCCGTGCCGGCGCCCTGGCCGTGGGGATTTGCGGCAAGGACGGCAACCTGATTCGCGCAAAGAAACTCACGCGCACGGTGCGCGATCCCGACAGCAATATCGAGCGCGCGCTGGATCTCGGCTTCGTCGGCGAACCGGAGAATATCGATGTGCGCGTGATCCATGCGCTCACCGGCGGCGGCCTGGTGCCGGTGATCGCCCCGGTCGGCGTGGGCGAGGACGGCCAGACCTACAACATCAACGCCGACACTGTCGCCGCCGCGGTCGCCGGCGCGCTAACGGCGACGCGGCTGTTGATGCTGACAGACGTCCCAGGGGTGCTGGACAAAGAGAAGCGGCTGATCTCCGACCTGACCGTGGCACAGGCGCGCGAAGCGATCGCCGATGGCACGATCACCGGCGGCATGATTCCAAAGGTCGAAAACTGTATCGACGCAGTCCGCTTGGGGGTACGTGGCGCCGTGATCCTCGACGGCCGCACCCCGCATGCATGCTTGCTCGAATTGTTCACCGAGCGCGGCACAGGCACGATCGTGCGCCGCTAACAAAAAAACCTCTCCCGCAAAGCGGGAGAGGTCAAGGCGCGAAGCGCCCAGGGTGAGGGTGACGGTGAGGGTGATCGGGTCAGCACCCAACCGTCAAAAGCAGCATGCCAACCCGATCGCCTCCACCCCCAGCACCCAAACCTCTCCCATCGCGCAGCAGAGCCTACTGCACCAAATGCCCGCCATTGGCGCCGACATAGCCGACCAGCGCCAGGCTGCCGATCTGGTCGCCCAGGTGCATGTTCTGGCTGCCGCTCGTGTTGTACACCATCTCCTGGATCGGCGCCGCACCAGCCTGGAACGCGGCCTGGCTGGAGAACACATAGGCATAGATATCGGCGCCCGCGGTGGTGCTGAAGTGATTGTTTGGCGCCCCCACCGGCGTGTTCGTCAACTGGTTCAGCGTCGCGTCGGCAAAGATTTGCTCGCCGCTCTGCACCTCACCTTCGAAGTAGATCGTCGCGTTCGAAGCGTTCGGGTTGCTGTTGTTGCTGATCTCCAGGAACGCCATGGAGTTGCTGTTCGTCCCCGTCACCGACGCCATCGCCGCCTGGTTCTGCACCAGCGACACCGTGTTGCCCGGGTCATACGTGAACTCCAGCTTCTCTGCCGTGCCGTAGAGACTGGTCAGGCTCCCGGTCGGCGTCGTGCCGCCCACGGTGATCGAGCTATTGCTCGCCAGCACCTGCACTTCGGTCGAGTCGCTGGCTGTCACCTGGGTTGACGTGGACCCCACGTTGGCGCTGACCGTCGCGGTATCGGCCTCCGAGCCGGTGGTGAGTTGGCCGCACGACACCGAGCCGCTGCCGCTGCCATTGCCGCAGGTTCCGCTGTTGCTGTTGTTGCCCCAGTAGTTGTAGCTACCGCAATTGCTGCTGCTGTACTGGTTCTGCGGCGTACCCGCGCAGTAGCCGTTCGGGCCGTTAGATCCGCTGCTGCCGCAGGCAGAGGAGTTGTCGCAGACCTGCACGCCGATCTGATTGTAGTCGGTCAGACCATTGTTATTGTTCTGATTGAAGCTGCTGTAACCAGAGCACCCGGTCTGCCAGCTCACGTTGGAGGCGCCACAGTTGTTGGCGCTATCGCCGATGTTCCAGGTGACGGTTGCACCCGACAGGTTGGTGCCGGACGGCACCTGATACGGCAACCCGCTCAGGAACACGTTGCCCGGGTCGCTGCCCGCCGGCAGCGTGGTGACCCAGCAGTTCTGCGACGCGTCGAAGGTGCTCGTCGGAGTCGTGCAGGAACCGGAGAACGTGACGACCGCGTTCGGCACCTGCAGGTTGATGGTGCCGCAGTTCGGCCCCTTGATCGTGCAGGTAATGTCCTGGAACGTGTAGGTCGCCCCGTTGGCGCACGAGGTCGGGTCGAACGAGGAGTTCAGCCACGCCGTGCACCCACTGCTCAGATCACGCCCGCCGACAGAGCAAGACTGTGAACCGCCGTTGGAGCTGTAGTCGCCCGCCTGGTTGATCGTCGCCGTGTAGACCCAGGTCTGGCCGGGCGCCAACGTGCCGTTGGTGCCGGTCGTTTGCAGGACAGGCGTGATGTCGTCCGGGTTCGACGCCGTGCCGATATTGTCGGTCAGCACCACGTGCGTGAGCGATGTGCTGCCGGTGTTGGTCACCTCGAAGGTATAGGTCACCTGGCCGCACGATCCGGCAACCACCTCGTCCGGCAGCTTGATCACCGAAATGCCGTTCTGCAGTCCTACGTTCGTGCTGACAGTCGAGGACTGAGCCGGCGTCTGGCTGTCGGTCACCGTCGCGGTGTTGGTGACCGGGCTGAAAGAGTTCAGTTCCGACTGTGTGACCGTTGTGGACGTGGTGTAGGTTTGGCTGGCGCCGGGCGCGAGGCTCGCAAGCGTGCCCAGCGTGGTGCCGAGCGTCGTGTCCATCACCACCACGTTGGTCAGCGTCTCATCGCCGGTGTTGGTGACGACCACCTTGTAGTCGATCACCTCGCCGGCATGCGTCGCGGTTGGATCGCCCGCCACGCCGCCGACCGAAGTCACCGACTTCACGATCGAGACCGATGGCGACTGCGCTACCGTCGTCGTCGCGGTGGACGACTGGGACGGCGTCTGGGTGTCGGTGACAGTTGCCGTATTGGCAATCGTCGCGCCGCTGTTGATCTCGGCCTGTGTCACCGTCATCGCGGCCGTGTAGGTGACAGAGGCACCCACCGCCAGCGTCGCGATGGTGCCCAGCGTCGTACCAAGCGTCGTGTCCTTGACCACAACGTTGGTCAGGTTCTCGTCGCCGGTATTGGTGACGACGATTTGGTAATCGATCGCTTCGCCGGCATAGGTCGCGGCAGGGTCCCCGCAGACGCCGCCAACCGACGTTACCGTCTTCGCGATCGCCACGCCCGGTGCCAGCGATACGCCGGTGCTGGCCGTGGACGTGCCCGTCACACCCTGGCTGTCGGTCACCGTCGCGGTGTTGATGATCGAGTTGCCGCTGACATTGCTCGGCGGCGGCGTGCAGGCGCACGAGCCGCTGTTGCCGCAACTGCCGCTGCCGCCGCCGCTCTGGCTGAAGCCGTTCGATCCGCAGTTGCCATAGGTGTACTGGTTCTGCGGCGTGCCGGCGCAGGTCGTGATCGAGGTCCAGCCCCCACCCCAGCCATACCCGCTCCAGGTCTGGCAATTGTTGTTGTTCAGGTTGTCGCAGGACTGCACGCCGATCTGATTGTAGCTCGTCAGCCCATTGCAGCCGTTCTGGTCGAAACTGTTGAAGCTGCTGCAGCTGAAGTCCCACGATAGGTTGGACGCACCGCAATTGTTCGTGGCGCTCCCAATCGACCAGGTGATGTTGCAGTTGTTCAGGTTGGACCCGGACGGCACCGTGTACGGCAACCCGCTGAGGAACACGCTGCCCGGATTGCAGTTAGCCGGCAACGTCGTCACCCAACAGTTGGTGCTGCTGTCATACGTCGTGCTCGCCTGCGTGCACGAACTGGAGAAGGTGATGACGGCATTCGCGCATTGCTCGGTGATCGCCCCGCCAACGCCCTGGCCACTGATCGTGCAGGTGATGCCAGAGAATGTGTAGGTCGCGCCGTTCGCGCACGACGTCGGATTGAAGGTCGAGCAAATCCACGCGGTGCTTCCTGATCCACAGCCCGAACTCGGGGCAGTGTGAGTAACGCAACCACCGGTGCCGCTCGTAGTACCGAGGATCTGGTTGAGGTCGGCCTGGGACACCGTTTGCGATGCGGTGTAGGTGACGGCAGCACCGGCTGCCAGGCTCGCGAGAGTACCGAGTGTGGTCCCAAGCGTGGTGTCCTTCACCACCACATTGGTCAGCCCCTCGCTGCCGGTATTGGTGACGACCACCTGGTAATCGATCACCTCGCCCGCATACGTCGCCGCCGCATCGCCGGCCACACCGCCCACCGACGTAACGGACTTGACGATCGAGACCGAGGGCGACTCCGTGGTGGTCGTGACCGTCGAGGATTGCGACGGCGTCTGCGTGTCAGTGACAACCGCCGTATTGGTTATCGTCGTGCCGTTATTGATTTCGGCTTGCGTGACGGTTGCCGCAGCGGTGTACGTGACAGCGGCCCCCACCGCCAGGCTGGCCAGCTTGCCCAATGTGGTCCCGAAAGTCTGGTCCGTTACCAGGACGTTGGTCAGTGTCTCGTCGCCGGTATTGGTGACCACGATCTGGTAGTCGATAACCTCGCCAGCATAGGTCGCGGCCGGATCGCCCGACACACCACCGACCGAGGTCACCGTCTTCAGGATCGACACGGCCGGTGCGAACGAAACACCCGTGCTGACCGTCGATGTGCCGGTCACCCCCTGGCTGTCGGTCACCGTCGCGGTGTTGATGACCGAGTCGCCGCTGGTGTTGGTCGGCGGCGTGGTGCAAGAGCAAGTGCCGGTCGAGCCGCAACTGCCGCTGCTGCCGCAGCCCTGCGTGAAGCCGCTCGAGCCGCAGTTGCCAGACGTGTACTGGTTCTGTGGCGTGCCGGCGCAGGTGGTGATCGAGGTCCAGCTCCCACCCCCGCCCCAGCCGTTTCCGCTCCAGGTCTGGCAGTTGCCGTTATTCAGGTTGTCGCAGGACTGCACGCCGATCTGATTGTAGTTCGTCAGCCCGTTGCAGCCGTTCTGATCGAAACTGTTGAAGCCAGTGCAGGTAAAGTCCCATGACAGGTTGGCTGCGCCGCAGTTGTTCGTGGCGTTGCCGATCGACCAGGTGATGCTGCAGTTATCCAGGTTGCCGCCGGACGGCACCGTGTAGGGCAGGCCGCACAGGAACACGCTGCCCGGCTCGCAGTTCGCCGGCAGTGTCGTCACCCAGCAGTTGCTGCTGCTGTCATAAGTCGTCGTCGCCTGCTTGCAGGCGTCGGAGAAGGTGACGACGGCGTTCGCGCATTGCTCGGTGATCGTCCCGCCGACACCCTGGCCGCTGATGGTGCAGGTGATCCCAGAGAAGGTGTAGGTCGCCCCGTTCGCGCACGACGTCGGATTGAAGGTCGAACAAATCCACGCGGTACTGCCCGCCCCGCAGCCCGAGCTCGGCGCCGTGTGGGTGACGCAACCCCCGCTGCCGGTCGTGGTGCCGAGAATCTGGTTGAGGTCGGCCTGGGAGACCGTTTGCGATGTGGTGTAAGTAACCGCGGCGCCGGCCGCCAGGCTTGCCAATGTACCAAGCGTGGTGCCGAGCGTGCTGTCCTTCACCACGACATTCGTCAGCGTCTCGTTGCCGGTGTTGGTGACGACGATCTGGTAATCGATCACCTCGCCCGCGTAGGTCGCTGCCTGATCGCCGGGTGTGCCACCGACCGAGGTCACGGTCTTGACGATGGAGACGGACGGGCTGTTGCTGACCGGGGTCGTGACCGTGGAAGTCTGCGACGGCGTCTGCGTGTCCGTCACAACCGCAGTGTTGGGGATCGAGTTGCTACCGCTCAGCTCAGACTGGGTTACGGTGGCGACCGCCGTATAGGTTTCCGTAGCGCCGGGCGCCAATGATGCCAGACTGCCCAATGTGGTGCCGAGCGTCGGGTCGGTGACCAGGACATTGGTCAGCGTCTCGTTACCTGTATTGGTGACGATGATCTGGTAATCGATCAACTCGCCCGCATAGGTCGCCGCCACATCGCCGGGCGCACCACCAACCGAGGTCACCGTCTTCACAATCGAAACCGACGGCGACTGCGTCACCGGCGTGCTGACCGTCGAGGTCTGCGACGGCGTCTGGGTATCCGTCACCACCGCAGTGTTCGGCACCGCATTGCCGCTGTCGATCTCCGCCTGCGTCACCGTCTGCGCGGCCGTGTAAGTGACGTTGGCACCCACCGCCAGCGATGCCAGCGTCCCTAACGTGGTCCCCAGCGTCGGATCGGTGACCACAACGTCGGTCAGCGTCTCGTTGCCGGTGTTGGTGACGACAACCTGGTAGTCGATCAACTCGCCCGCATAGGTCGCCGCCACATCGCCGGGCGAACCGCCGACCGACGTCACCGTCTTCACAATCTCCACCGCGGGCGACGTGCCCTGGACGTTGCTGGCGGTAATCGTCTCGCTGGAAGCGATCGTGCCGCACGATATGGCTTCGTCAGGTGCATTGACGTTGACGCTGGACACCACCGTGGTTCCGGCCGGCGTCGCGACTTCCACCATATAGGCGTCGCCCGGCGTCAGGCCGGTAAAGGTGATCTCGCCATTGGCGTCGGTGGTGCCGGTATTGACGATCGTACCCGAACCCGTCTCCAGCGTGACGGTGGCACCAGGGAAATTGATGTCCACCGTGCCCGCCTGATAGACGACGTCCACATCCCACACGGCCGGCATATCGAGACCGGTCGGCGGCGCCGTATCGTTCTCACCGGCGGTCAAGGTCACCGTGGTCGTGCCGTTGGCGGTGATCGTATCACCGGCCGGCGCTATCACGTGCGTGGTATACGTCCCGGGCGCCAGGTTAGTGAAGCTGTAGGCGCCGTTGGCATTTGTGACGGCCGACGCCACCAGACTGCCGCTGCTGTTGAACAGATCGACCGTGACACCGGACATCAGCATGTCGCTGGATTGGTAGACGCCGGTACCGTACGTGTCGCAATAGACGAAGCTGCTGATCGAAGCGGGCGCAGGAGGTGCCGCGGTCTGGCCAAAGAGTTGCTCGACAACGCTGGTAATAAGCCCGGCGTTCGAGGGCGCGTTGGCACCAATCGATTCGTTCAGCGTAACAGTGACATAAACCGAGCTGGCCGGTGTCGACAATGTCACTTCACTCGACGACTGCCCGTTGGGCGCGAGTGTGAACGTCGTGGTGCCAAGGAGCTGGCCACCTGGCGCGGTGTAAACATTCTCGACGGCCTTTGCCGTGATGCCTACATCGTTGGTATCATTGATAACCGAATCATTGTATACTTGCTCTATGCTGTCTATCACTTCCGACGAATTGGCGTCGGTAACGGTGTAGCTGAGAGTCAGACTGAGGGACGAACCGGGATCGAGGATGCCAAACGTGTAGCCGGCCCACTCGAGGCCCACAAGGCTAGCCACCGAGTATGCCGCCGGGTTCGGCTGACCGTAAAAGCTGCCGTAAATGCCGGAATCCTGCTCAACCGCAGTGATAGTACCGAAATCCAGGCCGCTATTCTGCAGGCCCTGGAACGTCCATGTCGTTGACATTGAATAGCTCCTGTTATCGGGCGACGAGCTTCAACGCTTATGTTTTCGAATTCAGCTCCGGGAGCGGCGGCGGCGCACCGCTGCAATTGCGAAAACGCCGGACAGCAAGCATGCCAGTGACGCTGGCTCGGGCGTGTCGAAAGTCTCGGTGATAGTGGCCAGCTGGTAATTTCCGTTCCCGCCGCCGACACCAGAGGGACCAAAATCCTTGTTCACATAAACGCTGCTCACGGCAGGCAGCGAGCAAGCCGCAGTCGGCGCCGCCAGCGAAGCGCTCAGGTTGCAATAAGTGTAGCTCTGGTCGCTGTTGTTAATCGATTCGGTGCCGTTTACCGAGCCGGCCGAACCGCCATTGGGCACCGATCCGGTAATCGCCACCGATGCACCGGTCAGTGGCGCCGAGCCCGCCACCGTTGTCGCCGTAAGATCCACTGTCAAATCGTAATTACCAAATAGTGCGAAGCAGTTGCTGCAGGGCTCGCTCACCAGATTGTTGCCGTTGGCCGCGTCCACCGCGAAAATGGTGACGCTCGGAGCCGGACCAGTATCTACCGTTCCAGATCCCGACTGCACACCGTTATCGCCCTCGGTATACGCGGTCGCAACCGAGCCGCTGGTCGGCGCCATGTAAAGCGTGCCACAGCCGCTGGTGCCCTGGGTGCAGGTGACGCTCTGAACCGTGATCGTCACACCATCAATGGTGAGATAATCGTTCGGCGTCAAAGCGATTGCGCCTGCCGGCAATGCCTGAGCCAGCGCAGGCAGACCTGAGGCCAGCACGAGACTGGTCACCGCTGTACAAATCTTAGCAATCCGGAACATTTGCCTTCGATCCCCATCCCTTGGCAGCAGCGGCGCGGCCACCCCAGGCAGCCATGCCGTTTCGCTGCGTGCGACCGTGATTAGGTCGTTAGCAGCATGAGAACTACCTGTAAAGGATAAATCCTAAATACTCATCTTCTAGACATTGTTGTCTTTAAAATGATATAGCCGTCACGTCACGATACGCATTCCGCCCTCGCAACGCTACCGCGCCGAACCCCCGTCCCCGGCTCCAACCCTGAAGTACCGCACCGGCGCTTGCCGCAGGGCCGCCTGAACCACGGCATTCAGTGCCTCTCGCTGGCACTCGGCCAACAGGCGGCTGCGCGCTTGCTCGAAGGTGGGCGTCGGCGTCGACCGCCGCGCCTCCGTCTTGAGCACGAACCAGCCGACCGTCGTCTTCACCGGGTAGGCGCTCACCTGGCCCGGCGGCAGGCTGAACACGACCGCCCCGACCTCCGGGTTCAGCGCATCCAGAGGCAGGAAGCCCAGGTCGCCACCCTTCGCCGCGGAGACATCTTTGCTGAACCTTCGCGCCAATCCGCGAAAATCTGCTCCAGTTCGCAGTCTGGCAATGATCTCGTTCGCCTCGGCCTCGGTCGGAACCAGAATCGCGCGCGCCCGCACCTCCTCTGGACCCGGCTTCCCTGCGACCTCGGCCTGGTACCGTTCCAGCAGCGTCGCCTCCGTCACCCGAGCTGCCGTTGCGTGCTGCAGGTACGCGTTTTCCAGCACGCGATCCCCCGCCTCCTGCATTTGGCGCAAAATCTCTGGCTTGGTGGCAAGGTCGTCAGCGCGCGCCCGTATCAGCAGCGCCTCCCGTTCAATCACGCGGCGCAGCGCAACATCATAGAGTTGGGCAAACGATGCCTCGCCGCCGCCTCCGGGCAGCGTTCGGACTTCATCCTCCACCTCCGATTCGTGGATCGGCTGGCCGCCAACCGTCGCGACGATCGGGTCAGCGGCCGCTTGGTTGGCCGGGGCAGGCGTGGTTCCCACCGCCCCCGGAGGGGCCAATTCGCCGGACGGCGCATACTGGGCCCACCCAACGCCATGCCCCATGCACACGGCCACAACGCCCAAAATCGCGGCGCGGCGCCAATGACCTGCAAATTCCATGTGTCCGTCCGCTGCGTTTCACCCCGCTCATCATGAGCGAAGCGGGCACCCAGTCGCAAGCGCAGACCGTCCCATGAAACGAGACTATAATTAAATCCTAGTCACCACGCCCCCCACAAGGCCGGGGCCCCAATAACGATTTTGAAACCTTTGGCTTACCGCAATTTTCAACCCTCGTCCGCAAGCCCTCGGAATTCTCCGGATCGAAACTCGCTGCCAGCTCCGCCGGTCTTCATCACATCCGGCACCAGCCGTCCCCTCCCGCGCCCGGCATGCAGCACGCGGGAGAGAGCCCACCTTCCAAAACAGCGCCGGCTACGCCGCCAGCGGCTGCGTCTTCTCGTCGTCGGGATTTACCGGCGCCGGCGGCAGCCCGCCCTTCGGCTGCGGATCCTCCACGTAACGGAACTTCGGCTCGCGGTTCCACGGTCCGCGCTTGTCGTCGCCGTGCGAGAGGTTGAACACCATGTCCACGGTCTCGTCCGGCTTGATGGTGCCGAAATACGGATCGCTCAGCTTGCCCATGCGATCCAGCGCCGACATGAACATCTGCGCGTGGGTGATCTCGCGCGTCAGCAGGTGATGCAATACTTTTGTCGTGCCGTCATCCTTCGACATCTTGATCAGCGCTTCATAGGTCTGCCGCGCCCCAGCCTCGGCGGCAATGTCGGAACGCAGGTCGCGCACCACATTGCCGCCTTCATTGATGTAGGCCGCCGTCCAGGCGTGGCCCTGGCTATCGACGAAATGCGGTCCCATGCCGCGGATACGGAACAAGGGGGCAGCAAATACGTCAGTCTGGTCGAGCTTGCGCGTGTGTTGCTCGATCAGGCGGCCGACCATCTCGAGGTGGCTGAATTCCTCGATGGCGATATCCTGCAGCATGTCCCGCACGCCGGCATCGGTGATGTGGAACGACTGCACCCAATAGGTCAGCGCCGCCGTCAGCTCGCCCGTCGCGCCGCCGAATTGTTCAAGCAGGTACTGGCCATAGCGTGGATCGGGGTTTTTCACCTCGACCGGCATCATTGTCTCTTTGCGATGGAAAAACATGGCATTGCTCCCCGTTGCGGTACTCGCGGCAACGCGGAAGCAAACAGGCGGTTGCTCAGTCGTGATCGGCGGCAGCCACGGGCAACGTCGGCGGTCGCGGGTGGTGCGGCTTCGGTGGCGGCGGTACCCAGGGGCGGTTGCCGCGGTTGCCCCGGTCGGTCAGCACGCGGGCGCCATCCCGCCGCAGCCAGATGGCCGCCGCACCGTCGTACCAAACCGTGAAACGGTCCACCAGCTTGGGCCAAGGCTTCGGACACAGCCGCCGCGCTGGCTCAGCCGATACGATCACGGAGGCATCCGCGCAGCCCTCCGGATGTGTCGCCCCGCGCACCAGCAATGCGGCGGCGCGATCGGGATACGGTCGCAGCAGGCATTCGGTGGCTTGGCAGGCGATCGCACCCGCAGCGGCGGAGCCATCATCCACCGTCAGCGGATTTGCCCCCGGTGCCGCCCAGTATTGCAGCCATTCGCTTCGCACGAATTTCGAACCGCCCGGCCCCGCCTGGATCCAAATCCCGTCCGGCATGCGCACCGCGATCAGCCGCGCGTCGTCTGAGACAAGCAGGTCCGGCGGCTGAAAAAACACAGGCGATGCCAAACCGAGCATGATCGCAACCAACCCCACCAGCCGCAGCCGGGTTTGCCAGAGGCCCAGCCAGGCCATCCCCAGCGACAGCACGGCCAGCCCCCAGGCCGGAATGTGCGGAACCGCTACGGTGGCGTAGGGCAGCGACTCAGTGGTGCGAGCGATCCAGACCACAGCCTGTGCGCCCCAGGCCATCGGCGTCAGCAGCAGGAACTCCAACCGCAGCGGCATCAAGGGCAGCGACAGCAGTCCCAGCGGCATGACCCACAGAGCCGTCAACGGCACCGCCGCCATGTTGGCAACCACGAAATACACCTGCACCCGGCCGAAATGGTACGCCCCGAACGGCGCCGAGGCGGTTCCCGCCAGCGTGCTGGTCAGCGCCAGCGCCAGAACATACGCGGCGAACCGCCGCCAAATACGTTGCCCGTGCAGCATGCTCAGCCAGGGACGCAGCGCGGCATAGCCGGAAATCAGCGCCAGCACAGCGGAGAAACTCATCTGGAAGGAAACGCCCGGTACTTCCTGCGGCTCGGCCAGCATCAGCACCATCGCCGCGAGCGCCAGTCCGCGCAGCGAAATCGCGCGGCGCCCCGCCAGCACCCCCAGGGTGACCAAGCAGGCCATCAGGAAGCTGCGCTGGATCGGCAGGTGCAGGCCGGTCAGCAGCGCATAGAGCAAACCGGCGGCCAATGCGGCGAGCGCAGCGATCTGCTTGGCCGGCCAATACAGGCTGGCATGTTCTGACCCGGCAAGCATGGTCCGGACCAGCAGCATCGCGAAACCCATGACGATGCCGATATGCAACCCAGCCACCGCCAGCAGATGGGCAAGCCCAGCGGCACGAAAAGCGTCGTGGTCCGCGGGGGGCATGGCGTTCTGAAACCCGGTCAACAGCGTCACCGCAAAGGCGCCGGCGGTCCCCGGGATCGCGGCAGCGACCCGCCCGGCGATGATCTCACGCAGCCGCTGCACCAGACGCAGCGGCGCAATCCGCGTGCCACGCGACAGCACCGTCGCCGGACCCAGTGCAAAGCCCGAGCCGCCGAGTCCGGCATAGAACGCGTCACGCTGGAGGTCCCAGCCCCCGGGATAGGCCGGCGGTTCCGGCGGACGGATCAGAACGCGCAGCCATACCGAATCGCCGGTCCCGAGTTCGACCAAATCGCCCCGGTGCAAGCGGATGCGCAGCGTTCGCGACAGCGGCGCGCCGTCATTGATGCGCGCTGCCGCGAGCGTGATGCGACGGCCCTGGGGCAGGGTCTCCACGGCGCTGACGTTGCCGGTGACTTGCACAGCGTGCGTTGGCAGCGCGGTTTCGATTGGCGGCGCGCGGGCGGTCGCGAACTGTGCGGCGGCGAAGCCGATGGCGACGGTCGACAGGACGACGGCAATGGCGAAGCCCCAGGCGCGGCGGCGTAGTCCGATTGCCGCCGCCACGGTGGCAACCGCCGCCACGGGCCCAAGCCAAAGCGGCGGTTCAAAACGCAAGGCGTAGTAGGCAAGCACACCCGCCGCCATGAACACCGGGAGCCAAAGCACCGCGTTGTCACGCTCATCGGCGAGCCGAAACCTCTCCCGCGGGAGCAGGAGAGGTGGAGAAGCGAAGCATCGAGGGTGAGGGTGATCGGGCCGGTACGCTGCAATGCGTTGCTGCCTACCGGCCCGATCACCCTCGTCCTCGGCGCCATCCGGCGCCTCAACCTCTCCCGCGACCGCCGGAGAGGTTTTCGAAGGCATCGCGTCCATGCGACGCAGCATAGCCACACAAGCATCTACAGCCGGTGAACGCGCATGCTACATCCACGCGCATGTCACAGGCCCGCCCGGTCCGCACCCGCTTCGCCCCCAGCCCCACCGGCCCGCTCCACATTGGCGGCGTCCGCACCGCCTTGTTCAATTTTCTGTTCTCCCGCCACCACTGCGGAGAGTTCCTCCTGCGCATCGAGGACACCGACAAAGCCCGCAGCACCGAGGCCGCCACGCGCGGCATTATTGAAAGCCTCGACTGGCTGGGCCTGATCCGCGACGAGCCCACGGTCTTCCAGTCCACCCGCCTCGCGCGCCATGCCGAGGTGGCCCGAGACCTCCTCGCCATGGGCCGTGCCTACAACTGCTATCTCACGCCCGAGGAAATGGCCGCCGAGCGTGCCCAGGCCGCCGCCGAGAACCGCCAGTGGCACTACGATGGCCGCTGGCGCGACCGCGACCCCGCCGATGCGCCACCCGGCGTCAAGCCTGCCATCCGCCTGAAAGCCCCGCGCGACGGCGAGACCGTCATCGACGACCGTGTCCAGGGCACCGTGCGCGTCGCCAATATCGAGCTGGATGACATGGTCATCCTGCGCAGCGACGGCACGCCCATGTACAATTTCTCCGTCGTCGTGGACGACCACGACATGGCGATCACCCACGTGATCCGCGGCGACGATCATCTCACCAACACGTTCCGCCAGGCCCAGATCTATGCCGCGATGGGCTGGGAGCTGCCGGAATTCGGCCATCTGCCGCTGATCCACGGTCCCGACGGGGCGAAGCTGTCCAAGCGGCACGGCGCGCAGTTCGCGCTGGAATTCCGCGAGCAAGGCTACCTGCCGGAAGCCCTGTGCAACTACCTGCTGCGGCTCGGCTGGGGCCATGGCGATGTCGAGGTGCTGGATCGCGGCGAAGCGATTCGCTTGTTCGACATCGATGGCGTCGGCCGCGCCCCGTCGCGCATGGATTACGCCAAGCTGACCTACCTCAACGGCGTCTATATCCGCGGGGCGGACGACGACCGGCTTACCAGCGATGTGATGCAGCGCCTCGCCGGCCGCCCGCACGTAATCGTGGATGAAGCAGCCGCAGCCCGCATCCACCGCCTGATGCCGGCGCTGAAGGAGCGCGCGAAGACACTGGTGGACCTGGCGGATTCAGCAAGCTTCCTCGCCCATCCCGTCCCCCTTCCCTTCGAGCCAAAGGCCACTGCGCTCCTCACGCCGGAGTCGCGCGCGATGCTGGCGGCGCTCGGCGCGGCGCTGGCCGACACTGCCTTTACACCGGAAGCCCTGGACGCGGCCCTGCGGACCTTCGCCGACGGCACTGGCCGCAAGCTCGGCCAGATTGCGCAACCGTTGCGCGCCGCGGTGACCGGGCGCACTGCCAGTCCTGGCATCGAGGCGACGCTCGCCGCATTAGGCCGCGACGAAACGCTGAGCCGCATTGCAGCAATTGCAAGCTGAAAATCGCATCCTTTGATCCAGATCAATGTGGTCTGGTGCGGGGTAGAGCATAGTCTGCGTCGAGAAGCAGGCGGGTTTGATCCCGTCGCGCTCCTCTCTTGGACTCCTCCCCAAACTTGGCGGCGTCTCAACGGCGCCGCCTTTTTTCTTTCTAATGCCGCTTTCGGCTGGAATGCCAACCGATGGGTAACGCGACGAGGGCGGTGGCGACGGAGTTATGATATTATGAGAGCGCATGACGAGAAATCTTCCGGGCTTTTACCAGCGGCTTTGCTCGCAGTTGTGGTTTCGCTCACCGGTTTGGCCGGCGCAGTGAAGATCGCGCAGACTGCCGTCGCCTTCGGGCCCGCGGTCGGCGACGTGATCCGATTCGACCCGAGCGGCCGCATGCCGGTCGATCTAACAACCCAGATCGACGCAAAACGAGTCAACGCCGCGGGTTGCGTGCTCGATATGGATACGATCCACCGCGCCGGCGGCAGCCTGGTTATCGAGCAACGCCTTCCCGGAGCCGAAGACACGGCGCGCTACCGCGTCCACTGGGCAGGGTCACGCACCGCCGATGGCGCCGGTAATTGCGGCCGGCGTGCCGATCTGATGCTCGATGACTCAAATCTGGACGTTCTGGCCTTGGCGGCAGGCGGTTGGGGTGCCAGCCACAGGCACGTTCGGGCAGGCAATGTGTGGGGCAGCGAATTCGCGGGAGTACGGGTGAAGTAATCGCGCTGCCACCGACGCGCGGCTTTTGTTCGTCATGGCCGGTCTTGTATGCCATGGCCGGGATTGAACCCGACCATCGTCCCTCACTGAAGGGGCACGGTCCGCCGCAACGCCACCCGACCAACACTGCGGGCTCGGCCGGATCAAGCCCCGCCGATGGCGAACCGACCCAACCGGCCGCAATCCCTTACCTGGGCGGCCCAACCGCTCCATCGACACCGCGCGGCTCATCCCTCCGGCGGCGCCGCGGCGATAGGAATCTCGCGCGAGTCCGGTTGGTCGCCCAGGCCGGCGGCGCGGGGCTCCGCCTCCTCCGATTCGGTTGCCAGCGCAGGTTGGCCATCCTCGCCAGCCTGGTAGGGCCGGCGCTGATATTGGCCGTTCTGCTGCTGGTTCTGCTGCGCCGCCTGGTTCATCGCATTCAGGATGCGGAAATAATGTTCCGCATGCTGGAAATACCCCTCCGCCATCACGCGGTCGCCGCTGCTGGTGGCATCCCGGCCAAGCTGGAGGTACTTCTCGAACAATTGCTGGGCGGTGCCGCGGACGCGGACATCAGGCCCATTGCTGTCGAAGACATGGTTGCGGTTGAGGGGAACCCCGCCGCCCGCATGGTGGCGCATTCCGCCGCCGCCACCGCCGCCTCCACCGCCGCCACCCGGACGATGGCCACGACCCCGCATACGTTTCATGTTCATGCTGTTTGCCGTTACACTTTCCTGTTCGCAGGCGATACCGGGTAAGGCTGGGACGCGACGCTTCGTGCGCGGGCGCCCCGGGGACCTGCCCCTTCGGCCTGACTTCAATCCATCGGCGTTGGTTCCGGCGGCGCAGTCGGGCCATTGGCTGGCCGCCCCCGTCCTGGGGAAAACGGCCGGACTGGCCAGGCTGCCCAGGATGCGTCGCATTGCGGCGATCCCTGCCACGCCTGCAAGCTAATCCGCCGAAGCCTTGGTGCCAAACGGTTTTTTTGCCTCCATCGCCGATTCCAGCACCTGGGCGCGAGGAATGCCGGCCAAATCGGGCCGAGTTGTGGCACACAGCCCCGCTTCCCGTGCCAATGCAGCCACCTGCGGTCCCTGGCCGATGCCCAGTTCCAGCACCGCGACCCCAGCCGGGCGCAGCAGCCTGGGTAGCAAGGGTATGATGCGGCGATAGGTAGCCATCCCGTCGGCGCCACCGTCCAACGCAGAGGCCGGTTCGTGCCCGGCGACCTCGGGCATCAGCCCGCCGATCTCCGAGGTAGGGATGTAGGGCGGGTTGCACAAGATGAGGTCGAATCCCCCAGCGATGGCCTCCGCCCAGTCAGCGCACAGGAAGGCGGCACGATCCGCAAGGCAGAGCATGCGCGCGTTGGCGGCCGCGAGCTCTGCGGCGGCGGGCGAGCGATCCACGCCGAGGCCAAACGCGATTGGGAACTCATGCAAGGCCGACAGCAGAAGACAGCCCGTGCCGGTGCCGAGGTCGAGGATACGGTCCGGAGGGCCGCGCCCTGCGAAAGCCGCCAGGGCGGCCTCGATCAGGGTCTCCGATTCGGGCCGGGGGATGAGGGTGGTGGGCGAGACGGCGAAGCGCAGGCTCCAGAACTCGCGGTGCCCAAGGATGTAAGCCAAGGGTTCGTGGGCGGACCGGCGCGAGACGAGCGCGACGTAAGCGGTCGGCTCCGCGGGGACATGCGGATCGCGCAGCAGGGCCGCCACCGGAACGCCGAGTGCATGGGCCAGCAGCAGTCGCGCCTCAAGGCGGGGGTTCTCGATGCCGGCAGCGCGCAGACGCGCGGCGCCGTCACTTATCAACCGCGCCCGAGAAACCGCAGAAAACCCCGCCCGCGAAGCGGGAGAGGTCGAGGCGCAGTACGCCGAGGGTGAGGGTGATCGGGCCGGCACGCCGCCATCTCTCCCCTCCCGATCCCCCTCACCCTCAACGCTTCGCGTCTTGACCTCCCCCGCCCGCGGCGCGGGAAAGTCCGTCATATTCCCTCCGCGGCAAGGCGGGCGGCCTGGTCTTCGGCGATCAGCGCGTCGATGAACTCGTCCAGCTCCCCCACCATCACGCGGTCGATCTTGTACAGCGTCAGGTTGATGCGGTGGTCGGTCACGCGGCCCTGCGGGAAATTATAGGTGCGGATGCGTTCCGACCTATCTCCCGTGCCGACCTGCGCCTTCCGGTCGGCCGCCCGAGTCGCATGCGCCGCCGCCCGCTGTTGCTCGTACAACCGCGCCCGCAGGATCTTCATCGCTTTGGCGCGGTTCTTGTGCTGGCTCTTCTCCTCCTGCATCGCCACCACTATGCCGCTGGGCAGGTGCGTGATCCGCACCGCGCTCTCGGTCTTGTTGACGTGCTGCCCGCCGGCGCCGGACGCGCGGTAGACGTCGATGCGCAGGTCTTCCTCGTTCACCTGCACATCCACTTCTTCGGCTTCCGGCAGCACCGCGACGGTGACGGTGGACGTATGAATGCGCCCCTGGCTCTCGGTGGTCGGCACGCGCTGCACGCGATGCACGCCGGAGTCGAACTTCAGCCGAGCAAAGACGCCGCGGCCGGTGATCTCCGCGATGCCCTCCTT
Organism: Acetobacteraceae bacterium; assembly: GCA_035523995.1. GTDB lineage: Bacteria > Pseudomonadota > Alphaproteobacteria > Acetobacterales > Acetobacteraceae > JASHVB01. The sequence continues at coordinate 42,012 of DATKPQ010000013.1, read as the reverse complement.
CAGGCCGCCCAGTTCGGTGTCGCCGTATTCCAGGATTTCGAACCGCCAGCCATGGGCCTCCGCGTACCGCTGGTACATCCCGAAAAGTTCGGTGGCGAACAACGCCGCTTCGTCGCCGCCGGCGGCGGGACGGATTTCCAGGATGGCGGCGCGTTCGTCGGCCGCGTCCTTCGGCAGCAACGCCAGCCGAATCTCATGCTCCAGCGTCGGGATTTGCGCCTTCAGGTCGCGCAACTCCGTCTCCGCCAGTTCGCGCAGTTCGGGATCGGCAAGCAGCGTTTCGGCTTCCGCCTGGGCCTTCTCTGCGGCGCGCAGTTCATCGACCCGGGCGACGACCGGTTCCAGCTCTGCCAGTTCCTTGGAGGCACGGACATAGGCGTCGCCGGACAGGCCCTCGGACAGCATCGCACGCAGTTCGTCGGCGCGGGCACTGATGCGGTCGAGTTTGGGGCTGAGATTCATGACCACAGCGCTCTCATCCCAGCCGTCCCACCACGTCCGCCAGAGGCACCGCCTCTTGCTCTCCGGTCGCCAGGTTCTTCACCTGCGCTACCCCCTGCGCCAGGTCGTTGTCCCCGATGATGACGGCCGCATGGGCGCCGATACGGTTGGCGCGCTCCATGCGGCGGCGGAGATTGCCGCGGTAGGCCATCTCCGCCCGGACACCTGCCCCGCGCAACGCCTGCATGATCTCGAGCGCCGCCGCTTCCGCCGCCTCGCCGACCGGCACGACCGCGACCGGGGGCGGCGGCGCCGGCGGGTCCTCCAGCAGCATGGCCAAACGCTCAACCCCGGCAGCGAGGCCAACCGCGGGGGTCGGCGGACCGCCCATCTCCTCCACCAGCCCGTCGTAGCGGCCGCCACCCATCACCGTCCCCTGGGCACCCAGCTTGCTGGTGACGAACTCGAAGGCGGTGTGGCCGTAATAGTCCAGGCCGCGCACGATACGAGGGTTCTCCCGATACGGCACGCCGAAGCGGTCCAGCCACGTGCGGACGCTGGCGTAGAACGCCGCGGCATGCTCTGTCAGGTGGCCGGCGATCACCGGTGCGTTGGCAACGATGCGGCGGTCGCCTTCGTCCTTGCTGTCCAGGATGCGCAGCGGGTTGCGTTCCAGCCTCTCCCGGCTGTCCGGCGACAGCGCGTCCCTGTGCCGGGTGAAATAGGCCACCAATGCCTCGCGGTAGGCAGCGCGACTGTCCTTGTCGCCGAGGGTGTTGATTTCCAGGATCGTCTCGCCGGCCACGCCCAGTGCTTGCAGGATGACCCAGCCACAGGCAATCACCTCGGCATCGGCCAGCGGCTCGGCCGAGCCGACCGCCTCGATGCCGATCTGGTGGAACTGGCGATAGCGGCCCTTCTGCGGGCGCTCGTAGCGAAACATCGGCCCGGCATAGAACACTTTCTGCGGCAGCGACTGGGTCAGACCGTTGGAGACCAGGGCGCGGCAGACGCCGGCGGTGCCTTCCGGCCGCAGCGTGATCGCATCGCCGCCGCGGTCGGTGAAGCTGTACATCTCCTTGGTCACCACGTCGGAGGTTTCCCCCAGCGTGCGGGAAAACACCCTTGTGTCCTCGAAGATGGGGGTGGTCCACTCGTCGAAGCCGTAGATGGCGGCGATGCGGCGGGCGGTGTCCACCACGTGGACGTGGCGGCGCTGGTCTTCGCCAACGAGATCGTGGGTGCCGCGGGGTGGTTGGAGCTGGGTGGGCATGTCCGGTCGGAAATGGGGATGCGGGCGCGATGGTGCGACTGGGGGAGGCTGCTTGGGTTGTCAATGGCGAGGAAGGTGCTTTCGCTGAGGCACAGCCCGCAGGACGCCTCGGCAGCGGTAATCGCGGGTCAAACCGGAATCCCGGGCAACCCGACGACAGCCTTGCTCACTGTCCACACCGCGCACGCAGCCAATGCCCGAGCGCCAGCATTGCGGCCCATCTCGGCGTGCCGGTTCTCTATGGCTGTCGCAAAGATCAACCGGCGTTGGTTGGTCACCGTTACGGCAACTGTCCCAGCCACGGCCCGTGTTCGCAACCCAGCGAGCCGCAGCTATCGTTACGGCACCGCTGGCTCCCCCGAGCCGGGACATCCGCAGCTGAACCACCAGGAGCTCAAGATGGAAATCAACGGCATCGCCCACATCTTCATCACCGCCGGGAATTTCGAACGATCCAAGGCCTTTTACACCCAGCTTCTGGCATTTCTCGGCCTGCGCGAGGTGGCGAACGAGCCCGGAGTCTATTACTGCGTCGGCGGGCGCACCGGTTTCGCAATCCGCGCGCCGGCCCCCGAACATGAAGGCGAGCGCTTCGTGCAAAGCCGCGTCGGCCTGCACCACGTCTGTTTCCGCGCCCGCCAACGCGAGGACGTCGACGAAGTACATCGCTTCCTGCTCTCGATCGGCGCCGTCATCGTGCATCCCCCGCAGGACGATCAATATGCGCCGGGCTATTACTCGGTCTTGTTCGAAGACCCCGACGGCGTGCGCCTGGAAGTGAACCATGTCCCAGGACAGGGCTTGTTCACTTCCGGCGGTCCAAGCCGCGTCGGACAACCGCTGATCTAGCGCCGCTCCGTCCCATTGTTAGCGATGGCGACGCTTGTGCTGTGCCGGCCTGTCATGGTTTGATGGCAGCAACAACCGGGAGGAAACCGATGCGCGCATTGCTTCTGTCATTGCTGCTTTGCCTGCCGGGCGTGGCCGCCGCGGCGGCCGGCTTCACCGTCACCAGCCCGGACATCCGCAACGGCGCCACCATCCCAATGGTGCACGTGTTCACCGGCTGCGGCGGCGGCAACCAATCCCCTGCCCTGTCCTGGTCCGGCGCACCTAAGGACACGCAAAGCTATGCGATTACGATGTTCGATCCTGACGCGCCGACCGGCAGCGGCTGGTGGCATTGGACCGTGGTGAATATTCCCGCCAGCGTGACCAGCCTGCCGGCGAACGCAGGTGCCGCGAATTCAACAACACTGCCGGCGGGCGCGGTGCAGGGACGGACGGATTTCGGGTTCTCCAACTACGGCGGCCCGTGCCCGCCGATTGGCGACAAGCCGCACCACTACATCATCACGGTGTACGCATTGAAGGTGCCCAGCATGCAGATCGATCCGCAGGCGTCAGGCGCGACGGTGGGGTTCCACCTGCATTTCGCCACGCTGGCAAGGGCGACGCTGGTCGGGCGGTGGGGACGGTCGAACTAACTCCTCAAGCTTTGCCAGGAGCTTTTGTCCGTTGATCAACTCAAGCCGGGACGGGATGAGCGGGACAATCAAAGGATTCTTCCATATCCGTGGGGCAAAATCGGAGGTAGTGGTGAGGAATCCCTTTGCAGCACCGTCCCCTTGCAGAGTGCCCGTCAACGCCTGCACGTCGTAAGCGGTAACCAGGTGTCCCGCGGCTTATATGCGTTCACCTGATCGATTATGGGGATGCTGCCGAAGTCTTTCTTTATGGCAATCACATCGCGATCGCGCGAACCGCGGTTCTTCGCGCCGACGCTTCTAGCCCGCGACTGATCAAACCCGCCCCGAGGCCGGCGCCCGCGCGCAGGGGGCCCCGGTGGTTTTCCGCCCGCCGGCATGGTAGCGTGAGAGCCATGAGTACCGCCCTGACCACGCCGGATCAGATGACGTTGCAGGAGTTCCTGGCCTGGGATGCCCCTGGCCCAGGCCAGTGGCAATTGATCGATGGGGTGCCGGTGGCGATGGCGCCGGCCAGTCGAGCGCATGGGCGACTCCAGACTGTAATCGCCGGGCTGATCGACAGCCATCTGGAAGCGAGCGGCAGCCCCTGCGTCGCGCTGACCAATCCGGGCATCGTTCCGGCGTTTCAGGCCAGCCGTAATTTCTGCATTCCCGATCTTGCCGTCACCTGCGCGGAGACCGACAACGATCCCGCCGGGTTGCATCATCCGGTTCTGGTGATCGAGATTCTCTCGCCGTCCAATCACGCGGAAACCTGGCGCAACGTCCGGGCGTACATGCTGATCGACAGCGTGCGGGAAATCCTGGTGATCCATACCGCGTCGGTGCGGGTCGACCTGTTGCAGCGCCGCGCCGACGGTGTGTGGCCCGAGGATGTCACGCCGATCACGCAGGGGGCTTTCCCGCTCGCCAGCATCGGCCTGAACGTATTGCTCAGCGAGTTGTATCGCCGTTCGGGCGTCGGCTGAAACAGGCTCCGCCAGACCGCCAGCGGTGCTTCCGACGTTTTCGCGCGCGTGTGATCGAGCGGATCGCCCGGAGCCCGAGAAAGCCGCTCACAGGCCCAAGGCCTCACTGCGTTTGCCGGCCGCGAAGCGGCCTCCGCCCCCCCGCCCCGCGATGATCAGCCGCAACCCGCCGGGGCGGCGCCGGCGCAGCGCCGCCCCGCCCGAGTCCTCAGCCTCGATGCGCCTGGTACCACGAGTTCCGCAGCACCCGCCCAGGCAGCGCACCAGTGTGCTTGCCGTCCTCCAGCAGTATTTGCCCGTTCACCACGGTCATGTGGACGCCGATCGCCGGTTCCTTGATGCGCCAGCCGCCGGCGGGGAAGTCGTGCACCACGCTCTCCGGTCCCGGCTTCACCGTGTCCGGATCGAACACCACGATGTCCGCCGCCAACCCCTCGCGCAGCAGCCCGCGATCGGTGATGCCGAACAATGACGCGGATTCGAATGTCAGCCGCCGCACCGCTTGCTCCAACGTCATCGCATGCTTCTCGCGCACCCACTCGCCCAGCAGCCGCGTCGTGTAGCCATAGCCGCCATGGAACTGCACGTGCGCCCCACCATCGCCCAACCCGATGAAGGCATTCGGGTAGGTCAGGATCGTCTTCAGCGCCTCGTCATCGACATTGTTCTCGGCCTGCAGGAAGCGCGTCTCCAGCTTCTCCTCCACCACCAGGTCCAGGAACGCGTCGATCACCCGTTTGCCCTGCATCCTGGCGATCTCGCCGATGCTCTTGAACTGCAGCGCCTTGTTCTTCTCCAGCGCCGGCTCGTTCACCCACATATAATCCCACCAGCTCCGCGAGAACCCGATCGCGCCCGGGATCGGCACCGACCGCTCCACCGCCTCCGCATGCAGCTTGTCGCGCACCTGCGGATCGGCATAGGCGCGCATCTTCTCTTCGTCGGACGCGATCAAAATCGGGTGCCATGTCGGCAGGCCGCGGAACACCTGGCAGTTCTTCATCGTGAAGTCCTGCGTCGTCCGGTTCGGCGAGCACATCGGATAAGCGCGGATTCCCGCCTTCGCCGTCTCCTCCACCCGCGCGATGTGTTGCTTCCACTTGTCGGGATTGCGCACGGTCTGGCTCAGGCTGTTATAGATCACCGGCCGCCCGCTCGCCTCCGCCAACCGCGCCATCAGCCCGTCGCTCAGTTCCGGATCGACGCCGCCGCCCATCTGCACCGTGCCGGTCCCCATCTCGCGCAGCACGTCCGCCAGCGCAAAAATCTCCCGCTCATCCGCCCACAGCGCGGGAATCGGCACGCCCTGTGGATCGAAATGCCCCTTCTGCCGCGAGCCCGAGAACCCGATCGCGCCGGCCTTCATCCCATCGCGCACAACGCCCTGCATCGTCTTGATTTCGTCGTCCGTGGCAGCGCGCTTCTGGCAATCCTCGCCCATCGCATAGAACCGCACGGCGGTGTGGCCGATCAGCGTGCCGGCATTCACGCCGAGGTTCTGGTCCAGCCGGTCCATGTACTGGCCGAAGCTCTCCCAGTTCACATCGACGGTGCGCAGCACCTCCATCGGGATCGCTTCGACATACGAAAGAAACTCCGCCATCCGCTCTTCCTTGCCACGCTTCACCGGCGCCAGGGACAGCGAGCAATTGCCGAAGATAACCGTGGTGGCGCCATGCTGCGGCGAGAACGTGCACAGCGGGTCCCACGTCACCTGCGCATCGTAGTGGCAGTGGTTATCGATGAAGCCGGGCGACACCGCCAGGCCGTCGGCATCGACGGTGCGGTCCGCTGCGCCGCCGATCTTGCCGATTTCAACGATCTTGCCGTCCTTCACGGCAACGTCGCCACGGAACGCAGGCATCCCCGAGCCATCGACGATGCGTCCATTCCGGATCAACAGGTCATAGGTCATCTGCTTGGTCCCTCCGTGTCACGGGCCGCCCTTGGCAGTCCTTCTGCTTTTGCCGCAGAGCCTAGCAGGTTGGCGGCGGTTGGGAATGGCGGGCCAGCCGTGACCCAGGACAATCGCATTTGCCGCTGTCCATCCGGCAGCACGATCCGGGGCAGATCGTGCCGCCTAACTGCTGTATGCAGCAAAATTGGTCAGCTCACCGCAGATTTCGCAGATGACACAGAATAGCGCCTGGAAAACAACGGGATTTACCAACACTGACACGCCGATGTACATTGCACAGCGTCGAATGATCCACGCCTTGTTTTGTGTCATTCGTGAAATCTGTGGTGAACCGACTTAAACTTTGCGGCAGGCGCCACGGGCATCGCGCGGTGCGCCGCATGCCGCTGCCCGGCACGACGGCACGATACGTCCCCCCGCCGCGCACGATGGATTTTGCCTGCTGGCCCCTCAGCGGGCACCAATACCAAACAACACCACACGCACGGTTTCGGCAAGGATGCGCAGATCGAGCACCAGGCTGCGACGGGCAATGTAGTCCAGATCGTATGTCAGCTTGATGCGTGCGTCCTCGACCGACCCACCATAACGGTACCTCACCTGCGCCCAGCCGGTGATGCCCGGCAACACGCGCGTCCGTTCATCATAGCGGGCAAGCACCTGGGTCAGTTGCGCGGTGAAATGCGGCCGCTCCGGCCTCGGCCCCACCAGGCTCATCTCGCCGCGCAGCACGTTGATCAGTTGCGGCAACTCGTCGATGCGGCAGGCACGGATGAACACACCCACCCGTGTCACCCGCGGATCGCGCGCCGCGGCCCAGCGCGGCCCCGCGGCTTCTGCGTCAACCCGCATGCTGCGTAGCTTCAGCAGGCTGAAAACGCGGCCATCCAGTCCCACGCGATCCTGCCGGTACAGCACCGGCCCACGCGTATCGAGTTTGATCGCCACCGCCACAAGCGCCAGCACCGGCAGCGTCACCACCAGAAGCACCACGGCACCGGCAACATCGCGCACGCGCCGAACCGCGGAGATCCGCCACGGATCGTCGCGCGCGCCCGTCTGGCAGGCAGGGACACCTTGTGCGGGTCCCCACGACACACCTGCCGAGGCCTCGATCTGGTTGACGGTTGTGTCGCCCATGATCTGCTCCATACCGATATTGTATTGGTCCGCGATCGTGATTGCTGTGACCTGGTTCACTGCCGCGAGAGCATTCGTTACGCCGCGCGCATGCGGCGGCGCTGCACCGGCCCGATCACCCCCAGCGCCACCAGGCCCATACCGAACAATGCCAGTGAGCCAGGCTCGGGTACGCCGGGAGTAGCCGCGGTGACGGTCGAATCGAACGTCGCCGTCGCACCGGCAGCCCCGGAGATGCTGAGCAACGTCGTCAGCGAAAACAGCCCGTCGATCGGTTCCGCCACGTTCACGAAAGGCTGGAAGAAGCCGAGTGAAATCAGACTGGACGGATCGGAGAAGCTGCCCGACGCGATCAGGTCTGCGGTGCCCAGCGGATTGTTGTTCGGGTCCAGGTAAACGCTCCAGGTCAGTGTCGTCATCGGCGAAAGCGTGCCGCTTACCCCGGCAGAGACCCGCGCCACTGCTCCTGGCAAGGCAAGATTGAACTCGGTGGCTGATATCGACAGCGGGTAGAACACCCCGCCGATACTGGTGTTGCCGTTGACCTGCAGAACATCCTGGCCGGCACTGCCGACGACCGGCGCGCCATCGACGGTGACTCCGCCGAACGAGATCGTGCCGCTCGTCACCGGCACCGACGCCACCGGGCCATCTTCGAATTCGAGCGTGGGCGTAGGCGGCGCTGCGCCGGCGTGCGTCGCGGCGAGTGCGGTCAGCGCGGCCAGCAGGCCGGCCTTCGAAAATGCGCGCATGGTGTGGATCTCCTCATCTCCTATTGATTGGATGTGCCATCCCTTCGCTTGCGCATGCCGTTCCGGCAGCGCAGTGCGCGCGGTTCGTAGAGGCGCGGCATCCAATCCGGTGTGAATCGACTCACACCGCGCCCTCAATAGTTCCGTGCCACGAAAGGGTTCCGCGATCCGCCCCGGGCAAACGCCGAATCATCCGAACGCACGCAGCACCGCAGGACTGCCGTCTTTGAAAACCTGCGCCCCGGTGTGAGTCGGTTCACACCCTCGGACATCAAGGCGCGGCACATGCGCGCCCCACTGCGAGGGGAGATGCACGATGTGCCACGTTCACTGCTTGAATCGTCTCGGGATCGTCCTGGCAACCGCCGGCGCGATGGGCCTGATGGCCGGCGGCGCAGCGCAGGCCGGACCGGTCACCGGCAGCGGCTTGCCGATCTCGACCGAGCAAGCGTCGCTCGGCCTGACCTATCTGGTGCGCACCGAGGCGAATAACCTGGACGATCTCGGCCAGGTCGTGCTGTTTGCCGGCAACTACGCGCCCGGCGGTTACTCCGTCGCCAACGGCCAGGTGCTGTCGATCAGCCAAAACCCGGTACTGTTCTCGCTCCTGGGCACGACCTATGGCGGCAACGGTACCAGCAATTTTGCACTGCCCAATCTGGCTGGACGCACGGTGGTCGGCACCGGGCAAGGGTCTGGTCTGACCAGCCGCAACCTGGGCAGCACCGCGGGAGCAACAACCGAGACGCTGACAACAAACGAATTGCCGCCCTACGGCGGCGCCGCTGGCATCAACAACGGCAGCCAGCCGGTTTCGACGTTGCAGCCTTCGCTGGCCCTGAACCAAGGCGTGGTTGCCAACGGCGCTTTTCCCTCCTCAACCGGGACGCAGGCGACGACCCCGCTGGTCGGGCAGGTGCTGACCTATGCCGGACCACTGCCAACCGGCGAGTTCGCCGCCAACGGCGCCCAACTGCCGATCATCCAGCAGCAGGCACTTTTTTCCGTCATCGGCAATACCTATGGCGGCAACTTTCCGGTCACGTTCGCCCTGCCAAACCTTGCCGCCCGGGCGGCGACAGGGGCCGGCGCCGCGCAGGGTCTCATAGCCCAGGCACTCGGGCAGCCCACCGGGTCGGAGAGCACCACGCTCACCGTGGCCAACCTGCCGCCGCAGAATTTGACTCTCGGGAACGGCACAACAGACGTGGTGGGCGGAGGCACGCCGATCGACCTCCAGCAGCCCTCCCTGGCACTGCAATACATCATTGCGGTGCAGGGTCTGTTCCCGACCGAAACATCGATGTTGGCAGACGGCGCCCCGTTCCTCGGAGAGATCAGCCTGTTCGCGGGCACCGTCGCGCCCGCAGGCTGGGAGTTTGCCGACGGCCAGTTGCTGTCGATCGCCAGCAACGCGGCATTGTTCTCCGTGATCGGCGACACCTATGGCGGCAACGGGTTCACCACCTTTGCCCTGCCGGATCTGCAGGACCGCGTTGCAGCCGGTACCGGAGACGGCGTGACGCTGGGCGAAATGTTCGGTAGCGACAGCGAGACACTGGACCTGGCCGAATTGCCCGTGGGCTATCCCGCCACGTTGCCAGCCACCACAAACGCCCCGGAACCCCCGGCAACCGCAGTCTTACTGATCGCATTGGCAGGTCTCGCCTGTGCGCGACGGCAGCCCAAGCTGCGCAGGCCAGCGTAAGCCGATGGCGCCCGGCTCTTGTGGCGCACGACACAGCCCGCCTCCAAATGTCATTGCGAGGAGCGAAGCGACGAAGCAACCTCGGTCATCCAGGCGCACCGGCCGACCATGCGCGTCCCCGCACGAACTTCCTTCGTCACCCTGCTCCTCGCAGTGACACGGCGGGAGCTGCCTCGCGCGTCGCCGATTCTGGATGCTACGGCAGCGTCTCCCCCTGATACCGCCGCCACGCGCTCATCTGAATCGCCGACGTCAGGCAGTGCAACACCACCGGCTTCGTCTTCACCGCGAATGCGCGCGCGACACCGTCCGCCACCTCGCTCTCCTCGCGGATGGTAATGCCCTCCGCGCCAAACGACCGCGCCCAGGCGGCGAAATCCGGATTGGTCAGCCGCGTGCCGTCCATGAACGGCCGATCCGGATAGCGCACATAACTGTGCATCCCGATCGTTCCGTACATCCGGTTATCGGAAATAACCATGATCGGATTGCCGCCATATTGGCACGCAGTGGCAATCTCGTTGCCCATCATCAGCGCCCCGCCGTCGCCCATAAACGCCACCACCTGCGTCCCCGGCCGCCGCAACGTCGCCGCCACTGCCATCGGCATGCCGGACCCCATCGCCCCCACGATCGACGACAGGAACACCTGCCCTGGCTTGAACCCGATATAGCGATGAATGAACGAGCCGAAATTCCCGGCATCCGACGTCACCGTCGCATCCGGCGCCAGATGCCTATCCACTTCGCAAACGATGGCGGCGAAGTTCACGCCATCCGTCGTCGGTTCCCAGGTCTTTTCCAGCAGCCTCCGATGGATCGCATGCAGACCGTCTACCCAGCCCTTGCGCTTCGCCGCCCCCGATGGTGCCCCGCGCGCCAGCAGCGCCTTCAGCACCTCATGCGGGCTGCCGGCAATACCGAGATCGGGACGGAACACGCGCCCCACTTCGTTGGCATCCGGCCACACATGCACCAGCGGCAGTTGCGGCTGCGGCGCCGAGGGAAATGAATAAGATTGCGATACCGTATCGGTCAGCCGCTCGCCCAGAGCCACCATCAGATCGGCGCGCTTCATTTCCGTTATCAGTTCGCGCGGCACGCGGATGCCCATATACCCGCCATAGTTCGGATGCCGCGCATCGAACAACGTCGGACGGCGATGCGTCGGATTGATCGGCAGCACCCACTCTTCGGCAAGGCGCCGCAAATCTCCATAAACCGCATCGTCATACAATGAATCGGCCAGCAGCCCCCCGCCCACCAGCACCAGCGGCCGCTCCGCCCGCGCCAGCATCTCCGCCAGCTTCTCAAGATCGGCCACACGCGGGCCGGACAGAACCCGAGGCCGCGGCTGGTCCAGTTCCGCATCGGTGGTCTCGTCAAAAATGTCCTCCGGCAAAATCACCGCGACCGGCCCCTGCGTACCGCTCTCCGCCACATGAAACGCGCGCGCGATCGCCTCGGACGCTTGCTCCGGCTCATTCACCTCGATCACCAGCTTCGTAACGTCCGCCAGCAACCGCGAATAGTTTTGCTCCTGTAATGCCAGCCGGCCGAAATCCTTGCGCTCCACCTGCCCCACCAGCATCACCATCGGCGTCGCGTCGTGATACGCCGAATGCAGCGACACCATCGCGTTCGACAGGCCAGGCCCGCGCGACACAATGCAGCAGCCCGCGCGCTTGCGCAGCCGCCCATCGGCCACGGCCATGTAGCCGGCGCCGCCTTCATGGCGGCACACCACCATGCGGATCGTGTTCCGTTGCAGCACCGCGCTGGTGAAGCCGACATAGCTCTCGCCGGGGACACAAAAGATCTGGTCCACCTCATGCGCTTCCAAACTCTCCGCCAGCAGGCGGGCAACGGTACGTGTCATGCTATCAATTTCTCCTGGTCTGACTGGCTGCGCTACGCATCAATGGCTGCCGCAGCGGACCAGTGGGAATGGAAAGCCGGAGCAACCGGGAAACGCAATCTCGTTCTCGCCGCGACGCTGCACCGGCATTACGTCGGGGTTCGGGCAGCCGAAGCCCGGAAGGTTCGAACTAGTGTCCGGGTAGAACTGAATTACGAAACCGGTCTTCGTCGCACGCACAGACTCGATCGCACGTTGCTCATAGGCCGCGCTGGTCATCGAGGCCCGCATCACCGAGTCGCGGGTGAAGATCACCATCGGCTGCGACATGCACTCTTGTGCGCTCAGCGTCACGGGCGGGGGAAACACGCCGCCAACCCATTCGCCGAACAGGAAGGCATGGATCGGTTCCCCCGGGCGCTGCGCCAGCAGCGGCGTGGTCAGGGCAAGCAGCAACACGGCGGCGGCAGCAAGGCGGCGCATGCGGACTCCTTCACGGATAGCGGGCGCCGACGATACGGCGCGTTTTCCACAGTGACCAGCCTGCCAGCCGCTGCTAGAAGGCCGCATGCTTCGCAACCTGTATGCCCGTACCCTGGCGCTGGCTGCATCGCCGCGCGCCCCGTGGTGGCTCGCCGCGGTGGCCTTCGCCGAGGCAAGCTGCTTCCCCGTCCCCCCCGACGTGCTGCTGCTGCTGATGGGCCTGGCACGCCCGCGCCGCGCCTTCGAGTATGCCGCGATCGCCACCGTCGCGAGCGTGGCCGGCGGCGCGTTGGGCTATGCCATCGGCTACTTCATCTTCATCCAGGTGATGCAGACCGGCATCGCGCATCTGCTGTTCGGCAACGATCCTCTGGGCGCATTCCAGCGGTGGTATGCGCGGTGGGGACTGTACGTGATCCTCATCAAGGGCCTGACACCGATCCCTTACAAACTTGTCACGATCGCCTCAGGCGCAGCCAAATTCAACTTCTGGATATTCATGGGCGCCAGCCTGGTGACTCGCGGCGCCCGCTTCTTCCTGGTGGCGACGGTGCTGCGGTTCTTCGGCGCCACGGCACGGGATTTCATCGAACGCTGGCTGATGCTGGTCACCAGCGCGCTCGCCGTAGGCATCGTCGGCGGATTCGTCCTGGTGAGGCTGATGTAGTACCCGGAAGCGGGGAAAGCGCAGCACATCCGAAAGCAAGTCGCTGCGGCTCATGCTTCCCTGATCATGGTCTGCCGTGCCGCCGGCGCGCACAAACCGGTGAGACGCGCCGCTGTTACCTGACCTCGCGCTGAACTTCCGCTCATCTGCCTCGTTGCAAGCACAAGGAGGCATCGGTGCATCGTCGCGACGTGATGCGTGGGGCCGCATCCCTGCCGCTGCTGGCGGCATTCGTCTCGTCCGGCGCGGCGGCCGATCAACCCGCTCCGGCGCCCGCCCAAGGCACGCCGTTCGATGACAATACCGTGCCGGCGCTGGCACGGCAGCTCGCAGCGCAGCCGTACAAGCCGCCGGACTCGTCTCTGCCAAAAGAGTTGCAGAACCTGCAATATTCGCAATACCAGACCATCCGCTTCAAGCCGGAGCAAGCGCTGTGGCGTGGCCAGGGGCTCAACTTCACCGCGGAATTCTTCCATCGCGGCTTTCTCTACAAAGACCGGGTGGACATCTACCAGGTCACCGACGGCCGCAGTGCACCGCTCGCCTATAACCCGGATCAGTTTTCCTGGACCAAGGTCAAACGCCCCACCGGCGACCTCGGATATGCCGGCTTCCGCCTGCACTATCCGCTGAATCGCCTGGACTATTTCGACGAAGTCTGCACGTTCCTGGGCGCCAGCTATTTCCGTGCGGTGGCACGTGGCCAGGGCTACGGCCTCTCTGCCCGCGGCCTTGCCATCAAGACCGCCGATCGCACCGGGGAAGAATTCCCCCTGTTCAAAAGTTTCTGGCTGCTGCGCCCTCCGCCAAACACCGATTCGATCACCGTGCACGCCTTGCTCGACAGTCCGAGCTGCACAGGCGCGTTCCGCTTCGTTATCCAGCCCGGACAGGCGACAATCTTCGATACCGACGCAACGATCTTTCCGCGCGTTGATATCACGCAGGCCGGCCTCGCGCCGCTGACCGCCATGTTCTTCTTCGGCCCGAACGACCAAGGCGATTTCAACGACTGGCGCGCCGCAGTGCATGATTCGGACGGTCTCTCGCTGCGCACCGGAGACGACCAGCGCATCTGGCGCCCGCTGATCAATCCGCACAAGCTGCAGATCAGCGACTTTTCCGATGTATCGCCCCGCGGCTTCGGCCTGATGCAGCGTGCCCGCGCGTTCAGCGACTATCAAGACCTCGAAGCGGATTATCAGAAGCGGCCCTCGTTGTGGGTGGAACCAAAGGGCGACTGGGGTCCGGGCATTGTCGAGCTGGTGGAGATCCCGTCGAAAAAGGAAGTGAACGACAACATCGTCGCCTTTTGGCGCCCGCACGACAAGCTGAAGGCAAAATCCACCTTCAAGATCGGCTACCGTTTACACTGGTGCTGGACCAACCCGCATCCCGGGCCGGAGGCGCGCGTGCGACAGACCCGCAACGGCCTCTCGTTCGATCGCAATAGCCAGCAATTTGTCATCGATTTCGCCGGCGCCGCGTTGGACGCCTGGACCTCCAAAACACCGCCGACGCTGGATGCCGGCACCGACAAGGGAAAGATCCTTCATGCCGTGGTAGAAAGGAACCCGCAAGTACATGGTTGGCGCGTCAGCATTCAGCTCGACACCCAGAAGCAGGATGTCGTGGAGCAACACGCGCGGCTGATGGATGGCGAGAAGCCGCTGACCGAGACGTGGATCGCGCGGTGGACCGCCCCCTGAACGACATCACCGGCTTCAGCGCCTTGCCACCCGAGGCACCACTGTTGATGCCAACGCAATCGCTGCGGACTCCGCTGCCGCGCCGAGACCCGCCGCTAACCGGACCTCGCCTGATCGGCCTGCGTCGCCTGCTGGTGATCGGTGGCGCCACGGCCCTCGCTCTGGAAGGGACCTACCAGATGTACCGCGTGCTGGCGGTCAATGGACCGACGCCACTCGCGATCATCATGATCGTCTTGTTCCTGGCCTTGTTCGGCTGGATCGCGCTGTCCTTCACGAGTGCGCTGGCTGGATTCTTCTCCATGCTGTTTGGCGGCGGCAGCCGGTTGTTGACGCGGGACCTGGCGATACCCGTGACGCGAACCGCGCTGCTGATGCCCACCTACAACGAACCGCCATTGCGCGTGATGGCCGGATTGCAGGCGATCTGGGAATCGCTGCACGCCGCCGGCGCCGCTGGCGAAACGTTCGACCTCTTCATCCTCAGCGACACCACCGATGCCGATGCCTGGATCGCGGAGGAAGCGGCCTATCTCGATCTGTTGGACCGCACCGACGGCCACGGCCGTATTTTCTATCGCCATCGGCGGCACAATTCGGCACGCAAGGCCGGCAACATCGCGGACTGGGTCACCCGGTTCGGCGGCGCCTGGCCACAGTTCCTGATCCTCGACGCTGACAGCGTCATGGATGCCGATACCCTGATCCGCCTGGTCAACGCGATGGAGCGTCACCCGAATGTCGGCCTTATCCAGACCCTGCCGATCATCGCTGGCGGCACCACCTTGTTCTCGCGGCTGCAGCAGTTCGCCGGCCGCGTTTATGGTCCGCTGATCGCGCATGGCATCGCCTGGTGGCACGGCGCAGAGGGCAATTACTGGGGCCACAACGCTTTGATCCGCACGCAGGCCTTTGCCGCGTCCGCCGGGCTGCCGGAACTGTCCGGACGCAAGCCGTTCCGTGGCCTCATCCTCAGCCACGATTTCGTCGAAGCCGCGTTGCTGCGCCGCGCCGGCTGGGCGGTGCATATGGTTCCCGCGCTGCGCGGCAGTTACGAAGAATGCCCGCCAACCCTGACGGACCTGGCAATCCGGGACCGCCGTTGGTGCCAGGGCAATCTGCAACATACCGCGGTGCTGCCCGCACGCGGACTGCACTGGATCAGCCGGCTGCATCTGCTGACCGGCATCGGCTCCTACATCACCGCCCCGCTCTGGCTACTGTTCTTGCTGTGCGGCATTGCCATCGCCGTGCAGGCGCGCTTCGTGCCGCCGAACTATTTCCCGGCAGGCCGTTCGCTGTTTCCGCGCTGGCCGGTTATCGATCCGGTGCGCGCCATGTGGATGTTCATCGGCACCATGGCCGTCCTGCTGCTGCCAAAATTGCTCGGCGTGCTCGCGATCCGGCGCGACGACCGCCGCGGCTGCGGCGGCCTGTTGCGGCTGGTGACAAGCGTGCTGTTGGAAACGATGCTCACCGGACTGATCGCGCCGGTCGTGATGCTGACCCAGACCCTGCACGTGACGACAATCTTGTTCGGCCGCGATTCCGGCTGGAACGCGCAGCGGCGCGACGACGGCAGCGTGCCGTTTCGCGTCACCGCTGCGGAGTATCGCTGGCACACCATGGTCGGCGTGGCCTTGGGAGGGATCGCCTGGGCGACCTCCTGGCCCCTGGCGTTGTGGATGAGCCCAGTCGTGCTGGGCCTGACGCTGGCGATTCCACTGGCCGCAGTCACTGCGCGTCGCGGCGCCGGGTTGGCGCTGCGACGGCTTGGGCTGTTGCGAATACCAGAGGAGGCGAACCCGCCGCACGTGCTGGCACGCGCGCACGCGTTGGTGAGGGCTGGCCAGGATGCGAGAGCCGAGCAAAAAAGTGCGCTGCTCCTGCTGCACGATCCGGTCTTGCTTGCCGGACACCTGCGCATGCTTTCGCCCGCCACGCCCGAGAAGCCGGATTGCGTCGACATTCCGCTGGCGGTGGCCAGGGCGCGGCTGAATGCCGCCCGGGCTCCGGCAGAGGCCTGGGACGTAATGACCCCGGCAGAACGGCTGGCCTGCCTGGCAGATTCGCGGTGCATCAACTGGTTGGTTGAGACGGAACAATCCGACGTCAACGCGTGCGGCGCGGCGTCAGTCCTCAATAAATCTCCGCATACTGCCGGCACTGTTCTTCAGCGTCGAACTTCTCGGTAAAGGCGACCTCCGAGCGCTTGTGGCGCAGATATGCCTCCAGGAACACGGGGCCGAACCACCGTCGCACCGCCTCGCTTGCTTCCATCGCGCCCAGCGCCTCGCCCAGCAACCGAGGCAAGGAAGGCGGTTCCACCCCCTCCCCCGGCAACGACAGCTTGCGGCGCACACCATCAGCGCCGGCGAACAACACCGCACCCAGCGCCAGATATGGGCTGGCCGATCCATCGCAGACCCGGAATTCGAAATTGAACTGGCGCGCGATCTCTTCGGGATCTGCGGTCGCAAACACCGGGCAGACTCGCAACGCCGCACCGCGGTCCTGTTTCACAATATCCACCACTGTCGGCGCCCAGCGGTTCGGCGTCAGCCGCAGATACGATACCGGCGAGGGCGCCGTGATCGCGGCGATCGCCGGCAGATGCTGCAGCACCCCGGCGCAGAACTGCTGCGCTGCGCCACTCAATCCAAACCGCCCGTCCGGATCATGCGTGACCGGCCGGCCCGTCGCCTCGCGCAGGCTCATATGGATATGCACGCCGTTGCCCACGCCATCCGCCGCCGGCATCGGCGAGAAACACGCGCGGTGCCCGTGCCGAAACGCCGCCGCGCGCGCCATCTCCCGCGTGATCACAGCATGGTCGGCCGCGCTCAGTGCCGCGGCCGGTGCCACCGTCACTTCGAACTGCCGCGCGCCGTATTCGGCGAGGAAACTGTCTGGCACCACGCTCGCCGCCCGCAGCGCGGCCACGAAACTTTCGCCGAACGTGCCCTGGCGGCGAAACGCCCCCAGGCTGTACGCGTCCCCAGGCCGATCCTCGTTCCCGGTATAGACAAACTCTTGCTCGAACGCCGCGATCAGGTGCAGCCCGCCGGCTTCAGCCAAGGCAGCAATGCCGCGGCGCAGGAATTCGCGCGGGCAGCATTCCCAGGGCGAACCGTCGGTGTTGCGAATGTCGCCCAGGAAGAAATGTTCCGGCGCCGACCCGTCGGCGAAATCCACCCGCACTTCCGTCTTGGCATCCGGCACAATCATCAGATCGCCGCCGGTACCGAACGGCGTGTCCCAGATCGGACCGAACGCCGTTTGCATCAGATTGGAATGCGTCCAGCCCACGCCCTTGCGGCGCCGTGCGTCGATCTCGCGCGCAGGAAAACCCTTGCCGCGGACGTGGCCCGCGATGTCGCAGGTCCCAACGAAGACCAGTTCCTCCCGCAGCATAGCTTCCCCCGCTTCAGCCACAGACCCGCCACACTAGCGAGCCGGCGCCGCAGGTAACAACTCGCTACCGCATCAGCCAAAGCGTGCCCAGCGCGATTGTCAGTACAGTCAACGGCGCCCCCACGCGGAAATAGTCCCAGAACCCGATCGCCACACCGCGCCGCGCGGCTTGCTCCACCACGATCAGGTTGGCGACCGATCCAAGTATGGTGAAATTGCCCGCCAACGTGGACGCCATGGCGACGACCTTCCACGCCCTCGCCTGATCTGGCAGCGCCGCGATAAACGGCTTCAGCACCAGCACCGCCGGCACATTGCTCACCAGGTTCGACAGCACCGCCGTCACGCCGCTGAGCACTGGCACCGCCGCAAGATGCAGCCGGTTCGCGTCCTGCACGACCGCGGGAGTCAGCAGCGTGCGCTCTGCGCCGGCCACGATAATGAACAATCCCGAGAACATCAGGAGCAGCGACCAGTCGATCTCGGCATAGATGCGGGTGCTGCGGACCCGGCGCGTCAGCAGCAGCAGAGCGCCGATGATGATCGCGGCCTTGGCTGGCCGCTGGCCGGCAAAGAACAATACGACCAGCACGGCTGTAGCGGCCAGGGCACGCAGCAACAGAGCCTGGTTGGTGCGCACACGGCGCGGGTGCAGATCCAGGCGCTCGGCGCCGCGACGGAACTCGTTGCGGTGCATCACCGCCAGCAATGCGACCGTCAGCACCAGGCCCACCAGCGCCACCGGGCCTAGCGACGCCGCGAATGCTGCATAGGGAATACCGGAGAAACTGCCGATCATCATGTTCTGCGGATTGCCGGTGATGGTGGCGGTCGAACCGACATTCGACGCCATCGCGACCGCCAGCAGATAGGGCAAGGGATTGCGCCGCAGCCCCACAGCCAGTTCCGCCACCAGCGGGGCCAGCACCAGGCAGATGGCGTCGTTCACCAGAAACGCCGAAAACAGGCCGGACACAGCGACGATCGCGGCGAGCAAGACCAGCGGCCGATGGGCGCGTTGCGCCACCCATGCATTGATCAGCGCAAAAAATCCAGAGAGCCTCAGATTCGCCACCAGGATCATCATTCCCAGCAACAGCGTGATGGTATTGAAATCGACGGCCTTGTAGGCGTCGGGCAGAGTCATGGCGCCGCAGGCAACCATCAGACAAGCACCGACCAGCGCCACTCCGGCGCGATCGATGGAAAGGCCGGGCACCTTGCCGACGGCAAGTGCCGCATAACTGGCAACAAAGATCGCAGCAGCGGCAACGCGAAGAGTGGTGTCATCGTGGGCGGGCATCAGCCACGGCGCCGCCGCGGCAAGCGCGGCAAGCACCAGCAGGAGGGCGACGGCAATCAGCCCGACGGCTCCCCGCATCGACAATGCGCCGGTCCGATCAGCGCTGGTTTTGCGCATGGAGCCGTTGGCTGCGCGTGCAATGCCTGATCGGAACGATCACCGACGAAACCAGCATCCGTGGCAGGGCAATCGCCCTTGGAATCGGGCCGCGCCGCAGCTCGCGGGTCATCACGCGATGCCCGTGCCCGTTGCGGCAAAGTAAAATCAGTTCACCACGGATTGCGCAGATGACAAAGAGCCAGGCGCGGATCGGCTGCAGCCGTCCGGCACACGCCTGCTGGTCAGTTCTGATGAGATCGGTTTTCGTCCGAGCCTTATTGCGTATCATCTGTGAAATCTGTCGGGGACTGACTTAATTGACTGCGTAACGCATCTGCGCGGCACTGTTTGCATCGGATCGTGCGGCTGGCCGGCCAGCCAGAAGCCAAGGCGATGCCCCCGGCAATTGCGCTCATCCGCATTCGTCTGCGGCGTCGATTTTCTTCGCCTCACCGATTCGGCCAAAGCCCCGGCGTTGCGACTTCCAGCGAATGTCCGTCAGGGTCGCGAAAATACAGGCTGGTGCCGCCACGGGGCCAGTGCAGCCTGCTTTCGATCTCGACGCCGGCCTGCGCCAGGTGCGCTTCCCACGCGGCCAGTTCGCCGTAGGGGATGGCGAAGCACAGATGCAGGTGGCCTTGTCCGTGATGCGGCGGGATGAGGCCGTCCACGGCGGGCGCCGGCGCATCGGTCATGCCGTGGCGGAACAGCAGCAGCACTTGTTCGCCGGGCACCCCAAGGGCGCACATGCGCGTGTCGCACATGAATTGCTCGAAGCCGAACAGGCGCTGGTAGAAGGCGCGGGAGCGGGACAGATCTTCGACGTAGAGCGAGGTTTCCAGGACACCGCTCACGCGTGGAACCGAGGACATCTGCTCCAGCCTTTCATCATCGGTTGAGGCAATAGCGAACCATGACCTCTGTTCTTGCGTACGCCAGGGCCATTGACGAACCGCCAACTTGGATAACCGGCACCCGGGCAGGAACGAAGCCAGCGATGAACCTGGTAGGAACACCTGGCCCGCGCAAGCCAGCGTCCATCGCGGGCGCAAATCATTGTTGCCCGCCACGCGGCCAGCGGCGTGACGATCGTGCGAGATGAACCTGGTAGGAACACCTGCCCCGCGCAAGCCAGCGTCCATCGCGGGCGCAAATCATTGTTGCCCGCCACGCGGCCAGCGGCGTGACGATCGTGCGATCAGTCCGGCAGGTTCAACCCGTCGTCGCCCGGTCGCCGGACGACAATGCCGGCGCGTTCATCGCCCGGCCACGCACGAACTTGGCATAGGCATAGACGCGTGTGGTCTGCGGCAGGCGGTAGCGCATCACCGGTCCGCTCATATCCAGCGTTGCCAGCGACTTTGAAACGAGATTGCTGACGGCGCAGACGACCTGGCCATCCTCCATCTCGTCGCCGGCGGCGCCGATCGCGTCGGCCATGGTGAAATCGCCCGGAAGCGCCGCCACGCGCAGCAGCGCCGCACGCTCTTGCTCCGTCAGCAGATCGTAGCTCCAGTCGAGCGTCGCCGCGAGGCTGCGATGCCGGGGAGCCGCGGTACGGCGTCCATGGTTCAAGATCGACAAAGGATTATCCAGGCGCGCCGCCAACCAGTCGATGGTGAAGGCATGTAGGGTCGCGGCGGCAAGCTCGATCGCCAACGCCGCACCGTCGAGCCGCCGGCAGATCTCGGCGACCTGCGGTGCCTCCAGGTCGCTCAGCACGAAATCCTGCCGCACGGCTGAGGCCCGCTCCACAAAAAGCTGAACCGCCGGGTAGGTCAGCGCTTCGGCTGCAGTGATATCCTCCGCTTCGACCGGGCTGGGCAGCGGCGGAAGAACCCGCACCCATTCACCCAGCACGCGCAGTGCCTCGCGGCTGGTCGCGATGATGTGCACGCCCGGTGCACCCGTCGCGATTGCTTCGATAATGTGGGCCGCGGCGTCGATAACATGTTCGCAATTGTCGATCGTCAGCAGCAGTTCGCGATTGCGCAGATGCTGCAGCACCTCTTGCAACGGGTCGCCGGTCTCCGCCGTGATGCCGAGGCTTTGTGCCAGCAGCGCGACGACCGAGTCCGGCCCGCTCGCCCGTGTCAGGTCGACGAAACGGGCGCCGTCGCGATACGCGCCCGCCAGTGCTTCAGCGCAGGCGATCGCGACACGGGTCTTGCCGATGCCACCGGGGCCGACGATCGTGATCAGGCGGCGATGGGACAATTCATCCACCACGCCCGCAATGAAGCCGCGCCGGCCGATGAGCCGCGTCACCACGGATGGCAGTTTTGCCGATACGGCCGGGCGTTCCGGGGCGGGGGCCGGTCGTTCCGCGTCGCGCCGGAGCGGCGCCGCAAACCGGTAGCCGCGGCCGGTGTCGGTGTTGATCAGCCGGCTATCCGTGTCGCCAAGCGCCTTGCGCAGCGCGACCATCTGCACACGCAGGTTGCCGGGCTCGACGAACGTGCCGCGCCACACCTCGGCAACCAGCTCTTCCTTCGTCACCAGCGCGCCATGTCGTTTGGCTAACGCCACGAGAATGTCGAATGCGCGGGCGCCGATGCGGACCGGCTTGCCGTCTTTGAGCAACAGGCGCTGGTCAGGGATCAGGGTAAACCGGTCGAAGCTGATGCGACCCGCAAGCGGTTGGGCGGCGGTGTCCCGTGTTGGCAGGATCGCCGGCGGTTCGCTCTGGTCGCCGGATTGCCATGCACCCGGAGGAATCATCCCCGATGCCTGGCAAGGCGTTGCGGTTCCTGGACTCGTCATTGTTCTGCCGTTTTGTCGCCAACGATGTGGCAGGAACTATGAGGCGCTCAGCGATGCGGCTCTATCGAACTTGCGTTCGGTGATACACCAACCATCGGACGCGGGGGCTATACCATGGTTTAGGCGGAGCGGCACCGCGGTCTAATCCGGTACCCGGAATCGGTGAAAGGCAGACGCGGAGGCAACTCAGGGCGCGCACCGCACCTCCTCGCCACGGCCTGGCCTTCACCCGGCCAACGACCGGGTGCGGACCGCGCGAATTTGCGCGCCAAAAGCGCCCGAGCAATGGCGCGCACATGGCCGGCTCAAGCCCGTCCGTGACGGGAAAGGCAAAGCGCCCAAGCCCGGCTGTGACTTGCCGGTGGGGCGCCGCAACGTTTCATCCAGCCGCGGGCCGGCCCCACCGGTCGGTGGCGCCTCGCCATGACGCTGATCGAGGTTACGCCGCGCCGCCGGCGCCGAGAGCAGATTCGAGGCAGTGGACCAGGTCGTCACCCTCGAACGGCTTGCTGAGAAAGCACTTCGCGCCGGCCTGCATCGCCTGTTGTTGAACGCGGTCGTCGGGGAATGCGGTGATGAAAATGATCGGCGTGCGACAGCCTTCGGCCAACAGGATCTGCTGCAGCTCCAGACCGCCAACGCCCGGCATCTGCACGTCGGAGATGAGGCAGGACGTGTCATGCCGTTCCTGCGACTGCAGGAAGTCTTCCGCCGAGCCGTAGGTCTGCACGTCGTAGCCAAGCGAGCGCATCAGCGCCGTCATGCCCACGCAGACTGACTCATCATCATCAACGATTGCGATCAATGGAATTTGCACGCCGTGTCCGATTCAGTGCTGGTTACGCCGGCTCTTGGAACGGGTCCATCAGCCATGACGTGACTATGACGCAGATCGGGCCGCCGTTGAAGCTATACCGGGGTTTATTCCTTACCAACGAGTAGCTGACGTGCTTGTGAGTTGGGTTGGCAACCCTCAGCGCGCCGACTTGGCAGGGGGCAGTGCCAGCGCCTCCGCCATGCGCACCAGTTCAGGCAGCGTTTTCGCCCCCATTTTGCGCATGACGTTGCCACGGTGAATCTTTACCGTGATCTCGGAAACGCCGATGTGGTACGCGATCTGCTTGTTCAGCAGCCCGTCCGTCACGTATTTCATGATCTCCTGCTCGCGTTCGGTCAGGTCGCCGTAGCGCGCCCGCAGATCCACGCGCCGCGCGTCCTCGGCGCGCCGCTTGCGATCGAGATCGATGGCGCGGCTGACCGCATCGAGCAAATCCTGGTCGCGGAACGGCTTGACCAGGAAGTCGATCGCGCCGGCCTTCAGGGCCTTCACCGACATCGGCACGTCGCCGTGGCCGCTGATGAAGACGATCGGGATGCGGATGTCTTCGCGGACCAGCTCGGCCTGCAACTCGAGCCCGCTCTGCCCCGGCAGCCGGACGTCGAGCACGATGCAACACGGGCCCGTTGGCAGATCCGCCTGAAGGAATGCCGTCGAGGACCGGAACATCTCGACCCGAAGATCCACGGAACGCAGCAGGTTGCTGATGCCCTCACGCACGGATGGGTCGTCGTCCACCACCAGGACGACGGGTTCCTGCCCATCCGTGTCTTGTTCCGACAATGCTGATTGCTCTGCCACGACGCGAATCCCGCGCTCGTCCGATCCGTGGCTCCCCGCCACCGTCCAACCATGCGGCGCCGCACCAAAAGCCGTCAAGCAGTATGCGCAGCCGGGGTCATTGCACCTGGGCCACGGGCAGCACACAGCGGAAGATCGCGCCCGGTTGGGGCGCGCGCGACAGGGCGCTGATCGCCCCGCCGTGGGCCTCGACGATCGAGCGGCAGATGGACAATCCCATGCCCATGCCGCCCGGTTTGGTGGTGAAGAATGCGTCGAACAATTGCGCGCTGTGCGAGGGATCGACACCAGGGCCTGAATCCGCGACATCGAGCATGACATGCCCGTCCCCGTCGGCTCGCGTCCCGACAACCGCGATGCGTGAGCCATCGTCGATCAGGGTCATGGCCTGAATGGCATTTACCAGCAGGTTGATGATGACCTGCTGCAACTGAATCGGATCGCCAAGAATCGTGGGCAGGTCCGCGCCGAGGTCCAGCCGCACCTGGGCGCGGTTGCGGCGCGCCTCGTTGCGCACCAGCGGGACCACCTCGTTGACCAGGTCGTTCAGGTTCAGCGCCTCCAGCTGGCGGTCAGACCTGCTGGTCAACGCCCGGATGCGCTGGATGATCGCACTGGCGCGCTTGGCATCGGAGATCACATGCTGGATCGATGCTTCCACTTCATCGAGCCGCGGCTTGTCGCGATGCAGCCAGCGCAGACTGGCCTCGCCATGCGCGGCGATGCCGGCAAGCGGCTGGTTCACCTCATGCGCGATCGAGGCGGACAGCGCGCCCAGGCTGGTCACGCGCGCAACGTGGGCGATCTGCGCCTGGGCCTGTTGCAGCCGGGTTTCCGACTGCCGGGCGTCGGTGACATCCATCAGCGCGCCGACCAATTGCGTGGTATCGGGCATCTCCTCCAGCGGACGGGCCACCGCGTGGACCTGCTTGATCTTCCCGTCCGGCATCAGCAGCCGGAATTCGATGTCCAACCCGTCGCGCTCCATCGATGCGCGGGTCAACGCCTGCTGCACCGTTTCGGCGTCTTCGGGATGCACGCATTCGAGCATCGTTTCGATCGACGGGCTCACGTCCTGTCCATAGCCCAGGACGGCAAAGGTTTGCGGCGACCAGAACACCTCGCCGGTCGCGGTATTCCAGCCGAAGCTGCCGGTCTGGCTCAGCTTCTGCGCCTCGGCCAGATAGGCAGCCTGACTGCGCCGCAACGCCTCCTCGGTGTTCCTGCGTTCGGTAATGTCGTTGTTGGTTTCGAGGGTTCCACTGGGCCGACCCTTTGCGTCGCGCTGCAACGACCACCGGCTGGCAACGATCACCTGCATGCCGTCCTTGCGCGTGTTGATAAGGTCTCCTTCCCAATGGCCGGTGCGCTGCAGGCTGTCGTCTATTGTCTCGCGGCGTTCCGGGAAGACAGTCTTCAGCAGCGCACCTGGCACCTTGCCAAGGGCTTCCTCCCTGCTCCAGCCGTAGAGTTGCGTGGCGCCGCCGTTCCAGAAGGTGATGGCGTCCTTGTTGTCGCGAACGAAGATGGTGTCGTGTGTCAGGTCGAGCAGCTTTGCCTGTTGTTCTAGCTTCGCCGCGGAATGCTGGAGACGCTGGACCAAGGCGGTGATGACGAATGACGTGAGGACAAAGGTGCCGAGAAGCACGATATCCTGGCCATACATGACCCGGAACGTGAATAACGGCTGGGTAAAGAAGTAATTGAGCGCGGCGACGGCAACGAGCGAGAATATAGCGGAGGAGATAAAACTGTCCCAAAGCGACAGAACGACGATGATCGCCAGAAGGATAAGCCCGGTTGTTCCGAGGCGCACCTCGAGTTCGAAACAGGCCCACGTTGCGGCTGCAAGTGCCACGAGACCGACCAGCAGCAGGATCGCGAAACGGCGCGCCGGTGGCGGACGGAGGGACAGCATGGGCATTCATCCCAGCCTTGCGCGGGCCCGAACCGCCCGCAGCAACCAGACTTTTCCGGTCCACGCCCGCAACGCCAGATCAGGCATAAACGGGCGCATTGTCTCTATGTCGGCTCGCATGATGGCGGGCGAAGGCCCTTTCCATTCGGACTCCATGACTGGTTTATGAATGACTGGCAAAGGCGGTGCAACCACAGCGCCGATGCCATCGCGCCGATGGTGCGCCAGGCAATTTTCTCCCACAGGCGCCGACACGAGCGGGGCGCCGCACTTTTCTCGTCATGCCCGGGTTTGACCCAATTGGGATCAGGATAAGCCGTGGGCATGCAAGAAGAACTCCCTCTCGCCTTGTGGGCTTCCGTCGCGAAGCGATCCAAGCTCGGGGGGAGGCGCGGCCCTTGACCGTGCGGCTGGTCAGCCGGACGATCAGGGGCAAATGCGGCCCGGCCATCTACGCATCACCGATCGGTCGCTTTTGACCCGCAAACGCGCGCAACCCGCTCGAGTAGACGGCCGTGTCAAGATGCGCGGCCATGACGAGAAAAGTGCCGCCATCCTCATAACAGTAAGATCGCCCGCATCGGCTGTCCTCCCTTGCCCGCGCACGATGCGCGGGCGCGCCGCCCCATTTCCTGCCTCGCGCGACCGGCGTAGCATCCCAGCGCCACCGTCGTGGGGAGGGATACGATGATCATCGAGATGCGCACCTATACGCTGCAGCCCGGCACGCTCGCCGAGGTGGAGAAACGCTTCGGCGAATCACTGCCGGCGCGGCAGAAGCATTCCAAGCTGGCCGCGTTCTGGCACTCTGAGGTAGGCCCGCTGAACCAGATCATCCATGTCTGGGCGTACGACAGTTTCGAGCACCGCGCCTCGGTGCGGGCCGCCGCGCAGAAGGAGGAAAACTGGCCGCCGCCGATCCGCGACTTCGTCGTGACGCAGCAGAGCGAGGTGTTTCACCCCGCGCCCTTCTCGCCGCCGCTGGAACCGCGCGAGATCGGCCCATTGTTCGAGATCCGCCAGTACACGCTGACCCCCGGCTCCATCCCCGGCCTGATCCAGCGCTGGTCGGAGAAGATCGAGGGCCGGCAGAAGTTCTCGCCGCTGGTCGCCGGCATGTACACGGAGTTCGGCGCCCTGAACAAATGGGTGCACATCTGGGCCTACAAGGACCTGAACGATCGCGCCCGCGTCCGCACCGAGGCCGCCGCCACCGGTCAATGGCCGGCTCGCAACCCGCCAGGCGTGGTGGTGAAGCAGGAGAACGCTCTGGTCCTGCCGTCGTCGTTCTCGCCGATCCGCTAGCACGAGATGGCACGCCCTTCCCCCCCCTCCGCCAGCGGAGGGGGGGAAGGGCGAACATGGTGGCGCGTCTACGCGCCTTCGTGCGGTGGCCGCGATCCGGGCAGGATCAGCCGGCGCACCAGGCGGGTGCCGTTCCACACTTCGACACGAGGATACTCGCCCACCAACAGCACCGCTTCCGCAACAGCGTCTTCTTCATGCGCCGACCAGATCACGCCGTGAGAGCGGATGTGGTTGTCACGGCCAATCAGATAGATGCGGTAGCAGCCCGCCTCGGCGCTCTCACCGAAATCTCCACTGTCTGCACCGGCAACCGTCTCCTGCAGCGCCGGTGAATCGCCTGTCTCAACCATGCCGGCTCCTTTGCTGCCGTCATGGCTCTCTCATGCATACCTTCGCATGCCAGATGCATTGACCGAGATCAAATCCCGCGGCGGCTGTGCGTCGCGTATGCCGTGCGTCGCGTATGCGGACGCGCGGCGTCAGCGGAAAATGGAATGCGGCCCCGAACTCGCCCCGTGCGCCTCGGTCCACTGCACGGCCGGCGGCGCATGTTCCTGCCCGTTGGTCTGCGCCGCCGCGACTGCGGCGGTATCGCCCAGTCCCTGCGATAGCTTCGCCGCTGCGTCCAGGACCTGCGGCACCAGGGACCGCGGCCGCGGCGGGCGCATCCGCATCGATGGCGCGCTGACGGTCAGGCTCGCCACCACCTGCCCTGACGCATCGCGCACCGGAGCGGTGACACCGACGGCCCCTGGCACCACTTCGTCGGCGGTTACCAGGTAGCCGCGCGCACGGATGCGTTGCAGGTCAGCGGCGATCCAGGCGGGATCGGTGCGGGTGGCGGGGGTAAAGCGCGGCAGGCGCTGGGCCAGTACCTGGGTCTGCACCGCCTCCGGCGCATGGGCGAGCAACAGCCGGCCCGGCCCGGCATGCAGCGGGCGGCGCTGGCCGACCTCGCTGTACAGGCGCAGACCCGGGTCGGTCTGGTAGATCGCGATGGTCTCGCTTTCCATGCCGTCGCGGATGCGCAGATAGACGTTCTCTCCGGTGGCCTTGCCGAGGGCGGCGAGGAACGGCATGGCGGCGGCGGCCAACGCCCCCTGCTGCTGCGCCGCGCGCCCGAGCACGGCCCAGCGGGCGCCCAGGCGCCAGATGCCACGGGCCTCGTCCTGGATGGCGAAGCCACGCGCTTCCAGCGTGCGCAGCAGGCGGAAACCGGCGGTGCGGGTACAGCGGGCGCTTTCGGCCAGGGTGGCGAGAGGCGCGGGCCCGACGCGGGCCAAGGCCTCCAGCAGGTCCAGGGCCCGCCCAACGGCGGCGATGCTGTAGTCGCGCTGGGCCGTCCGGGCCGCCTTCGGAGCAGCGGCGGGCTTGGCCTTAGGCTTGGCGCGGCTCTTTCCTTTGGTTCGACTGACGGTCGGCATAATCAGAAGCCTATGCATAGGTGTCGGGCGCAGGGCAAGCTACGAGTCATTGAAGCAGGATTGATAGAAACGAAGGGCTGGCCCGCGCGTTGCGCAGCACCGGTTGAAATGGCTATATATCAATGATTTCTGCCGGTTGTCTGTTCGGTGTAGGCTGCGCCCATGGCAACCGCGAAACTCAGGGAGGGCACAACCATGCGGTCCTGGATCCATATCGCGCGCGGGCAGCACGTGCGGCAGGCCCGGGTCGGGTTGGGCGATCTGCGGGAGGAGCATATCAGTCGCCAGGGCTT
The DNA here is from genome assembly GCA_035523995.1 of Acetobacteraceae bacterium. GTDB lineage: Bacteria > Pseudomonadota > Alphaproteobacteria > Acetobacterales > Acetobacteraceae > JASHVB01. Next base: position 13,444 of record DATKPQ010000013.1, on the reverse strand, counting down.
CTTTGGCCCGGTGGCGATGGTCTACCGCGAGTTTGGCCCGAACGAGGTGGTGCGGGTCGAGGGCTCGCTGCACCCGCGGCGGGTGGTCGATACCGCGCGGGTGGAGCCGTCGGACCAGACGGATCCCAGGGGCGTGCCGGAGGTGCTGCTGTCCAACGCCGATGTCAGCGTGGGGATCAGCCGGCGGACGGCGGCAATGCCCTTCGCCTATCGCAACACCGACGGCGACCTGCTGTATTTCGTGCATCGCGGCTCCGGTGCGTTCGCCACCGAGTTCGGCCGGCTGCCCTACGAACCGGGCGACTACGTGCTGATCCCGAAGAGCGTGACCTTCAGCCTGATGCCGGAGGTGGGCGACAGCCTTCTGCTGGTGGTCGAATCACCCGGTCCTCTGGCGCTGACGGAGCATGTGCAGGTCGGCCGGCACATGCCGGTCGATCCGACGGTGCTGACGCTACCGGAACTGTGCGATTACGGCATGGCGCCGCGCCAGGAATGGGAGCTGCGGGTGAAGCACGGCGGCACGCACAGCTCAATTTTCTACCGCAACAATCCCCTCGCCTCCGTCGGCTGGAAGGGCGATCTGTTCCCCTACAAGCTGAACATTCGCGACATCATCCCGATCAGTTCCGATCGCATCCATGTGGCGCCATCCGCCTGGGCGACGTTCGAGGCGAGCGGCTTCATGGTGGTGACGTTCGTGCCGCAGATGGCGGTATCGGACCTGAACGCCGAGGAACTGCCGTCCTATCACCGCAACGTCGATTACGATGAAAGCGTATTCGTGCACGACGGTGCCTCGGGCGCGCGCCGGCCGGGCATGCTGTCGCACGTGCCGCAGGGGATCCTGCACGGGGCGGACGAGGCCGCGCGCGCGGCATTCCAGGCGCAGCGCAAGCCGGGCATGCGGCGGACACTGACAGGCGTCAGCGTGGATACCGAGCGACCGCTGCTGCCCTCGGCGGTGTACGAGCGGCTGACGGAGTAAAGGCCGTCGGCCGGTGCCCCGCGCCCATCGCATGTCATCGCGAGGCCCATAGGGCCGAAGCAACCTCGTTCACGTAAGTGCTCCAACACCCAAGCGTGCTCCTGACGCGCCGCATGACGTTGCGCATTTGCATCGCAACCCATGCGGATGACACTGTGCTGGCCCAGGTCCTGGTCCGCCAGCACCCCGCAGGGACAGGAGAACGCTCCGCAGCAGCAAAGAGTCACGCAAGCCAGGGAACCATCGCCCCGGCCTGACTGGCCAACCCCTTCGTGGCTTCGTGCCTTCGTGGTTTATTAAAAAAAGCCGCCGCCCACGAAACGAGGCAGAACACGGTAAGCAAAGGCCGCAGCCCGCGCTTCCCTACCCCCATTCATCCGCCGTTTACCACCGCTCTTCCAATCTTCAAAAACCACGAAGCCACGAAGGCACGAAGAAGAACCCTGGTGGATGCGGACCCGCGGAATCGCGTGCGTCCACCAGCAAAAACGTCCCGTCGTTTACAAAGGCCATTCCCTCGGCCGCGATCTGCGGACGGACATTGTCGTCGAGCAAGCGCTGGTGCCGGGAATCCAGTCGGTCCGCGTGCTTCACCCAGCCGCCCCATCACCACCCAGCACCGCCACGTCGTCCGGCCGCGCCGCAATCCAGTCGGCCCCCGCCTGCTCCAGTTCGTCGCGCCCGCCATAGCCCCATAACGCGCCGATCGAGCGCACATCGTTGGCCTTGGCCGCCTCGATGTCGTGATAGCGGTCGCCGAGCATGACGCAATCGCCGGCGGCGAACCGTTCTTCGGACAGAATATACGCGAGCAAGTCCGCCTTGCGGTCCAGCCCGCCGCCCGGCATCGCGCCGTACACCGCTCGCAGGTAGCGGCGCAGGCCGAGGTAATCGATCACCCGCTCGGCGTAGTCGCGCCGCTTGGAGGTAGCGATGCACAGCGTCCGCCCTTGCTCTCGCAGCGTGTCCAGCATGGCGGCGACGCCGGGATAGACAGAACAATCATAGATGCTGACAGCGGAATAATGCTCGCGATAGATCGCCAACGCCTGCTCCACCCGATCGTCGCCGAACGGCGCGAGCAAGCGTTGCAATGACACGGCGATCGGCGGGCCAACCGCCCAGGTCAGGTCGCCCGCGGCCTCGGCGCCGTGGCCCAGCGCGGTGAGGGTGTGACGGAAACAGGCCGCGATGCCCGGCCGAGAGTCGGACAATGTGCCGTCCAGATCGAGCAATACGACCGGGGACAGAGATTGGCGATGGCTTTCCTGCATGGCGCTCTATTTGGACGGTCACGCTGTGATCGGCAATCGGTTGATGCGGCGCGGTCCAACCTCGCCGCGCAGATGCACGATCGAGAGGCAAAGTCGGGCGCCGAAACCTTTGAATAACCCACCGCAGCGCCACACATCCGCCGCCTGATCGACAATCCGGCCCACCCGCACTAGCCTCCTCTCATCGGTCACGAAAAACACACCCGTCACGAACGGGCGGCTCATCCCGAGGCCAGCACAGGGAGAAACCCATGAAAGACGGCTTCCGCGTCTACGATACCGACACGCACATCAACCCCGCGGCGGAAATCCTCGACCGCTACGTCGATCCCGAATTCCGCCCTCGCCTGCCGGAACTGAACGCCTACCGCGCCAGCGCCGGCCAGGCGGCCGATGGCTCCGGCCCGCTGCACAACTACCGCGTCGGCATGAAGGCCTATCGCCGTTTCCTTGGCGAAACAGAACCGCGCGAAGGCTTCACCAGCCGCGATTCGAAATGGATGGGCAGCCGCAAGCCGCGCCCCGGCACGCAGGATGACCAGGCGCGCGACCGCGTGCTGGATATGGACGACGAAGGCACCGACGTGCACTTCCTGATCCCCACCTCCTGGCTCAGCCTGTGCGGACTGGACGATGCCTCGATCGAAGCCGCCATGATCCGAGCCTATCACCGCCACATGGCGGATTTCTGCGGCCAGTTCCCCGACCGCCTGAAAGGCCCGATCGTCGCCTCGGCGCGCAATCCGCAAGCGGCGGTGCAGGAGATCCGGCAATGGGGCAAGGCGCCATGGGCGGTCGCGGTGATGCCGCTGCTGGCCGAGGGCCTGCCCGCCGACCACCCCAGCCTGCACCCGATCTGGCAGGAAGCACAGGAATTCGACCTGCCGATCGCCAACCATAGCTTCACCTGGACGCCGCCGTACTACCCCGGCTACCGCGACATGTGGGACAACATCTTCCTCAGCCGGCTGGCGGCGCATCCGTGGGGCGCCATGCGCTTCGTCGCCGCCTTCATCGGTGCGGGCCTGTTCGACCAATACCCGCGGCTGCGCATGGGCGTGCTGGAATGCGGCTTCGGCTGGCTGCCCTTCTGGGCCAAGCGCATGGACGAGCAAGCCGAGTATGTCGGCGGCGTCGCACCGCTGAAGCAGCGGCCAAGCGAGTACATGCAGTCCGGCCGCTTCTTCTGCAGCATAGAGCACCACGAAGGCGAGGACATGTTCCGCGACGTGACGCGCTTCCTGGGTGACGGCGTGCTGATGTACGCCTCCGACTATCCGCACTCGGAATGCCAGTTCCCGGATTCGGTCTCTAACATCCTGGCGTGGTCGAGTCTGGGTGCCGACACAAGGCGCCGGTTGCTGTGGGAGAATGCGGGCAGGTTCTTCCGCAGTCCATAGGACGAGCATACCGAACGGCCGCTGCTGCCCTCGGCGGTGTGCGAGCTACGCCGCGCTGTGGCGCGAAGATCGCGCCGTGCTTGAGCGCGCCGGTGGAGAATGCGTCGCAACATACCGCCGCGGTCTGGGCGTGGCGTTTGCTGCCTCGGTCGAGGCATTGCCGGATGCCGCGCGCGTGCTGCTGGAACGCCTGGCGTTCTTTGCACCCGATCCGGCTCCGGGGACCTTGTTCGACATCGCCGTGCCGGATGGTGCGGCCGTGGGCGATACCCGGGCGGCGTTGGCAGAACTGGCCGCACGCTCCCTGGCCTTGCCGACGCCTGACAGACGCGCGTTTACGATTCATCATCTGGTGCAGCACGCGGTGTGCCGGCGCCTGGATCCAGCGGCCGCGCGGCAACGCCTGACCGAGGCCCTGAACTGGATCGACGCCGCGTTTTCGTGTGACCGGCGATGAAACCGGCAGGATTGTCAGCGCGCGGAAAGCGACCGCGCATAAAAGGAAGGCCTATGAAGAAGGCAATTTTCAAGCCGCTGACGCGATCCCAGAAGGCCGAGCTTGCCGCTCTCGCCGCATTGCCGGACGACCGAATCAACACGGGCACTTTGCCGGAGCAAGCGGATTGGAGCGGTGCACGGCGCGGGGTGTTCTATCGCCCCGTCAAGCAGCAACTTGCCCTGCGCCTGGATGCAGACCTGATCGACTGGTTCAAGCGCCGCGCGCCCGGTGGGGCAGCCTATCAAACCAGGAGCAACAGCGCGCTCCGCGAATATGTTGGGCGGCACGCGAGGGACTGACCGCAGTCAGCGGGACCAGAGCAACACGCCGGACTGCACCGGACCCTCGCAGCAGCAGCACAACGTCAAGCAAGCCAGTCAATCACGGCCCCGCACGTATCGGCCAATGCCTTCGTGGCTTCGTGCCTTCGTGTTTTATAAAAGCCGTGGCCGCCCACACAACGCGGCAGAACCCGATAAGCAAGGGACGCAGCCCGCGCCTGCCTACACCCCATTCATCCGCCGTCAACCACCGCTCTTCCAATCTTCAAAAACCACGAAGCCACGAAGCCACGAAACAGCACCCCGGTTGATGCGGAGCCGCACGCGCGCCAGGCGATCGGCTGAGGTCCGTTCCGGCCGCCATCAAAACGCCAGCGAGGTGGTGCGCGAGGCGCTTCGCCGCAATGTGCCGTCCAGATCGAGCGATACGACCGGGGACAGAGATTGGCGATGGCGTTCCTGCATGGCGCTCTGTTCGAACCATCAGGGCGCTGTGGGCAATCGGTTGACCGGGTGCGATCCAACCAACGGCGCAGGGAGGCGAAACCGCTGCCATGCCGCCAAAAGGTTGACGCCCCGCCTCGCCCGGTCCGTACTCACCCCCACCGACGGGAGGGAGTCGTCATGATCCTGCAAGACCAGGTCGCCATCGTGACCGGCGCGGGCCAGGGCATCGGCCGCGCCTGCGCCCTGGCGCTGGCCGAAGCCGGCGCGCACGTCGTCGCAGCCGACATCAACGGCCCGAACGCCGTATCAGCAGCCGATGCGGCGGCCGCGTTCCAGGGCCGCACGCTCGGCCTCGCCATCGATGTCGGCGACCTCGCCCAGATCGACCGCTTGGTGCGCCAGGCCATGGAAACCTTCGGCCGTATCGACATCCTGGTGAACAACGCCGGCGTCACCCGCCGAGCCGACATCATGGACCTGACCGAGCAAGACTGGGACCGCATCCACCGCGTTAATGCCAAGGGCGTGTTCTTCTGCCTGCAACGCGTCGCACGCGAGATGATCCTGCGGACCAGCGGCCGCATCATCAACATCGCCTCCATTGCCGGCAAGGGATATGCCGGCACATCCAACGCTGCCTACGCCGCCAGCAAGGGCGCGGTCATCAGCCTGACCCGCACCGCGGCCCAGCAGCTCGCGCGCCACAACATCAACGTGAATGCGATCTGCCCCGGCGTGACGCGCAGCGCGTTGTCGGAGGACAATCTGCGCGTGCGCGCGACGCAGGAAGGCGTGACCATGCAAGAGATGGAACGCCGCCGCGCCGCCGCCATCCCGCTGCAACGCGTCAACGACCCGGAAGACATTGCCGCGATGGCGGTCTTCCTCGCCTCGCCGGGTGCGCGCAACATCACCGGGCAGAGCTACAATGTGGACGGTGGGCTGATCCCGGAATGACGGAGGAAACGCGTTATGATCATTGATTGCCACGGCCATTACACAACCTCGCCGCGCCAGCACGAGGCATGGCGCCAGGAGCAGATTGCCGCGCACAAGGAAGGGCGCGCAGCCCCGCCGCGTCCAGCGATCACGGATGACGAAATCCGCGCCAGCATCGTCAACGGTCAGTTGAAGCTGCAACAGGAACGCGGCACCGACGTGACGATTTTTTCCCCGCGCGCAGCAGGCATGGGCCATCATCTCGGCGATGCGTCCACCAGCGAGGCCTGGGCCACCGCCTGCAACGAACTCATCCACCGCGTCTGCACCCTGTTCCCGCGCAATTTCATCGGCGTCTGCATGCTGCCGCAGAGCGCCGGCGTGTCGCCGAAGAACTGCATCGCCGAGCTGGAGCGCTGCGTGAACGAGTACGGCTTCGTCGGCTGCAATTTGAATCCCGATCCGTCGGGCGGCTACTGGCAGGATCCGCCGCTCGGCGACCGATACTGGTATCCGCTGTACGAAAAGATGGTGGAACTCGATGCGCCGGCGATGATCCATGTCAGCCAGGCATGCAATCCCGCCTTCCACACCACCGGCTCCCACTACCTCAACGGCGACACCGCCGCCTTCAACCAGTGCATGACCTCCGATCTGTTCAAAAATTTTCCCACTTTGAAATTCATCATTCCGCACGGCGGTGGAGCAGTACCGTATCATTGGGGGCGGTTCCGCGGCCTGGCGCAGGACATGAAGCTGCCGCCGCTGCCGGAGCTGCTGCTGCACAATGTGTTTTTCGATACCTGTGTGTACCACCTGCCCGGGCAGGAGTTGCTGGCAAAAGTCATCCCCGCAGAGAACATCCTGTTTGCGTCGGAGATGATCGGCGCCGTCCGCGGCATCGATCCGGAAACCGGTCACGCCTTCGACGACACCAAGCGCTACATCGAACAATTGCCGCTGTCGCCACCGGACAAACAGAAGATCTACGAAGGCAACGCGCGGCGTGTCTATCCGCTTCTGTCATCGCGGTTAGCGCTGTCCTAGCTGTTGCGATCTTGAGAGATGGTGACCGCTTCACATGTCATTGCGGGTTGACTACCGGCCGGCCCGGCCGGCCCGCGACTGGATGACACGGCGGAAGGGTTCCCCTCCCCTTGTGGGGGGCCGCGAAGCGGACCAAGGTCAGGGGGAGGGGTCGAGATCGCGTGTTTCGCGTCATACGTCATTGCGCGCGAAGCGAAGCGATCCAGGCATGCGATCGCACCTTCACTCCGCGGAGATTGCTTCGCTGACAAGAAACAACCGTGATCAACTTCGCAATGACAGCGGGCACGACCCGCTCGAATCGCGAAACTAACAACGGCAGGCAGCTCTCGCCATGGCTCCCATCGACGCGTACCGCGTCAGCATCGTGCGAGCGGCGCCAACAGCAGCATCGACCGCCGGCCGACGGTAATCCCAGACGGCGTCAGGATCCGGCGGGTTGATCACCATGGTCGCGTTGGCCTCGAACAACAGCAATGAACCGTCCGCCGCAAGGCCAAAATCGACGCCCGCATACGCCAGGCCGAGCGTCGCCTGAATGCCCGCCAGCGCCTCCATCGCACGCCCACCAAGCACCCCCGGCATGTCCTCCAGGAACCGGCGCTCCTCTTCGCGCAACGCCGCACGCCCGGCCATGCCGGCGGTGAAATAGTGCACCTTCCAGTCGCGACTGATCGCCAGGTGCAGTGGATAGGCCGTCCCGTCGATGAACATCACGCGGTACTTGCGTGCCAACCCGTCGGCCCCGCGGGCATCCAGATACTCGATCGCCAGCAAATCATCCCCCGGCATGGCTGCGGCGGCGGCAGCCAGTGCCTCTTGTGTGCCCACCCGCAGGAAGTGCTGGCCCGTGTGAAACCCGGGCGCGCGCAGCAACACAGGGAATGGCAGTCCAATCTCGGCCGGATCGGTGGATCGCGTCAGCGGCACGACACGCGGCGTGACGACGCCCGGCACGCCGTCAAGCCGCCGGGCGTTATCCAACCGTCCGGTCAGCCGCACCCGGCCGGGATGGTTGATCAGCGGTGCCCGATCATCCGCCACCAGGCGCTCGGCCTTGGCCAACGCGGTCGCGCACAGATCGGCATCGCCGATCGCATTCACCGTCAGTGCATGGCACGGCAGCGGATCGGCAGGGTCATGGTAATCGGCGAACACCGCGGTGACGGCAAACACGGTGCCGTCGATCCAGTAACGCGTCGGAATATTCCCCCCTCGCGCCGCGACCAGCAGCAGCAACGGGATCCCTTCGCCCTCACCGCGATAGCGTTGCGGCACCACCGCGTGGCCAGTGAATCCTGCCTGCCAGTGCGCCTCGGCAGACGGATCGCCAAGCGCCGTCAGCACCCGCGCCAACCCCTGTTGTGCCGGCGCAAATCCCGGATCGGCGGCCAACGCTGCCTGGTAGTGCTGCCGCGCGGCCGCCAGGTCGTCGTCCCGCAGCGCCAGAGTACCCAAGCCCGCCTGGGCGGCCGCATTCGCGGGGTCGGAGCGGATGGCACGCCGGTACGCACTGCGCGCCGCGGAGCGGTGGCCGCTGGTTTCCGCCAGCACAGCGATTTCGACCAAGGCAACAGCGTTGTCGGGATCGCGCCGCAGCACATCCAGATAGCACTGCTTCGCCGCCTCATCGTCGCCGCTGGCGGCAAGACGGCGGGCTGCTTGAAGGGCGGTTGCCACGGTCGCGTTCATCGCCGCAGCCTAACAGACGCACGTTAACCAAAGATGAATCGAGGCGCAGCACCGGCTGCCGGCAGCCCGTCCGACAGCGGCGACACACCGCAACCGAAACGAAGCAGCGAACCCCACGCGCCGGCCCTGCCGCCTTCATACCTCCAGCGCGAACAGCGGTTCAGGGAATCTTAATATGACCCGGCTAAGCAAGCCCGGAACGAACCTGCACCCTGCCCCGCAATAACGGACTCGTCCTCGGAGAACCGCTGACATGCCCCCCATCCGGCTCAGCATCCGCGCCCGCATCTATGGCGGGATGGGTATCCTGGTCGCGCTCGGCCTCGCGCTGGCCGGACAGGGCATCCGGGAACTCACAACGATCGATCGGCAGGTCGGCCGCATGGGCAGCCTCTCCGATGCCAACATCCGCGATCTGAACCTCGCGCGCCTGATGGAAGTCATGCGGTCTGCCTCGCTGGCGCTGCGCTATTCCGAAGCGCAGGCGAAGCTGGAGCCGGCAGACGCCCAGGAATCGCAGCAGATGATCGCCATGTTGCAGGCCGCCAGCAACGCATCCCGTTCGGACCAGGAACGCGCCACCTATCAGACAATGCTGAATGGCTGCGCCAACTGCCATGCGCTGGCGGGGGAACTCAGCGGGCTAAGCCGGCAGGCCGCGACGGACCGCTTCACGCTCGCCGGCAACGGCGCCCGCATGGCGGCCGACGCCGGCCGGCTGGTCGCAGCGGCCGTAGAAACCGGCAATGCCGATATCGCGGCCGCGGCAAGGGATGTGCAGTCCGCGATCGATGCGGTCCAGACCGACAACTGGCGCTTTGTCGCCACGCGCGATGACGCGGCTGCCTCGGCGTTCAAGACCGATGCAGCCGCGACGGCCGCAGCCCTGGACAAGCTGGCGCAGAGTCAGCTCCCGGATGACGTCCGCCACCTGACCACGGCACTCAAATCGTCGGTCGCGGACTTTTCCACCGGCTTCGCGGCCTTGTCCGGAACCTTGCAGAAAAGCGACGCCTTGTTCGAAAGCAAGATGCAGCCCTTGGTGCGCAGCCAGATGGCTGCGGCCCTGGATGCCGCCGGGTCCCTGGGACGCGACTTCGCCAGCGAAAAGACTGCAACCGGACGCGTGATATCCAGTACCGTCGGCTTGCAGAAGATCATCGCCGGGACCGCGCTGCTGGTCGGCGCGCTGATCGCCTGGTTGGTGGGGCGCAGCGTGATTCGTCCCGTGGCGGGGATGACGGCGGCGATGGGCCGGCTGGCGGCGGGCGAAACCCAGGTCGATATCCCCTCGCGCGACGCCACCGACGAGATCGGTGCCATGGCAAAGGCGGTCGAGGTGTTCCGGCAGAACGCCATCGAACACGTCGGGCTGGAAGCCGAGCGGACCGCGCAGCGGGAACAAGCGGCGCGCGACAAGCACGTCGCCCTGGTCGGCATGGCCGAAACGATCGAGGCCGAGACCCTGACCGCGGTGGGGCACATCCAGCACCGCACTGATGCGATGGCAGCGACAGCCGAGCAAATGAGTGCGTCCTCCATGCGCACCGGCATGGCGGCCGCCGATGCCGCAGGGCAGGCAGGACAGGCGCTGGCCACTGCACAAACGGTCGCCAGCGCGGCGGAGGAATTGAGCTCCTCGATCCGCGAGATCGGGGTCCAGGTGTCGCAATCGACGCAGGTGGTGGGGCGTGCCGTCGCCGCCGGCAGCGAGGCACGCGCGACCATCGAAGCGCTGAACCACCAGGTGGAGCGGATTGGCGCGGTTGCCGACATGATCAGCGAGATCGCCGCAAAGACGAATTTGCTCGCTCTGAATGCCACGATCGAGGCAGCGCGCGCCGGCGATGCCGGCAAGGGATTCGCGGTCGTGGCGTCGGAAGTGAAGGCGCTCGCGAACCAGACCGCGCGATCCACGCAGGAGATTGCGCAGCATATCGCCGAGGTGCGCAGCGCCACCGCCGCATCGGTCGGTGCGGTAACGCGGATTGAACAAACCATCAGTGAGATCGACGCGATCGCAAATTCGATCGCCGCGGCGGTGGAGGAGCAAGACACGGCCACCACCGAGATCGCACGCAGCATCGGCGAAACGGCCGCAGCGGCGGACGGTATGAGCCAGCGCAGTGCCGAAGTCTCGGCCGAGGCAGAGAATACCGGGACCCGGGTCAGCCAGTTTCTGCACGAGACCGTCGCCCTGAACGATGCGGTCAACGCGTTGCGCGATGTTGTGCTGCAGGTGATCCGCAGCTCCAGCAGCGACACCGAGAGGCGCGGCGATCGCCGCCGTCCCTGCCTGGCCGAGGCGAGGCTGACGCATCGCGGGCAACCCGACATGATCGTCTTGCAGGATATCTCCGAGTCCGGCTGCTTTGGCGAAACGTCAGAGCAATACCAGGACGGGCAGGACGTCGAGCTGGTGCTGGAGCGGTTCGGGATACGACTTCAAGGCAAGGTCGTTTACGTGACCAAGACCGGCATCGGCATCGGCTTTGCCGGCACCGGGCTCAAAAGCCATGACGTCGACCGCGTCAGCCTGCAAACGCTTCCGGAACTGGTGAAGCGGGCCCGGGACGAACACACCGCATTCGTCGATCAGGTTTCGCAGTCGGTCGCCTCGGGAGAAAAGCAACCGCTCAGCAGCTTGTCCTCGGCGCATCAGTGCCACTTTGGCCGTTGGTATGACCGGGTCGCCGATCCGGCAACGCGTGCGCTGCCGGCATTCAAAGATCTGCACGAGCCGCACCACGAGGTCCACGACACCGCGACGCGGGCGGTGGTCGCAATTTCCGTCGGCGACATCGCGGTGGCGCAGCGCGAGGCAGCGGCAATGCGCGATGCGTCCAAGCGAGTGCTCTACGCCATGGACGCCTTCTTGCAGGCCTATCCGCGAACGATTGGCGCGCAGCTGTCCGGTGCGGCCCGAGCCGCGTAAGCGTGGTAGCGGATCGGCGTAAGTGCAGTGCTACTGAAGGACAGAAAAATCCCCCCTCCCCTCGTAGGCTTGGGCCGCGAAGCGGACCAAGGTTAGGGGGAGGGGATGCGAACGGGTGTAGCGGGACGGGGTTAGCGGGAGCAGATCAGCGGGACAGGGCTACGGGAACGAAACCTCACCCCCTCATCGCGGCCTCCACCGCCCCAACGTCGGTGAACTCCACCCGGATACGGTCGCCAGGTGCGATCGGGAATTGCCGGGTGAACGAACCGGTCATCACCATCTCCCCCGCGCGCAACGCTCTCCCGTACTCTGCCAGCTTCGTCGCCAGCCAGACCACCGAGTTCAGCGGACTGCCCAGCACAGCGTCGCCCGTGCCCGTGGCGACCACCGCATCATTGATCCGCACCGTGCAAGCGACCCCCTCCGGCGCCGCCGGCAACGGAACCGGCGCCCCCAGCACGCAGGTCTTCTGCTGCGCGTTGTCCGCCAGTGCCAGCGCGATCTGTGCAGTGAACGGACCACGCGTTTCGATGATCTCCAACGCCGGGTGCACCGCACCCACCGCCGCCCGCGCCGCGGCGAGATCGGCACCAGGCGCCAGGTCGCGCCCCAATACCAGGCAAAGCTCGCTTTCAAACCCCGGCTGGATCAGCGAACCGGCCGGAAACTCGTGCCCCGACGGCACCTGCTCCAGCACGCAGCCGAACACCGGCTCATGAAATCCGAATTGCTCCTGGATCGGCTTGGCGGTCAGGCCGACTTTCCACCCGATCTGGCGCTCACCCGCCGCAACACGGCGGGCAATCAGCCCAAGCTGGACGCGGTAAGCCTGGTCTATCGTCAGCCGATCGAACCACGCCTGCGGGAAGAACTCTCCCGCCTGCCGTGCCTGCCAGAACGATTCGATCGCCGCTCGCTCTTCGAACACCATGGCTTTGCTCTCCTCCCCCCACGGATTTGCTCGCGAGATTACCACGCGTGCCGCAGCGACATAGCCGGAGCAGATGCGCATGCCGGCCATGGCAACGCACCGCTTGCTCGCGTCAGTTGTGCTCGCTAAGTCGCGCATTCGATCCAGCAGGAGACACCACCATGGGCTACCGGGTCGCGGTCGTCGGCGCCACAGGAGCTGTGGGGCGGGAGATGCTGAAGACGCTCGCCGAACGGCAGTTTCCGGTAACGGAAGTGGCCGCAGTCGCCTCCGGCCGCTCCGCCGGGCAGGAAGTATCCTTCGGCGACAAGACCGTGCTCAAGGTCAAGAACCTGGAGACGTTCGATTTCGGTGGCTGGGACATCGGGCTGTTCTCCCCGGGTGCGTCGATCTCCGCGGTGCATGCACCCCGCGCGGCGGAGGCCGGCTGCGTGGTGATCGACAACACCAGCCAGTTCCGCATGGAGCCGGACGTGCCGCTGGTGGTGCCGGAGGTGAACGCGCACGCGCTGACCAAGATCCGGCGCGGCATCGTCGCCAACCCGAACTGCTCGACGGCACAGCTGGTGGTGGCGCTGAAGCCGCTGCACGACCGCTTCACGGCGAAGCGCGTGGTGGTGTCGACCTACCAGTCGGTCTCGGGCGCCGGCAAGGAAGGCATGGACGAGCTGTTCAACCACACCAAGGCGAGCTTCGTGCACGAGCAATCGCCGCCGCAGCAGTTCACCAAGGAAATCGCATTCAACTGCATTCCCCATATCGACAAGTTCATGGAGGACGGGATGACCAAGGAGGAATGGAAGATGATGGTCGAGACCAAGAAGATTCTCGACCCGTCGATCAAGGTGACCGCGACCTGCGTGCGCGTGCCGGTCTTCATCGGCCATGCCGAGGCGGTGACTGTCGAGTTCGCCGCGCCGATCTCGGTCGAGCAGGCGCGCGCCGCGCTGAAGAAGGCGCCGGGCGTGTCGCTGGTCGATCATCGTGCCGACGAAGGCTATGTCACGC
>DATKPQ010000012.1:0-12881 GCA_035523995.1 Acetobacteraceae bacterium | reverse complement strand
GGGCTTTTCGATCCAGAGTGGGACACCGCAGGCGCGGCGGCCCTGCTGAATGGAGACGGCATCGCCGTGGCACTGGGCGAGGGCCTGTTCCGGGTCGTTCCAGGTCATGAGGTTGAGCCAGTCGCGGGCGGCGCGCGGTCCATTGGTGAAGGCCGCCTGCAACCCGGCTTCGGTCTCGTGGACGGCGGCCGTGGCACTGCTGCTGCCCCACCAATAGCCACCGATGCCGGCCACGAGGATGCTGCCGACCAGGACGGCGGCGGCGATCAGCGTGGAGTTACGGTCGAACACACGGACGCGGCGGGTGAGGGCATCGTCGGCGCTGCGGGCGATGTGGTAGGCGACATCGCGGACGGTCTCGGCCTTGGCGGCATCGAGGTAGGAGTGGAACCGTTCGGTCTCGGCGTCTGCCGCCCGCCGGGCCTGGCCGAGCGTCGCGGCCAGTGCCGCGGCGTGCTCGGTGGTGATCCGCGCATTGCGGTCGGTGAGGGCGCCGAGGCGCGCGAGGGTCAGCATGAAGGTCTCAAGCAGCGGGGTAAGCGGCCCGTCGTCATCGATGCCGGCCTGACGGGCCGCGGCGCGCATGCGGGCGACGAGTTCGGCCATATCGGCCTCGCCGGTCGGCGCTGCACCGTCCGGCGCCGGCAAGGCGGGCTGGGATCCTGCGGCGGGTGCTGTGTGACGTGCCAGCCGTTCGCGGAGCGCGTCGCGCAGGCCGGTCATGGCAGCCAATGGGCGACGGGCGCGAAATTCTCTTCCATGTCGCGCAGCCAGTTGTGGACGAGCTGGCGGTTCCACGGCCCGATCGGGGCCTGGCCCGGTTTGACCTTGTTGTCCTCGGCGGCGGTGAAGCCGATGCGGCGGGCGTCGACTTCGTGCGCCACTGCAAGGCGCGGCATCCAGACCACGGTGGCGCCGCGTTCGAGCGCCTTGAGGAACACCGGATGTTCCAGAACGGTGGCCTGGAAGGCAGCTTTTTCCGCGCGGTTGCGCGGCACCAGCGCGGCATTGAGCACGAGAATGGTGGCGGCGGGGGCGAACAATTCTCCCTGTTCGACATCGTGGAGGTAGGCGAGATCGTCGGGGTCGGGGCCGAGCAGGTGCACGGCGACAGGGCGAATGCCGTAGCGATCGAGGAAGGCGGTGAGGCCGATCTCGCGGGCGAGCTGCTTGAGGATGAGGTCGCCGGCGCCGAGGTCGACCAGGGCGTTGAACTGCTCGGCGATCTGCCGCTCGACGAAGGTGGCGAACCAGTCGCGCATCTCGGCATCGTCGGCGCTGGGCGGGGTGACGACGCCCTGGAAATAGGCGGAGAGGGTGGCGTTGGTGCGGTCGGCATCGGCGATGACGATCTCACGGCCGCGTGCCAGGGCGCGATCGACGGCCCAGCGGACCCACCAGGTTTTTCCCCGGGTGCCGCGTCCGAGCGGCAGGATGAACAGCGGCGTGGTGGCGGTGCCGGCAGCGCTGGCGGTGGTCTCGGCCGCCGGTGTGCCAAGGGCATCGGCGGTGATGGTGGCGTCGCGATCGACCATGGCGGGACTCCTCTGTTGTGCGGCTCCCAGTCAGCACGCGCAGTTGCGAACGGCGTCAGCGCACGTGTGGGTGGGGCGCAAAAGCGGCGGTGGCGCCGTTCACATGATCTTGGGCAGGGGGACCTTGCCGGCGTCGATGGTGGAGAACAGGCGCCGGAGCTGATCGGCGGCGGTTTCGGTGGCGGGGGCGACGGGTGCCGGATCGGGCGCGCCCGCATCCAGCGCGGCGACGGCTGCTGCTGCCACGCCCGGCGCACCGGTACCGGCGACCGCTGGCGCGGTCAGGGACGGTTCGCCGGTTGCGGCGCGTGCCGGGCGGATGTCGAGGGCCAGGTGCGGTCGGGGAAGCGCGGCCGGATCGAGCGCCGCGGCTGCCGGCGGCGTCACGGCATGCACGGCGGGGGCGATTTCATCGGGTGCCAGGGCGGCAGGCATGGCGGCCGGTTGTTCCCGCGCGCGGGCGAGATCACGGCGGACGCGATACCAGGTCTGGCGCGCGCTGGTGGCGGCGGGCGGTTTGCCGTCCGCGTCGGTGAGACCAACCGCCGCCAACTCCGCGGCAAGCGGTCCCCAGGCGGGTGGGGTCTCGGCGAAGGCGGCGGCCAGCGCGTCGTGGTGCTGGCGCATCCAGCGGTAGAGCGGGGAGCGGGCCGGCCCACCATGGGCGCGCAAGGCCGCCAGCACTTTCCTCAGGCGGCGGTCCTGACGCGGCGGGCGGCTCATGACGGCAGCAGTCCCCGAACGGATGGCGTGTCGCCCGAGGGCGACGGGGGAGACTCTACCGAGCGCGGGGAGGTGGGTTCAACGTCGCAAGGGGCGTGTCACGAAAGCTTAGCGTAGGTTTCTACAGACCAAGGCACCCTTGGTGCGGCTTTTCCGGCGAACGCCCCTGTATAGTGCGCCGGGACCGGAGAGGGTGCAACGGGCATGGCAGCGGCGTCATCGGTAGCGGCGAGCGGGGAGACGGCCGCTGCGCTGGCAGCCCTGCAGGCGGAGGTCGCCGCCCTGCGGCAGGGGCTGGCGCTGATGCTGGAGACGCAGGCGACCCACACCGAGATGCTGCGGCACCTGATGGAGGCCGCGGCGGCGCCGGCCGGGTCAGAGACCGCACTGTCCGATGCCCTGGCGAGGATCGCCACCATCCTGACCCGGCAGACCGGCGGGCTGGAAGCGATCCAGGCGGTGCTGCTGCGGTTGCCGGAGGATGTCGGGCACACGGTGGCCGCGGGCGTACGGGAGGCGCTGTCCCGTGGTTGAGCGGTCTTGCCGATGCTGACCTACCGGACCGGCGCCGCTGGGGCACCGTCGGCGGCACGCGCCATGGCGGACCACCTGCTGGAGCAGACCCTGCCGCAGGCGCAGGCGGAACTGGCCGCCTACTATCAGCGCGGGGTGGTGGCGGCCGACCCGACGCATGGGGTGGCGGTGGCGGAGCCGCGCCGGGACATGGACCCGGGCGTCGCGGCGCTGCTGGGGATCGATCCCAACCGGGCACCCGAGGCGGACGCCATCGCACAGTTGCTGGCGGGCAACCGGGCGGACGGCACGCCGATCCCCGGCAAGCAGGTTCAGCGGGAGAGCCAGAGTTTGGCCGAGTTGCTGGGGCTGGAACCGGCCACCCTGCCGCACCGCGAGCAGATCGCCCACATCCTGGACGGGCAACGGGCAGATGGGTCGGCGCTGCCGGACGACCGGGCGGCGGCGATTCGCGCGCGCTTCCTCGCGCTGTATGGGTTCCATGCCAGGCGGGAGCCGACCGCCGAGGAGCGCGATCACCTGTTGGCCGGCCAGCGGGCGGATGGGTCGGCGCCCGGGCGCGCGGCGCTGCTGGAGGGATTGTCGGCGACGCGGTCGCGGATCGGCTATGTCGATCTGTGCTGGTCGGCGGACAAGACGGTGTCGCTGGCGTGGGCGTTCGCGCCGACCGCGGCGGAACGCGCCATCATCGCGCAGGCGCATCACGACGCGGTGGACGCAGCGATGCGCCACGTCGAGAGCGAGATTGGCCGGGCGCGCAAGGGCAAGGCGGGCCGGGAGGGGTTCGAACCCGGGCGGATCGGCTGGGTCCGCTTCGACCATTATGCCAGCCGCCCGACGGTGGAGGTGCCGCGGCGCGATGCGGCCACAGGCGAAGCCTATACCGAGCTGGTGACCCTGAAGGTGGCCGGCGACCCGCAATTGCACACCCATGTCGCGGTACCCAACGCAGTGCTGACCGAGAGCGGCCGGGTGGGCGGGCTGGACCTGCAGCGGCTCGAAGGCCGGGTGCATGAATGGGGCGCGCTCTACCAGGCGCATCTCGCCACCAACCTGCGCCGGCACGGCATCGACGTGGCGCTCGACGCGGCGACCGGGGCGGCGCGGATCACCGCCGTTCCCGACTCGGTGCGGGCGGCGTTCTCGAAACGCACCATGAGCGGGACCGAGTCGGCGCGAGCCTACGCCGCCGGACTCGGACTCGATTGGGACAGCCTCGACGCCGAACGGCGCATCGGCCTGGCCAAGCGCGGCGTGCAAGGTGATCCACGCCAAGCCAAGCAGGATGATCTCAGCGATTGGGCGGCTTGGCGGCGCGAGGCGACAGCGCTCGGCTGGCGGCATGAGAGCGTGCTGCGGCCGGAGCCTATTGCGTTGCCGGCGCGGGAAGCGCGGCTGGAGCAGGCATACGAGACAGCCCTCGGGCTGCTGGACCGGGATCTGCAACGCCGGGCGGTGGTGGACGCATCCATGGCACGCGTGGCGGCGGCGCGCGGGCTGATCGCGTCCGGGGTGGAGAGCGCGGCTGAGATCGACGACGTGGTGCGTACCTTCGCCAGGCGCGGCGTGCGCCAGGACGGGCAGGCGGTCGGGCTGATCTGGGGGCAGACAGCCGATGCCCAGGGCCGCGAGCGGGTGAAGCTGACCACCACCTTGCATGTCGAACGCGAGACCGAGTTTCTGGCACTGGCGCGGGACGCGGCGGCGGACCGAAGCGGTGCGCTCGGCACGGACTCGATTGCAGCAGCGGTGGCGCGGTCGGGGCGGGATTTTTCCGAGACGGCGCACGGGCGGGCGCAACGCGACCTGATCGACCGGCTCGGCCAGGGCGGGCGGCTGGCGGTGGCGATCGGCGTCGCGGGGGCCGGAAAATCCACAGTGCTGGCACCGCTGGTGGATGCCTGGCAACGCGAGGGCCGGCGGGTCTACGGCGCGGCGCTCGCCTGGCGGCAGTCGGACGACCTGGCCGGGGCCGGCATCGCCGAGGCCGACCGGGCGGCGTTTTCGGTGTTTCTTGCCCGCGTGGCCAAGGGGCAGGTCCGCCTGGACCGCAACAGCGTCGTGGTGGTCGACGAGCTTGGGCTGCTGGGCACGCGGCAAGCGCTGGAGCTGCTGCGGGTGCAGGCGGCGACCGGCTGCCAGGTGGTGGCGGTGGGCGACCCGAAACAGTGCCAGTCAATCGAGGCCGGGCCGGTGATCGAACTGCTGCGCCGCGCGCTCGGCACCGAAGCCGTGCCGGAGCTGCTCACCACCGTGCGTCAGCAAAGCGCGCGCGAGCGGGAGACCTGCCTGTTGTTTCGCGAGGGCCAGGCGGCGGAGGCGCTGGCGCTGAAGCGCACCGACGGCACCGCGCAGCTGGTACCCGGCGGCTACCGAGAGGCGGTGGAACACGTCGCCACGCTCTGGGCGGCGCGGCGGGCGGCGAACGCGCACGATCCGGACTACACGCTGACCGTCAGTGCGCCGAGCAACGCCGATGCCCGGGCGATCGGCGCGGCGATCCGTGAGCGTCGCCGCGACGCCAAAGAGCTGGGGCCGGACCAGGTGGTGGTCGATGCCTGCGATCAGAGCGGTGTCGCGTATGCGCTGCCGCTCGCAGTCGGCGACCGGGTGCGGCTGTTCGCGCGCACCAACGCCGCTTATCCCGACCACAGCCGTGGCATCATCGGCAACAACGGGTCCGTGCTTGACGTCCGCGCGATCGACGCCGCCGGCGTCACGTTGCGGAACGCGCAGGGCCGCGAGGGGCTCGTGGCGTGGGACACGTTGCGCGACCAAACGAGCGGCCGCATCCGGCTCAGCTACGGCGACGTGCTGACGATCGACGCCACGCAGGGGCTGACCAGCGCCGAGCACATCCAGGCGATGCCGGCTGGCACGCAGGCGGTCACCGCCTACAAGGCCTACACTGCCGCGAGCCGACACCGGCGGGTGAGCTATCTGGTCACGTCCGACGGGGCGGAGCGGCGGGAGATCGCGGCGCGCCGGCCACTCGGCGACCCACGGCCGATCCGGGAAGCGGATGTCTGGGCCAACATGGGGCGCAATCTCGCCCGTCAGCCGGAAACGCCGGCGGCGCTGGATTTGTTGGAGCGAGCGCATGGCGTGCAGCGCAGCACCGCACGCGCCTTGCAGGCAGGACTGCAGCCAGCCGAGCAGCGCGAGGCAGAGGGACTGGAGAGGACCACCCTGACGCGCACCTGGCAGCGGCGGCGGGTGGTCGAGCATCTCGCAGGGATGACGGAGCAGCTGGGCAGCCTGGTGCACGAGCAAGGTGCGGTGCTGGAGGCGCTGGGTCGGTTCGTTCCGGTGGTCCGCGAGGTCGCATCACGTGCACTGGTCGCCATGCAGCCGGTGTTGCACTACGTCGTTGGCCAAATGCACGAGAGGCCGCGGCAACAGGCGGTCGAGCAGCAGCACGAGGAGGAGGAGGACGAACATACCCTCCAGCCGTCGCGAGGGCTTGGTCTCGGCATGTAGGCCGCTCTGACCGCGAAGCTGTGCGTTTCGGCCAGCTGGACCCTGGGCACCGCCGCTAGCCAAGCCGTGCGGCGAGCAACATCGCAATCACCGCAGCGGCCTCAGCGGCTCACTCTTCACGGCTTCGTTTGGTTTTGGTGATCGGGCGCAACCGCGCGGCCGGACGCGGCGGGAGCTTCAACGGCGTCCACCCCACGATTGTTCTGGCGCAGGCCCGTGCCCGCTCATTGTCGGCAATGCCTGGAAACCGGCGACGCAGCTCAACCGCCGCAGCAAACTCGCCACCGCGATCGAACGCAGCGCGGATCGCGGCGGCCTCTTCCTCGGAAACGACGAACATCCCGCAAACATGGAAATGAAGTCCGCCAAAAGGCAAGTGAATCATCGATTGCCAAACGCATCGGTCGGGGATGCCTGCAAACCACGACGCAGCTCGACCGCCGCGGCAAACGCTCCATTCTGGTTGAAAGCGGCGCGGATCGCCTCAGCTTTAGCTTCGGTGACGACGAATGCTCTGAGAGCATGGGGACAAGTGGGCGAGGGGCCGACGCAGCGACGACGCACTCCGAACGTAGTGAGGAGTGGCTTGATACGATGACGAAAGGCTGGCGTAATGCTGGCAGCTGGACTTCGTTCAGCCCGCCGTCGGACTAAACTCGATCTGCCGCGATGTAATCCGTCTGCCATGTCTGACGATCCGCGCATTGGGACAATCATTGAGCTGGTCAAGGAGCACTCCGGCAGCCCCTCCCTTCGCCACATCCGTGATCCTGAGCAGCTTCGGAAGCTGGCGGTGAAGATCCTCAGGAAGCTGGAGGGTTCACGCGATCCGTGGCGCAAATGGCCGCCGGCGCGCGACAAGCTGATCCGAGCGGCCGTGGGCTGTTGGATACCTATAGAGGACCTGCATGCCGCGTTGGCTGAACTTCCCGGGCCGCCGTTGACAAAGTCGGACGTAACGGGTCGCCTGCTGGCGTTGCGCGAGGAGGGTCTTGACCAGCTGGACGACTCCTTGAGGGCGGGTTGCGAGGCGCTGTATTCGCAAGAAAGGGCTGGCGGCACTGAACTCGCCGCCATAGTCGTGCTGATGAATGACTGGATGGGTGAAGAAATTGGGCGGCGCATGCGCCAGGAGTGGGCGGAACGCGATCGCCGACGCGCCGACATGCAGGAGTTGGCGGAGCAGACGTTCTTGTCCGGGGCCGACTGCAAGTGGACGAAGATTGGCTCGTCCGCCGACCTCTACTGCCGTGTAAACGGCCGGACCTATCGTCTCGTCCGAGCGCCGGACAAGAAGCTGGAGGTGTGGCGCGTGCAGTCGACCGACGATTCGGCGGGCCGCCTGATCGGCCGGTACCAGGGGCGGGCGGACGCGACGAACACCGTCGGGCAGGTCGCCTATCAATCCGAACCGCGTCGGTAGACGCCAAGAGGATCCATCGTGCCCGTCCGCAGGCACCTACCGCAAGGGGAGCTATCCGCCAGGCGATCGCTGCGCTGCTCGGGCTTTCGCTCGCGGCGTCACCCTGCGGTACATCGATATCCGACGAGGTGCTCAGAGACGACCACCGATTGGGTGACAGCCGAAGTGGCTCACATCCTTGACGGCCGCTCGACGCTATCGCGGCAGCGCGGACGTCGCGCCGATGTATTCGCGCAGGTGCCGGAACTCGGTGGCTCATAGCCGCGGAGGCCGCCTGCCAGTTTCGCAACGACCGATTCACCCTACCGGAGCGCAATCGTGAATCCGGTGGTGGGTCCATATTTAAGTGGATGGGCGTCATCGGCTCGCAGTCCGGGCTGCGGTGCGCTCCTCATGCTCGAACGCGTCGGCGAACTGATCGAGTTCTTGCGTGCTCATGCCAAGGCCGCGCCCCATTGAGCGCCATTGCGACACCGCTTGTTCCACCTCACGAAGCATCTGTCGGGCACGTGGCGCTGCAATCCGGAAATACGGAAGTGCGGACATCAGCGCATCGATCGTTGCCTCCGGACCGGCATCTTCCGACACCCATGTCTTCAATTCACGAACGCGGTCTGGGAACGGATTGACATCGAATGCCGGCGAAAGCCGCCACTGCCCGTGATCGACATGTAAGAAGCCGTGGTTGCGCAGATGATCGTCCACGTTGGTGATGAGGATGGAGAAGGCGATGCGTCGCCAGAGTTCCTCCGTATCGGCCTGCGGCGTCGCGCCGTGCATCCGCAGCGCATCGACGATCTCCGTATAGGCATGCTCGTCCGACTCGGCGACCTCGACGCCGAGCATCGTCGCGGCAGACACGTACATCAGCCGCCCGCCGCCGTCCGGACGATCGAAGCGCCGGATCACAGCCACCGCGCTGCCTTCGCTCTCGACCAGACGGCCTTCGGCGGCATCTATCCCCGCGGCGCCAGCGAGTCGCAGCGCGAGGACCTCGCCTTTCGTAACCGCGCGATCGTCGGCAACGCTTGGAAACTTGCCGATCGACAGTCGCCCCTTGTCGTCAACGACCGTGCATTTCGGGCGCAACCCACCCAGCGAGGTGCCCCGGCCTCGGAGGTAACGCAAATCCTCAGCCGTTTCGGTATGCGTCTCGACCGCACGCGACGCGGACAGCAAGTGGCCAAGCTCTATCAGTGGAGGCGCAGTCCGCCGACCCTCTTCGGCCGCGCGCTGGAACACGCCGTCCTCGTCCCGAACACGCAACGCGCCGACGCGGCTCGCGTCATCGACCGCCAGGAGGAAGTCGAGGGCGTTCAGCGGACGGCTCTCGACATCCGCACCGGCGCGCCTAACCTCTTGCCGCCGTTTGGCGTGGTCGCGCAAGATGACGCGCCGCGCCCAGCCATCCGGTTCGGTGTCCGCAATCGCGCCGTGAAAGACGGATCCGCCACGTTCTTTGCGATGAAATTGTGGGCCAGACACCAAGGGGAGGGTGGGGTCGATCGCGAAGCGGTCCGTGGCCGCTAGCCATGCAGCGTCGTACTCGAAGGCGGCGTTCTCCCGCGCCCCCTGCACGTCGAAGCGGAGTGTCCCGAGACTGCGGGAGTTTTCCCCCAGCGCTACTTGGATGGTCCTCCTCATAGTGTAGTCGGCACTTTCTTGGGACGCACGCGCTTTGGCAGCCGTTCGACGTCGAGCAACAGGCCGACATCGTCCCGACGCGGGTCAACGATGTCGCCGATCGCGTCGCCGAACCCGAGCACGAAAAGCGCCATCACATAGACACCCATCGAAACCGACGGATCGCCCTTCTCCACCTTCAGATAGGTGGATTTGGCCGAGCCAATTCGTTCCGCCATCATTACCGTGGTCAGGTTTCGCTTTCGGCGCGCGGTAGCGATGTCGCCGCCGAGCTTGGCCAGGGAACGGCATACTCTTGGTGGGAGAGATTTCAGGGCCGACGATTGCATCATATGGTCTCGTTGAACAGTCGGAATACCGTATACAGCATCGTATATAATACCTTATTTGATCTAAGTCCACCGCTACTCGCCACACCTGCATTGTCCGTTCACAGGAAGACCGGACGATCACGATCAAGACTGGGTCAATAGGGCCGATCTGCATAAATCAAGAATTTCGCAGCAAAACTAGGGCGCTGGAAAGATTGAGCTTTTCCGCTGCGTATCTCCGCTGCATAATGAGGGCATGAAATTCGGCTATGCCCGCGTCTCGACCGACGGCCAGAGCGTTGACGCCCAGGTGCGCCAACTGACTAAGGCGGGGTGCAAGAAGGTGCTGCGCGAGGTGGCAAGCGGGGCCAAGACCGACCGCAGCCAGCTTCGCCGCGCGATCGAGCAGCTCGCCGCCGGCGACGTGTTGATCGTGACCCGACTCGACCGCCTGGCGCGCTCGACGCGGGATCTCCTGAACACCCTCGCGGCCATCGCCGACAAAGGGGCCGGCTTTCGGTCGCTTGGCGATGCATGGGCCGACACGACCACGCCGCACGGCCGCCTCATGCTCACCGTGCTCGGAGGCCTCGCCGAGTTCGAGCGGGAGCTGATCCGCGCGCGCACTGCCGAGGGCCGCGCCCGCGCCAAGGCAAACGGCGTGCGGCTCGGCCGCAAGCCGAAGCTGACCCCGCACCAGAGGCGCGAGGCGATCAATCGCCGCGATGCCGGTGAGCCGGTGCGCGAGATCGCCCGCAGCTACAATGTGCACAACAGTACGATTTCGAGGCTGAGCGCATGAACGCGACTGATATCCCCCGAAAAGTAGGATGCGGACAGTGCGGTAAGCCGGCCATCTACCAACAGTCCGGCGTCCCACTTTGCGTTGATTGTTATTACCGTTTCACCGTCGCGCAGACGCTCCAGTTTAGGATGAATGCGGCAATGGCTAATCATGCAATGGATCAGATGGATGCGATAAGCGGGATACCGTTGAGCGGAGGGCGGATCGCGCTTCCGCCTATTCCCCAACCGCCCTTCACCTTGAACAACATCAAGCTGGATAACAGCGTTGTCGGCGCGATCAACACTGGAACGGTGAAAACAATCGATGTGAATCTCACGCATCTGCATAATGCCGGAAATGATCGGGCGCGCGATGCTCTCGCGAAGTTGACGGAGGCGATCGCTTCGTCGGATGCACTTGACCCGAAGCAGAAAAATGAAATGGCCGAGCAGGTTGCCTTTTTGAGTGAGCAAGCGGTTGCTGCTGCTAAAGATCGCAAGCCGGGAGTAATCAAGGCGACGCTCGACGCCCTGAACCAGGGTGCAGGGGCGGTTACCGCGATAGCCGGAGCGTGGAATGTAGCAGAGCCTTTGGTGCGCCAGATTTTTGGGTTGTGATTAGTCGAGGAGAACCTTGTGCATGAACCTCGCGCGGCTCAAGAAAAATGTGGGATGGTGGATGGAAATCGTCCCCCCGGCCTGCCATTTGGACAACCAGAACAATGCACTTCCTGACAAGAATGAAGATTGGAGAGTGGAGGAAGTTACTGAGGACGTGATGCGGCTCCGCTCGCAGAGTGGATATCAGTTAAAGCTCGGAACCGATCATATCTACAATTTTGTGACTAATCCTCAACGCGCATCGATAGGCAGCAATTTCGGGTTCCTAACACTGCACGTTCAGGTGGTCGTGCAGGGCAGCTGCGTCTCTGTGAAGCCCAATGCTCGCCCGGGCGAGCGTGTTTCCCCGAACCCGGTGATCGTTGAGGATAAGATCGTTAGCTTCAGTTACCCGACAGACAGCGGGATACAGCAACGCCTTGAAGCTGCCGGTTATAAGCTAGTATGGTCGCTGGAATCCCAATTAGCCAGCCGAGTTGATCTACATGGCTGGGAGATCGTCATTGAGCCGGACGCGAAGGGCAAGCTGTGCCGATTTCGGTGCAAAGACGCACGAGACGATCAAATCCTGCTCAAAAAGCGGAACTGAATGCGCGACTTACCATAAAGCCGATTCTGGCTCATCACGGCGAGGGGCTAGCGCCTGCCAAACCGGTTTATCGGGTGCGGCGACCTCCGCTTGTACGGTGGGCGCTGACTGCCTATTTGGTCATGTTAGGATTTTGCGCATCTGGCGACTGGAGAAGACTTTTCATTTCGTTGCGTATGGCTGGCGTGCCGAATAGATTCTTCATAACGTCCATCACCTGATCTTCAGGAATGCAGATAATCCTTCCCTGTGTATCGTGAGCCTCGATTTCGTCGGATTTACACGGGGTGCTAGTCGGCGCAGTCGTAGTATCTGCGGCTTGGATCAAACCAATGGCGGGGCCCTTGAGTATTGGCACGCCTACAACATCACGGGCCATAACGATCATCGCTCGCGGCGAATGGACCTGTGCACTACGAGCAGAAGCTGCTCCACCGTTGCCAGTTGCGTTGCTGTTGCTGCTGCTCTTGCTGCCGCCTTTGCTACCCTGAGTGCTGCCGCCACCCGAGTTGTTGCCGTTGTTCTGGGTCGCATTTGCTGCCCCACCAGTTGCGTCAACCGGCTGGCATATGGTCGGGTAGAGGCTTCCCCACACTATCTCAACGGTATTCGAACGGTTGCCAGCAGCTGATGTGGAATAATCGTTGCTCAACTTTGCTTGCACGTACTGAGGACCACCGGAGACACCCGCCTGGAGGTCATTGTTCTGGCTGGCTTGAGCGGCGATGGCAAATTTGATATCTACCTTGCACGTGATCACCCCCATTTTCGCGCCGGCCATTTCCTTCTGGAGCGCCAGGAAACCTCGGCCGATGCTTGCATAAGCATCTTCTATGGTTATTGACTTTGCGTCGGCTACCTTTTCTGGGGTGTAATCTGTGCATGCCCCGAGAGAGGCGAGCAGAACCGGAATGCCGGCCAACATGATACCGTGCAGCCGCTTACCCTTGAGCATCTCTGCCCCTCCCCAGGTCGGAGCAAAGATGCATGGGAGGGCGAACTTGGGGAGTGACGCACCTCACAGCGCCGGCATTTTGTTCCAGCTAACCTCTTGTGCATTCTACCTATGATAATGTCCTTTATGTTGCACTAATTTCCCGCCGCCACTCGCTGTCAGACTCGGCATTGGCTTGCCTGGCACGGCGAAGCTTTACCTTTCCCAGGGGAGCAACAACGGGCGACGATCCGTTCCGGGATCATTCATCACCGCGCCATTTTTGCGTGTCCTTCTGATC
>DATKPQ010000011.1:0-87555 GCA_035523995.1 Acetobacteraceae bacterium | reverse complement strand
CATGCACGTGCCGATGACATAGATGTCGGTGGTTCCGAACAACCTGCCGGTCAGGCCGAAGCCGGGTTCGCGGACATGGTCGCGGAACGTGAAGGCGAGGTCCCTGCCATGCTCCACGAGATTGAAGACGAGGCAAACAAGCGCATTCAAGGCGTTAAGGGTTGCGGTGGTGCGGGCCCACGCCTGTACCAGAGGGTTTTGGGCCGCGAAATCGGATGTCGTGGCTGTTGCTGCGGTCATTTGCCCAGTATGGCATGGGTTGGAAGGTTATGTCAATATGGCAAACAAAAAAAGTTTGCAACTAACGCGGCCTGGTGGGGAGCAGACCGCGAGAAGCGGTTATCGTCGGCGAAACGTGATTGCGCGCTGACCGCGCGACCGACCCGCGACTGGGTGACATCGCGGGCAAGCGAGGCAGGAGCGGGCGTCAGCGGACGCGGTACACACGGCCACTGGTTGCGCGGCCGTGGGCCATTTCTTCTTGCGGATCATAATTCCTGGTGTGGCGGCGTGCGATCGTGGTGTGCGGGAGCGCTTTGCCGAGCGCAGTTGCGGTGGTGTCGTCGGGATTGCTGGGGGCGATCATCGGCCGATCCGGCGACGCACATGCGGTGGCGTAGTTCCGGGCGCTGGCGAGGCGAGATGGGCGTGCCCTATGTCATTGCGCGGCCCCGGAGGGGCCCTATGTCATTGGAGGTCCCCAGCCGAAGCACTCTCGCGTGGGTGGCGCGCGCGT
The DNA here is from genome assembly GCA_035523995.1 of Acetobacteraceae bacterium. GTDB lineage: Bacteria > Pseudomonadota > Alphaproteobacteria > Acetobacterales > Acetobacteraceae > JASHVB01. The sequence continues at coordinate 86,819 of DATKPQ010000011.1, read as the reverse complement.
AGATTCGTGCGCCGGCTTGAACGAGGTTGCTTCGTCGCTGCGCTCCTCGCGATGACATGAGGACGAAGATGGCCGCCACGGTGTTAGTAATACGCGCTGCCGCCGTTTACGTGGATCGTCTGGCCGGTGATGAAACCGCCGTCGTCCGTTACCAGGAATAAACAGGTCGCCGCGATCTCGTCGATCTTGCCTTGGCGGCCGAGGGGGATGCCGGCGGCGTTGGGCGCGTGGCCCTGATACCATTCGGGGTTGGCGCGCCTGGTATCGATGCTGCCGGGCGAGACCACGTTCACGCGGATATTGTGCGGCGCGAATTCCGAAGCCAGGCCGCGGGCGAAGCCGACCAGACCCATTTTCGCCGCGGAGACATGCGCCCGGCCGCTGCCGCCCACGAAAGCGCCCTCGCCGGTAAAGAACAGAATACGGCCGTATTTGTTGGCGACCATCGGTTCGATCAGGGCGCGGGTGAGGTACAGCGCGCCATCCAACACGACGCTGCGGACGGCTTCCCAATCTTCCGCCGTCAGTTCGGTGAATGGCTTGTGCGGGCGAATTGCGGCGTTGTTGATCAGGATGTCCACTCGGCCGAATTCCGACAGTGCGCGTGACGCCATCGCTTCGACCTGGTCCTTCTTCGCGACGTCGGCGATGACGGCCAGTGCCTTCACGCCTAGCGTGCTGGCTTCGCGTACCACGGCGTCTGCTTCGGCCTGGTTCGAGCGGGCGTTGACGATAACGTGTGCGCCTTCGCCGGCCAGTTTCATGACCGTCGCGCGGCCGATATTGCGGCCAGAGCCCGTCACCAACGCAACCTTGCCTTCGAGTTTTGGCATTGTTGTTCCTCCTGGCCGAAACGTGGCAAGCGGTGCGTGAGGCTGTCAATGCCGGGCGGATTGTTGCAGCGCGGGGGGAACGATACATGCGGTTGCCGTATCGATTGCGATGGGGGCGGCCATGACGGGGAATTTCTGCGTTTGGTGTTGTTCACATGACAACCGGTGTCCTACCCTCTAATGGCCAAGCAGGCGACACGGCGAGCGGGAAAAGTGCATGGTTAGCCTTAGGCCGGCAGCAAAGGCGTTGATTCGGCTGGTCCTGATCGGCGTCGCGGTTGTTACGATCGCAGTGGCTCAGTGTGCCTTCGGATGGGAAGGGGCCTTGGCACAACCGGCACGCGCTGGGACCACGCCCGCAACCGCGGCGCCGCGCGACACGACCGCAACCCAACCGACCAGCGCGGAGCTTCGCGCCGCGGAAATCGTCAAGCACGTGAACGAGGCATTGGGCCTTGATCTCGATGCTACGGTTGCGCACTGGCAATCGGAATTGCATCAAATCGGGGCCGACCTCCGGCAGAAGCCGGTAGAGTGGTCGCAGCTTGATACCAACCGCGACGCGTTGCAGCGATTACACGCGCAGACCGAGGATTTATCGGGCCGGCTCCAGTCCATGATGGCGACGGCCAAAGCGCAGTTGAATTTGCTGGGACCGGCTCCGGCAGCGGGCGAGGCGCAGCCGCCGCAGATAGCGATACATCGCGCTCGGCTGAACTACTGGCTTGGGCTTCTGGTTGCCGGTGACGCGTCAGCCCAATCGGCCAGGCTGCGCGCCGATAATCTGCTCGACAGGATCGAGGATATAAGGCGAAACGAATTCACCGCTTATTTGTTGCGGCCGATCTCGGGCGTCTATTCATATCAGACATGGTCCAAGGTGGCGGACTATATTCCGGAAACGACACAGCGCGTCCGCAGCCTCGTGACAGATTGGTGGCAGGGCACCGGAGATCGGAGCGGGGTCGAGCGGGTTGGATTTGAGGCCGCGCTGCTGTTCCTGTTGCTGTGTGTCGTGGGATGGCGCGGCGCGCGCAGGCTCCGCGCGTGGCAAGGTCCCGGTGAGCTGTCGTTCTGGCGACGCGCATCATCCGCGGCCGGGGTGGTATTGTTCCGCGCGTTGCCGGTCGTTGTCCCGGTCGTGTTCGCCTATGTCATGGTCGGTGCAGAACAACCATTTCCCTATCGGCTGAGTTGGTTGTTCTATCTTGCCGCGGAATCCATCGTGGTCGTGTTCACGGTGGGTGCGCTGGTGACGACCGTGTTCTCGCCTTTGGCGTCGCGCTGGCGTCTCATCGCCGTCTCTGATGCGGTCGCTGTTCGCCTCTGCGGTCTCGTGACCCTGCTGGCGTTCGTCTACAGCGTGACCGCCTTGCTCTACGCCGTAACCCTTCTGGTACGCGCGCCATTCGGACTGACGATCGCGGTGGCATTGCCCTCGAGCCTGATCCTGGCAGGGCTCGTGGTCGCCATTCTCCGCACCCCGATAGAAGAAGGTTCGCCGGGATCGTCGATGCTGTTGTTCCGTGCGATCCGATCGCTGGTGTGGATCATCGTCGCTGCGATCGTCATGTGCGCGCTGACCGGCTACCTGGCGCTGGCGCACTTTCTCGCACAGCAGTTGGTCGTGACCGGGCTTATCCTGGCCTTGGTCTATCTGCTGCTCGTGTGGGTCGATGGTTTCGCACAATGCATAAGCGATGACGGCGCTGTTCTTGGACGATGGCTTCGAGAGCGCACAACGCTGGAACAAGCGCGGCGCGAGCAACTCGCGTTGCCGGTCAAGCTGGTGCTGAAGCTCGCCGTGCTGATCGTCGCGGTGCCGTTCATCATGCTGCAATGGGGCTATACGCGTCCCGATATCGAGCAATGGTACCGCCAGCTTTTCTTTGGTTTTCATATCGGCGACACGCAGGTGACCTTGGGAGCGCTGGTGGCGGCGACGATCGTGTTCGCCGTTGGCTACGCGGCGGCCCGGCTGTTCCAGGGCTGGTTGGATATTCAGATCCTGCAACCCGCCGGGCTGTCGGGCGGGGTTCGTCATTCGATCCGCACCGGCGTTGGCTATCTCGGGATCCTGATCGCGATGCTGGTGGCGTTTTCCTATGCCGGCTTCAGCCTTTCCAGTCTCGCGATCGTTGCCGGCGCCTTCTCCATCGGCATTGGCTTCGGGCTGCAGAATGTGGTCAATAATTTTGTATCCGGGCTTATCTTGCTGGTGGAGCGTCCGGTCAGGGTCGGCGACCTTGTGGTGGTCGGCGGAGAGGAGGGTTACGTGCGCAGGATCAGCGTGCGTTCCACGGAACTGGAAACATTCGATCGGGCGAACGTTCTGATTCCAAACTCGGCTTTCATCTCGGAGAAGGTGAAAAACTGGACGCTGCACAACCGGACCGGCCGCGTCGTGGTTTCGGTTGGAGCAGCCTATGACTGCGATCCGGGTGAGGTGAAGGCGGTACTCCTGCGGGTTGCCCGCGAGAGTGCCGATGTCCTCAGCGATCCCGAGCCGATTGTCGAACTTACGGGGTTTGGTGCCTCGAGCATTAATTTCGGGCTCTATGTCTTTATCGAGCTGGACGACATTACCAAAACGCTGAGAGTTCGCACGGATCTGTCGATCGCGATCTTCCACGCCTTTGCCAAGGCCGGCATTGGGATTCCGTTCACTCAGGCGGATATCAAGATCCGCAATTTCGACGAAGTGCGCGAGATGATCGGGGGATATGTTTCGCAGCCGCGAGAGGGTCGGCCGAAGATTGGCCAGGCCGGTCACACAATCATTTCCAAGGCGAGCTAGTGCCGGAATCAGAGGCGCGTGAGACGGCCCGTCCGATGTCATTGCGAGGAGCGAAGCGACGAAGCGATCTCCGGCGGGAAAAGCGCACGGACGGTTCGGCCGCCCGCGCGAAACCGAGATTGCTTCGTTGCTTCGCTCCTCGCAACGACAGGGGCACTCGATCGGTTCTGGTTCAGGCTGACTTGCCAATTGTGGGCGGTATTGCTTTGTCCGATGCGCTACTCGCGATGACAGCATGTTGCCAACGCCCTGCAATGGCCCGTCTGTCATGACATTGGGATGACAGACCGTGCCGGCATATCGCTCGATACAATCAGTCGCAGATCTTGCTGTCGCTGCGGGGGTTCTGCTGCCGCGATTGGTTATGCCGCCGCCGCGTCCGGACAGCATCGACGTAGCGCGGCGCCTGGCGATGCTGCCGCGCACCGGCTTGCCGCTGCACGCCGAGGTGACGATCCATTGGAACGTTCGTCATGTCCCGTTCATCGAAGCCGACAACGATGACGATCTGGCCACCGCTTTCGGTGTCGTGCACGTGCATCTGCGATGGACACAGATGGAACTCATGCGTCGCGTGGCACAGGGGCGGATGGCGGAATTGCTCGGTCCGCCGGCGGTCCGACTGGACCAGTTGCTGCGGATGCTGGATTTTGGCCGCGCTGTCCCGGCTATCGTTGCCGCACTGCCGCCCGGGACAGAGCAATGGCTGCGTGCCTACGTTGCCGGTGTGAACCACGCGGTGGCGCATGTGCCGATGCCGCCCGATTTTCCGCTGCTTGGTCTCGGGCGCGAACCATGGACGATCGAGGATGTGCTTAACGTCGGACGGCTTGCCAGCGCGGATGCGACGTGGCGCGTGTGGATGACGCTGCTGCCTTGGCTCGATGATCCGTCGCTTGCATCGTTCTGGTCGGACTTGCTCGGCATGGAGAATCTGGTGGACGCGGCACCGTCGGATGCGGCCCTGGACGAAGTGCTGACGCGCTTCACCCGCCAGGCCAGCAACGCTCTTGCGGTGGGGCCGGAACGCAGCAAGTCCGGGGCGGCGTGGCTTGCGGGGGACACGCATCTGCCGGCGCTGTTGCCAAACCTGTGGCTGATCGCAGGATGTCGCGCGCCATCGATGCATGCGGTTGGGCTGATGGTGGCCGGGATCCCCGCGATCATGCTGGGACGCACGCCGCATATCGCGTGGGGCGGCACCAACCTGCACGCCGCGAGCAGTGATGTGTACGACGTGACGGATCTGCCAGGCGAGGAATTTGAGACGCGACATGAAACGCTGCGGGTTCGCGGCGCGCACGACCGTACTATCGCGATCCGTGAAACCAGCCATGGCCCGATCATTTCCGATTTGCCCGCACTGCACGGGACGCAACGCACCATTGCGCTGCGCTGGATGGGACATTATCCCAGCGATGAGGTCACCGCGTTGCTGCGCGTCGCCCGTGCGCGCCGTTGGCAGGAGTTCCGTGGTGCGCTCGATCTGCTCGCCGTGCCGGGACAGAATATGCTGTTTGCCGATCGCGACGGACATATCGGCAAGGTAATGGCGGTGCATCTGCCCACCCGTGCGGATAAACCATTACCGTCGCTCTTGCTGCCACGCGCCGCCGCAGCCGACTGGGACAAGCGAGTGACCGGCACGGATCTGCCCGCCGTGTTTGATCCGCCGGAGGGCTTCGTGGCGTCGGCCAACGAACGGCCGGATGCGACGCCCGTGCGCGTCGGGTGGTTCTTTTCGTCGGGCCGCCGCATCGGCCGGTTGAGGGAATTGCTGCACGCCACGCCGGCCGTCGATTTCGACGCGATCGCGGCCTTGCAGCGGGACATCGCGATGCCGTCCGCTGGCGCAGTGCGAGACCGTCTGGTTCCTTTGCTGCGCCGCCACGCGCCGCGTCGTGTGGCGGACGCATTGCAGCACTGGGACTTGCGTTACGCAGCCGGGTCGAAGGGGGCGCTCGCATTCGAGGCACTGTTGTTTCACCTCTGCGCGGCGCTGCGTGGCAAGCACTACGCCCGGTTCTATTCCTCGACCTGGAACGCACGCGGCCTGGCGTTCGACGACATCATGCACGCAGCCGACACGGCGCTGGCGGCTGCCCTGCGTCGTGCCGCGCCGCCCACGGCACGCGCGTTGCGCCGGTTCGGTACCTGGGGGCGGATGCATCGGTTGGAACTGCGGCATTTGCTTGGGTCGGTGCCGATGCTTGGCCACCGCTATCGTTTTGCGTCTGGCGCGGCGCACGGGGGCAACGACACGTTGTGGAAGACCGGCAACCCGCTGACCGCGCGTCGCCACCGCTGCAGCTTTGCCAGCACGGCGCGGTATATTTTCGACATGTCCGATCTGGATGCAAACTGGTTCGTATTGCTCGGCGGCCAGGACGGCTGGCTGGGCAGTACCACGCTGGTGGACCAGGCGGCGATGTATGAGCATGGCGCGTATATCCGGATGCCGCTGCGGGTGGAGACGGTGCGCGTTGAATTCCCGCACTGTACCGTGCTGACGCCATGATCGACGCCACGCCGTTGCTGCGCCTTTATGCGCGGCGGCGTGGTCATTGTCTGGCGGCCTTGGATCCTGCCGCTGCCCAACAGCAGCAATTGCTCGCGCTGCTTCGCAAGGCACGCGACACGCGCTTTGGGCGGGACCACGGATTCGCGCGGATCACCAGTATCGCCGGGTTCCAGCGTCAGGTACCGCTGCGGCGCTATGAGGATTTCTGGCGCGATTACTGGCAGCCGGCGTTTCCGCGGCTGCGCGATATAAGCTGGCCCGGCTTGATTCGGTATTTTGCTGTGACTTCGGGCACCACCACGGGCAACAACAAATACATTCCCGTGTCGTGTGCCATGGTGGCGGCCAACCGCCGCGCCGTTTTGGATATGTTCAGCTTCCATCTTGCGGTTCGACCGCATAGCCGTGTGCTGGGCGGGCGAAACTTCATGCTGGGCGGCAGTACGGACCTGGTGCCGCAGGCGCCCGGCATCTATAGCGGCGACCTGAGCGGCATCGCGGCAAACGAAGTACCGTGGTGGGCGCGCCGCCGCTATTTCCCGCCGTACGACCTGGCTCTGATCCCCGACTGGGACCGCAAGATCGACGCGCTGGCGCAGGCGTCGCTGCGAGCGGATATTCGGACGATCAGCGGCACACCAAGCTGGGTACTGCCGTTCTTCGCGCGCCTGGCCGAGCTTCGACCGAACCGGCCGCGCAGTACCGAAAGCTGGTATCCGAATTTGGAACTTTTCATCCATGGCGGCGTGAATTACGCGCCGTATCGCGCGCAGTTCGATGCTCTGCTGCCGCTGCGTGTGGACCGACGCGAAGTCTACCCCGCGAGCGAGGGATTCATTGCCATCGCCGACCGCAGCTATGGCGAGGGCCTACGCCTGATCATCGACAATGGTTTGTTCTTTGAATTCGTTCCGGTCGACGAAATTGATGCGGTGCAACCTACGCGGCACTGGCTTGGTACGATCGAAACGGGCGTCAACTACGCCGTGGTCCTGTCCAGCAATGCCGGGTTGTTTTCTTACGTTCTTGGCGACACGGTGCGGTTTGTCGAGCGGCGTCCGCCACGCGTGCTGATCACGGGGCGGCTTTCTTACATGCTTTCCGCGTTCGGCGAGCATCTGATCGGCGAAGAGATAGATCAGGCGATTGTGGAGGCGGCGACGTCCGTTGGTGCCACGGTTTCCGACTATGCGGTGACCGCGGTGTTTCCCGCCGGACCGCTCGACCGTGGCGGACATCGGTTCGTCGTGGAGTTCGCCGCGCCGGTGCCGGACGCTGTGCTGGCTGCGTTTGCCAACGCGCTTGATACGGCACTGTCGGAGGAGAATGCCGATTACGCGGCGCATCGCCAGATGATGCGAGCGCCTGCGGTGGTCGCCGTACTACCGGGTGGTTTTGCGCAATGGATGCGCCACCGGGGACGCCTGGGTGGGCAGAACAAGGTGCCACGAGTTATCGCCGATCCGGCGCTGTTTGCGGATCTGGAGAGGTTCATAATGTCATTGCGAGAGGCGTAGCGCCGAAGCGCCCTTGGTAATTGAGCGCGCGGACCGTCTTGGCACTGTCCCGAACGAGATTGCTGCGTCGCTACGATCCTCGCAACGACATGCCTGGACTATTACAGCTCTGCCTCGATCGCGTGCTTGAGCTTCGCACCCTGCGGTTCGTCGCCGGAGCCGAACGTGCCTGCAATCCGTCCGTCCCGGCCGATCAGCACCTTGTTGAAGTTCCAACTCGGCTCCCAACCCGTCTCCGCGCGCACCCAGGCATAGAACGGCGCCGCTTGTGTTCCCCGCACATGCGCAATGCCGGTCAACGGAAAGCCGATGCCATATTTCGTCGTGCAGAACGCCTTGACTGTGGCATTGTCGGGCGATTCCTGGTTGAAGTCCCGGCTCGGCACGCCGATCACCGCCACACCGCGTCCCGCTTCGGCCTCGTGCAGCTTCTGGAGCCCTTCATACTGGTAGGTGTAGCCGCAGAAACTCGCGGTATTTGCCACCACCAGCACGCGTCCCTTGAATGCTGCCAGATCGATTGCACCACCATCAATCGCGGGGAAGCTGAAATCCCATGCACTGGTGCCTTGTTCCGCCATTTTACCCTCCCCAATCAGACCGCCCGGGCGTGCGCAGCATCAACTATAGCGCTCCTCGTCCCACGGGTCGCCGTTATTGTGGTAGCCGCGTTGCTCCCAGAAACCCTTATGGTCGCTGATGGTGAACTGAATCCGCCGCAGCCATTTCGCCGACTTCCAGAAATACAACCGCGGCATCAACACGCGCACGGGTCCGCCATGCGCGCGGGTCAGCGGCTTGCCTTCCCACATATGCACCAGGAACACGTCCGGCTGGTGGAACTGATCCAGCCGTACGTTCGTCGTGTAGCCATCGAACGAATGGAAGATGACATGCTGCGCTTCCGGCTTCGGCAGCACCAGGTCCAGGATGGTGCGCGCGGCCACGCCTTGCCAGTGATTGTCGTAGCGCGACCATTGCGTAACACAATGAATATCGGACATGCTCTCGGCCTGCGGCAGCGCCATGAATTCCGCAAACGACAGGCTGAGGCGGTTTTCCACCGCCCCATCGATGTCCAACCGGAATTTTTGTTCCGTCACGTTCGGCTCGGCGCCGAGATCGAGCACTGGCCAGTCCGTCACCAAAAGCTGCCCGGGCGGCAGGCGGTCGCGTGCCGGATCGGCCGTCGTGCCGGTCAACAGCCGGCCCTCGCGTGCCCAGGCCTGCTTTGCCTCGATCAGTTTGTCCTTGATCCGGCCGGTGATCTCGACGCCGTCATCCGCCATCCCGCTGCGTCCTTATCCGCGTGCCCGCATCAGCCGCGCCTTGTCGCGCTGCCAGTCGCGATCGGCAACGGCGGCGCGTTTGTCCTGCTTCTTCTTGCCCTCCGCCACGCCCAACAGGACCTTCGCACGGCCACGATCGTTGAAGTGGATTTGCAGCGGCACGATGGTGGCGCCCTGCCGGCTGATCGCGCCGGTAAGCTGGTTGATCTGCTTGTGCTTCAGCAGCAGCTTGCGCGGCGCGCGCGGTTCGAAGCGCGACAGCACGCCGCCCTGATATTCCGGGATATAGGCGTTGAACAACCACATCTCGCCGTCGCGCTCACCCGCCCAGGCTTCGTTCAGCGTGGCGCGGCCGTGGCGCAGCGATTTTACCTCCGGCCCCTTCAACACCAGGCCTGCTTCGATGGTTTCCTTTATGGTATAGTCGAAACGGGCCTTGCGATTGGTGGACGCAATGCCGTGGGAGATCAGTTGCTTCTTGGATTTTGCCTCTGCCATTGCCGCGATCGCGCCGATGTTTGCTGCAAAAATGCCAGGATACGCGCACGCGCGCAGATGCGCAGCGGAACCCGGGCGGGATCGGTGGACATAGCCACGGGTGCGCGCGTGGTCAACGCCGCACCGAGGGCTGCGCAGGCAATCTCATGTCATTGCCAGGAGCGGAGCGACGCAGCAACCTCGGTCGAAAGGGGGCATGAACCGTCCGTATGCCGTGTGACCGAGGTTGCCTCGTCGCTACGCTCCTCGCGATGACATCCAACGCTAGCCTCGCAGCAGCGCGGCCGTCGCCGACGGCGAATAGCCCGGCGCGACGCGCACATCCACCACGGCCACGGCACCACTTTCCACTGCACCGATCGCTTGCTCGAAGACGCCTGCCATGTCCTGCGCTTCGGACACCGGGCCAAACCCCTTGGCGCCCTGCGCTTCGGCCATACGGGCCAGATCGATCTCCGGATCGCCGATGCGCTGGCCGATCCAGCGATTCTCCACCGGCCGGTTGCGAGCGCGCGCCACGCGTTCCTGATGCAGCTCGTCGTTGAAGAACGAGCGGTTGTTGGCCACCACGATCAGCAGCGGGATGCCGTAATGCACCGCAGTCCACAGCGCGGTGACGCCCATCAGGAAGTCGCCATCGCCGCAGACGGCGACCGGAATCCGTCCCGATCCGCGCAAGGCCAAAGCCGCACCCACTGCAACACCCGGGCCGGCACCGATGCCCGCCCCGCCATCGGCGCCGAGATAGTCGAGCGGTTCCCGGAACGGCCACGCCGCCGCGTTCCACGACAGGGACACGTGCAGCAGCGAAGCGGAACGGGCGCCCAGCGCGTGCCGTAGCGTCTGGGCCATCTGCGGCACGGTGATCGGGCCGGGGGCAAACGTCATATCCGGCGATGCCTTTGGCGCCATGCGCTGTGCCGCGGGCGGAAGCTGCGCACACAATGCGGCGACTGTGGCGTCGGCGTCGGCAGAGATGAACACGTCGGCAGGCGGCAGGCCCTGATAATCCATGCTCCAGCCATTGTGGACCTGGTGGTCCTGCGACACGCAGATGATCTTTGCGGTGGCGTTGGCACTGCGCAGGAGGCCTGCGAGATCGACCCAATCGAGGCTCAACACGACGTCGGCGTCGGCGAGCGCCTTGGTTGCCTCGGGACCGGCGAAGGTGCTGGGTGGCGCGACATGCAACGTGTGTTGGGTTGGGAAGGCGGCGGCCAGCTTCATGTCGGTAAGCACCTGCGCGTTCAGCGCCTCGGCCAGCGCGATGCGGCTGGCCCAATGGTCGTGCCGCCGCGAGCAACGGCCGATCAGGATCAGGGGGCGGCGCGCGCCACGCAGCATGTCGGCGGCTTTGGCGACCAAGGCCGGATCAGGCAGTGCGGGCGTTAGCGGCCGTACGAAGCGTGCTGCGTCGAGTGGAGGCAATTGCTCGGTGAGCGGCGCTTCCTGCATGCCGACATCGAGGTTGATGTAGACGGGGCCGCACGGCGGCGTGGTGGCGAGAAAGAGGGCGCGAAGCAGGGCCTCTCGCGCGGCCTCGGGCGAGGCAGGCTGGTCGTCCCATTTGGTGTAGGGCCGCACCAGCGCGCCCTGATCACGCGCGGTGTGGATCCAGTCGATCCAGGGGCGGCGCTTTGGCGCGTCGACCGGGCCGGTGGCGCCCAGCACGATCATTGGTATCCGGTCGCACCAGGCGTTGAAGATCGCCATCGTTGCATGCATCAATCCGACATTCGCGTGCACCGCCGCGGCCATGGGCTTGCCGGTCACCTTGGCGTAGCCGTGCGCGATGGCGACGGCATGCTCCTCATGCAGGCAGAGAAGCATCTGCGGCGTGCGGTTGCCGAGGTAATTCACCAGGGAGTCATGCAGGCCGCGATAGCTGGAGCCCGGATTAAGCGCGATGAAGGGGATGTCCAGCGCCCGCAGCGTGTCGGCGACGACGTCGCTGCCGAACAGGGCGTTGCCGCCGGGGAGGGAGACGGGTTGCTCGATCTGAGTGCCGGTACGGTCCTTGAGAGTGTCGGGCATGGGACGTTCCTCGGGTCGTATATCATTGCGAAGAGCCAAGACCTCGAAGCAATCCTGGTCAAGCGGCGCACGAAAGGTTCGAGTGCAGGTTCGAACGAGATTGCTTCGTCGCTTCTATCTTAACAAGAAACAGCGTTGCCCCTCCCGTCCCCACAAGGGCAGGGCGGAAGCCTTCGGTCCGCTGCGGTTTCACCCAGTGGCGTGCCGGCCGCGCCGGCCGCTGGGCAACTCGCAATGATACCTGGGGTGCGGACCGCGCAACGACATCACGGTGCATTACCTCATCACGGTGCATTACCTCACCCGGAACTCGGCCAGCGATTCGAAATTCGGATCGGCGCCGATGCCAGGCACGTCGGGCGGGCTTACCGTGCCGTCCGAATTCAGCCGCAGCGTGTGGTGATAGATGCGACCCCACATCGGATCGACCGTGTCGCGGTAGAATTCCAGGATCAGCCCGTTGCTGATCGCGGCGACCAGGTGCACGTGGATGTCCTGCGAGCCGTGCGGCGCGATGTCCAGGTCGTGGGCCTGCGCCAGAGCGGCGACTTTCATGAACTCCGTGACGCCACCAAGCACTTTCGCATCGGCATTCAGGATCGCGGCGCATTCGTTACGGATCAGGTCGCGGAAGCCGTAGCGGGTGTATTCGTTTTCGCCGGTCGCGATGGGGATGCTGGTGGCCTGGGCGAGGCGGCGATGGCCGTCGTAATCGTCCGGCATCACCGGTTCCTCGAACCAGAAGATGTCGTATGGCTCCATGCGTTTGGCGATCTGGATCGCCTCATAGGCGCGGTAGGCGCAGTTGGCATCGACCATCAGCTTCACGTCGGGGCCGATCGCCTCGCGCGCGGTGCGGACGCGAGCGATGTCCTCGGCGATGGGAACGCCGCCGATCTTCATTTTCACCGCCTTGGCGCCCATGCGGACATTGGCTTCCATTTCCTGCGCCAATTCGCGCAGGCCCTTGCCTTCTTCGTAGTAGCCGCCGGCGATGTAGGTGGGCACGCGGTCGCGGAAGCCGCCGAGCAATTTGTAGAGCGGCAGGCGAGCGGCCTTGGCGCGGATGTCCCACAGGCCAATATCGATGGCGGCGATTGCACGCGTGGTCAGGCCGCGACGGCCGACCAGCTTCGGCACCCACAGTTTGTGCCACAGGCGTTCGACATCGATCGGATCCTCGCCGATCAGCAACGGAGTCAGATGGGCGATGGTTGCTTGCTCAATGCCGCCGGCGCCGCCGAGGCCGATGCCGGTGATACCCTCATCGGTCTCGATCTCCACCACCGCAAAGTTCACATGGGTATAGGTGTGCTTGCCGTTCGCGATCGGCTTGTGGCGGGGCCAGCGGTATTCGCGGGTATTGATCTTGGTGATTTTCATGGCGTGGTTCCTCCCGACGGGTGGCCATGGCGTAGCATGCTCGCATGGCGCGGGGGAGGCTCCAGCGGCAGCGCGGGGCGATGTTGTTAAAGCTCACGTGAACGGCCGCGGCACTCCTCTGCGTGTTCCGTGCCTCCTATGCCGCAGCGATAATTTTGCCAGCTACGAGAGACACCTGCAGGACCTGTCTGGCAGTGCTTATTCCTCGAGCCCAGCCGGTTCGTTGTTGCGGGGTGTCACGCGGGCGATCAAGACGCGGACCGCCCGCGAACTCCATATCTACCCCTCATACGCCAGCCGCAGCCCCGGATCCGGCCAGTCCATCGCCACCAGCTTCCCCGTCCCGGACAGCGTCATGTAGGCGGTTCGCAAATCCGGGCCACCGAAGCAGATATTGGTGCAGAACATGTCCGGCATCGGCACCTGCCGCAGCAGCCTCCCGTCCGGCGCGATCACGCTGACCGATCCGTTCACCAGCGTCGCCACGCAGACATTCCCCGCCGCATCCACCGCCAGGCTGTCGAAGCGTTGGAACCCGCCCAGGCCCGCCACGAACCGCCCGCCATGCGGCGAGGGGAACGGCGCCTTCTTCACCACGCCCGGCACGACGATATCGAAGGCCCACAGCCGCGCGGTCTCGGTCTCGGCCACGTACAGCACCTTGCCGTCCGGCGACAGGCCGCAGCCATTCGGCGTCAGGATCGGATGCGCCACTTCGACGATCTTCGAACCGTCGGCGAGCGCGTAATACACTCCGCCCCAGTCGCGGTCGCGTGCCCGCGCCTTGCCCAGGTCGGTGAAATAGAACCCGCCATGGCTGTCGAACACCAGATCGTTGGGTCCCAGCAGCTTCTGCGACCCGCAGCGGTCGTACAGCACGGACACCGCGCCGGTCTTCGGGTCCACCCGCTCGATTCGGCCGCCGGCATAATCGGACGGCACGCCTGCCGGGCGCAGCATGTTCATCTCGGTGCGCCAGAGGAAGCCGCCATTGTTGCAGACGTAGAACGCGCCATCCGGCCCCACCGCCAACCCGTTCGGCCCGCCGCCGGTCTGCGCTACCACCGTCACCGACCCGTCCGGTGCGACTCGGCTGACGGTCTGGCGCTCGATCTCGACCAGCACTACGGAGCCGTCGCGCATCGCCACCGGTCCCTCCGGAAACCGCAGCCCGGTCGCCACCACGCGGATTTCGCTCATACCCGTCTCCTCCCTTCCTTCGGCGGCGGAGCGTAACCGATCCGTCCTGCCAGAAAAGGCGGCTGCGAGCCCGAATCGTGAACATTTTGCGCCATTGGCTTCGTTTTTGTTGAACCACAGGGCGGGGCGGTGTTAACTCGAACGGCAGGAAGCGCCCATTATCCACTGCTCGGCCGCAACGTACGGCCCCATCGCGCCAGGAACCCTATCGTGACGGAACTGCACTGGCTGCCCACCATTCCCGATTGGCGCGTGCGCCTGCGCGCGCTCGGCACCGATCCCGCTGCCGCGTGGCCCGAAGCAGTGGCACTGGCCAATGCGCGGCTCAATTTCGTCCTGACCAACGCTCTGGACGAAGCGGTTCGCCGCGCGCTTCCGGCGAAACCGGAGGGGGTGGCAACCAAGCCCGTGCGGCTGGCAGTGCTCGGTTCCGCGACACTGACGCATCTGCTGCCGGCGATTCGTGTCGCCGGCCTGCGCCGCGGCATCTGGATCGATACCTATGAAAACGATTTCGGCCAGTACGCGCAGGAACTCTCCGATCCTGACTCGGCGCTGCACGAATTCAAGCCGACTGCGATTCTGCTCTCGCTGGATGGCTACCACCTGTCCGCTGGCGTCACCGCGGGTCTGGACGCCGCCGGCGCCGCCGCCGCGCTGGACGAGATCGAGGGCCGTATCCGCGAGACCTGGCGGCTGGCGCGCGAAGCGTTCCGCTGCCCGATCATCCAACAGACCGCGCTGCCGGTGCATCCGGTGGTGTTGGGCAGCAACGAGCATCGCCTGCCTGGATCGCGCGCCCGCTTCCTGGCGCGACTGAACGAGGCGCTACGCGTGATGGCGGACGAGGACGGCGTCGATCTGCTGGCGGTGGATGACCATGCCGCGCGCGATGGTGCCTGCGCCTGGCACGACACCGCGCTGTGGCACCGGTCGAAGCAGGAGATCGCGCCGCCCGCCGCGCCGCTATACGGGGATCTCGTCGGGCGGTTGGTGGCTGCCAAACAAGGGCGGTCGTTCAAGTGCCTGGTGATGGACCTGGACAACACGATGTGGGGCGGCGTGATCGGCGATGACGGCATGGAGGGCATCGCCCTCGGCCAGGGCAGCGCGCTGGGCGAGGCCTATGTTGCGTTCCAGGACTATGCCCGCGAGCTGTCACGCCGCGGCGTGATCCTGGCCGTGTGCTCCAAGAACGATGAAGCCAACGCCGTGGAGCCGTTCGAGAAGCATCCCGAGATGGTGCTGCGCCGCCCGGATATTTCCAGCTTCGTCGCCAACTGGCAGAACAAGGCGGATAATATCCGCGCGATCGCAGAAGAGTTGAACATCGGCATCGATTCACTGGTGTTCATCGACGACAACCCGTTCGAACGGAACCTGGTGCGGCAGGAACTGCCTGTGGTGGCGGTGCCGGAAGTCTCCGACGATCCCACCTATTTCCCGCGCGCGCTGGCCGATGCCGGCTATTTCGAGGGCTTGTCCGTTACCGACGAGGATCGCGAACGCACTGCGCAATACCAGGGCAACAAGGCGCGCGATGCCTTGAAGGCATCCGCGACCGATCTGGAAAGCTATCTGCGCGGCATGGAAATGCAGCTCGTTTGGAAGGGCTTCGACCGGATCGGGCTGCAGCGCATCGTGCAGCTCATCAACAAGTCGAACCAGTTCAACCTGACGACGAAACGCTACGCGGAGGAGGACGTGCTGGCGGTGATGGCCGATCCGGATGCGTTCGGGCTGCAGCTTCGTTTGCTGGACCGGTTCGGCGACAACGGCGTAATCGCGATCATCATCGGCCGGCTGCTGGAGAACAAGGATCTGTATATCGACACGTGGCTGATGAGCTGCCGCGTGCTGGGCCGTCAGGTGGAACCCACGACGTTGAACCTGATCGTGCAGGAAGCTGCGAAGCTGGGCGCGCGGCGCGTGGTGGGCGAATACATCCCCACCAAGAAGAACGGCATGGTGAAGGACCACTACGCCAAGCTGGGCTTCAGCGTGATGGAGCGCGACGACGCCGGCGGCAACCGCAACATCATCGACCTGACAAGCTTCAGGCCCACCGAGACATTCATCCACGTGATCGAAGGCTGAAAGAGAGCAGAGGATGCCGAGCGAAGCGGAAATCTATGGCGGGCTGACCGAGATCTTTCATGACGTGTTCATGCGCGACGACATGGTGCTGAAGCCGGAACTGTCGGCGAAGGACGTGAAGGGCTGGGACTCGTTCAAGCAGATCGAGATCATCATGGCGACCGAGGAAAAATACGGCATCAAGTTCACCACGCGTGAGCTGGATTCCTTGCAGAACGTGGGGGATCTGGTGCGGGTGGTGACGGCGAAGGCGTAGGCCTGGCGGAGACGCGCGCGCGGTTGACGCGTCGTTGCCATTGCGAGGAGCGTAGCGAGCAGGCAATCTCGTTCGAGCGGGTGCTGTTTTATGCAGGGGACTGCGCCGTCGCCTTGTCCTTCGCAGTGCCATGCGTGCCCAATGACTCAGGTTCGGCGATTTTGTGCAATGCGCCTGCAAGTCCATGACCCAAAACATCTACGATGATCCGAGCTTCTTCGCGGGCTACAGCCGGTTGGACCGCTCGGTCCGTGGGCTGGCGGGCGCCGCGGAATGGCCGGCCATGCGGGCGCTGCTGCCGGATCTGGGGGGCAGCGGGGTGGTCGATCTCGGCTGCGGCTTCGGTTGGTTTTGCCGCTGGGCACGGGAGCAAGGGGCCGCAAGGGTGCTGGGGATAGATATCTCGGAGCAAATGCTGGGGCGCGCCCGCGCGGAGTCGGCCGAGGACGCGGCAATCACCTATGTTCGGG
The DNA here is from genome assembly GCA_035523995.1 of Acetobacteraceae bacterium. GTDB lineage: Bacteria > Pseudomonadota > Alphaproteobacteria > Acetobacterales > Acetobacteraceae > JASHVB01. The sequence continues at coordinate 69,924 of DATKPQ010000011.1, read as the reverse complement.
CCGACCTGGAAGCGATCGATCTGCCGCCAGCGTCATTCGATGTCGCCTACAGCTCCTTGGCGCTGCACTACGTGAGGGATCCGGCAGCGCTTCTGGCCACGGTGCATCGCGCGCTGGTTCCGTGCGGCCGGCTGGTGTTCTCCACAGAGCACCCGATCTATATGGCGCCCGCGCATCCGTCCTGGACGGTCGATGCGGCTGGCCGCAAGACCTGGTCGCTCAACCAGTATCTGGTTGAAGGTCAGCGCGTGACGGATTGGCTCGCCAATGGCGTTGTCAAATATCACCGCACCATTGGCACCATCCTCAATCTGCTGATCCGGGTTGGCTTCACCATTCGTCATGTGGAGGAGTGGGGGCCGACGGACGCGCAGGTCGCCGCCAGGCCCGAATTGGGGCAGGAACGGGAGCGGCCGATGTTCCTGCTGGTGGCGGCGCAGCGATAGGGCGCTGGCGGCATGCCGGCGCCGGGGGCAGGCGTTCGCAGTCCTCGGCACCCGCCGACCGGGCAAGCCGAGGCCTACTCTGCTGCGATGCCCGGGCGCAGTGCCGGGAATGCCGTCTCTGCGTCTGGTGCTGGAACGCGGTTGTGCAGGAAGGAGGCAACCAGCGCGCCAATAATCATGTTCAACACCGCATTCAGCAGGGGCGGCAGCACCGAGAGCGGTCCGAAATTCAGTCCGGCCAGCACCGCACCGAGGCCGGAGTTGTAAATGCCGACATCGAACATGATCGCACGCGCCTGCCGTTCCGGCAGCCGCAGGCCTTTGGCCAGCGCATAGGCAACCACAAGGTTGATCACGGTGAGCAGCGAGGTCACGCCGGCAACGACCGGCACCCAGCCGAGATTCTTCTGGATCGCCGGTGCGGAATGACTGATCAGGCCTAGCTCGATCGTGTAGAGCAACACTGCGGACAGCAACGGCAGGACGGGTTCCGCGCGGCGGATGCGCTTCTCGCCGGCACCGTAACGGATCGCCAGGCCGATCACGACGGGCACGATGACCAGTTGCAGCATCTGTTGCAACAGGGCGAAGAAATTGACCGGCACATATTTGCTCGCAAATGCCGAGGTGAAGGCTGGAGTCAGGAGCGGCGACAGCAGCGTATGGATGAACGTGAGACTGATCGCCAGCGCCACCGATCCGTGGGCGATGAAGGTGAACAGATTCGAGGAGACACCGGCGGGTACCGAGCCGTCCAGGATGGTCCCCGCGGCGAGCGCCGGCTGGTTGCTATAGAAGACATGCGCGGCAACGACCGCGGCGAGCGGCACGGTGATCCATTTGATGACGAAACCGCCGATCACCGCTTTCGGCCGGACGAACACCTCGCCGAGCGAACCCATGGTCAGCGTCAGGCTCATCAGCATGATGACGCCGCCCAGCATGTAGGCGGCATAGGGTGTCAGTACCGTGAATGGCGCCGGCACCAGGTAAGCCAGGACGCCCAATACGATCAGCCAGAGCGGCATCAGTTTGTTCAGGATAAAGTGAGCGGTTTGCATGGGGTCTCCTGGCAGCCGCGGCACCGCGAGCCTGACCCGGCCTCGGCCACGACCATCGGTTCTTCGTTTCGGTGGTGCGATCAGGTCCTTGCCTGGCGAGCGCGCAGCGGCACGGTCCCACATGGCGGCGACAACGGCAGGCGGGGCTTGGATGGTTGCGGAAGATACCGCGTGCATGAATGCCGGGACGGCAAGTTGCTTCGGATCACTAACGACGTTCCTTGGACAAGCTATCGGTGCATATCAGCATGCGGGGCAAAGTGACGCAACGCCGCGTCGCATGACTTTCAGGCAATACAATGGAGGTTGCGGGGTTATGCGCGTCAGGGAATTCAGCGCCGCGTGACGGCATGTGTCGTGAAAGTACCCGGCGCTCAGGCACAACGCGGGTCGCGACACGACATATATTACTATACACAAATGATGTGCCGCCGTTCACCGCGGGGCCCGGATCCTGGTCGAGGCGGGCAGCGAACCGCGCCGCATGGTGGTTCGTCGAATCCCGTGATGCGCTCAGAAATGGGCGGTATGATTGCAGCCCAGCGCCGCAATTACGGCGGCGAGGAAAGTCAGCAACGCCACGGCAAAGGCACTTGCCAGCCACACACGATCGCGCCCGCCTGGTGAAATACAACTCTTTGCGGCCACATTCCGGATGCAGCGATCCGATGCACCCGGTCAATGCCGCCACCTGGCGGGAGGGACACCCGCTATGTCACGGCCCCGTCACACCGCCATGCTCGTCGATGGCCATGCTCGTCGATGGTTGGATTTCCCGCCGTTGTCAGCGATTATGCGGAGCCGTACCAAGCTGTCCATCCATGCAACACCGTTCCCTCCACGAACGCGGATTCACCTTGCTTGAGGTGCTGGTGACTCTCGTCGTCCTCGGCTTGCTCATTGTGACGCTGACGCAGGGCATCCGCGCAGGAATGCAGGCATGGGCGCTCGGCGACCGGATGGATCGAGGGGCCGACGAACTTGAGACCACCGACCGAACCTTGCGGCAGTTGATTGAGCGGGCGTCACCAGGAGAAATCCGTTCCGCGCTCAACCCAATGGTGGGTGGCGCCCATTCGCTGTCATTCGTCACGACATTGCCAAAAGGCCTCGGTGCACGCATGACGGATGAAGCGGACGTGGAACTGCTGGTCGGCAGCGGGCATCGGCTTGAGTTGCTGTGGCGCCCGCACTATCGCCGCTGGATCGTCCCGCCACCGGCGCCCTCTGCCGTTACGCTGCTGGACAACGTCGCGCTGCTGAGTGTCTCGTACTGGCAACCGATGCCTGCCGCGCAACGAGGCCGGTGGCTCTCGGCATGGACCGAGCGTCAACTCCCGGCGCTGGTGCGCCTGCACATTGCATTCCTGCGCGGAAGCGGACAGAACTGGGCGGATATCGTCGTCGCCCCGATGTGCGACGTCGCTCCGCCATGAGCGAGCGCTGCGCGTCGAAAGACCAGCGCGGCTTTGCATCGCTGATCATACTTTGGACGATCGGCCTTCTCGCGTTGCTGGTTGCAGGGCTGAGCGCCTCTGGCCGCAGCGCCAGCGAAGTTGCCTGGAACGTACGTGAGAGCGCCATCGCCGAGGCCGCCGCGGACGGGGGCGTACAGCGAGCGGTGTTCGAGCTGCGATCAGGACGATGGAAGCCGGGTGAGGCGCCGCATCGCGTCAGCGTTGGCCTGGCCAGTGTCGCGATCGCAGTCGACGATGAGAACGGCCGCATCAACCCGAATTATAGCTCCCCACCGCTGTTGGCCGCCTTGCTTGGCGCAGTCGGCGCCGCTCCAGCAGAGGCACAGGTGCTGTCGCGCGCGATGATCGACTGGCGCACCGCTACCCCGCTCTCGCTCGCGGGAGGCCTGAAGGTGGATCGTTACCGCCTGGCAAACCTGCCCTATGGTCCGCCCAGCGGGCCCTTCGAAAGCGTCGGCGAGATCGGCCAGGTTGTCGGCATGAACGACGACCTGTTGGCGCGGCTGCGGCCATACATCACGGTCTACCACTCCGGCGATGCACAGCAGGGCCAAGGATTCACCTTTGCCCGCGGCGTCTTGCAGGACGCTGCCATGATAGGCCAGGTGTCGGCATTGGTCGGCTACACCAGCCCCGACGAGATTGTGGGCGTTCGTGCAACCGCGGTGCTGGCCGACGGAACGCGTTTCGAGCGTCGCGCCGTGGTGCGCCTGGCGGGACAGCAAAGGCCCGGAGAACGCGCGCCGCAAATCCTGACCTGGGAGTGAGCACAGGCCGGATGAGGCCCGGGCTGCCCGCCAGGGCCGCCCCTGGTCAGGCGCAGAGTAAGTCTGTGGCCAGGCGCAGAGTGACCGGGTGCCCAGCCTCGCCGCCACCGACGTAGCGGCGATGAGGCACCGGAATGCCACGAAGCGTTACCCGGCGCGGCGCCGCAGCATTGCGAGAGCCAGCAGGCCGGTCCCCAACACGGTCATGGTGGCGGGTTCCGGCACCGTTGCCATATCCGCGATGACGATGGGATACGCGCTCGTCACGATGACCGACGTGAACGCTCCAGTGCCGGACAGGGTCAGCGAACCTTCCGGAAAGAAATCGCTACCGACGAGCGCGGCTGTCCTCACGACTGACGAGCCATCGTTCGCCGTCACGGTCAGTGTATCGCCACCGCCCGAGCCAAAGAGGTCACCGAGGGCGAAATCGAATGACAGGAGGCTGATCGGCGAGGCGAAGCTGATATCCAAAGTAGCAACCGCACCGTTCGAGGACAGCACATACGGCCCCAAGGCCGAGAAGAGGCCGCCATTCGGGCCGAACGTGAAGGCGCCCGGATCGCTCGGCGAACTGAACGTTGCGCCTTGCAAGGTGGCGGGCGTCGACTCCCCGCTCACCGAGGCGAAGTTATAACTGATCTCGCCGGCCAGCGCGGGCAACGCGCCGAGCGATACAGTGCAGGCCGCGACTGCGGCAATGACTCGACGACGATTGCTCATTGGGGTGACAACCTCCTCGGCGTGATACGGGTGGCAGGAACGTTGCCGCCCGCGCGGCAACGGTGGTTTGGTGTCTCAAGCGCAAATGCGGCGGCCCGGCGCATCGTCATTGCACCGGCAGCGGATGCATCAGCCCGCCTTGGGTCCACAGCGCATTCAGGCCACGTGGCAGATCCAGCGCGCTGTGAGCGCCCACAGTCCGGTCGTAGATTTCGCCATAATTGCCGACGACAGCGATGACCTGCGCCGCCCAGTCATGCGCGCCGAGTCCCAGCGCGCGGCTGGTCGCCCAATCGATGCCGAGCAAGCGCTGCACCACCGGATCTTCGCTGGTGCGTTCGGCCGCAACATTCGCCTGGGTGACCTCGCTCGCTTCGGCCTGGATCAACGCGTAGACCGTCCAATCGACGATCATGCCCCACTGCCTGTCGCCCTGACGGTATGCCGGTGCGACCGGTGACAGCGTCAGCAGGCCGGGCAGGATCGTGTCGCCGCCGACCTGTTTCGGGTAGGCCGCCTTGACCTGTGCCAGGCGCGAGACATAGGCGCTGACGGCGTCGCAATGGCGGACCGCGAGACCGTCATCCATCTCGCCCTCCTCCTGGAAGGGCATTGGATTGATTGGGATGCCGCGCGCGACCGTGCGTGCCAGCAGGACTTTCTCGTTATCGGTGCCTTCCACGACGCAGACGTTGCGATGCGCCAGATCGGCGATCGCATGCACCGGTAAATCCTTGCGAACGAGGAAACCCTGGCCGTCGTAGAACACCGGCGGCCCGAAGACGATGTTCCAGTGCCACATCGATGTGGCATTCGGCGTGACGCCGACAATCAGGTCGGTCTCGCCCTTGTGGAGTCCTTGTTCGGCCGCGAGCTCCGAATCAAATGGCTTCACCGCCAGTTTTGCATCGGCGCCCAGAGCGGCGACTGCGACCGCCTTGCAGATCTCGATGCTCAGCGGCGCCAATGGTCCATGCAGGTCGGTCTTGTTCCAGTCCTCCGGCACGGCGACCACGCCGCAGGTGAGTTCACGGGCGGCACGCACCTTGTCCAGAGTCGGCGATGCCACGGCGAGCACTGGCACCAGGCAGGCGCCGGCCAGGAGTGCATAACGATACAACGAAGGAACCATCGCGCGCTTTCATATCGAGGCAGTGGAGGACGCGCGCCGCGGCCCGCGTCCTCTACGGCGGCAGTCGGCTGTTATCAGTTCGGCCAGCCTGTGCCGGTTCCGGTCGCCGAGCCTGGCGTGGTGTTGTTGCTGGTGTTGTAGTACGGGCTGCCCGGGCTTTGCGTCGGCCGCGGATTGAAATCGGCCGGCGGGGGATCGGTTTCGCCGCCCGGAACGTAGGTGCCGCCGGGATAGTCGGTGGGCACAATGCCGAGGTACTGGCAGCCATAGGTCGGGTTGCCGTTGTTGTCGGTGCCGACATCGTGCGGCAGTGAGTGCACCTGGCTGGCTGGGATCATTGCGTAGCTCGCCGGCAGTGGTGCGACGTTGCCAAGCAGGCGGTCATTGTCGAATGCCTCGGTCAGGTCACCCATGGTGGTCAACCCGTCTGCCGGCCCGAGATTCGGCTGTGGGCTGCCGTTCGGTGCATTGAAGGCGGCGTTGGCGGCACCGGCTGCCGCCGCCGCGGCCTCGTCCGGCAGGCTTGCGAGCGGCGTCAGGTTGAACAACTCGTCGATGAATTTGATGACCGCGCTATGCTCGCTATAGACATGGCTGACGGTATGGGCCGCGGCGTAGGGCGATATCACGATGGCCGGGATGCGCGGACCGCCGGTTTCCGGCCGGTGGTCCGGACCATAGGTGCGGAACTTCTCGGGCACATGGTCGAACAATCCGTCGGTCTCGTCATAGGTGATGATGATGGCGCTCTGGCTCCAGTAGGGGCTGCCGGCGATGGCGTTGACCGAGTCGGCAATCGACGCCTCGGAGATCTGCGCATCGGAATAGTTCGGGTGGTCATCGTTGCCGGGAGTCGAAACCTCAACGTTCGGGTTGGGGTCCACCACCTTCAGGTTGTCGTTGTTGTAGAAGCCACCGCGCACGTAGAACACGCCGCCAGACGCGGGCAGCGCGTGGTTGGCGATATCGGTGTAGAGCTGCTGCAGGCTGTGCAAGTGCGCTGCAACCGCCGGGTTGTCGCCGATATAGCCGAAGTATTGGGGCCCGTTATGGTGCACGACGTAAGAGGCATGCTCTGGCGTGGAAGAGTAGCTGATGCCGTCGATGCCGTTGGCCTTGCCGTCGAACGGCTCGGGGCCGTAGCCCTGCTGGTACCAACCCCAGCTGATTGCGGTGTCTTTCACCGCGATCGCCAGGACGTCGTGCTGAACGTCGACCAGGTCGGCAGCCGGGTCCTCGTCGGTCCTGATGACACTGCCGATCTGGCTACCCATGAACGACAGCGGCAGCGTGGCGAAGGTCAGGTTTATCTGCCCTGCCTTGGGAATATAGGGTCCGGTCAGCGTACTGCCGTTGGTCGACTCGTCGGGACCGTAAGGCGGCTTCGGACCCGGGCTGGTATCGGTGGCACTGCCGGTAAACGGCGGGTTGTCGTTAAGGTTCGGCAGGCTAAAGCTGCTCGAGGTATCCGCCTCGTTGGGATGCTTTACCCACTGCGTGTCGCCAACCTGGCCGGCGATCATCGCGATCGCGTTCGGCGTCGAGGGACCGGTCGCCGTCTGGTGGAAATTATCGAACAATACGAAGCGGTCGGCATATTGCCACAGGAACGGAATGGTGTCGCAGTCGACGTGCGACTTCACTATCTCGCCTTTTTGCTTGGTCTGCAGATTGGGGTTGGCGGTCGGGGCCACGTTGCTGGCGTTCACCACCGTCGGGCAGGGGCCGCTTGGCGTGCCGGGCGCGCAGGAGGCGTCGGTCGCGTAGTGGAGGCCTTCCTGGTCAAGCGAATAGCCGTCGTCTCGCGGGATCGAATGGGTCGCAGCGTCGTAATGGAAGTCGTTGGCGTAGCCGGTGTGGCTGTGATCGACCGAGTAGGTGTCTTCGGGATAGAGTTGCACCGTCTGGTGGTTGATGTTCTCGATGGTGCGCGGGATCAGGAATGGCTGCTGCACGCTATAGCTGCCGTCAACATTGGCGACCACCGAATTGAAGGCGTTGACGTTAGAGGGCGCGTTTGCCGGCTGTGAGAAGGGGTCCGAAGTCGGTGCGCCGGGATACGTCGCATAGAGGCCATTGGCGCCCGGATAAGTGCCGAAATAATGGTCGAAGGACCGGTTTTCCTGGAACAATACGAAGACGTATTTCACCTTCTGGCGCAGCAGGGCGATTTTCGCTTGCAGCGTTAGCTGCGTCTGCGTGCCGGGATCGCGCGCCTGTGCCGCGCCGGTGGTGCCAGCCTGGGTGGCCAGGGTGAGAGTTGGCTCACTGACGGTAACCGCGGCCCACGCTGGCGACGAGAACGCAGTCGGATTGAGGAGACCGGCCGTTGCGACCCAGGCCGTCGTGGCCCTCAGAAGCGAGCGCTTCATGTACGCGCCTTTCCAGATTATGAACATATGTTCATCTTGGGCACGCCTGAGCGCGGCAACGATCGCGGGACTGTTTCAGTCGTATGATGTTGCGTGAAAGCTTTTTGAAAGGAACGGCTCATCGCCGGGCACGAAGACCAATGTCGTCCGCCGGCGCCGGGCGGGCCGTTCGCACCGTGGTTGACCATCCGGCGGATGCGCGATGACGCGGCTGGCCGGCGCGGTCATGGTGTTCCGCTTGCTTTCGCCCTCAAGTTCCACACAGGCTGAGCCGGAGTTCCGCTGCATCATGGTTTGCCAGTGAGTACCGACATCATCGAACAGACCATCGAGACCCTCGCCGAGCGGCTGGTTGCGAATGGCCTCTGCGAGGCGCGCGCGATCGATCGTGCCCGGCGTGTCGCAGGGCAGGCCGGGCACCGCCTGGACCATGTCCTGATCCAGCTGGGCCTGGTGACCGAGCGAGGCCTGGCCGAGACCTACGCCGGCTTGCTGAACCTGCCGATCGCAAGTCCCGCCCGCTATCCGGCCGACTCGCCATTGCTCGCCGAGTCCCTGCCGCAGCGCTTCCTGCGGCAGGCTCGCTCGCTTCCCGTGGCGTGCGACGACCGGGCCGTTGCCTTGGCCACCGCCGATCCGCTCGACCCATTCACGCCGGCGGCAGTGGCCGCCGCCACGGGCCGTCACGTCACATTGGAAGTGGCGGTGCCGATCGAGCTGGAAGCCGCGCTCGACCGCCTGTATCCCAGCGAAGATGTCACCGCCGCCGCCGACGCAATCGAGACGCCGCTGGAAGCCGACACCGAGCGGCTGAAGGACCTGGCGAGCGAGGCGCCGGTCATCCGGATGGTCAATCAGATCCTCACCCGCGCCGTCGAGACCAGTGCGTCGGACGTGCATGTCGAGCCGTTGGAGGACCGCCTGCGTATTCGTTATCGCTACGACGGCATGCTGCACGAGGCGGACAATCCGCCGCAGCGGCTTGCCGCGGCGATTACGTCGCGCATCAAGATCATGGCGCGGCTGGACATCGCGCAGCGGCGGCTGCCCCAGGATGGCCGGATCAGGCTGGCCGTGCGGGGCCAGGAGATTGATTTCCGCGTCTCCACCACGCCGTCGCTCTATGGCGAAACCGTCGTGCTGCGCATTCTGGATCGCACGGCGGTGGCGTTCGATTACGGCAAACTTGGCCTGCCCCCGGCGGTGATCAGCCAGTTCCAGGCGGCGCTGGCGCAACCCAACGGCATTGTCCTGGTGACCGGCCCCACCGGCAGCGGCAAGACCACAACGCTCTACACGGGGCTGCTGGCGCTGAACTCGGTGACGCGCAAGATCATCACGGTGGAGGATCCGATCGAGTACCGCCTGCATGGCATCACCCAGATGCAGGTGCACGAGCAAATTGGGCTGACCTTCGCGGAGTTCCTCAGCACGATCGTGCGGCAGGATCCGAACATCATCATGGTCGGCGAGATCCGCGACAAGGAAACCGCCCAGGTGGCGGCACAGGCCGCCCTGGTTGGCACCCTGGTGCTGTCCACGCTGCACACCAACTCCGCGGCTACCGCGGTGACCCGGCTGCGTGACATGGGGCTGGAGGACTATCTGATGGCGGCCATGCTGCGGGGTGTCCTGGCACAGCGGCTGGTTCGACGCCTGTGTTTCGCCTGCCGCCGCCCCGCGCCGGCGGCGCCCGAGCTGGTCCGCCGGTTCAAACTCGATGCCGATGACGGCGCCGCGGTGCCGATGCTGTACCACGCGACGGGCTGCCCCGAATGCCGCGACTCCGGCTATCGCGGCCGGTTTGCGATCGCGGAATTCCTGACCCTCAACCCGGAAATCGAGCGCCTGATCTTCCAGCGCGCGGATCACGGCAGCATCGAGCAAGCGGCGATCGCCGGCGGCATGGTGCCACTGCTTCAAAGTGGTCTGGACGCCGTGCTGGTCGGCGAGACCACGATTGAGGAAGTGACGCGCAGCGTGCGCGCCTCCGACTAAAAGGACTCCCCCTCCTCTTGTGGCAGGCTCCTGCACGGAAGGGGGGACAAGGGGAGGGAGAGTTGCTCGTTTGCGCCCGCGCTCATCGTGATGGAGCGGGCCACCGGGCGTAGGCTTGCGTCATGAGCCCGAGATGGATCCTGCGCACGGCGCGTCTCTTGCTTGCCCCGGTGAACGGCGCCGACCTGCCCGACCTGATCGCCATCAAGAGCGATCCGCGTGTGTTCGCGGTCATGCTCCGCGGCGTCCGCACGCCAACGCAGACGCAGGAGGAACTGGCGCGCGACGTGATGGCCTGGGGTGCTGAAGGGTTCGGCATCTGGGCCATCCGCGAGGTTGCCGACCACAGGTTCGCCGGCATCACAGGCCTCGAGCGTCGTTCCGACGGGCGCGGCATTGCGTTGCGATTTGCCTTATGGCCCGAAGCGCAAGGCCGCGGTCTGGCCCGCGAGGCCGCCGGGGCTGCGCTACGCTTCGGTCATGAAGAAGCAGGCCTGGTTCGCATCATCGCGGTGGCGCGGGCAGGCAACTTCGCCTCGCGCATGGTGCTCGGCGGCATCGGCATGCGCGAGTGCGAGACGTTTGCGCAGAACGGCTGGCCGATGGTGCAGTACGAAAGCGTGCGGCTGCGGGCGAGCTGATCGCCCAACCTCGTCACCCGCTCGCCAGATCTTCCTCCACCTGGTGGTGCATTGCGTTGAGCAATGCCTCGATGTTGTCGTTGTTGTGATTCAGGTAGGACGCATAGTCGCTGCGCTGCGTCAGGCGCAGCGATGTGCCTTCGGCAACGACGTCAACGATTTTCGGATTGCCGGAAGGATCGCCGATCACCCATTTCACGTCGCTGGGCGGATTCTTCGGCCGATACACGGTGGTGTCCACCGCGATATCATCGCCCTGCGGTACGGCACGGCCCATGGTGAAGTGCACGCCCTGATACTCGCCCAGCTTCGACGTGATACTGATCACGAGCACCTGGTGGAACAACGCCAGGTAACGTTGCTGTTGAGCCGACGAGGCCTGGCGCCAGTACCGGCCGAGGCAGAACCGTGCCACGCCGTTCACATCCACCACCTGGTCGATGATCCGTGTCAGCGTCTGCCGCTTCTGCTGCGCAGAGCCAGGGCCATTCACCACGCCAACCAGCTTGCCGCCGGTGGCTTGCACGAATGCGCTGGCCGCAGCGTCGGCGGACTGGGCGCGGGCGCCCGTGCCAAGCACCAGCCACGCGGCGGAGACAGTCAAAAGGAAACGGCGGGATGGCATGCTGTGCCTCGTTGCTGGATCAGTGAGTGGATGCGGGCTGTTGGAACCAGGCGGGAACTGTGTGCCGGTGGTCGTTCTCCATTTCCTCGATCTGCGACTGGCGGTGCTGGCGATACAGGCTGCGGAAGGTGGCATAGGGGTCAAGCGCTGTCTTCTTGATGTTCGAGATGGTGCCGAGCAACCGGGAGCGGGCGTCAAGCGCGGTGAGCGCCCAGCGCCCCCAGTTCAACCCTGTGACCGCGGCGCCCTGTCCCACCCAGGTGAACGGGTCGGCCGCGATATCGACGCCGAATCCCGCGAAATCGCGCGGATCGCTTGGTCCAAGAACCGGCAGGTACAGGTAGGGGCCGGGATGGACCCCCCAGTTGGCCAGTGTCATGCCGAAATCGGCACTGTGATCGGGATAGCCCCATTTTGTCGCGACATCGAAGAAGCCAAGGCAACCCACGGTGGTGTTGATCAGGAAGCGCATATAGGTGTCGCCGGCACGGCGCGGCTTGCCCTCCAGCATGTCGTTGGAGAGTGTCACCGGAGTGCCCAGGTTGCCCAGCATGTTATGGATGCCGGTCCGGATCGCATCCGGCAACACGAACACATAGGCCTTTGCGGCGGGCCTCAGGATGGCCGCGTCCAGCGCATTGTTGACCGCATACATCTTGCGGTTGAACGGCTCCAGCGGGTCATTGGTTTCCCGGTAGTAGGCGAGCGCCTCGGGGTTACTGGCGGGCGGGGGCGTGGCGCACCCGGCCAATCCCAGCATAAGCAGTGAGGTCAGCCACAGCGGGACAGTGCGGAAGAAGACGCGCATCGGGCTCCTCGGATTGTATGGGACGGGCCGCGGTTGTTCCCCGAGGTTGCCGTGGCGAGAACAGACGGCGGTCCCCCTTTCGCCTGAATGATATCCAGGCCGGTCAAAGTCTTGCATCATCCTATTACCACATGAATCGGGCGAGGCAACGGAACGGGGACACAACGGGACGTGAGACGGGCGGATACTTCTGCTATGGTGACCTCATGAACGCCCCTGCCGCTGCCGAACGAATGCCGCCGACGCTGGAACGCTGGGCCAGTGGCCCGCGCTTTGCCGCGCTGCCAGCGCGGGAGGCTGATCACTCGCCGCCGCTGCTGTCCTTCGAGTTCATGCCACCGAAGACCGAGGCGATGGAGCAACAGCTGTGGACCTGCATTCGCCGGCTGGAGCCGCTGCGGCCACGCTTCGTATCCGTGACCTATGGCGCGGGTGGCAGCACTCAGGCGCGTACCCATGGTACGGTGGCGCGAATTGTTCGGGAGACGACGCTGGTCCCGGCTGCGCATCTCACCTGCGTCGGTGCCAGCCGGGGCCAGGTAGAGGAGGTCGCGCGGCAGTATTGGGACGCTGGCGTGCGTCATATCGTCGCATTGCGGGGCGACGCTCCGGCGGGGACCGCCTATCAGCCGCATCCTGATGGCTACCCCTACGCAGCTGATCTGGTGGCGGGATTGCGGCGGGTGGCGGATTTCGAGATCTCGGTCGCCGCCTATCCGGACACACATCCAGCCGCGCTGAGCTCGGACGCCGATCTCGACAACCTGAAGCGTAAACTGGATGCCGGGGCGACACGGGCTATCACCAACTTCTTCTTCGGCACCGAGACCTATCTGCGGTTTCTCGACCGTTGCATGGCCGCGGGCATCACGGCGCCGGTCGTGCCGGGGATCATGCCGGTGACGAATCTCGTCGGTTTGCAGCGGATGGCGGCGATGTCCGGGGTGCCCGTGCCGGACTGGCTGGTGCGGATGTTCATCGGCACCGAGGACGATGTGGAACTGCGCCGCATGATCGCTGCCGTTGTTACTGCCGAGCAAGTGCGGGTGCTGCAGGCAAACGGGGTGGACGAATTCCACTTTTACACGCTGAACCGCCCCGAGTTGACTCACGCCATAGCGCATATCCTGGGCGTCAGGGGCGGGTAGTGGGTGGGTTACGTGGGCGGCGCGCGACAAGATAACGACGCTCCTCTTTCCGTCGCAGGCCTGGGCCGCGAGGCGGACCAAGGCTGGGTGGAGGGGTCACACCGCGGCAAGTCCGCCGTTCAGACGGCTCCATCGCGGGCCCGTCCCTCTGCCGCGCCCCCCACGGCCCTCTCTCGCTTCGTCACCGTCCTGAGCCGTGAACTCCGCCTGTCCATCCGCCACGGTGCCGATACCGTTGCGGCACTGCTGTTCTTTCTCCTGACTGCGTCGCTGTTCCCCCTGGCGATCGGACCCGCCCCCGAGACTCTCGGCCGCATGGCTCCCGGGATTGTCTGGGTTTGTGCCTTACTTGCCGCATTGCTGCCATTGGACCGGTTGTTCGGCGCGGACTGGGAAGACGGTTCGCTCGATCTGCTGCTGTTGTGCGGCCTGCCCGCTGCTGCCATTGCCGCCGCCAAGGCCACGGCCCACTGGCTGGTCACGGGCTTACCGCTATTGCTCGCCGCCGCCCCGCTCGCCGTGATGCTGCGCATGCCGGCTGACGGCATCCCTGTCCTGCTGGCCGGCCTCGTGCCCGGCAGTCTGCTTCTGTCGTTGCTCGGCACGACGGGCGCAGCGGTCGTGCTGGGCGCGCGCCGCGGCGGCGTGCTGCTGCCTCTTCTCGTGCTGCCCCTGATCACGCCGGTGCTGATCTTCGGTGCCGCCGCGGCGGACGCGGCCACCGGAGGACTGAGTCCTCGCCCACATCTTCTGTTTCTCGCAGCAATGCTTGCCGCCGCGCTGCCGCTGTGTCCGATCGCCGCCGGCGCTGCGTTACGGGCCGCGATGGAGTAGGCGCCTTCCCCTGCTGCCAACCGCCGCATAGGGGTGCATAGTCGACCACAACATGGAAGGACGCGGCCATGATCCAAGGCACCCATCGCTTCCCACAGATGGAGCGGGTCATCTACGGCATTGCTCTTGGCGACGCGTTGGAACGTGAGATCGCCACCACCGGCGTACATGCCGTCTATTTGCTGGCCAGCGGCACGCTGGCGCGCGAGACCGACGTGGTGGCGACCGTCAAACGGGTGCTTGGCAACAAGCTCGCCGGGGTTTGCACAAAGATCGGTGCCCACACGCCCCGCCCGGATGTGGTCGCCGCAGCCAATGCCGCGCGCGAGGCCAAGGCCGACGCGTTGCTCACGGTCGGCGGAGGGTCGGTCACTGACGCCGCGAAAATGGTCGGGTTGTGCCTGGGCAACGACGTGACGGAACCAGACCAATTGGAAGCGCTGCGGGCTCGTACCGGCGCTGACGGCAAGACCGTTCGCCCGCAGCTTCGACCGCCACCGGTCCGATCCACCGCCATCCCCACCACGCTGTCGGCCGGCGAGTTCACCGCCATGGCAGGCTGCACTGATCCGATCGCGCAAGCCAAACAGAGCTACGCGCATCCGTTGATGATGCCGCGGGCGGTGATCCTGGACCCCGCCGTTACCATTTACACCCCGGAATGGCTGTTCCTATCCACCGGAATCCGTGCGGTGGATCATGCCGTCGAGGACATCTGCTCCATCAGTAGCCAGCCGTTTTCGGACGGCACGTCATTGCAGGCGCTGCGGTTGCTGGCGCGCGGGCTGCCCGCTGTGAAGGCGGATCCGAAGAACCTGGATGCACGGCTGGATTGCCAGCTTGGCGCGTGGCTTTCAATCACCGGATCGCAGAACGGAGTTTCCAAAGGCGCCAGCCACGGCATCGGCCACGTGCTCGGTGGCACGGCGCATGTGCCGCACGGCTACACGTCCTGCATCATGCTGCCGCACGTGCTGCGGTTCAACGAACCAGTGAACGCGGCACGGCAGGCCTGGGTGAGCGAGGCACTCGACAGGCCCGGCGAGCCGGCAGCGGATGCGGTCGCGGCGCTAATCGCCAGCCTGGGTCTGCCGAGTCGGTTGCGCGACGTTGGCGTGCATCAGGAGCAACTCGACCGGATAGCGGCCGAATCGATGCACGACCGGTGGATTCATACCAATCCGCGAACAATCGCCGGTCCAGCGGCGGTTCGTGCGTTGCTGGATGCTGCCTGGTAGGACGCAGCGCGCGCTGAGTATTCCTGAGCTGGCGTTACGCCGGGTCGTCAGTCTTCCTGGCTGAGTTCTGTCAGCAGTTCGACCAGATCGGCGCGGCGGAACGGTTTTTTCAGCACCGATACCTGCCCGCTCTCGTGGAACTTGGCGACACCTTCTCCGAGTCGCAGGTAGGCGTCGCTATATCCCGATGTCAGCACGATACGCGATGGAATCCCTGTCAGAAGGATTTCGTTCAGCACGTCGATACCATCTTTTTCCGGCATGATCATATCCAGCATGAGGATATCGGGACGGTAGTCGATATACTCCTCCGTCGCCGTAGCGGAACTGTTCAGTGCCTTGAACTCAAGGCCGAGCTGCCGGGCGATAAGTCCGACGACTTTGGTGATCCCGGTCTGGTCGTCGATGATAAGCAGCTTCTTCGTCATGTTCGTGCAGCCCTTCTCCAGGTCCTTGGCCGGTTGACGGTTGTGGCCGCCGGGCACGGCTCGGTTGCCTCACAATTATTTTACCTCATCTGTTACGTTACGCAAGACGAAAACTCAAGATTTGACACTACTTTCGCTGTTGGCATCACTTATTCCGCTACCAAATGACTGATCGATTGTCTTTGGGACACCCCACGCCACGAGGGATTTCATTCGCAAAGAGCACGAATGACCTCCCTTTTACTCTGCGCGGCAATGATGCCGTCGAAACGACCCAATGAAGCGCCTGATGAGTTGTTGTGGGATCCGGACCTGCGGAACATCACGAGCGGCGGCGCTTACGTGTCATTAGAAATGCGGTAATTTATCGTTAATTAAAACAAACGGGCATTTTTCTCTCCATTTACGTCGCTATCAACGGAATGATCCGCTTCACAAACGCTTCGTTCGCCCGAGACAGGCACCGGGCGTTGGGCGGTTGTGCTTCGCGGCCGCGGACACGATCATGGAAGGAGAACAACTGGAGGGGAGCTTGTCATGCGCGGAAACGGCGGCGTTGGCATCGCCGGCAGCCTGTCGGACGCGGCGCCCCGCGGCTTCCTCGCCGCGCATCCGGCGGCATTCAAGGCACGGATGCCGAGAGTGCGCCGACGTCCCGCTGCCGGCGCCGAATGATCCAGGTCAAGGCGGTGCCCCTCTCTCGGAGGCAAAGTGCCGGTAATCTTTTCCCAGGAGACGGGAGTCATGGCGTTCAAGGACATTCTGGTTCACCTCGATCATGGCCCGCGCGCGCCCGTGCGCCTGCAAGTGGCGGCTGCGCTCGCGCGGCGCTCAGGGGCTCACCTGATCGGGGTATACGTGGTTGATACCCCCTCGGCGGAGTTCCTATACGGCGCGGCCATGCCGCTGGCCGGTGGGGGCGCCGAGCAGGTGGTCGAGCAAATCCGTGCCGAGGCCAGGGCTGCGGCGGTGCCCATCGAAATCGCGTTCAACGATACGCTGAAGCGGGAAGGGGTCGAAGGCGCCTGGCGGCTGGTGGAAGGCAATCTGCCGGCCACTGTATCGCTGCATGCGCGCTATGCCGATCTTGCGGTGCTCGGCCAGGCCAATCCGTATGAACCGCGCGATGGGATCGGTACCGATGCGGTGGTGGTCTCCACCGTGATGACCTCCGGCCGGCCGGTGTTGGCGGTGCCTTTCGCCGGTGACTTCCCGACGCTGGGCGATCGCGTGCTGGTGGCCTGGAACGCGAGCCGGGAGGCCGCACGGGCGGTCAACGACGCGATGCCGCTGTTGTGTGCGGCGACGGCGGTGACGGTGCTGGCGGTGAATCCTCGGCATGGTATCAACGGCCATGGCGACGTGCCGGCGGCCGACATCGCGCTGCATCTGGCTCGGCATGGCGTGAGGGCGGAAGCGGCGCACACCGTTGCCAACGATATTCCCGACGGCGAAGCGTTGCTGTCCTATGCTGCCGATATCGGCGCCGATCTGATCGTCGCGGGCGCGTACGGCCATTCGCGTGCGCGCGAGATGGTGTTCGGGGGCGTTACCCGGACATTACTTGCCGAAATGACTGCCCCGGTGTTCCTGTCTCATTGACGCCGAATTGCGGCGTACGCTCCAGCACACGCAGCCGCGATGCGCCGCGTCTCGAATTTGCCCTCTTGACATGAGCCATGGCGGGCGTGGGCGGGCGTGGTGCCCACCCGCCGGTCATGGTCCTGGATTGCCGTCAGAATCCCGGCGTCGTGCTGGCACACGCCCAGCGCATGGCACGTTATGAACGTAACAGTGCCGCCAGTAGTGCTTGCGCTGCCCGGCTGCCCGGGCGCTCGGCGTGACGCAGGGCGCGGAATTCGCGGTCCGGCAGCGCGTAATCGACCAAACAGAGCAATCCGGTCTCGATACTCGGCGCAGCCACCGAGGCGGAGATCGCCGTGGCGCCCATGCCTGCCTCTACTGCGGCACGGACCGCCTCGTTCGACGGCAGCTCCAATGCCACGTGCAGGCGGTCGAGCAAGATCCCTTGTTCCAGCAGTGCTTGCTCGAGGGTTGAGCGTGTGCCGGACCCCGGTTCGCGCAGCACCCATTCCGTGGCGCCCAGCTCGTCTGGCTGGAGGGCGCGGCGCTGCGCCCAGGGATGGTCGGGGGCGACGACGATGACCATGCGGTCATGCGCAACCAGCTCGCTGACCAGGTCCGGATGGTTCACCTCGCCTTCAACGAAGCCGATTTCGACCAATCCCCCGTCGACCGCATGCACAGCCTGGGCCGTGTTGCCCACGCTGAGCCTTATGTCGATACCGGGATGGTTGCGGCGGAACGATACCAGATGCCGGGGCAGCCAATAGCTGGCAATGGTCTGGCTCGCTGCCAGGTTCAGGATGCCCCGCTTGAGGTCCCCGAGCTCGGCCAGAGCGAGTTCCGCTGCCTGCGCCCTGGCGAGCACGGCCTTCGCTTCCTGCAGGAACACGCGGCCGGCTTCGGTCAGCTCGATGCGGCGGCCGATGCGATGGAACAATTTGGTGCCGTGGCGGCCTTCGAGCGCAGCGATGGCTGCGCTGGCGGCCGACTGCGCCAGGTTCAGCGCTTCGGCGGCCCGCGTGACATGCTCTCGCTCGGCCACTGCCACGAAGACTCTCAATTGCTCCAGCGTCATGAGCGTCATATCGGGGTCCCGCGCCGTTTCGCTATACGGCGTCCGATTCGAAGTCCCAAGCGATGGAGCGGCGGACCAGGCACGGTGAACAGAACAAGGTGCGGGGCCAGACGGAATTTGGTGGCTCACGACCACGGGCACTCGTTGTACGGGCATCTTGTACGGGCATCGCGGCCGAACCGGGCCCCGCGCTGGACGTTCGGCCCCGGAGGCGCCAATGTCGTGCCAAACCCGGGGCGGCGTGCTTGTCGCGGCGTCTCCGGTGCAACATCTATGCGCCGGGCATCGCCAGGGCAGGATCGCGAGGCAATGGACAACATTATCGGTCAACCACCCACATCCCAGGCGAGCGCGGCACAGACCGCGATGATCGTTGACGGCGACCAGAAGACCTTCATGCAGGATGTGGTGGAAGCGTCCCGTCAGGTTCCCGTTCTGGTGGATTTCTGGGCCACCTGGTGCGGTCCTTGCAAGCAACTCACGCCCGCGCTGGAAAAAGTGGTGCGCTCTGCGGGCGGCCGGCTGAAGCTGGTGAAGATCGACATCGACAAGAACCGCTCGCTGGTCGCGCAACTGGCGCAGCTCGGCCTGCCGTTGCAGTCGGTACCCACCGTCGCCGCCTTCTGGCAGGGCCAGATCGCCGATCTGTTCCAGGGCGCGCTGCCCGAATCGGAGGTGAAGCGTTTCGCCGAGTCACTGCTGAAGCTGGCCGGCGGGCAGATGCCCAGCGCGGACCTGCTGAGCGAAGCGAAGACGCTGCTGGAAGAAGGCGATGCCGAGCAAGCCGGCCAGTTGTTCAGTGCGCTGCTGCAGCAGGAGCCGGAGAATGCGGAAGCCTGGGGCGGCCTGATCCGGTCGCTCATGGCTCTGGGCCGGGAAGACGACGCGCAACAGGCGCTGAAGAACGTGCCGGCGAAGCTCGCAGAGCATGCGGAAATTGCCGGTGTCCGCAGTGCCCTGGCCTTGGCCGAGGAAGGCCGCAAGGCCAGTTCCCAGTTGCAGAGCCTGCAGTCGCGCGTGGCAGCGGACTCTAACGATTTCCAGGCCCGCTACGATCTGGCTGCGGCGCTGAACGCGATGGGCCAGCGCGAGCAAGCGGCGGACGCCCTGCTGGACATCGTGAAACGCAATCGCACCTGGAACGATGAAGGCGCACGCAAGCAGCTTCTGAAATTCTTCGAGGCCTGGGGCTTCGACGATCCTGCCACCATGGCGTCGCGTCGCAAGCTCTCGGCCCTCTTGTTCAGTTAGTGCCCACAATGACGCGAGAGGCCACACCATCGATGTCATTGCGAGTTGACCACCGGCCTGGCAGCCGACTCGCGCTCGATGAAACGACGCGGTGCCGACCCTGCCCGACCATGATGGGTCGTTTCTTGTCAGCAGCGCGGCGACGGAGCAATCTCCTCGGGAACGGCGTGCGAACCGTCGGTGCGCCGCCTCGGCAGAACGTCGAGCAATAGATGCCAGCCTTCCATGCCCGCCTGCGGGATCTGCCGACGGAGTTTCCCGTGTTTCCGCTCGCGGGCGCTTTGCTGCTGCCGCGCGGCCGGCTGCCGCTGAACATCTTCGAGCCACGCTATCTGGCCATGGTGGAAGATTCGCTCGGTGCCGGCCGGATGTTCGCTATGATGCAGCCGGACCCGCAGCAGCCGGAAACGCCCACTGGCCCCGGCCTGTATCGCATCGGCTGCCTGGGCCGGCTGGTGGCATTCAGCGAAACGGATGATGGGCGCTATCTGATCACCTTGCTCGGCCTGAACCGCTTCACCGTGGCGGCAGAGCTGGACATGCGACGCGGCTACCGTCGCGTGCGCGGCGATTTTGCGCCGTTTGCCGGGGACCTGGATGCGACGCCCGCGCCGATCGGCGTCGAGCGAGAGACTTTGCTGGCAGCGCTGCGCGGCTATTTCGCGCGGCGGAAATTCGAAGCTAACTGGGACGCGGTGCGCCGCATTCCGGACGACGCGCTGGTGACCACGCTGTCGATGATCTGCCCGTTTGAGCCGGCGGAGAGGGAGGCATTGCTCGAAGCCCCCGCGGAGGCCGATCGCGCGGCAATCCTGCTCGCCCTGTTGCAGATGGGCGCGGCGGAGCCCGAATCATCCTCTGGAAGGCCGGTAAGCTGAGAAAGGCCTGCCATGAGTGAAGCATCCGAGGAACCCCGCCGCCCTGTCCCGGTCGACCCGCGCCTGCTGGAGATCCTGGTCTGCCCATTGACCAAGGGAGCATTGGAATACGACCGGGAGGCTGGCGAGCTGATCAGCCGCAAGGCCGGCCTGGCCTATCCGATTCGGGACGGCATCCCGATCATGCTGCCGGAGGAGGCGCGCAAGCTGGACGAATAATGGTTGCCGCGACGGAAATCCGCTTGCGCCGGCAGGACAAGATCCTGGAAGTGGCGTTCGATGACGGCAGCCAATTCAGCCTGCCCGCGGAGTATCTGCGCGTCGAAAGTCCCAGCGCCGAAGTGCAGGGCCACGGACCGGGACAGAAGCAGATTGTGGCAGGGCGCCGGCATGTCGGGATCAAGGCCGTCGAGCCGGTGGGCAACTATGCGGTGCGATTGATCTTCGACGACCTGCACGATACCGGAATATATTCATGGGACTACCTGCACCAGCTTGGGCTGGAGCAGGAGGCACGCTGGCAGTCGTATCTGGATGCGCTGCGAGGCGGCGGAATGCGCCGCGATCCATAGGGTCTCTTGCAAAGTTATTGCCGCGCTCCGGCTTGTCGCGAGCGGGCCACTACCCCATCAAATGCGCTACCCAATGGAACAGTCCGATATTGCTCAGGTCGTTCCACGTCGTGAACAAGAACAGACTTGCCAAAACCGCCAGCCCGGCGCGGAACCCGTATTCCAAAGCGCGCGGCGGCAGGGGCCGGCCGCGGATCGCCTCCGCCAGGTAGAACAGCAGGTGGCCACCATCCAGAATCGGGATCGGGAAAAGGTTGATCAGCCCCAGATTCACTGAAAGTACGGCGATGAACGAGACCAGGCTCGTCAGCCCCAACTCCACCACCTGTCCGGAAAGCTGCGCAATCCGCAGCGGTCCGCCCAGGTCCTGCGTGCTGACAGTTCCCTCGATCATCTGGCCGATGCCGTGAACGATCTGCGTGGTCACGGTCCAGGTCTGCTTTACGCCCGCCAGCAGCGCCACACCAACCGGCAGATGACGGTACTCGACCGCGGTGCCGATTCCCAACAGGCCGATGCGCTTGTCCCCCGACATCTGCGACCCGGTATGCACCTGCACCGTGCTCGTCGCGCCATCGCGTGTGATCACGATCGGCATCGTCTGGTCTGGCCGCGCCTCGATGATGTGCTGGATGTCGGCGAAACTGTGCACCGGTTGACCGGCAATGCTGTCGATCCGGTCGTTCGCTTGCAGCCCCGCGTGCGCTGCCGCGCTGGCCGGCAGCACGCTGCCCACAACCGGCAAGGTTTCCGGCACCGCCATGCCCATGCTGGCGAACAGGCCGCCGAACAACACCATGGCAAGCAGGAAATTGGCGATCGGTCCGGCCGCGACGATGATGGCGCGCTGCCATACCTTCTTCTCGTGGAACGTCCGGCCGGCAATCCAGGACGCGCGCACCTCCGGCGAGACGTCTTCGGGCCGCTCCTGCCCGTGCATTTTCACGTAACCGCCCAGCGGCAGCCACGCGAGCTTCCAGCGCGTACCGTGGCGGTCCATCCAGCTGGTGATGGCCTGGCCGAAGCCGATCGAGAACACCTCCACGTGCACGCCGCACCAGCGCGCCGCGAGATAATGTCCGAACTCGTGCACGAAGATCAGGATTCCGAGCACGACCGCGAACGCACCCGCGCTGCGGAAAAAGTCTGGAATAGCGTGGATCACGTTCGCTGTTCTTTGTCTCGAGTGTTGAGCATTCGCAGGACAATCAGGCGGCGCGGGCGGCGGTGAAGCTGGCGGCCGCGCGGCGGCCGGACTGGTCGAGTGCGATCACCTCGTCCAGCGTGTCGGCAGGCGGGGTTCCTAGCACATCCAGCACCGCCGCGACTGTATCGGCGATATCCAAAAAGCCGATTTTTCGTTGCAGGAAAGCTTCAACGGCGATCTCATTCGCCGCGTTCAGGATCGCTGGCGCCCCGCCGCCGGCGCAAAGTGTCTCACGCGCGAGACGAAGTGACGGGAAACGATCCAAGTCCGGTTCCTCGAAATCCAACCTGGCCACCGCGGCCAGGTCCAGGCGCGGAGATGGGGTGCCGATGCGGTCAGGCCAAGCCAGTGTATGGGAGATCGGGATGCGCATGTCGGGGGAGCCGAGCTGCGCCATGACCGAGCCATCGTGGTAGCAGACCATGCCGTGGATCACCGATTGCGGGTGCACCAGCACCCCGATTTGCTCCGGCGCCAAAGCGAACAAGCGGGCCGCCTCGATCACCTCCAGGCCCTTGTTCATCATGGTGGCGGAATCGATCGAGATCTTTGCGCCCATCGACCAGACCGGGTGACGAAGAGCCGCCTCGGGGGTCGCCTTGGCCATATCCTCCAGGCTTGCGGTCCGGAACGGACCGCCGGAGGCGGTCAGCACGATCTTTTCCACCGCGCCGCGATTGCCGTCGGCGAGGGACTGGAAGATCGCGTTATGCTCCGAATCACAGGGCAGCAGGGTGGCACCGGCTTGCTGCACCGCACGCAGCATGACGTCGCCGGCGCAGACCAGAGCTTCCTTGTTGGCCAGCGCGACGCATTTGCCGCGGCGAATGGCGGCGAGCGTCGGGGCGAGACCAGCGGCACCGGTGATCGCGGCCATGGTCCAATCGGCGTCGAGTTCGGCGGCGGCGATCACCGCATCCGCACCGGCTTCCGCCCGGATCGCGGTGTCGGCCAGCGCGTCTCGCAACTCGGGAAGGCAGGCGGGATCGGCGATGACGGCGCATTCGGCGTTGAGTGACCGGGCTTGCTCGGCCAGCAGCCTGGCGTTGCGGCCGCCGACCAACGCGCGGAGTTTGAAGCGGTCGGGTGACGCCGCCAGCAACTGCACTGTCTGGGTGCCGACGCTGCCGGTGCTGCCCAGGACGGTGACCGTACGCTGACCTTGCGCGTTCATTTCCACAGGAGCACTCCCCGTCCATTGATCAGAGCCAGTACCGCGGCAGCGAGCGCGACGGCGAGCAACGCGTCCACACGGTCCAGCAAGCCGCCATGTCCGGGGATGAGCCGGCCGGAATCCTTCACCCCGAAACGGCGCTTGGCATAGCTTTCCGCCAGATCGCCCGCTTGCGCAACCATGCCGAGAAATGCAGACAACGCGCCCGCGATGACAAAGTGGGTGGATGAGGCAGCGGCGGCAATCGTCCCCACTGCCACAGCGGCCAGCAATCCGCCAATCGCGCCGGCGATGGTCTTGGCAGGAGAAATGCGCGGTGCCAGGCGGGGGCCGCCGATCGCGCGTCCGGCAGCGTAGGCGCCAATATCGCTTGCCCATACCAGAGACAGCAGGAACAGGAGGTTGGTGCGGCCAACGGCCGGATCGGCGCGCAGCCAAAGCAGCGCTGCGGCGGCGAGCAGGATGTAGAGCATGCCGGCGGCCAGCGCCGCGGTGGAAGCCCGACCGGCGCGGACCATCTCGGTCCATTCGACGGCGCCTCCGACGGTGGCGGCCAACAGGACCAGCGCGAACAAAAGGCCACCAAGCCAGATGCTGATCAGCGCCAGCGGAATGAGAATGGAGGCCGACAGCACCCGCAGGCGCAGATCGGCCCAGCGGTCCGCCAGCCGCGGCGCTGTATCGTGGGATGGGGTCAAGGCACTCCGCAGGGATCAGGCCATGACGCGCAATCGGCTGGTTGGCACTGATTTGTCAATGACGTTGCAGGCGTTCGCAAAGAGCTCTCCCGCCCCTTGCGGGAGGTTCCCGCAAAGGGCTGGTGCGTGTTGCCTCTGTCGATAGCGGGGGAGGGTTGTTTCTTGCGGGCTGCGGGGGCCGCCGCTATACCCGGCGGCCTGGCCGGAGTGTAGCTCAGCCTGGTAGAGCACAGTGTTCGGGACGCTGGGGCCGGAGGTTCGAATCCTCTCACTCCGACCATTCATACAAGGCAGATTCGATCCGGCGCGGCGAGCTGCGTTGTGCGATACGCTTGATACGTTCGCCGATTCGCCGGATGGCGGACGTGGCGCGCCAGCTCCTGCTGGACTCGATAGCCGCGAGCCGCGCGCGCATCGTAGCGGCGTCGGCGCTTGCCGTGATCGCGTCTCGCTCTGCCACCTCCGCACGGCGCCGCGCTGTCTGGGCGTCCGCAATGAGCGCATGCTCCGCGTGGCGGTGGCGGCTGGCGGCGTCCACGAGTGCCGTGGCGAGACGCGATGCTTCCGCGTCCAGACGCGATGTTTCGGCGCTCAAGCGCGAGGCTTCGTCTTCCCAGCGTGCTGCCTCCGTATGCAGAGCGTCGCATTGAGTACGCAAATCGGCCATGCGCGCGAGAAGCGCTGCCTGGGCGGCGTCCTCCTGTGGCATGGGTGATGGTGGCGCGGCGCGCGACACGGCCGCGATGCGCGGTGCCGCGAGCGGCCCTGCGGCGTACGCGGCATCCAACTCGTGGCAAAGCTGCGCGAAGGCCACCGTGCCATCGAGGCCGCGTTCCTCTTCCCATGTCTTCAGCCGGTCAACGATGTCGTACACCGCACGCAATACCGCCATGGCGGCTGGATAACCGCCAGGGTTCGTGTTCTGCGATCGCGATTGCCAATGCTCGATTCGGGCATGGGCGAAAGCGGCAAGTCCGTTGCCGTCGTGCATCGGCCGCCGCCGGTCGGCGCGCGAGGTGTAGCGGTTGCACTTCTCGATCCACTCCGACACGTTGCGGTGCGAGAGGTGATGGATGACCACGCCGGTTTCCGGCGGCAAATGCAGCGTCCGGTCCGAACGAAGCTGCATGCCGCCATGCACCGTGGCGGTGAATTCGATGGCGCCGCGGCGGAACAATAGCGGGTGATACTCCGGCCAGTAGTATGCGGCCTCATCGTGGACGCCGAGGATGTAGTGCCGCTTCGGCAGGAAATAGATATCTGCGCGCGGCGCAGCGAGTTCGGTGCGGATGACGGTGGCGGCCTCCGGGCTCAGGCATTCATCGTCGTCCAGACTTAGGATCCAGTCGCCGGAGCATTGGTCTGACGCGAAAGCACGGGTGTCCTCGACAATGGGCGTCCAGGGCACGGAGATGACGCGGTCGGCGTAGCGGGCCGCGATCTGCGGTGTGGCGTCGGTGGAAGACTTGTCGACGACGATCACTTCATCGGCGAAGCCGAGCGCGCGCAGGCAGGTGCCGATCACCGCGGCCCGATTGTACGAGATGACGACGGCGCTGAGTTTTCCCGGCACGGGCGCAGCATGGCCGCGCGATTATGAATAAAGGGTAAATGGCCGGACACGTGAGCGGAGAGCGTGGGTTAGCGTCTGCCAGCGCGGGGGTATAGGCTGCGCCGCCGGAGCGGGAAGGAAGCGGGCCGATGCTCTCCATGGCGGGGAAGGTTGCGATTGTCACCGGCGCGGGTTCGGTGGGGCCCGGCTGGGGCAACGGCAAGGCGACCGCGACGCTGCTGGCGCGCCAGGGCGCGGCAGTGTTCCTGGTGGACATCAACCCGTCTGCCGCGGAAGAGACACGCGGGATCATCCAGTCTGAGGGGGGCGCCAGCGCGGTCCATGGATCCGACATGACGTTGGCTGCCGATGTCGAAAACATGGTGCGGGCCTGCATGGCACGCTTCGGCAGACTGGACGTGCTGGTGAACAATGTGGGTGGGTCGGCGCCGGGGGATCCCGTGTCGATGCCGGAGGAGGTCTGGGACCGGCAGATCGACTTCAATCTGAAAACAGCGTTCCTCGGCTGCAAATACGCGATCCCGGAGATGCTGAAGCAAGGCAAGGGCGCGATCGTCAACATTTCCTCGGTCGCGGGCATGCGCAACGATTTCGCCTCGGGGCGGGTGCATGTCGGCTACAGCGCTTCGAAAGCGGGCGTGATCCAGTTCTCGCGGTCGACGGCGGGGGCCTATGCGAAGCACGGCATCCGGGTGAATACCGTTGTGCCGGGACTGATGCACACGCCGCTGGTGGCGACGCGTCTGGCCAAGACGGTCGGCAACAACGATCTCGATGCGCTGATCGAGGCACGCCATCGCGCTGTCCCGATGGGCCGCATGGGCGACGCCTGGGACGTCGCCCACGCCGTGCTGTTTTTGGCCTCCGACGAGGCGCGGTACATCACCGGCACCGAGATCGTCGTCGATGGCGGCCTGACTGCAGCGATGCCGTAATCGCGAACAAGGGAGCGAGACTGATGGCTATCGAGGGACGCCTGCCGCCGATTCCGGCGGATCAATTGACGCCGGAGCAAAAGAAGGTGCTGGACGCGATCCAGTCGGGGCCTCGCGGCGCCGGGCTGCGTGGGCCGTTCAATGCGCTGGTACGTAGCCCGGAACTATGCGACCTGGTGCAACGGGTGGGAGCCTATGTGCGGTTCGGTACGTCGCTGCCGCAGAAGTTGAACGAGCTGGCGATCTGCATGGCCGGCCGCAAATGGACGGCGCAATATGAGTTCTTCGCACACCGGCGGCTGGGGATCCAGGCAGGGCTGAAGCCGGACATCCTTGATGCCGTCGCGGCCGATACGCGCCCGCCGGGGATGGATGCCGACGAGACGGCCGTGTTCGATTTCGTCACTGAACTGCTGGCGAAGGGGCATGTGTCTGATGTGGCTTACGAAGCGATCAAGAGCCGCTTCGGCGAGCGGGGGGTGATGGATCTGGTGGGGGCGGTTGGATACTACAGCCTCGTGTCGATGGTGCTGAATGTCGCCCAGGTGCCACTGCCGGACGGAGAGGCGCCGCCGCTGAAGCCGCTGTAGCGCGGTATCGTCGAGGCCTGCGGTATGGTGCGCGACGGCGCACCATCCACGACTGCCTTTCTACGCGCCGCTGGTGCCGCGAAGGAGTCGTGGATGGCGGGCGCCCGCCCGCCATGACGCGGTCCGCATGAATGCTGCGTCGACTGGAACGGTAGTTTGGCTGCGGCGCCTCAGTGGCGCTCTGCAAGGCGCGCCAGCAGGAAATCTCGGAACACCGCGACCCGTTTCGAATTGCGCAATTCCTCGGGATACACGAAGAACACGTCGATCTTCGGCGATTTCAGCTCGGGCAGGACGCGCACCAGGTCGAGCGTCTCCGGCGCCATGAAGTCGGGCACCGCGCCGATCCCGAGCCCGGAGCGTATCGCCAGCAACACGGCGTGCAGATTGTTCACCTCCAGCAAGGCGCGACGCGCACTGCCAGGGCGGCGGCCGGCCTCGGCCAGCCAATTGATGTCGGAGACTGGCGGGCGGTAATCGCCGAACAGGATCAGCTTGTGCGCATCGAGATCCTCGGCGCGTTGCGGCACGCCCTGTTTCTTCAGGTATTCCGGCGAGGCGTACACGCGATACTCGATCGTCATGAGATGCCGCTGCACCAGGTCCGGCTGCTTCGGCGGGTGCATTCGAATCGCCACGTCCGCCTCGCGCATGGCGAGGTCCAGGTCCGAATCGTCAAGCAGCAAGGAGATCGACACGTCCGGATATGCCTCCAGGAAGGCCTGTAGGCGCTCTGCCAGCCAGGACGAACCAAACCCGACTGTCGTGGTCACTTTCAGGCGCCCGGCCGGCTTCTCGCGGCTTTCGGTCAGCAAGGCCTCGGTGATTGCCAGCTTGGCGAATACCTCGCGTACCGTGCGGTTCAGCGCCTCACCTTGCTCGGTCAGAATCAGGCCGCGGGCGTGGCGATGGAACAGTGGAACCTGCAGCGCCTCCTCCAGGGCGGAGATCTGCCGCGAGACCGCCGACTGGCTCAGGTTCAGCGTGTCACCAGCATGAGTAAAGCTGCCGGCTTCGGCGACCGCATGGAATACCCGCAGCTTGTCCCAGTCCATCAGACCTCTCTCTCCTCCGCCGGATCGCCGCGCCGGACCGGTCGATCTGCCGCGATGGTCTCGCCCGGCCCGGCCGTAATCGTTGATGCTAAACGATCTGCTGCGAGTCTGTAGGGGCTAATCACGTCGTTTGGCAAAAAGAGCCGGACATGCCGCCAATTTCTTTCCTGAGCGTAGCTTCCGTGGGACGCTGCGGTTCGGGGCGCGGTCAATCAGCCGCCATCCTGGCTTCATTCGCCGGTCCCACAGCTTCCTCGGCCAGGAACTTCTCCGCCTCCAGCGCCGCCATGCAACCGGTCCCCGCAGCGGTGACGGCCTGACGGAACACCTTGTCCTGCACGTCGCCCGCGGCGAAGATTCCCGGCCGCGAGGTGCGCGTGCTGCCGGGCACCGTCACCACGTAGCCATCGGCGTCCATGGCGACCTGGCCGGCGAAGATTGCCGTGTTAGGGGTATGGCCGATGGCAATGAACACGCCGTCCACCGGCAGTTCGGCGAAGGCG
Organism: Acetobacteraceae bacterium; assembly: GCA_035523995.1. Classification (GTDB taxonomy): domain Bacteria; phylum Pseudomonadota; class Alphaproteobacteria; order Acetobacterales; family Acetobacteraceae; genus JASHVB01. The sequence goes on along the minus strand of DATKPQ010000011.1, from coordinate 41,127 downwards.
CCGGAGTCCACGTCGCGAAGTCGCGCGCCCACCACGGTTTCCGGCATCCCGCCGCCCAGGATTTCCTCCACCACATGGTTCCAGACCACGCTGATCTTGGGATGGGCGAACAAGCGCGCCTGCAGGATTTTCTCGGCGCGCAGCGCGCCGCGGCGGTGGATCAGGGTGACGTCGTCGGCGTGGTGGGTCAGGTACAGCGCCTCCTCGACCGCGGTATTGCCGCCGCCCACCACGGCCACCCGCTTGCCGCGATAGAAGAACCCATCACAGGTAGCGCACGCCGATACCCCGCGCCCCTGTAACTGCTGCTCCGACTCCAGACCCAGCCAGCGCGCCTGGGCACCTGTCGCAAGAATGATCGCGTCCGCCACGTAGGTATCGCCGGAGTCGCCGCGACAACGGAACGGGCGGGCGGAGAAATCCGCCTCCACGATCACGTCCGTCACAATGCGCGTGCCCACATGCGCGGCCTGTGCTGCCATTTGCTCCATCAGCCACGGTCCCTGGATCACGTCGGCGAAGCCAGGATAGTTCTCGACATCCGTGGTGATCGTCAGTTGGCCGCCCGGTTCCAGGCCGGCGACCAGCAGAGGCTCAAGGTTCGCGCGCGCCGCGTAGATCGCCGCCGTGTAGCCGGCTGGGCCGGAACCGATGATCAGGATGCGGCTGCGATGCGTTTCAGGCATGGGTAATCGTCCGGTGCTGCATGACACACCCATATCGCGCCTCGTGCGGCACTCGCATAGCCCCGATGACGCGCGATTTTAGTGCAGCCGCTGTTGCGCGAAAGCGACACCTGCTTGTGGCTTGCCAGCCATACCGATTCATAAGGTATCGTGAACTTGACCGCCTCGCTTGGCGCACGCAATTGTGCCGCGCTCGCGGAACGGATTACCGTTGCGTGCGCTGAAATGTGCCTACCCCCCGCCTGCACCCCTCTACCAGGGACGAAACCTGATGAACATAAAAATTCTCGGCGCCTTCGCGGCCGTCGCCCTGTTGGCGGCGTGCGCGCAGCAGACGAAAACCGCCCAGACGGGCACTGGCGCAGCGGCCGTCACTTCCGGTCCGGTGCCCGGCAGCGAGGAAGACCTTGTCGCCAATGTCGGCGATCGGGTGTTTTTCGACTTCAACAGGTCCAACCTGAAGCCGGATGCCCGCGCCACGCTGGACCGCCAGGCCGCCTGGATGGGCAAGTACCAGAACGTGATGGTGCAGGTCGCCGGCAACTGTGATGACCGCGGCACCGAAGAGTACAACCTCGCGCTCGGCTGGCGCCGTGCTCATTCGGCCGCGAACTATCTGGTGGCCAAGGGCGTGGCGCAGTCTCGCATCACGACGATCAGCTACGGCAAGGACCGCCCGACCTGCACGACCGACGACGAGCAATGCTGGGCGCAGAATCGCAACGCCATCACCTCGGTGAAGTGAGCGGCGCACCGGGCGCAGACCGGCGCTCGCGGTCTGGGGCGTAACCATTTTCTGGCCGCACCCGGGCTACAGAGAAGCCGGAGTTCCTGTCATGCTGGAACCGGCGGCCCCAGGGCCGCCGGTTTGGCGTTTGTATGGGCTCGTGCTTGCGGGCCTTGTCGAGGGAGGTGCGCATGCGGTGGCTGCCGATCTGGACCCTGGCCCTGGCCGGCCTGTTGCTGACAAGCTGGCCGGCGGCGGCCCAGAACCGCGACGAGATCGAGCTGCGCAACCAGATCTACCAGTTGCAACAGCAGGTGCAGGCGTTGCAGCAACAGGTGAATCAGGGCAATGGCGGTTCGTATCTCGGCCAGTCGGGCTATCCGCAGCAGCCTGCATCCGGGGGTGGTGGAAACGACCTGGTGCCCGAGTTGCTGACTCAGGTGCAGTCGCTGGAGGGCCAGGTGCGCGACCTGCGCGGCCGGATCGATGACCTGCAGAACCAGGTGAATCAGCAGAACGCCGACCTGAACAAACGCATCGGCGACCTGGCGTTCCAGGTCCAAAACGGCGGCCAGAGTGGAGCCGGCGCACAGGGCGAGGCGCCGCCTGCGGCAGGACCCGAGGCGGCAACGGGTCCCGTGCCGGGCGCCCCCGCACAGCCCCCAATGACGCTGCCTGACCAGAGGCTGAGTCCCCCCCCTGCCCCGTTGGGTGCGACCCGGGCGCAGGCCAACCAGCCGACTGCCGCACAGCCCGTGCCGCACACGCCAGAGTTGGCGCTACGTGATGGCGAACTCGCCCTGGACCGCCGCGATTACCCGGCGGCCGAGGCGGCGGCCCGTGAAGTGCTTGCCAAGTTCAGGACATCCGCACGGGCCTATGACGCACAATACCTGCTGGCCGAGGCGTTGGCAGGCCAACGCAAGTTCCCGCAGGCGGCAATTGCTTACGACGACACCTACAACCGCAATCGCAGGGGTACACACGCGCCGGAGGCACTGATCGGGTTGGCGTACTCGCTGGCGTCGATCAACGAGAAGCGCGCTGCGTGCGACACGCTGACCAAATTGCACACGGAGTTCCCCCATGCCACGCCGGAGCTGAGGCAGGCTGCCGTGACGGTGGGCCAAAGGGCTGCGTGTAAATAGAGCGCCCTGCCATCTACGGCAGGCGTCGTTTGCCGATTTCGGAGCCTTGGATGACGCGCCGCCGGCCTTCGCCGGGAACGGCTTCGTGCACCGTGACAGGAACGCGGCGCCGATCCGTCGCCGCGTTGGGCCAACCCGCTGCGATCACGGCTCCTCCGCTGCGATCACGGCTCCTGCCGCATATGTACGCGGCCGGTGAGCCAATCCACCAGGACCGCCGTTCGCAATGCGGCAGCGGCCACCATAACGATTCCGCCGGATGAACTGCCATCGGGCGTAAAGCGGATTGCCGCACTGCCCGTCAACGTCACGTCCCTGGGGACCTGCTGTACCGCTGAACCGTCGATTCGATAGAGATTGCCTGCAAACGCCACGGCGACAGGGCGGTTCTCGGCAATGGCGCGTCCACGAGCCACACGCAACGCGCCGGCCAGATCGCGTGCTGCTACCTGCACGTCCAGCCGCGGGCTGTGCATCGGGCCGCGCGTGAGGACAAGTCCCAGCGCCAGTCCCAGGATCGCCAGGACCACGATCATTTCGAGCAGACTGAAGCCGTTCTGACGGCGATCGCTCATGTCAGGTGCCATGCCCGTCCATATAGCCAAAGCAACCAGAAAGCAGCGGCGAGAAACGGACCGAACGGCACCGCCGTTGTTGCCCGAATCGAGCGGCCGGCGATGGCGGCAAGGCAGGCGCAGGCGAGTGCTGTTGTTGCGGCGGTCATGACGAGCGACGGCAAGGCCGCGATGCCCAGCCAGGCGCCGGCGGCCGAGAGCAATTTGGCATCGCCTCCACCCAGTCCTTCGCGCCTCCGCAACGCGCGATACGCCAGAGCGATACTCCGCAATGCGAGATAGCCGGCCGCCGCGCCGAGCGCGTGCCAGAACGCGGCATCAGGCACGGTTGCGAGCGTCACACCCAATCCGGCCAGCACCAAAGGCAGCGTCAGCAGATCTGGCAATACGAAGCAGGAAGCATCGATCCACGCCAGCGTCAGCAGGGCCCATCCCAAGGCGCAGTTGATCCATGCCGACGGCGGCGTTCGGGCGGCGAGGATGCCGATCACCGCGACCGTGGATGTGGCCAATGCGACCGCAGGCTGGAACCAGCCGCTCGCACCGGGGCAATGAGTGCAACGCGGGCGCGCCGCGGAAAGGCCAGAGAATGGCAGGAAGTCGAGCAACCGGACTGATGTGCCGCATGTTGGACAGACGAAGGTTGCGAACGAACCGTGCGCACACTGTTGTTTGATCACAACGGCAAGCGAGCTGCCGACGAACGGGGCCGCCAGCAGAGGCGTCCAGATCAGCACACCGGATGGCGGCATCGACTGTCTCCGCTGGGCGGCATCGGCGACCACGTCACTTTATCACTGGAGCGGCGGCGTGTCGCTTTCATCCGCTTCAAGTCCACTGCCATCCGGATTCTTGTGAAGCAATCTATCGCGCGAGTGCAACTCCAATGATGCGCGGTCCCAGGAACAGGCGTCATGGTGCGCCACGCCGTCGCCAGTCTGTCACGCCGCCAGTCTGTCACGCCGCCAGTCTGTCACGTCGCCAGTCTGTCACGCCGCCAGTCTGTCACGTCGCCAGTCTGTCACGCCGCCAGTCTGTCACGTCGCCAGTCTGTCACGTCGCCAGTCTGTCACTTGCGCAGCGGGACGCAACAAGTACAATCTGGTCTATGTATCCGCTCCACTCTTTCGAGCGGCGCTGCCGGCGCCGCAGTGCCTGACGATGCCGCAATTCCGCTACACCGCGGTAGGCGCAGGAGGTGAACTGCACCGCGGTGTGCTGGAGGCCGGGAGCGAAGCTGAGGTCGTGGCATTGCTGCAGCGCCAAGGCAGTCTGCCGCTACGAGCCGACCCGCTGACGCAGAGAGGCTTGCTTGGGCCGCTGCTGCATGCGGAGTTGCTGCCGCGCCGCGGGCTGTCGGCGCAGCAGGTCGCCGATTTGACGCGTGAACTCGCGACTATGCTCGCCGCCGGCCAGGATCTTGATCACGCTCTACGATACCTGTTGGACAGCATACCCAGCCCGCGCGTTCAGCGCGTCGTTTCGCGGCTGCATAACGCGGTGCGGGACGGTTCGCCGCTTTCTGCCGCACTCTCGCGCGAGCAAAGTAGCTTCTCCCGACTTTACGTCGGCATGGTGCGCGCCGGTGAAGCGAGCGGCCGTTTGGCCGAAGCTCTTGCCCGCGTTGCCGAGTTGCTGGAGCAACAGCGGCGGACTGTAGCGACGGTTACGTCTGCGCTGATCTATCCGTGCTTGCTCGGGGTTGCCTCGGTCGGCGCGATCGCGCTGCTGTTGACGCAGGTGCTGCCCGAATTTGTTCCATTGTTTGAGCAAAACGGCGCGAAATTGCCGGACTCCACTCAATTCCTTGTCGACATGGGCGCCTTCGTCGCGAACTGGGGTGTCCTGCTGTTGCTGGCATTTTTGATGCTGGGTCTGGTCGTCGCGGCGGCACTGCGCCGCCCGGGACCCCGCCTTGTCGTTGACCGTCTGCTGCTGCGCATTCCCGTCGTGGGGCCGTTGCAACGAGAGCTGCTGGCGGCTCGTTTGACCCGCGCGCTTGGCACGTTGCTGGTGAACGGTGTGCCGCTGATTGGTGCACTGGAGATCACCAGCGGCACGCTGGGCAATCTCGCCGCAGTTGCGGCGCTCGACAATGCCAGCCGCAGCGCGCGTGGCGGCGGCAGCCTGTCGCAGCCGCTGGCCGAGGCTTCGGTGCTGCCCGTGCGCACCATCCATCTGCTGCGGCTCGGAGAAGAGACCGCGCGGTTGGGCCAGATGGCGTTGCATGCAGCCGAGATCCACGAGGAGCGCTCCCGCGTTGTGATTCAGCGCCTGGTTTCGCTCATGGTGCCTGCCATCACCATCCTGATGGGCGCTGCGGTTGCCGGCATCGTCACCTCGTTGCTGAGCGCGATGCTGAGCCTCAACGACATTGCGGCGGCAGGCGGCGGGTAACGCGGCAGTTTTGCAAGTTAGACGATGAAGCTTTATGACGTTCAAGTCGCGGCGGCGGCTGACGGCTGCCGCGCGAGCATGCCAAGCGCCAGCCATTACAGGTGAGTTGAGACCGGGACATGCTGCGTGAGATCGTGTTGTGGTGGGCGAGGCAGATGCGGACATTCGTGCCGCAACGCCTGCTACCAAACGGCGATCGCATGGCCGCCTTGGTCGTCACAATCGGCAGCCGGCACGTGACGGTGTCGTCACGACATGGCGCACGCGAGACGCCGCTTGGCGAGTACCATCCCGATAGCGGCGGCCTCGTGTCCGCCATTGCGGAAACTCGCCGCCGGCCGCGCCATATCATAATTCGCGCGGAACCAGGGACGCTGTTGGAACGCCCGGTAGACCTGCCGCTCGCGGCAGAGCGCGACCTCAACCGGGTCATTGGCTATGAAATGGACCGGCTGACGCCGTTCGGGGCGTCAGACGTCGTCTGGCACGCCGCGGTGGTGAAACGTGACGTGGCGCAACGCCAACTGCGTGTGCGGCTGTCGCTGGTGCCGCGTCGTGCGCTGCAGCCTTGCCTGGACTTGTTGCGGCGCGCCGGCGTGGCGCCAACCTGGGTCGAAGCGAGCGCCGCCGATGGAACGCTCCGCCGCATTGCCCTTGCCGCATCGCGCCGGGAACGCGGAGGGCGCAAGAGCATCCGGGCCATGACCGGCGTGGTCGCCGCGCTCGCGATCGCCGCTGTCGTCACCCCCTTCATCACACAGGCACTGTCCCGCGCCGCAACCGAACGTGCGATTGCCGCGCTTGCCCCGAAAGTCGACCGGGTGGAGGCATTGCGCCAGCGCATCGCTGCCAAGGTGGTCAATGCCGATGCGCTGACGGCAGAGCAATCGCATGTGGGAGACGCGTTGCAGGTGCTGGCGGCGGTCACCGACATCGTGCCGGACGACTCTTACCTGACCGAGCTTACCCTGCACGGCGGCAAGCTTGGCCTGAGCGGCCAATCGCCTGCGGCGGCGCGGTTGATCCTTGCGTTGTCAGCCGACCCGGCGTTCCGCAATCCCGCCTTCGCTGCTCCGGTCACCCGCACCCAGGATGGCCACGCAGAGGAATTCGTGATCCACGCCGAACTGGCCCCCTAGCGCGATGGACATGACACTGCCTGAAGGCCTTCGTGGCCGGCTCCTCGCAGCGGCGCTGACGCTGAGCGTGGTGTGCGCCGCATGGTTCGCGGTGGCCGCGCCGCTGATCGCCTTGTACCACGAGGGGAGCGAGGAACTGGCGCAGCGCCGTGTGCTGTTGCAGCACATGCAAGAGGCTGCTGCGACCCTGCCGGAGTTGGAGCGTGATCGCGTCACTGGCGTTCGCCCCGCCACCATGACAGTGTTGCCCGGCGGTACTGATGCGATGGCCGCGGCGGCGATGCAGAGCAACGTGCAGGCCATGGCGGTTGCCGCGGGCATCAGCCTGGCCAGCATGGAGACGTTGCCCGCCGAAGCACAGGGTGCGTACCGGCGGATCGGGCTACGCGTCGCGGCGACGGCGCCTTGGCCCGTGCTGATCGAATTCCTCCGAGCCGCCAGCCGAGGGCGACCGCGCATGCTGATCGACGATCTGGTGCTGCACGCGCAACCGGAGCCGAACCACGCAGCGGCAGTCCCGATCATCGCGAGTTTCACCTTGCTCGCGTTCCGGTCTGCCTCCGCAGGGGAGCCGCCGTGATCCGTCCGGCGATCGCCACACTGCCGGTCGCGGCTTGCCTGCTTGCTGCGACCGTGGCCTGGGAGTTCGGCGCGTTTTCCGCGCGGCAGCCAGCGCGGGTTCTACTTCGCCCGATCCAAATCACGGCATTGCAAACGGCGGCGCCGGACCATACCGCCGAATGGGTAAGCACGATCCTGGCACGGCCTTTGTTCAGTCCCGACCGGCGCGCAGCCCCGTTGCCGACGGCGATTACGGGCGGCAGGGATGCGCCGCCAGGATTGCCGCGGTTGACCGGCGTGCTGGTCGGGCCGTTCGGCCGCACTGCCATTTTCGCGACAGGGGGAGGCAAGCCGCTGGTGGTGACCGAGGGCGGCAAGGTCGACGCCTGGACTGTTCAGTCCATCAGCATCGGTACAGTCAGAATCCGCGGTCCGGACGGCGCCAAGACGCTGCAGCCAAGTTTCGAGTCATCGCCTGCGTCGACGACCGGTTCCGCCCCGGCGGGACAACAGATTGGATTATCTTCGCGACGATGATGCCGATGATGAACGCCTGGCGTCCGCCGCCGAACCCTGGGGCAGCGATTCGCCGCGCACGCTGCCGCGCCTTGCCGGCGGCGCTGCTGGTGGCGAGTGTTCTGGCCGGTTGCACTCCGCAACGGCCGCTGATCGTGACGCCATTGCCTCAGCCGTTTCCCGAAGCCCAACTCTCGGCCGCGCCGCGCCGTGTCAACGGCAATGTCGGTTCGCCCCAGGCCTTGCATCCGCCGCTCGTTTCCTATGGCACGCCGGCGGTTCAAGGCGTGCCTCCAGCGTGGTCTGGCCCAGCCGGCGGCGATATCTCGTTGGACTTCGCGGACACCGACATTCGGGAAGTGGTGGCGCAGATCCTCGGCAGCATCCTGAAGGTTAACTACACCATCGACCCGGCCGTGCACGGGACGGCCACGCTGCGCACGCAACAGCCGTTGGCACGGTCGCAGCTTCTGTCGGTTTTGCAGTCGCTGCTCGCGGAGAACGGCGCGGCGTTGGTGCAGGCAGGCTCGCTGTATCGCGTCGTGCCAACAGCGCAGGCTGCCGCGATTGCCGCTGAAGCGGGAACTGCTGGCATCCTGGCGGTGCCGCTGCATTTCGTTGCCGCGGAGGACCTGGCGAAAGTGTTGCAGCCCTTCGTCGGCGAGGGAGGCAAGATCGCCGTTGTTCCCGCCAGCAACACATTGTTGGTCAGTGGGTCGCCTGACGCGCGGGACAGCCTGGTCGGCCTGATCCGTTCGTTCGACGTGAACGTGCTGGCGGGTCAGTCCTACGCGCTGTTGCCCGTGGATGACGGCGGTGTGAAGGACTTCGCGTCCGCCTTACAGGACGCTTTCCGTGGCCAGACCGGAGGCGCGCTGGCAGGGCAGCTCCGCGTCGTGCCGATGACGCGAGTCAATGCTGTGCTGGTGATCGCGAGCAATCCGAGGGAGATCGACCAGGTACGGCGAGTCTACAGCCTGGTGCAAGGCGAGCGCCGCCGCACGATCCGAAGCTGGCACGTCTATTACCTGCAGAACAGTGCGGCCGAGGACGTGGCGTATGTGCTGCAGCAGGCCTTTACGCCGAACAACGTGACAGCGCAGCCGATAAGCCAGTTGCGAGCCCAGACGGGGGCAGGCAGCGGGATGCAGGCCTTCGGCGGGGCGGGCGGCGTGTTGGGCCAGAGCGGAGCGTCGGGCACGCTCGGCCAAAGCGGAATTACCGGCGGCGGCCCGTTCGGCGTTGGCGGAGCCGCGTCGGGCGCCTCACCGTTGTCACAGGTACCGCAGGCTGCGGCCCAGGCCCAGGGAGCCCCGCTGCCGACCGCCGCGACCCCGTTGGCTGGGCCGCTCGGCGGCGGCGGGACCGCCGAAGCCACGGAAGACACGCTGCGCATCATTCCCGATCGGCAGAACAATGCGCTGCTGATCTACGGCACCGGCCAGGAGAACGACACGATCGACGCGATGCTGCGCAAAATCGATATCCTGCCGCTGCAGGTCCGTATCGACGCGGTGATCGCCGAGGTGCAGCTCAACGACAATCTCCAATACGGCACCCAGTTCTTCTTCCGGTCAGGCGGCCTCAACGGCGTCCTGAACTTCGCATCGCAGCAAAACGTGCAGACACCGGCGCAGGCGCAGCTCAACCTGAATTTTCCCGGGTTCTTCATCGGCGGAACCGGTTCCGGCGGTGCTCCGTTCGCGCTGAACGCGCTGCAAGCGGTAACGACGGTGCGGGTGCTGTCCTCGCCGGAATTGCTGGTGCTGGACAACCAGCCCGCGCGCCTCCAGGTGGGCAACGTCGTTCCGTATCTGAGCCAGACCTCCCAGAGCACGGAATCCGCCAATGCCCCAGTGGTCAACTCGATCAACTACCAACAGACCGGTGTGGTGCTGGATGTGACGCCGCGCGTGAACAGTGGCGGGCTGGTGACGTTGGACATTTCGCAGGAGGTGAGCGATGTCTCCACGACTCTCACCACGCCGGGGATCAACTCGCCGACGTTCTTCGATCGCAGCATCAGTTCGCGCGTGGTGGTGCAGGACGGCCAGACGGTCGGCCTGGCGGGGCTGATCAGCGACAACACCAGTACCGGCAACCAGGGTATTCCATGGCTTAAGGACGTTCCCATCCTGGGCGCGCTGGCGGGCGACCAGAACAATACGCGCCAGCGTACCGAATTGCTGATGCTGCTGACACCCCATGTCATCCATGACCAGCGCGACGCACGGGCGCTAACCGAAGACATGCGCGAGCAACTGATCAACGCCGCGGCGGTGCCACAACAATTGAACCATCTGCCATCATCGGGTTCGGCAGATCCGAATGCGAAGATTATTCAGAAGATCCAGCGGGACTTGCAGCAATGACAGCTTCGCTCGGTATCATTACCGGATGTATGACCCAGGATCAGAGAACTGCGCCACGGCATAAAGAATGTCATTGAGAGGAGCAAGGCGACGAAGCAATCTCGGTCGTGCCGGCGCACGCACGGTTCGGAGCCCCCCGACCGGGGTTGCTTCGTCGCTTTGCCCCTGGCGAGAAATAAGGAGAAAGCTTCCCCAGAAAAGGCGGATCGGGAGGACGTTTTCATCCAATCGCGGGTCCGCTACGGGGTCGGTGGCGATTCGCAATGACATGGCGCGGGCTGTATCGCGCTTCTCCCAGAGTGGTTAACAGGTGGTCAGTTGTTGCAGATCATCCCCTCGCCGCTGGCGTCACCCGACGGTCCCTTGGAGCAAAGGTCGTAGTCATGGTCCGGTCGGGTGGAGGGCTCACGATACACGTAGGGGTGGTTCCATGCGTCAAGTGGCGGCTTGGTGCCCTTCAGGTACGGGCCATTCCAGTTGTCGACATCGGTCGGCTGCTTCAGCAGCGCCTCGAGGCCCTGGTCTGTCGTCGGATAGCTGCCGACGTCCAGTTTGTACATGTCGAGTACGGAAGAGAGCCGCTCGATCGACTGATGGGCAACGGAGGTGCGGGCGGATCCCAATTGCCGCATCAGTGCCGGCCCCACCATTCCGATGAGCAAACCGACAATGGTGATGTAGACGAGCAACTCCAGCAGGCTGAAGCCGGCGTCATGCGGCGTGGGACGCTGGGGGTTTCGCGGAGAACGGTTGGGGGGACGCATAGGCTCACCGATCGGCTGATTCTCGTGCGGTTGCGGCGCAGGGTAGCAATAATCGCTTCGTGCTGGAGGCGTCCATGACAATTCCATTCTTGGCCTGCATGGCGGGCGTTGCGGCGTTCTATCACCTGCCGCCGCGCGTGCTGCCGTCGATCCAGGCGGTGGAAGGCGGCCGGCCGGGCGTGGTGCACGTGAACAAGGACGGGTCACGAGACCTGGGTGTCATGCAAGTGAATACGCGGTGGGTGCAGCCGCTCGCGGCGCAAACCGGCATGGCACCGGCCGTGGTGGAGGCGCAATTGCTTGCCGATCCATGCTTCAATGTCGCGGCGGCCGGCGCGATCATGCGGCTTTACCTGGCCGAGGCCGGCGGCGACCTGCTGCGCGCGGTGGGGTACTACCATTCGCACCAGGCGCCGCTGGCGGCGACCTATCGCCTGCAGGTGATCGCGTCTGCCACCCGCTTGTTCGGCGCGGCAGTGCAGCATTGACCATGCGTGATGCGCGCGGCTTCACCTTGCTTGAGGTGCTGATCGCAATCATCATCGCCGCGCTGGCGCTTGGCGTGATGCTTCGGGGCGCGATCGACGCGTTGAACGCCTCGCAGACGGCAGCGCGCTACGATGAGGCGCTGGTGCGCGCGCGCTCCCACCTGGCGATGGCAACCCATGGCGGCGCACTGATGCCAGGAAATTGGCAGGGCGACGACGGAGGCGGCTATCGCTGGCACCTCCATGTGACGACAGTGTCTTTGGGTGCCGGCGGTCCCCTCGGTACGCCGGCGCAGCCGCTGGCGCTGTACGACGTGACGGTCTGGGTGAGCTGGCGCGAAGGCGATCACAGGCGCCAGGTGCGGCTCGATACGGAGGCGGTGGGGCAGCCGGTGCGGGGGTGAGAGGTCGGGATGCGATTGGCCGGTTGATGTCGTCACCGTCCGAATGGGAACTGCGACTACAAACCCCCCGGCCAATTGCTTTTTGCAGGGGAATGAGGCGATCCCATGCCGTCCACGAGGGCAGGTTGCCTGAAATGAGATGAAACGAGACGCGCGAATCCCCTGGTACGTGAGAGGGGGGATGGGAGGAGGGGGCGAAACGCGTGATTTCGCCCAGGCGGATGGGGACGTTTGCACCGCGCGCAGGTTAACCGGTCGCGGGGCGGCCGCGTTCCAGCAGGCAACTCCGAGGAAGATCAGAAACGGTCCGCACTCACGTCGGCCCCGGGTAGCAGTCCGCGTAAGCATCGCAACAGCGCCGGCACACCCTGGGCAACCAAGAACAGATCGCGCACTTGCGGTGGGGCGAAGCCATTGTCGATCGCGGCGTCGATCACGGAACGCAGTGGCGCCGCCGACCCCGCGATGTCGCACAACACGATCGGCTTGTCATGCAATCCGAGCTGGCGCCAGGTGATGATCTCGATGGTCTCGTCCAGCGTCCCGAGCCCACCGGGAAGCGACACGAACACATCAGCCTCTGCGAACATGCGCTGCTTGCGGCTGTGCATGCTGTCGGTCACGGTCAGATCGACGGCGGTATGCGCGACCTCCCGCCGCGTGAGGAATTCGGGGATCACGCCCATGATCTGGCCGCCAGCCTCCAGCACGGCGTCGGCCACCGCGCCCATCAGCCCGACCCGGCCGCCGCCGTACACCAGGCGCATGCCGGAGTCGGCCAGACCGCGGCCCAGCTCTCGCGCTGCTGCGGAAAAGGCGGGATTGGAACCGGAACGCGAGCCGCAGAACACCGCGACGGAATGAATGGCCGGCATTATCGTCCTTCTGTGATCGGGTCTGCCGGTTTGGCGACGCGGCAGGCGTCTGGTAGACGAATCTTTGTAGCCGGACAGGACATCGACAACCACCCTGCCGCGGGAATTGAGGGGGTCTGAGACAGATGAAACGCGCGCTCGCTGTTGCTGCGGTCGCACTTGCCCTGGCGGCTGGTGCCCATGCCGAAGGGCTGGACGTGATCTTGGTCCGCCAAGCGGGGCAGGATCTGCTGCTTAGCGATTTCGCCGGCATTCGCGCCGTCGTGATGCTGAAGGGCGACGTAAAGACCTTGCAGAAGCCCGCCCTGGCGATGGCCCGCTGGATGAAAGTGTTCCCGACTATGTTCCCGCCCGGCAGCGACAAGGGGGACAACACTCACGCGCGCCCCGCCATCTGGACGAACAATGCCGAGTTCCGCAAGGACGCCGAAAATCTGGTGACGACCGCGGATGCCCTGGCGGAAGCCGCCAAATCGGACGACGCTGCAGCCGTACAGAAGCAGCTCAAGGTGGTTGGCGACGCGTGCAACACCTGCCACCACGCGTTCCGCTATCAATAGCCGCCGCCACACGTGGTGCGGCGGCCTGCACTAGTCGGAGAACCAGGCCACCACGAACCACGTCACCGCGGCGGCGGCGCATAGCAGCCCAATAGCGAGCCAGGGGCTGGCTATCCGGGGCAGCGGCGTCGTGTCAGGCAAGGGCTTCCTGCCGGTGATCATCGGCCACACCAGCCGGTGGCCGAGCAAGCGATAGGCCAGGATCGCCAGCACATGCAGGCCGATAGCGATCTCGATCAGCTTGAAATTGATGGCATGGACGTGGCTGAGCCAATCGCTGGCAGAGGGGCCGACCGTGTCGGCCAGGGGTCCCTGCGTCGAGATCTCATCATTGGCGCAAAGCCCCGTGGCCACCTGGATGCCGAGCAATAGCAAGATCAGCAGCACCATCCAGCCGCCGGCGGCGTTGTGGCCGATTTCGGTATCGGGCGGACGCCTACGGAGATGCGCGAGATGGCGGAACGCTGCGACCGGGCTTTTCACGAAGCGGGTGAACCGGGCCGTGTCGCTGCCGACCACGCCCCAGGCGAGACGGAACAACAGCAGCGCCATCATCGCGTAGCCGCAGAGCATGTGCTGCGGCATCCAGTCTTCGTACTGGGTCAGCCAGAGCGCGAATACCAGGATGACGGCGGCCCAATGAAACAGTCTGGTGGGGGCGTCCCAGACTCGCCGCAAAACAAACACGCAATATGTTCCGATCCGGCCAAACCGGTCATCTGCTATCGCCCCACCGGGTTACGCTGTCCAGCGAGCCAAACGCCTCCCCCATCGTGTTGCACGGACGCTTGTGTTGCGCGAGGGCACTTGGGGCTGCGGGCGATCCGAAACCCACGATCTCGCCCACTTCATTAGGTCCACCGACCCCTGCGGATGCGCACCCATCTGTCGCACTCTATGCCAGCGTCTCCAACAACCCGACCATCAGCGCGGCGCGGGGGCCACGTCGCGCCAGAGGATATGCTCGTGGCTGGCATGTGCGCCGGCACCCGTGCACCCAAGGCCGTCCAGTGTCGGAACGCCCATCGCCGCGGTGAAATTGCCGTCTGCCCTCCGGCGCGAGGCTGTTTCGGCAGAGGCGTCCCACGTCGGTCTGCGGCGTCGCTCTGTCCGGTCCCGTTGGGCACAGAGGAAAATCCTCTGTGCACCGGACCCACAGCCCAGGCAATGTCAGCCGCGGCGGACAACAGCCTTCGCAAACCGCGTGTAACGCAACGTGCCTAGTCGGTGGACCAGAGGCTTACCCCCGGCCAAAGCGGATTGTCAGCGGCACTACGGTCGGCCTGCGTATTGTAGGTGGGCTCCGTCGGCGCCCAGACTGACACCGGCACGTTGCCGATCGAGAACAAGGGTTCTCGTCCGTTATTCGGGGGCGCCGTCTCACTTGGCACGTAGGGATACGTCTGCACTGTGCCGCCCACCTGCGAGCCGGGTGCCTGCGCATAAGCGGCAGTCGCCAGCAGCAGCGGCAACGCACCCAAAAGCATTGCGCCAACCTTGGTCATGGTGACCTCCTCCTGGCTGAACTTCACCCATGACATGGGGTGCGGCCGGAGGCGCACTAGCGTCCTTTGCCAAATTTAGCGTGCACCAATCGCTCGGCGGGCACGCATTCCGTGCACCGCTGGCCAGGTTGATTCGCGGCGGCGCATCCTACACAACACTTTGCCTGCCACAGTCAGGGGTGATGCCATGACCACCGGCTACTTCTTCGAGGATTTGCAGGTCGGCCAATCCGCCAGCCTCGGCAAGACCATCACCGAGGCCGACATCTTGCTCTATGCGGCGGTCAGCATGGACACCAACCCGGTACATGTTGATGCCGAAGCAGCGAAGGCCTCGATCTTTGGCGAGCGCATCGCGCACGGCATGCTGTCCGCGGGGCTGATTTCCGCCGTGCTGGGGACGAAGTTGCCGGGACCGGGGACGCTGTATATGCGCCAGTCGCTGCGCTTTGCCGCGCCGGTGAAGATTGGCGCCACGGTGAAGGCGACCGTCACCGTCGCGTCGCTGAACACCGAGAAGAAGCGGGCCACGCTCAGCACCGTATGCACCGTCGGTGACGAAGTGGTGATCGAAGGCGAGGCCTACGTTCAGGTTCCCTCGCGCGGCTGATGCGGATTTTCCACCATTGGCGGGACCTGCCGCCGGACGCACGCGGCGCCACTGTAGCGCTGGGCAATTTCGATGGCGTGCATCGCGGGCATGAGGCGCTGATCCGCGCCGCCCATGCCGCCCGGCCGAAATCGGCGCTGGGCGTGCTGACGTTCGAGCCGCATCCTCGGGAGTATTTCCGGCCCGACGATCCGCCTTTCCGGCTGACTCTGTCGGCGGAGCGGGCGGATCTGCTGGCGGGGCTGGGCGTCGGCCTGATCTACGAAATGCCGTTCGACGGCGCGTTCAGTCACATGGCGGCGGAGGCGTTCTTTGCCGACGTGCTGCATCAGGGCATTGGTGCGCGGCACCTGGTGTGCGGGCCGGATTTCGCGTTCGGCCATCGCCGGGGGGGTGGCACCGATTTTTTGCAGGCACGGGCCGAGGCGGTGGGGATCGGCGTGACGCTGGTGCCTCTGCTGACCGATGCGCAGGGGCCGCTTTCGTCCAGCCGCATCCGGCGGGAGCTGCAGGACGGGTATCCCGAGCGCGCGACGGCTGAACTGGGACGGCCATGGGCGATCCGCGGCGAGGTGGCGCACGGCGACAAGCGGGGGCGCACCATCGGGTTTCCAACGGCAAATATCGCGCTGGGGCGGCACCTGGAGCCGGCGCGCGGGGTGTATGCGGTGCGGGTGCGGCTGCCCGATGGGACCACGCGCGACGGGGTGGCGAATATCGGGCGGCGGCCGACGGTGAATGCGGGGCCGGAGAGCAGGCTGGAGGTCAATATTTTCGATTTCGAGGGCGATTTGTATGGGGCGGAGCTGAGCGTGGCGCTGGTTGCGTATATTCGGGAGGAGCAAAGGTTTCCGGGGCTGGAGGCGTTGAAGGCGCAGATTGCGAAGGATGCGGCGGAGGCTCGGAGGCTGTTGGCGGCGCTGGGGCGGCTGTAGCGAGCGAGGCGGGCCGGATGGCGGGCCCCGATGTTGTCAGCGCTAGTCCGGCAGACCGTTGTTGGTGATCCGTCAGGCGGCCTCTGGGTATGGCCGGCCGGCTGCTGACGCTGCACTCGGCCATTACGATAACCGTGGTTTGCAAAACCTGCCCTCAGGAGGCTTTCGCAGTCGCCAAGATCGATCCTCGGTGTATTGCAAACCCGCCTACAGTACCGCCCGCACGATGTGGTGCCTGTTTCGCGTGTAAGGCCGTACCTCGGTGGGCCAGCGGCCCTTCTCGGAGGCCTCGGCCCAGGCAGGACTTTCCAGCACGTTCGGGCTGTCGATCTCATAGATCGCCACGTATTTCGGCGCGCCCTCACCAGTCAGCTCCTTCGCCTGCCCGCCCAACACGAAGCGCGCAGCCTCGGTGCGGAGCCGCGTCACCGCGCGCACGCCCGGCACCTGCATCAGGTTCGGCACATGCTCGGTGTCGTACACCTCATTGAACAGCGCTTCCTTGTCTGGCGCGACATCCATGCTGACGATGAATACGTAGCGCGTGGCGATTGGCATGGTCACCTCCGGTCCGGACAGCGCGCCAGCATATGCGCGCGGCGGAGCGCTGGCCATCGGGGGGGCCGCTGGGGGGGTGCCGCTGGGGGGGGTGCCGCTGGGCGGGACAATCGGCTCGGAACCCGGGCGGCAGCGGCCGTGGGGTGGCGTATTTTAGTTTTCCGCAGATGCACGCGGATGCACCGAACAGACTCCGAGTCCGTGGGCTACGCGATGGATTTTCAGGGGAGATCTGGCGAAGTGCAGCAACAGACATAAGCGCACACCGATCGCTTGCAAGTAGTTTATGCATTGTGCTGCGTGTGCAAGTTCCAATATCTCGCTGACTTTCAGTTCAATCATGACTGTTCCTTCGACCACCAGGTCGGCGACATGGTCCCCGACGACAATGCGATAGTCGTAAGCCGTAATACCCCGCTGCTGTGCCACCGAAATCCCTGCCTCGAGCAATTCATACGCCAAGACATTCTCATAAATCTTTTCGAAGAACCCCGCCCCAAGCGTGTTCAGTACACAAAAAGCGCAATCGAGTATGCGCTCTGACAGTTCGTTGGTCCGGATTTCATCTGCGTGCATCTGCGTGCATCTGCGGCAAAATTTCTTTCTTAACCCTGCCACGGCCTGCACCCACGCCTCGGGGCAGCAACCAAGCCTATCAGCCGCCCGTTAATATCCGATGAAGATGACCATTCAGTCCGATCGCATGTGATATATTGACTAACCAGAATCGGGGACGATCGGCACAAGGTGCCCCACGTCGTTGCGAGGAGCGCAACAACGAAACCATCTCGTTCCGAGAGGCTCTCGAACCGTCTGTGCACCCACACGACTTGGGTTGCTTCGTCGCTGCGCGCCTAGTCCAGCAAGATAGTTCCCATCATGGCCGGGCACGACTCGGGCGGGTCGGCCCATCCGGCCGATGGCAACTCGCAATAACACCTGTAGCACGACGCACGCCTTTCCTATGGAAGGTACCACGGGCGTACTCCCACCGCGCTGTCAAACCCGATTCGCCCGCGCCAACACAGCTTCGAACAACACCTGGCAGCCGGCTTCAGCTTCCTCCGGCTTGATGCTCTCTGCTTCATTGTGGGAGAGCCCGTCCTTGCACGGCGTAAAGATCATGGCCGTCGGCACATGCCGCGCCACATAAACCGCGTCATGCCCGGCGCCGGAGACGATCTCCCGCGCAGAATACCCGAGTTTCGCCGCGCCCTGCCGCACCAGGTCGACGCACCCCGCATCGAACGGCTGCGCCGGAATCCGGAACAGCGTGGTCAGCTTCAACCCGACGCAGCACGCTTCGGCAATCGCGGCAGCCGCCGGGCGAAATTCGGCGTCGAGACGATCGACCTCCGCATCAGACGGATGCCGGAACTCCACCGAGAATCGCACCTCCCCCGGCACCACGTTCCGGCTGTTGGGCAGCACCACGAGTTGGCCGACTGTGCCGCGCCCCTCCTCGCCCCGTGCCCGCATCATGTGATCCACCAGATCGATGATCCGCGCCGCACAGACCAGCGCGTCTTTGCGCGCGGAAGGCGGCGTGGTGCCGGCATGCGAATCCTGCCCCGCGGTCACCGCGTCATACCAAACCTGCGCCTGTGCGCCGGTCACGATTCCGATCTGCTTCACCTCTTGCTCCAGGATCGGCCCTTGCTCAATATGAAGTTCGAAATACGCGTCAGCGGGAAACACGCGCGCTGCCTCAGAGCCGCGATAACCAATGCTGTTCAGCGCCGCCCTCACCGTCACGCCGTCCAGGTCGGTCAGCCCATAAGCCTTCTCCAGCGGATAGACGCCGGACCAAACGCCTGACCCCATCAGCGAGTGACCAAACCGGCTGCCCTCCTCGTCCGTCCAGTTCACCAACTCGACCGGGGCTTCGGTGATGATGCCCAAATCGTTCAGGCTGCGCATGACTTCCAGCCCCGCCAGCACGCCTAACGCGCCATCGAATTTTCCCCCGCTCGGCTGGCTGTCCAGATGGCTGCCCAACAGGACCGGCAAGCGGGAGGGATCGCGGCCCTCGCGGCGGGCGAACATATTGCCGATGGCATCGACGCGGACCGTCAGGCCGGCAGCCTCACATTCCGCGCGGAAGCGGTCACGGCCACGCTTGTCCACATCCGTCAGCGTCAGGCGGCGGACGCCGCCCTTCGGCGTGGCACCGATCTCCGCCATCGACATCAGCAAGTCCCACAGTCGCTTGCCGTCGATACGCTGATTGGTCTGGAGGCTCATCGATCGCTCCTCGTTTTTCCACGAACACTTGTCATCGCGAAATTTCCACTGGCCTGGAGGCCGACCCGCCCTGGATGAAACGACGCGGTGCGACCCAACCCGTCACAGCCGGGTCGACCCGGCCATCGTGCGTCCGTGAGCGTGCCGTGTCGGGATGGTGGAAGTCCATCTCTGGCGTAACGACCAAGCCCGTCGCTGAAAGTCGCTGCGTCATCGCGGTTGGACCACAATTTCATCCAGACGCAGCCGTCCGCCGTCCGGTCAGATCGTCGCCTGCATTGCGTGGCATCAGCAGCGCGATCGGCCCCGCCACCAGCGGCATGCACGCCACGACGACGAACGCGACGGTGAAGTCGATCGGCCGCGGTGGCCGGTCGCCGGTCATGCGGATCGCCACTTCCAGTGCCAGGGCCCCGGTCGAAATGCCGATCGTCGCTGCGAGCTGCTGTCCAGTGGTGTACAGGCTGGTCGCCGCGCTCATCTTCGATCGCGGCACATCGCCGTAGGCCAGCGTGTTGTATGCGGTGAACTGCAAGGAGCGGAAGAAACCGCCGACCAGCAGCACCACGTAGATCGCTGCGACGGGCCACGCCGGACGAAACGCCGCGCACAATGCCAGCATGACGCCGGATATCAGTCCGTTCCACAGCAAAGTATTACGGAATCCAAATAAACGCAGCGCGTATTGCGCCGCCGGTTTCATCACGAAGGCTCCTGCGGCACTGGCGAAGGTGATCAGCCCACTTTCCACGGCTGAATCGCCGAAGCCCACTTGGATCATCAGCGGCAGCAGGAAAGGGATCGCACCGATACCTGTTCGGAACAACATCATGGCGCAGAAGGCGACGCCGAAGCAGGGCAGCTTCAGCAGTGAAAAATCGAGCAATGGTGCCGGATGGCGCCAAGCGTGCAGGGCATAGCCCAAAGCTGCGGCAAGGCCGATCGCGATCATCCCGTCGGTCAGCAACAGCGGGACAACGGCACGGCCCATCGTTTCCAGACCGAACATGACGCCGGCGAGAGCAATGCCGGACAACGCCAGTCCGAGAAAATCGAATTTTCCTGGTGGCGGTTCGCGCGTATCCGGAATGAACAGCGTCACCAGTACGATGCCCAGGCAACCGATCGGCACATTGATGTCGAAGATCCAGCGCCAACTGAAATACGTGACGATGAAACCGCCGACCGGCGGCCCCAGCACAGGTCCCAGCAAGGACGGCATAGTGAGCCACGCCATCGCCGCCACCAACTCGCTGCGCGGCGCGGTGCGCAGCAGCACCAGCCGCCCCACCGGCACCATCATGGCGCCGCCAATGCCTTGCAGGACGCGGGACGCGACCAGGAACGCCAGTGTGTCCGCCCGTCCGCACAGCACCGACCCGACGGTGAACACCGCGATCGCGGCGCGGAAGACGGTGCGCGTGCCGTAGCGGTCGGCGATCCAACCGCTGGCCGGAATGAATACCGCAAGGCTGAGCAAATAGGATGTCAGCGCCACGTTCATCCGTACCGGCGGCACGGCGAAAACGTGGGCCATGGTGGGCAGGGCCGTGGCGATGACCGTCGAGTCCAGGTTTTGCATAAACAAGGCGCAGGCGACGATCACGGCGGTCAGACGGGTGCGGCTGCTGGTGACGACTCGGAGGGGCTTGTTGGCGGAAAACGCGCTTTGCTCGGACATGTCCGGCAGTGTCGCCCGCGGCGCCGCGCCGGAAAAGCCCTGCGCCGGTCAGCCCCGCGCCTGTCGCGCCTCCCAGGCCGGGCCTGCCATATTGCCGCAGGTTGCAATGGTTCTTCGGTGGATAATCACGAACTCGTGAAGTGCGTCCGGCCCTCCTGACGGGTTCGTAATATCGCCGCATGTCAATGGATAGGCGGCTGGGTGCAGGCTGAAGTTCCTGTCGCTGGGAGGCGCAGGATGGGGCCGGAGCGACGAGGAAAGAGGCTGCACCCCTGGCAGCACTCTGTCCTCGTTGCCCGGTAGCCATGCCGCCGGCCCGTCAGCGATGCGCGCTGTCGGCCTGCGCCGGAGCCGCGGTGATGGGAAAGCGTGGCCGGGTTTCCCCGATGAATTCTCCGACACATCCGCGCGGTACAAGCATTAGTTACGAGACACGACTCGGTGCACAGGTCAACTAGTAGCGGGCGGTTGTCGCTTCGGTCAGGCGACGACTTACTGCTTGTGAGGAAAGGTTTCGCTTATGATCAGCAACGAAGTCAGTGATGGACTGGCCGGCATCCTGCGTACCGCCATTGTCGAGCTGGTTCGCCGCGACGGACCTGATCTGTCGGCGCGGCAGCTTGGCGTGTTCCTGACCTGTTATCTGGAAACCGAGGCACAGACCGTGCGCGGGCTGGCGGCGAAGCTGGGGGTTTCGAAGCCGGCGATTACGCGGGCGCTGGACCGACTGTCGGAATTCGACCTGGTCCGGCGCAAGACCGACCCTCTGGACCGGCGCAGCGTGCTGGTGCAGCGGACGGCGACCGGCATGGCGTTCCTGCGCGAGCTGCGGACGATCCTGCGCGATGCCGCGAGCGCCATGCACATCACCGCTGAGCCGGCGCAGCAGGGCCGCCACCGGACAGGAACAGAACCGGTACGCGCGACGCACTAGGGTGCTCGCCGCTGGAAAAGTGAGTGCGGGGTAGGCGCAGGCAAGGGCAGGCGCGTGAGGTGCGGGGCGAGCTGAGGCTCGGATGCCGTGTCTCACTTGGCGTCTATCGGGGGTTTGCTGTTTTGTAAGGCAGCGCGCCACCCTTCGGATAATTCGCTGAGATCGGCCGCCAGTTCGGCCACGACCGAGTCCCAATCGCCGGGGCGCGGTTGCCGGTAGATGCGCAGCGGTTGGTACCACGGCGTGTCGCGGCGGCCGGCGAGCCATCGCCAGCAATGATCGAAGCGGTCGAGCAAGCAAACCGGTCGCCCCAATGCACCGGCAAGATGCGCGACGGCGGTATCGACCGAGACGACCAGGTCCAAATTGGTGACCAGTGCTGCGGTGTCGGCGAAGTCGTGCATCTCGTGCATGAAGTCGACCAGCGGAGACGCCGCGGGCGCCGGCGGGCCGCCGATCTGCAGACTGTAGAATTGCAGTCCAGGGATTGCGAGCAAAGGCCGGAGCAATGCCGGCGGCAGCGAACGCCGGCGGTCGATTTCGGCGGCCGCTGGCCACGCGGTACGCGTGCTGCCCGCCCAGACCAGGCCAATGCGTGGTCCAGCCTGGGTGGTTGATGCCAGCCGCGCGGCCCACGCGGCGACTTCGGCCGAATCCGCAAACAGGTACGGTGTACCGCCGGGGATCGAGTCAACGGTGATGCCAAAGGCCAAGGGCAGGCTGAGCATGGGACAGTGCAGATCGAATGGCGGCAGTGTGCCGCCCGTGGCGACAACTTGCTCCACGCCTCGCAGCCCGGACAGCAGCCGGACCAGCGGCGATGGTGCCTCTACGATCACGCGCAGCCCGCGCTCACGGACCAGAGATGCGAAACGGCAGAATTGAAGCGTGTCGCCGTAGCCTTGCTCCGCGTGGATCAGCAGAGTCTTGCCGGTCGCTTGCGCGCCGCACCATTGCGGCTGAGAAAAGTCTCGTTTTGCCTCGGCGAGCGGCGAGACCTGCCAGCGCCACTCATGTTCCTGCCAGCCGTCCGGCATCTCCCCAAGCGTCAGCAGCGACATCGCGAGGTTCGTGTGCGCTTCCGGGAAGCCGGGCCGCAGGCGGATGGCGGCGCGAAAGCATGTGATCGCCGCCTGGGGATGGGCGAGACGCATATACATCGCACCCAGGTTGTGGTGTGCGACTTCGCGATCGGGGTTGAGGGCGAGCGCCGTCCGATACCCGGCCACGGCTTCGTCCAGCCGTTCCTGCTTGCGCCGCACCTCGGCAAGGTAGAAATGCGCCAGCTCCAATCCCGGGCTGAGCGTGATCGCGCGTTGCAGGCACTCCGCCGCCTCGTTCAGTTGGTCCTGGCGAAGCAGCGCGTTGCCTAAATTGCCCAGCGCATCCGCATAACCCGGATCGATCTTTAGCGCCTGGCGGTAGCAGGCAACCGCATCGTCCAACCGCCCAAGTTCCAGGTGGACATTCCCAAGGCCATTCAGTGCCGCAGGGAACTGCGGCTCCAGACTAAGCGCCTGGCGATAGCAGTCCTCGGCGTTCCCGGTCTCGCCGATGCGGTGCAGCGCCATGCCCAGGCTCTTGTGCGTCTCGGCGACATCAGGGGCGAGTGCGGCCGACCGGCGCAGGCAGGCTGTCGCGGCCTCGGTATGTCCCAGTTGCAGCAGCATCTTGCCCAGGTTGGCCTGGTAGGACGCCGTGTCGGGGGCAACGGGGATGGCCTGCCCGATCAGTTCGTGGGCGAGATCGGGGCGTGTGGTCTGGTAGGCGATTGTCGCCAGCAACAGGAGGCCGTCAGGGTTCCGAGGATCGAGCGCCAGGATCCTGCGATAGAGGCCTTCCGCCTCGGCGAGCCGTCCCGCGGGATGATGCCGCAGGGCCGCGGCGAGAAGCCGCTGGATCTCGGTCTGAGACTCTTCCGCGGCCGGCAGCTTTTGCTGCTGGTCGGCGCGTCGCCGCTTGCGCCTCATGCACGCTCTGCCGCGGCAAGGAGCGTATCGGTGAACTCTGAGCGCCAGGCATCGGCCAGTCGATGCAAATCGCCGGTCACCTCGGCGATCACGGAGTCCCAGTCTCCCGTCGCGGGTTGGCGATAGATACGCATTGTCGGATACCAGGGGCTGTCGCGCCGCCCGTTCAGCCAGCGCCAGCAATGACCAAATCGGTCCAACAACCACACGGGCCGACCCAGGGCGCATGCGAGGTGGGCGACGGCCGAATCCACGGAAATGACCAGATCCATGTTGGCCACCAGGGCGGCCGTGTCGGCAAAATCGCGCATTTCGTCCATGTGGTCATGCAATGGCAGTCCGGCCGGCATGCGCGGGCCATCCTTCTGCAGGCTGAAAAACTGCAACCCAGCCACCGCCAGCATGGGCGCCAGCCGTTCGGGCGCCAGCGAGCGGCGGTGGTCCATGGCTGCCGTTACCGCCACTCCGGTTTGCGGCGCCCCCTGCCAGGCCAGGCCGATCCTGAGTCCCTCATGGTCTGCCGGGGCAAGGCGCGTGCGCCATGCCGCCGCTTGTGCCATGTCGGCGTGAAGGTAAGGAATGGAAGCAGGGATCGTCTCGACGGTCGTTGCCATGGCCAGCGGCAGGCTGAGCATCGCGCAATGCCGGTCGAAGGGCGGCATCCTGTCGTCGAGATTGGCCAGTACGTCCACGCCTTGCAACCCGCTCAGCAATCGGATCAGCGGCTGTGGCGCCGCCAGGACGACGCGCCAGCCGCGCTGGCGCACCAGCGGCGCGTAGCGGCAGAATTGCAACGTATCGCCGAACCCTTGCTCGGCATAAATAAGCAATGTGCGTCCCTCGCCTTGCTCGCCCATCCATTGCGGCTGCGTCAAGCGCGGACAGGTGCCGAGGCCGGGCTCGACATCCCAGCG
Organism: Acetobacteraceae bacterium; assembly: GCA_035523995.1. Lineage (GTDB taxonomy): Bacteria > Pseudomonadota > Alphaproteobacteria > Acetobacterales > Acetobacteraceae > JASHVB01. The sequence goes on along the minus strand of DATKPQ010000011.1, from coordinate 16,564 downwards.
CGACTCGTAGAGCGGCCAGCCGGCTGCCATGTCGCCGGACGCGAGCAATGCCATCGCGAGGTTGTTGCGCGCCTCGGCATAGTCCGGCTTGAGTTGCAGCGCGGTGCGGAACGCCGTTGCCGCGTCCTGAAACCGTTGCAGCCGCGCGTGAGCGACTCCCAGGTTGCTGAACGCTTCGGCGAAGCCGGGCCGCTGAAGAAGAGCCGCCTGGAAACATGGGATGGATTCTGCCGCGCGATCCTCCAGAAGATGGATGCCACCCAGATTGTTGTGCGTATCCGCGCGGTTCGGGTTCAAGGCCAGCGCGCGCCGGAGACATGTCACGGCGGTTTGGAAATCCCGCCGCTCTGCAAGGACGGAGCCGAGATTGAACAGGGCCTCTTCGTGGTCTGGATTGATGGTCAACGCCTGTCGCAGATGGGTTATGGCGTCGTCGAACCGGCGCTGGCGATAGAGGACGGAGCCCAGGTTGTTGTGTGCCTCGGCATCGTCCGGCGCGAGGGTAATGGCGGCGCGGTAACAGCGCTCCGCTTCATCGGTCCGTTGCTGGTCAAGCAGTGCGTCGCCCAAACCGAGATGTGCGCGGGGATCGTCGGGGGCGAGGCGAAGCGCGTCGCGAAAACAGTCGGCGGCTTGCTCTGGCCGGCCCAGGCGCCGCTGCGTGCGGCCGAGCGCGATGTGGGCACCCACCGAGGCGGGATCCAGCGTGATCGCCTGCCGGTAACATGCCGCGGCCTCTTCCGCCCGGCCCAAGGGAAGCAACGCGTTGCCCAGATTGAGGTGATACACCGCATGTTGCGGCGCCACCGCGAGCGCCTGGCCGATCAGGTCCAAGGCAAGATCGTGCCGGCCGTTCTGCAACGCGATCACTCCGAGCAAGTGCAGGCTATCGGTGTGACCCGGTTCGGCGGCCAGGACCTCCCGATACCCCTGCTCCGCTTGCTGCAAGTTGCCGGCCTGATGCTGCCGCAGGGCGGAGGAGAACGCCTGCCGGAGCGGGGCTTGGTTCGCCGGGTCGCTCGCCCTCCTGTCTGCGCATGGATCGCCGTGGTTCAAGCGCGGATCGCCCCCCTCCTGCCGGCCGATACCTGAACCGAGGTAGTGCTGTCGATAAAGTTTTCCCCGGTATACTTAAGTGCTTGCTTTTCTTTTAGTGCCTCGATACTAAAGGACATGCTTAACCAATCACCCTCCTTGGACCTCGCTTTTCATGCGCTGGCTGATCCGTCCCGGCGGGCCATGATCGCCCACCTGGCGCGCGGCCCGTCCTCGGTGAGCGACCTGGCGCGGCCCTTCGCGATGTCGCTGCCGGCGGTGATGCAACACCTGGCGGTACTGGAAGGCGCGGGGCTGGTGCGCTCGGAGAAGATCGGCCGGGTGCGCACCTGCCGGATCGACCCGCAGGTGTTGCGGCAGGCCGAAGCCTGGATCAACGCCCAGCGCACGGAATGGGAGCGGCGGCTGGACCGGCTGGGCGCGTATCTCGAGGAACTTACGTCGAAAGGAGATGGCAATGGCTGATGCGCAACATCGGGAGGGCGCGCAGGGATTTCCCTCGCTCGCCGTTTCCCGCACCTTCGCGGCCCCGCGTGGGCTGGTATTCCAGGCGTGGTCCAGCGCAGAGCATATCAAGCGCTGGTTCAGCCCGGAGCAGTACACGGTGCCGGAAGCGGAGGTGGATTTCCGTCCGGGCGGCATGTTCGCCGTGTGCATGCGGGCGCCGGACGGCACTGACACCTGGTGCCGCGGGACGTTCACCGATGTGGTGCCGCCGGAGCGGCTGGGATTTGTCGTTGGCATTCCCGATCGAGAGGCGCCCAGGTTCGTCGCGCACACGACGGTGGTGTTCGAGGATGTGGCGGGCGGCACGCGTATGACAGTGCGGCAGAGTTATGAGATCTTTGACCCGGAATTCCGCCGTGCTGCCGAAGGGGCGGAGGAAGGCTGGCGCACGACGCTCGACAAGTTCGAAGTCGAAGTCACGCGTCTGCTCGCCGAAACGCCGCGTGCGGCGGTGCACGGGAGTTTCACGGTCGAGCGTGTGTATCCGTCCGCGCCGCCGGTCGTGTTTCGTGCGTTGACGGATATGGCGGCGAAAGCGCGCTGGTTTACCGGCGACGACACGTTCCAGGTGATCGAACGCGTCATGGATGTGCGTGCCGGCGGACGCGAGCGGCTGAAGGGCCGCTGGGGCAGCGGGTTGGTGACGACGTTCGACGCCGTGTATTTCGACGTGGTTGCCAATCAGCGGCTGGTTTACGCGTACGAGATGCACCTGGATGCGCGGAAGATCTCGGTGTCGCTGGCCACGATGCAACTTCATCCTGCGGGTGAGGGCACGCGGCTGACGGTGACGGAGCAAGGAACCTTCCTGGACGGCTACGACGATGCCGGCGCGCGCGAGAAAGGAACCGGGCTCCTGCTTGATCGGCTGGGTGCCAGTATCTCGACACAGAGGTTTTGACAGGTTGGACAGTGGGTCACCCACCGTGCCTGCCGATCAGTCGGGTTGCGGCTCTGCGCAGGACGAACCGGTTCCCGACTCGAAGCCGACGTGCGGGATGGGACGCGAGCTATAAGCCGGTCCCGCGCCAGTCGGGGTGTGGAAGGCGCCGAGCCATGCTCCCGGAGTGGCCCGTACCCGAAAACGGATGGTTCTGGATACGGTCGGCGGCAGGCTGGAAATGACGGTCGGAGGCCAGCTTCCGACGCCCGTCAGCGAGGGGGATTTGTGAACAAGTCATCGATGGCGTGTCGCGGCTGGGAGTGCATTGGGCGACCGCCCTGACCATGCTTACGGCCAGGGTGGACAGCCCGGCCCGGGGTGGTCGTCTGCGCCGCAGGATATTTTGGCGAGTGAAATAGACAGTGCAACAACGATTGGGGGCAGTCAGTAGGAAAAACAAGGCTGAAACATCGGCAGCGTGCCGAAACCTCGCGAGAATAGTGTGCCGGCCCGATCACCCTCACCCTCGACGCGTCGCGTCTCGCGTCGATCCGCTTCGCGGCTCAACCCCACGCTGCGCGAATAGCGCAGCGCGGGAAGGGTTAGTGAGGTTCGAACCGGTACGGCGACACACCGGCTGAATTCGGATCCAGTGCCAGCCGGTGGTGCAGCGGGGGAAACGCGCGGCTGCGGCAGTCCGGGCGGTCGCACAGCCGGCATGACAATCCGATGCCGACACGCGCATGCTCTACGTCGATGCCGTCCGCGTAGGCCACTTCGGATGCGTGCGCCACGCTGCACCCCATTGCCACGACGTGCACCGGCCGCGGCTCGCCCCAGCCGCGCGACGGCCGCGTAACTGTGCGGGCGAAGCAGAGATACGCAGCGCCGTCAGGCAATTCCGCCACCTGCACCTGCAAATCGCCGGACCTCGCGAATGCGGTGTGCACCACCCAACGCGGGCACGATCCGCCATAGCGCGCGAACGGGAATCCCGCCGCGGAAAACCGTTTCGATACGTTTCCTGCCGGATCGACGCGCACGAAGAACCAGGGCACGCCGCGTGCCCCATCGCGTTGCAGGGTCGATAGCCGGTGGCAGGCTTGTTCGAAGGAGACGCCAAAGCGGGCTGCCAGCGCTTCCATGTCGTGGCGCAGGGTGCGGGCGGATTCCAGGAACGCCACGTACGGCATCAGCAACGCACCGGCGATGTAGTTCAACAGGCCGACCCTGACCAGCATGCCAGCTTCCGGCGACGAAGGCGCGGCTTCGGCCAACACCGCATCGACGGCGTCACGTGCCTCGAGCAAAGCAAGTTGGAACGCCATGTGGAAGCCGCGGCTTTCGCGCGGGAGCGTTTCCGACAATGCCAGCACACGGGTCGCAGGGTCGTAGCGGCGCAGCGTGCCGTCCAGTGGCTGCACCGTCACGGTCAGGCCGTGGGCGCGGCGCAGGCGCTCGGCGATCGCGTGGTTCATTTCCGCCGGGGCGGCGCGCAGTTCAGCGCCGATCGCTTCCGCCACACGTTCCAGGGTCGGAAAGTGGTTGGCGCGGTCGTCGAAGAAATCGCGTGCCTCCTCGTTGGGCAGCAGAACGCGGCGGCCGGAGGGCAAGGCGATGCCGCCGGCGTCCTCTCGCGCCACGCGCCAGGCCCGATACAGCGCCAGCACGGCGCGGGCGGCGTTGGGTGCCGAGGCGGCCAATTCGGCGACCTCGGCCTCTGGCACCGCATCGGCAGAGAGCATTGGATCGGCAAAGGTCTCGCGCAGGCCGACTTCCAGCCGGCGTTCGTTGCGACCGGACAGCGTGGCGAGGTCCACCCGCAACGTCTCCCCCAGCTTGATGAGCAAAGACGCGGTCACTGCGCGCTGGTCATGCTCGATCAGGTTCAGGTAGCTGGGAGAGATACCGAGCCTCGCCGCCAGCGACTGCTGCGACAGAGATTGCTCCGTGCGGAGCCGGCGGACCGTGCGGCCAATCAGGGCACGCGCCATCTTTACATCCTTTACAAAATGGCAGCCCGCGCAGTGAAGACATCGACCCAATTGCGAGACGCCTCACGAAATTTGGGGTGATCTTCGCGGATGCAATGTCAATTATTCACGTATCGCAAGCTCAAACCGGGGAGAAGCCCGTGATACACACCCGACCCACACAATTTTTCGCGCCGGACGGCTCCAGCGCCTGGTCGCCCGGCGGTCATCCCGACCGGTTCGATGGGATCCGCCGGGACTACACGCCGCAGGACGTCGCCCGCTTGTCCGGCAGCTTCCGCATCCGCCATACGCTGGCGGAGCGAGGCGCCGACCGGCTGTGGTACCTGCTGAAGGCCCGTCCTTTTGTGCCGACGCTGGGTGCTCTTACCGGCAATCAGGCGGTGCAGCAGGTGAAGGCGGGGCTGGAGGCGATCTATCTTTCCGGCTGGCAGGTCGCCGCTGACGCCAACACGGCAGGTGAGATGTATCCGGACCAGTCGCTGTACCCGGTGGACTCGGTGCCTAACGTCGTGGGGCGGATCAATGCGGCGCTGCGCCGCGCCGACCAGATCGCACATTCGGAAGGCGGCGATAGCACCCACTGGATGGCGCCGATCATCGCCGACGCGGAAGCCGGGTTCGGCGGCGCGCTGAACGCGTTCGAGTTGATGAAGGCCATGATCGCCGCCGGTGCGGCAGGCGTGCATTTCGAAGACCAGCTCGCGTCGGAGAAGAAATGCGGCCATCTGGGCGGCAAGGTTCTGGTGCCGATCGCGCAGCACATCCGCACCTTGAATGCCGCGCGGCTGGCCGCCGATACCGAAGGCGTGGCGACGGTGCTGCTGTGCCGGACGGATGCGCAATCAGCGCAGTTGCTGACCAGCGACGTGGACGAGCGCGACCGCCCGTTCATTTCCGGCGAGCGCACGCCGGAGGGCTTCTTCCGCATCAATCCCGGCATGGGGGTGGAATACGCCATCGCCCGTGGCCTGGCCTTTGCGCCCTATGCCGATCTGCTGTGGTGGGAGACGAGCGATCCCAACCTGGCGGATGCCGAGCGTTTTGCCGATGCGATCCACCGGCAGTTCCCGGGGAAGATGCTGGCGTATAATTGCTCGCCCAGCTTCAACTGGCAGAAGAAGCTGCCGGCGGAGAAGATCGCCAGTTTCCAGGCCGATATCGGCCGCATGGGCTACAAGTTCCAGTTCGTCACGCTGGCCGGGTTCCACAGCCTTAACCTGTCGATGTTCAAGCTGGCCCGCGGCTATGCGCAGCGCGGGATGGCGGCATATTCGGAATTGCAGCAGGCGGAGTTCGCAGCCGAGGACGAGGGGTACACGGCGACGCGGCATCAGCGCGAAGTGGGCGTCGGGTATTTCGACATGGTGGCAACCGCGGCCGGCGGCGGACAGTCTTCCACCACCGCCTTGTCCGGCAGCACCGAGACGGCGCAGTTCCAGGAGCATGCGCCGGTGCCGCGCACTCATCAAAGCGATGACGACGGCGTGGTACACAGCCATGACCGGGCGGTGATGGCGAAGTAGAGCCTGGCGGCAAGACGCCCCTCTCCTTTTGGAATTACGCCGGGGAGGGGCGGCGGCGCCGCGCGCCTGGCGCGAGCACCGTGCCCGATTCGAGTCAGCCGGAACGGCTGGCGGCTTACGCCGTCTCCGGTGCTGCGGCGGCCCGCAGCCGGCTGGCGGGTAGCGCCAGCAAGGCCGTCGCGCTCGCGGCGATCAACGCGAACACACAGGCGCAGAGGAAGACGTAGGTGGGCGGCAGGCCGCGCGCCAACAGGAACCCGCCCAGCGGTGCCGCGGCGATGCCGCCCAGGCGTCCGACGCCGGTCGCGAAGCCGTAGCCGCTGACCCGCACCCGAGCCGGATAGAGCTTGCCACACGCGGCATTCAGGCCGGTCTGGCTGCCCAGGACCGTCATGCCGGCCAGCAGCACCACGGAAAGCAGCAACAGATACGGCATGGCCGCCAGCGCGATCAGCAGGATGAAGGCAATGCTGGAGACGAAATGCGCCGCCAGCGCGCGGTGCGCGCCGAAATGGTCGATCGCCCAGCCTAGATAGAGCACGGCCAGCATCCCGCCCAGCGGATAAAGGCTGGTCGCGAACACGGACTGCGCTGGCGTCATGCCGATCAGGTGCAGCACTTCCGGCAGCCAGAAAATGAACAGAAAAAGGTTGAGAAGGCTGCAGAAGAAAATGATCCAGAGCAAGGTCGTTTGCAGTGCGAACCCCTCGCCGAACAAGGCGCGGAGCGGATTGCCGCCAGGTGCGCCGGTGAGGCGGCCCAGGCCGGGCGATGGCTCGATTGCCAGGCCGTGCAGCAGCCTGAGTTGCCGCGGCGCAAGATTCTCCCGCGCGGCGAGGAAACGCGGCGATTCCGGCAGCCACAACGCGGTGACCAGCAAAAGCAGCAGTGGGAAGGTGCCGCCGATGATGTAGATGGTCTGCCAGCCGAAGCCTTCGTGAAGCAATGCGGACACGACCAATCCGCCCAGGAAACCGCCCAGCGGCGCACCGGTGAAGGTCAGCATGATCATCCGGGCACGCAGGCGCCGCGGCGTATAGTCGCCGGTCAGCGCCACGGTTCCGGCGAACCCGCCGGCGATGCCGAAGCCGGTGAAGAAGCGCGTGCCTGCCAGGAACGCGAGGGACGGAGCAGCGGCACTGGCCAGCGACGCGATGCCGTACAAAGCGATGCTGAACAAGAGCAATGGCTTGCGGCCGAGATGGTCGCCGATTGGTCCGGCCAGCAAGGCGCCTGCCATCACGCCGACATTAGACCACAGAAAGGCCAGGGCGAACGCCGAAGGCGGAAGGTGCCAGGCATGGGTGAGCGACGGCACCGACCAGCCAATCGAGCCGACGTCGTAGCCGTCGCATGTCTGGATCAGGCCGCAGATCGCGATGACGCGAATCTGCCAGGTTCCGAGCCGCTGATTGTCCAATGCATGCTCTATCGCCGCGAGCGAAGTCGCTGCCATCGTTGCCATCCCTGTCGGTACGTCCGGCGTGTCGGTTCACGCCGGTGCGGTCGTGTGCCGCTTGTTGATCGGCAAAAAATAGCTGCCCCCGCGGCTGTAGAGCAATCGGGAAATTGCTCCTGGTCCCGTGGTGATGCCGTTGTCCACCCTGTGTTGCGCCGGGCGCGGTGGCCGCGGGCGCCGATCCCGGGTAACTCAGCCGGCACAGATGCACCGATCAGACAACTGTCCGCATGTCGCTTCTATACGGCGTCCCTATTTGCCTTGCCCGCCGCTTGCTGTAGGAGGGGTGGTCTGGTTGCAGGGACTTTGAGCGCGGGAAGCGTCAGACCATGAACGATCCCCTGCCATCGCCCGATCGGCGCCGCATGCTGGCGGTGCTGGCAGGTCTGCCCGTCCTCGGGCGGGCGCGATGGTCTGTTGCTGCGCCGTCCTTCGGTATTACGCCGGCGCTTGCCGCGGTTCCCTTTCCCGACGGCGTGTCGATCCTGGTTGCCGGACCCGAAAACGGCGCGATGGATCGCTGGGCAACGCTGTTGCGGCCGGCGCTGGGGCAGGCGCTCGATCCAGGCATCACGATGCGCCAGCGAGATGTCGGCGGGGCGGACGGCGTGACCGGTGCCAACCAGTTCGATACGCGCGTAGCGCCGGACGGCCATACTGTCTTGCTTGCTCCTGGCGAGGCCGTGCTGGACTGGCTGGTGGGCGATCCCCGCGCACAGTTCGATGTGGGGCACTGGATGCCGGTGATGGCGTGCGTCGCGCCGGCGGTTGTCGTCGGCCGTCCCGCCGCCTTCGCCGCGGGCGGCGTGGTTCGCATTGCCGCTGCCCATCCCGCCGGGCACGCGCTCCCGGCCATTCTCGGGATCGAATTGCTCGGCGGGCGCGCGCAATTGATCCCCGGTTTCGTCGCGAACAAGACGCTGGCCGACGCGCTGGCCGAGGAAGCGGTGGATGCGGTTTTGCTGCGCGGTCACAAGGTGCCGGAGCAAGCAATGGAACTCGCGAGCGTCGGCGCCGTGCCGATCTTCGCCCTGGGCACGCATGACGACGCCGGTGCCCTGGTGCGCCCGGCGGCGTTCCCGAACACGCCGACGCTGCCCGAACTCTATACGACCCGGCGTGGCATGCCGTTGAGCGGGCCGATCCGCGACGGCTGGGGCGCAGCGGCCACGGCGTCGCAGCTCGAGTTCGCACTGGTGCTGCCGCAGTTGACGCCGCCGGCCATGGTGGCGCTGTGGCGCCGCGCCGGAAACGCGGCGGCGGGGGCACTGGACGTCCAGGCAGCGGCACTGCCGCTGCGCGTGGCGTTGCTCGGCGGCCCTGCCGCGACCGCCGCCGTCACGCCGGCCGCCGCCAACGAGGCCGGGCTGGACGCGCTGCGTCACTGGCTCGACCACCGCTTCAACTGGCGCCCGGCCTAGCCAGCGTCGTGATTTTGACAGATGGTGGCCGCTCCAGATGCGAGTTGGCCACCGGCCCGCGCGGCCGACCCGCGGCTGAATGAAAGTGCGGCGCGCCACGCGTTCTTTGTCATGGCCGGGCTTGCGCTGGCCATCGACGCATCGTCGATCGGGATGCGTTCTGTGCGTGCCCGATCAGCTGGGGAAGATGGCCGGCTCAAGCCCGGCCATGACGGGACCTTTCTTGGTAGCGAAGGGAACCAATCGCCCCCCGAGAGATGGTGCGATCGCCGGTTGGAGATTGCGCCGCTTCACTCGCGATGACAGCGGGCACGATCCCCCAGAGTCACAGCACTTTTCGTTCCGGCCGGCGCCCGGCTTGGTCATTCCGGCCCACTGCGCGGGCGGGATCAGCGTTGGGGAAATTGCACGCAGAGAAGCTCCGCGCCTTCCGGACCCGCGGTGACCGCCAGCGTCCCATCCTCCGGCCCCACGAACATGCAGGAGTCTTCGGGCAGCAGCGCCGAGCCGTCGCAGGAGGCGCGCCCGGCCAGCACCAGCCAGAACTGGCCGCCGCCGTTGCCCGGATCGGGACCCAACGCCGCGGCGTCTCCCGGCAGCCGGTAGCGCCACGAGGCCATCCCATCCGGCGTCGCCATTTCGGCTACGCAATCGACGGATCCCAGCCGCTCCAGCTCGGCGGTTGACCAGGGTGCCATAGGCGCACCGGTGCTCTCACGATGTTGGTGGCGCGCCCGGGCAGCGCGCAATTCCGACCTCGCGGCCGGCATGTATTTCGCGCCGGGGTCCCAGGTGTTGCGCAGCGTGAACCAGGACACGCCTTCCTCCGCCGCGACGATCGGGCCATAGGCCGACCACGCATCGGTATAGTGGACCGCGACGGTGCCGATATCGTGCCGTCCCAGCCGCCCGCCGCCTTGCACCACGACCTGGAACTGGTCTGCCTGGTGGAAATGCGGACGCACCACGGCGCCGGCCTCCTTCTCTACCAGGAATGCCATCGGGTATATCGCATCTGGCGCCGGCGGCGCTTCGCCAGGCTGCAACGTATTTCGATTCTTGCCGATGAAGGTGGTGTGCCAGCCGTTGCCGGTCTTGCGCCGGTTGGCTGCACGCGCTTGAGAACTGTCCGCCGTCAGGATCATGGCTTGGTTCCTCCGGTATCTGCCGCGTATCGGGCAACTGCGCGGCGTGCCTGTCAATGGTTTGATAGACGCCGGCGCCCGTGGGCGCATTACTCTCGTGCCTCTGCCGCTCAACGTGTCGCCTTGCGCCGGTTGCCGCCGGTTGCGCCACGCCTTAGCGTGTCGCCACCGAGGGAACGCCAGGAGAGCATGCCAATGGACCGCACCGCGTTCGAGGCCGAACTGCAACACGAAGGCCGCGAGGTCGTCACCGTGACGATGCAGCCGAATCAGGTGAAGGCAGAGCATGCCCACGATTTCGACGCACGGCTGATGGTCATTGCGGGTGACATGACAGTGGATTTCGGCGACTGCCGCCAAACCTATACGACTGGTGAAACCTTCTCGGTGCCGCTCGGTCATCGCCACGCAGAGCATGCCGGTCCCGCCGGCGCGACCTATATCGCCGGTCGTCTGATGCCCGCCGCTGGCTGAGTTATCGTTCTTCACAACCGATCCGTCCGTCTTTCGCAAGAGGAAACGTCGCACCATGCCCGAACCAGGACGCGCCTTGCCGCAGCCCACGCCGGAAACGCAGCATTTCTGGGACGGCACGCGCGAGGGCGAATTGCGCCTGCAACGCTGCGATGCCTGCGGGAAAGTGTATTTCCCGCCGCGTCCGTTCTGCACTGCGTGCGCCTCGCGCAAGGTCAGCGTCTTCAAGGCCTCCGGCAAGGCGGTGCTGTGGAGCTATGTGATCCACCATCGTCCGGTGCCCGGCTTCACCCCGCCTTATGCCATTGCGGTGGTGCAACTCGCCGAAGGGCCGCACATGATGACCAACATCGTCGATTGCCCGCAGACGCCGGAGGCCTTGCAGCTCGACATGCCGCTTGACGTCATGTTCTCCAAACAAAACGACACCATCACCCTGCCCCTGTTCCGCCCGGCGAAAGGATAGGCCCCATGCGCCGCAAGACCGTTGCCGTTGTCGGCGCCGCCGAGACCACGAAGCTCGGCGTGATTCCTGACATGTCGCAGATCCAGTTGCACGCCGATGCAGCGCTGAATGCGATGGCGGATGCCGGGTTGAAGCCGAAGGATATCGATGGCGTCGCCACCGCCGGCGAAACGCCGGTGCAGATCGCACAGTATCTCGGCATCACGCCCACCTGGGTGGATGGGACATCCGTCGGCGGGTGCTCTTTCATGATCCATGTGCGCCATGCCGCGGCGGCGATCGAGGCGGGATTGGCGAAGACCATTCTGGTCACGCACGGCGAAAGCGGCCGGTCGGGGATTGGGCGCATTCCGCGCCCGGTGCCGGCTTCGAGTTTGAACGGCCAGTTCGAACAACCATTCGGGCCTATGGGTCCACCGAGCCTCTTCACCATTCCCGTACTGCGCTACATGAAGGCGTTCGGCGTGACGGAGGAGCAAATTGCACAGGTGTGCGTGGTGCAGCGGGAGTGGGCGGGGAAGAATCCGCGGGCGACATTCAAGAACCCGATCAACACGGACGATGTGCTGAACTCGCGGATGATCGCGTATCCGTTCCGGCTGCTGATGTGCTGCCTGGTGACGGATGGCGGCGGCGCACTGATCCTGACGTCATCCGATCGCGCGGAAAGCTTTGCGCGGCCGGTCTATATTCTGGGTACCGGCGAAAGCGCGGAAACGCCGATGGTCAGCCAGATGGAAGATTTCACCTCGTCGCGCGCGTTTCGTGTGGCGGGGCCGACTGCGTTCCGCGAGGCCGGCATCACGCACGCCGACGTCGACCACCTGATGATCTACGACGCCTTCGCGCATCTGCCGATCTATGGGTTGGAAGATCTGGGTTTCGTGCCGCGGGGCGAGGCGGCGGGCTTCATCGCTGAACGCAACACAGCGCCCGGGGGAAAACTGCCGCTGAACACAAATGGCGGCGGCTTGTCCTACATGCATTCCGGCATGTACGGCATGTACGCGTTGCAGGAGAGCGTGCGGCAGATGCGCGGCATCGCGCCTGCCCAGGTCGGGGGGGCGAAGATCTCGGTGTGTCATGGCGTTGGCGGCATGTTCGCCGCGTCGGGCACCATCATCTTTTCCAACGAGGCCCCCTGATTTCCGAACACGCCTCCCTGATCGACTCGCCGTATTCCTGGTTCCGGCTCGGCGTCGCGCTGCTGCTGTCCAGCATCGGCGGCGTTGGGATGTGGTCGATGGTCGCCTCGCTGCCGGCGGCGCAGGTCGAGTTTGGCATTGCCCGCGGCGATGCGTCGCTGCCGTACTCGTGCTGCATGATCGGGTTTGCACTTGGCGGCGTGCTGATGGGGCGCATGACCGACCGGTTGGGCGTAATGCTGCCGGTGCTGGGCGGGACGGTGTCGCTGACGCTGGGCTATCTTGCGGCAGGGTTCGCCACCACGTTGTGGGAGTTCGCCCTTGCCTATGGCGTGCTGATCGGATTGTTCGGGTGCTCTGCGACCTTTGTGCCTCTGATGGCCGACGTGTCGCACTGGTTCGACCGGCGGCGCGGCCTGGCGGTGACGATCTGCGCGTCCGGCAATTACGTTGCCGGAGCGTTCTGGCCGCCGGTGGTGACGCATTTCATCGGCGCCGCCGGCTGGCGGCAGACGCATCTCGATATCGCGTTGTTCTGTGCGGCGACCATGCTGCCGCTGGCCTTGCTGCTGCGCCGGCGTCCGCCGCTGCACGGCCTGTCCACGGGCGGCAGGACGCCGGTTCGCACAGCAGGTTCGCTTGGGGTCAGTCCGGGCGTATTGCAGACGGCGCTGGCGCTCGCCGGCGTTTGCTGCTGCGTCGCGATGTCGATGCCACAGGTGCAGATCGTCGCCTATTGCGGCGACATGGGGTACGGCGTCGCGGCCGGTGCGCGGATGCTGTCGCTGATGCTGGCGTGCGGCGTGGTCAGCCGCATTGGCTCTGGCTTCATCGCCGATCGCATCGGCGGGTTGTGGACACTGTTGCTCGGCTCCCTGGCGCAGATGACGGCGCTGGTGCTTTACCTGCTGATGAATGGCCTGACGTCGCTGTACATCATCTCCGCCTTGTTCGGCTTGTTTCAGGGCGGCATCGTGCCCTGCTACGCGATCATCGTACGCGAGCATTTCCCGGCAAAGCAGGCGGGCATGCGAGTCGGGATCGTGATCATGGCTACCTTGTTCGGCATGGCGCTGGGTGGCTGGATGTCCGGTGCGATCTTCGACCTGACCGGCTCCTATCGTGCGGCTTTCGCCAACGGCGTGGCGTGGAATGTCGGTAACGCCTTGATTGTGCTATGGCTGCTTTTGAAACCTCTCCCGCGGATGGCGCGGGAGAGGTCGAGCGCGCAAGCGCGGGGGTGAGGGTGATCGGGCCGGTACGCGCCTCTCCTCCCTTTCTGTCGTGTTCCCGCGTCGTACCCGCGTTGCTTTAAAGGACCCCGCGCATGGAAACCGCGCCTGCGATCACCCTTCCCACTGACAAGATGCTGGCCCAGATCGAAGGCCCTGTCGGCTGGATCGTCTTCAACAACCCCGCGCGCCGCAATGCTGTGTCGCTGGAAATGTGGGAAACCATTCCCGCAATCATCGACCGCTTTGAAACCGATCCCGCGGTACGCGTGATTGTGCTGCGTGGTGCCGGTGAGACCGCTTTCGTCTCCGGTGCCGACATTTCCCAGTTCGAGCAAGCCCGCAGCTCGCCGGAAGCCAATATCCGGTACGAGAATGCGGTGAACGAGGCGTCCCGCCGCCTGCACGACAGCGCCAAACCGACCATCGCCATGATCCACGGCTGGTGCATCGGCGGCGGCCTCGGCATTGCGGTGAGCTGCGACCTGCGGATCGTGGCGGATAATGCGAAGTTCGGTATTCCTGCGGCGCGGCTGGGCGTCGGCTACGGCCACAAGGGCGTGAAGAAGCTGATGGACCTGGTCGGGCCGTCGTTTACCAAAGAGATCTTTTTCACTGCGCGGCATTTCTCCGCGGCCGAGGCGTTGGCGATGGGGCTGGTCAACCGCGTGCTGCCGCCGGCGGAACTCGAAACCTATGTACGCGGTTATTGCGCGACGATCGCCGATAACGCGCCGCTGACCATGCACGCGTTGAAGCGCACGGTTGGTGAATTGTTGAAAGGTCCCGAAGGTGATCTCGCGCTGAGCGACCGGCTGGTGCAGTCCTGCTTCGCCAGTAAGGATTTCATCGAAGGCCGCCGCGCCTTCATGGAAAAGCGCCGCCCGGGATTCCGCGGGATTTGATCATCTGATACCAGGCGAAAAGATTGACCGATGTGCCCCATGTGTCATGGCCGCGCTTGTCGCGGCCATCCATGTCTTTCCAAGCCGCGTCCAAGAAAGACGTGGGTGGCCGGCCTTCGCCGGCCATGACACGGGTGAGTCAGGCTCAACGTTGGCTGGTATGAGGCATGCGCGGTTCAATGGGCGTTGCCGCCGGCCGGTGCAGCGGACACGCGGCGAAATGGGAGCGTAGCGTGCGATGCCTCCCGTCATGGCTGGCCTTGACCCGGCCGGCGCAACTATCTGACGACCCGGGGATTGCCTGACGCGAGAGGGTGACCGTGCGGCACTTGATCGATGCGGATGTTCGGCCGATCCTGCCGGCGAGCGTGTTTGCCGGAGAAGCGACCCACACCCGCCGCAATCCGTGGGCCGAGACAGGAGGAGCCAGATCGTGAGCGCTGCCGCATCGAGCCTAGCCACACAAGCCATGCAGATTGCCAAGGTCAAAGAGCACATCGGCGCCATTGTCACCGGTATCGACCTTGCGCATCCCATCGATGACGCGACGCAGAAGAAGCTTTACGACGCTGTTGTCGACAATGTGGTTCTGGTGATTCGTGGGCAGGAGCATCTCAGCCCGGGCCAGTTGCAAGCCGCGGCGGAAATGTTCGGCGAGTTGATGGAGGACCAGAACCGGCGCTATTTGGTTGACGGATTCCCGTTGATCAGTGTGCTCGACAACCGTCACAAGGACAGCAAGGGTCAGCCCGCGAAAGTTGGCGCCAACGCCACGTGGCACACCGACCATACCAATCAGGAATTGCCGCCCAAGTTCACCATGCTTTATGCGGTCGCCGTGCCGGATAAGGGTGGCGCGACATCGGTTTGCAACGCGCGTGCGGCCTATGAAGCGCTTCCGGACGAGGTGAAACTGAAGATCGCCGGCGCGAAGACCGAGAATACGCTGATCAGCAGCGCGCGGATGAAGACGGGCAATCCGGACACCGTGAAGGCCCAGCTCGAGGCGCAAAAGCCGCCGACGGTGCATCCCCTGGTCCGCACCCATCCGGAGACCGGCACCAAGGCCGTCTGGTTTCATAAGGGCAAGACCGAGACGGTCACCGGCATGTCACCCGAAGAAACCCAGGATTTCCTGCAGGAGCTGACCGACAGGATCACGCAGCCACAATTCTGCTATGCGCACGAGTACGAGAAGGGAGACCTGCTGATCATCGATGATCGTGCCTCATTGCATAAGGCCGGCTTCGATTACGATCACAGCCAGCATCGGCGGCTGTATCGGATGCTGGTGCGTGGCGACCGTCCCTTCTGAGCGCGGCGCACGGCAAAGGCGACGACGATGACCGCGACGATCGAGACACGCATCGTGCGGACGGCGCCGGGGATGGACTTCGACGTCTCGGTCGCCGGCGACCCTGGCCGGCCGCTGGTCCTGATGCTGCACGGCTTCTGCGTCTCCCGTCACTACTGGGAATCGCAGGTGGTTGCGCTGGCCGAGGCCGGCTATTTCGCGGCTGCCCCCAATCAGCGCGGCTATGCAGCCGGTGCACGGCCGGACCCGGCAGAGCATGCCAACTACATGATCGACGTGTTGATTGACGATGCCATGGCGATCGTTGCCGGGCTCGGGCATGGCGACCGCCGCTTTCACCTTGCCGGGCACGATTGGGGTGGCAGCCTGTCGTGGAGCATCGCCGATCGCTGGCCCGAACGATTGGGCTCGCTCACCATGCTGTCGCGTCCGCACCCGATCGCGTTCAATCGCGCCATGCGGGAGGATCCGGATCAACCGGCACGCTCTGCGCATCACAAATGGCTGCTGGAGCCTGGGGCCGAGGACAAGGTGCTGGCGGACGACGCGCATTGGGTTCGTGCGCGGCTGCGCCGCAACGGGGTGCCGGAGGCGGCGATAGAGAAGCACATCTCGGTTATCGGCAATCGTGCGGCGATGGCGGCCGCGATCGGCTGGTACCGCGCCCGTGGCACGGGGCATGCGCCGGTGGGTCCCACCCGTGTGCCGACGCTGCTGATCTGGGGCGATGCCGACGACACGGTCGGCCGCATGGCGGCCGAAGGCACCGCAGAGTTCATCGCGGCTGACTACACGTTCGCCCCGCTCGCCGGCGTGGGGCATTACGCCGCCAATCAGGTCCCAGAGCGAGTCAACGCGCTGATGCTGGCGCACCTTGCGCGGCATCCGGTGTAGTGGTTCCGATGACAAATTATATCCACCACAGATGGAGCCGTCGGAAAAAATCGTAATTCCGCGCCGCGGTACTCCTGGCCGCAGCGGTCTCGCTCAGGCAGGTAGGGGGCGCTCGTGCGCCGATTTGACCGAGGTTGCTTCG
>DATKPQ010000010.1:0-3045 GCA_035523995.1 Acetobacteraceae bacterium | reverse complement strand
GTCGAGCAAGCGGCGGCCGTATTCGGCGATGATGGTCAGGCTGCAGAGCATATCCGCGATGCGCTCGGGCATGGCCTGGGCGTTGCGGTCCGGGGCGGCGTCTGACGTGGCGGTGACGGCGGTGATGTTTGGTCTCCTTTCGGGTTTCGTTTGGTATGATAACCGGATTGTTAGACGAAGTCCAGCGGAAAATTCCGTGCGCTTGCGGTTTGGACGCGTCCGGCCCCGGCCAATGCGTGGCCAACGGCCTGCACCGTCGGGACCGTCACCGTGGGGATGCCGCGATCCACAGTCACCTGCATGTTGGTCGTGATCAAACGGGCCGGGATGGGGGTACGGACGATGGTGAATGGCCCATCGCCGAAACGGCGCGCTGCCTTGCTGGCGCAGGATCGGCACCTTCCAGAGTTATTGAAAAGTACCTGGTCTCGATTCCGGCGATGTTCGAGAACGCACCCGTTTGCTGGATACTGAATAATTCTGCCGGTCGCACGGCTCGATACAGAATCCTGGCTGCTGCTGACCGCGCCAAGGCGCCTGTCTCACTCCGCGACCAGCACCAACCGCCGCCGCGTGCGGCGTTCGCTTTCCAGCGCCATTGCCACCGTCATCAGCATGAACATGACCGAGGAGAAGAACACCCAGCGCGGCACATGGTGGTCCATGATCCAGCCGCCCAGCATCGGGCCGATGGTGCCGCCGATATTGAACCCGGTGGTGACGATGCCGAACACGCGACCCGCTGCGCCGGGCGGGGCGGCGGCGCGCACCAGCATGTCGCGCGACGGGGCGATCATGCCGGAGAGGAATCCCGCCACGCCCAGGCACACCGAGAGCATCACCGGACCGGGGTAGAGCGTGCCGACCAGGGCGACCAGGGCGGCGGCTCCGGCGAAGCCCGCGGCGGCGACATCGCCGTGGCGGCGGGTGGCGTCGGCGATGAAGCCGCCGGCCAGCACGCCGAACGCGGTGGCGAGCAAGAACACGGTCAGGGCGGCGTTCGCGACCGAAAGGGTGATGCCGTACATCTGCACCAGTGCCACCACCGAGAAATTGGTCAGGGCGCCAGAGGACAGGCTCAACAGGGTGAAGAACGCGACCAGGCCCAGCACCGCCGGGGTTACCAGGCTGCGCATCGGGATTGCGGGTCGCGCGTCGGCAGCGGCGCGGGCGGCGACCGAACGGTCCAGCCAGCGCGCTCGCAGCAGCGGCAGCGCGGCCAGCCAGGCGAAACCGCCCGCCACGATGATGGCGGGCTGCATGCCCCAGTAGCGTGCCATCGCCAGCATCATCATCGGCGCCAGCGCACCGCCGAGGTAGCCGGAGAAGGTGTGCCAGGAGAATGCTCGGCCGACGCGCGATGGCTCGATGACGGAGCCCAGGATGGAATAGTCGGAGGGGTGGTAGACGCCGTTGGCGATCCCCAGCAGCGCGGCGGTGACAATCATGCCGGGATAGGTCGGGTGCAGGCCAAACGAGACGTAGGCGGCACCGGCTATCCCGAGGCCCGCGACCAGGACGCGACGCGCGCCGAAGCGGTCCGCCGCCCATCCCATCGGGGTCTGCACGAAGGCGGAGACGACGTTCATCACGGTCAGTGCCAGGCCGAGTTGAATGAAGTCCACGCCCAGGCGCTGCTTCAGCAATGGGAAGAGCGGGACGAGGACGAGGTAGTGGAAATGGCTGACGGTATGGGCGCCGCAGATCAGCGAGAGGGCGCGGATCTCGGTGCCGCGGGGCGACGGAGGCGGTTGCATCAGGCGAAGGCCCTGCGGATGCGGGCCCAGTCCTCGATGGCGCGTTCCTCGCCGGGGGTGATCGGGATGACGAACTGGCTCCAGCCGGCGTCGCGCAGGGCTTCGATGCGCTGCTTCAGTTCTTGTTCCGTCGCGGTGAAGGTGGTGCGGCGGATCAGCTCGGCGTTCACGAACTGGCGTTCTTCCGGCTTCACGAAGACGAAATGGCCGCGATGGTTGGTGAGGTAGCGGGCATCGGGCGGTTGGAACGTGCGGGCGAGTTCGATGTAGCCGCGGACGTTGGGTTCGACCGATTCGGGGACGTCTGAGGTGTTCTGCCAGCCTTCCATGTCCAGGTCGGCGGCGCGATGCAGCAGCACGGCGGCGCGGGGGCCAGACTGCGCCATGGCGCGGGGACTGTCGGCGGGTTCTCCCGGTTCCAGGACGCAGCCGCAAGACCAGGCGGTGGCATAGAGATCGGTGGCGGCTTGGCCTGCCTGGGTCCAGCCTTGCTGCATGGATTGCAGGGCGGCGATGGCGCCGTCGGTGTCGGAGATGAAACTCATCCAGGCGGCGTTCAGGTTTGCTGTCAGGGCCTGGGATTTGGGGCCGTAGGCGGAGACGTGCAGGCGGATCGGATCATGCGTGTTGATCAGGTTGGCGTCGGGGTTGAGGAAACGGATCTTTTTCCGTTTGCCCTCGATGGTGGTTTCGATCGTTTCGCCGTGGAGCAAGGCGTAGACGACGCGGATATACTCCGCCATGTCGGCGAGCTTCATGGCGCCGAGACCCATGGCGCGGCGAGCGGAGAAGCCGGTGCCGACGCCGAAATCGATGCGGCCGGGGGCGAGGCCGTTCAATGTGGCGAAGGCGTTGGCGGTAACGGCGGCGATGCGGTTGGAGGGGACCAGCACGCCGGTGCCGAGGCGGATTCTGCTGGTCTTGAGCGCGGCCGCGCCCATGGCGACGAAGCAGTCCGCGGTGATCATCTGGGTGTCGAAGAACCAGGCGTGGGTGAAGCCGAGCTCCTCGGCGCGCTGCGCGAGCTTCCACGAGTCATGCGACGTGGCAATGCCGATGCCGAAATCCATGGGTGCTGTTTCCTCTCCCGCTTGGTGGAGGATAGCACAGGGGGGATTGATTGGGGGGAGGGCCGCGATCCCACGCCTGTCCCGCGACGGCAAGCCGTAGCGACACCGGAACGGCCAGGACATGATGCACCTGACACTATCCGCGCTTTGTAAGCGTGGCGGTGAGGGCCGCGGGTTACCCAGCGAGGCTGATTTCCCTTGCCCGCGGCACGCCGCCG
>DATKPQ010000009.1:0-8793 GCA_035523995.1 Acetobacteraceae bacterium | reverse complement strand
CGTGCTCCAGGAGCACGCTCCGCGTCAGCCCGAGATAAAGAGAGATCGCCTCGATGCCGTGACCCGCGGCCACCATGCCGGCGAGCACGCGGTCGAATGGAAAAACGACGGCCGCGGCCAAGGTGAGCAGCAGGCCGGCAGTGGGGATCGACCCCTCTTCTGGCTGTACTGCGCTGCCCTGCCGATCGCCCACATGTCTCTCCGGCCACCGAACCGGAGAGAGGGAAACAAGTAAAATCTGTTCAGTCAAAATGTTTTATATGTTCGGCGGCAGGCCGGGCTTTGCCGCCCGCTGCCCCGCCCGCGGGGCGCGCACGCTCCCTCGCAACGCCAGGTTTGCCTACGCTCGCCTCGCGTTCAAGCGCAAGACGCAAAGACGGATGCGCCCGGACTTCGTCCAGCAAACCGGCCATCCGCGCGCACGCGCTCACCAGTTGTTGATAGTCTTCGGGAGAGACCTGCGCGCCGGCTGCGGCTGGAAGCAGATCCCGCGGCGCGACGCCGAGCGCGGACGCGACCCTCGACAGGGTCTTCAGCGTGATGTTCGACTCCCCTTTTTCCAGTTCATAGATGTACGACTGCTTCAGGTCCGTCTTTGCGGCCAGCTGAGCCTGGGACAACTTGGCGGCGTTTCGTTCCTCCCGGATCCGGTTGGCAACGGTCTTCAGCAACGTCTCGTACTCCGCGGCTCCAGGCTCGTCCTCGCCCTGAGGTCTCTTACCCATGCTTGATCCCAGCTTCGATGCGTCGGGAAGGCCGCGCGTTTGACCCGTTCGGGTGTGAACGCCACGCCAAGGAGTAGCGCTTATCCGATGACGCTCGGCGGTGTCGCAATCCCGTTCGCAGAAAAAATGTCGAGGATCGCGGCGAAAACGGAGTAACGCCGATGCGCCGTTCCAAGTTGATCGTGCCAACCGTCCTCTTTCTCTTCGCACATGCAGCAAAAGCCGACTTCGTGGTGATAAGTCCTGAGCCGCCGGCGGCCCGACAAGTGCAGGCGGTCGTTGCGCCAAACGATGCTTCGCCGCCGGGCGCGTCCGGCAGTGTCGGATCGGAGCCGGACCAAACGAGACCGGATAAGCCGCGGTTCAAGATGGCTTACGGCTTCGGCAACGAGGTGCCCCTGTCATTTGCCTGCCGGCAAATCGTGCCGCCGGCGGTCAAGGTGACCTATGGCCCCGGCGCCGATCCACGCGCGCTCGTCGACTGGAAGGGCGGCGACACCTGGAATCACGTGCTGCGCAGCGCCGTTCAGCCGCTCGGACTCCATCTCGTGATGACGTGGATGGCCATCGAGATCAGAAACTAGCGCCGTTCGCAAGCTGCTCCGACAGGCTCTGCCCCCGAACCACAGGAGCGCGCATGCCAGATCTCGAACACCGCGCGGTCACGGACTGGCTGACCGAGCTGCGTCCGGCGGTGGCCGCGCAGGAATGGCCACCGGCCATAAGGCCGCTCGAGCTGGAGGTGGGCCATCCGGAGCAGTTGATCGCCCTTGGGCAAGCACTCGACGATCTCGGGGACGACCACATTGCCGACTTGGCGCGCGCGCTCAGGGCATCGCCCTTTCGGGATGACCTACGGGTCGTGCTCGCCCAACTCGGCGCGGCGCGGCTGCTCCGGCTTCTGCATTGGCTCCCCGAGCGGGGTGTCCCCGAATGCAACCTCATCATCGCGGCACTGATTGAGGGCGTCTCGCCGGAGGCGCGCGCACTCCGCGCCGCGCTCGCGGCGCTCACACGCCGTGCCGTCCTGCGCCGGATGTTCGATCCCGAGCGGATTACGCTGCTCACCGCGGCATGCACCGCTGCCCTCAAGGAGGCCGCCTGATGTTCCGCCCCAAGACCATCCTCTCGGGCGTGCTGATCGCAATGACGGCGCTCGGCAGTTCCGCCTTGGGCCAGACGGCCACCACAGGAAGTGTCGGGTGCTCGGCCATTACCCAGGCTGCCGCCAACGGCATGACAGCCCGCATTCAGGCCGACGACAACTCGATCAACCCGCCGCAGAGCGTGACATCGCTCAGTTGCCTGGACAATTTCTTTAGTGGCACGGGGTTGAATCTGGTGACGAACCTGCTCAACCCGACCAACCTTTTGCAGGCCGTCGAGGGCCAGATCTGCAATGCCGCCAAGCAGGAGTGGAATTCACTCCTCGGCTCGGCCCAATGCGGCCTCACGATCACCGGTTTCAACCTCGGCTTCGGTGGCCTGGGTGGGGGCTTGTCCTGCCCCAAGCTGACCTTTGGCGGCGGTGGGCCGCCGATCGCGACCATCGGTATCGGGGCGGGCGGGGCCGGCAGTGGCCTCTACATCAACGGCTCCGGCACGCTGCCGACCGGGTATTCGCTGTCGAACCTTCCGCAAGGCTCGTTCTGATGGAGGTACGCCCCAATGAGAAGACTGAAACTCGTCGGGTCGACGGCCGTCGGCATCGTCATCGGCGCAACGCTCCTGAACGCCGTGCCGGCCTATGCAGACCTGCCGACCATAGACGCCGGCGCGATCGCCGCCATCGAGGCGGTCAAGGGCGTGCTCGATACCGTCAGCAGCACGCTCAATGACGTCAAAACCTACGCGAATGACATACTCGGTAGCCTCGGGGACAACACCTTCGGCACGGTCCAGCAGCTCCTACAGGAGGGCTTCACGCAGGAGGCCAACTACGCCAAGGCCCAGGTTGGCGCGCAGGAGCAGATCACCGACGCGTCCAACACGGTCATGGCTCGATTCGACCGGGACATGCGCAATGCGCAGATACGCGACCAGCAAACGGCCAGTCCCACGGCATGCGTCGCACTCGATGGCGGCGTCAGCACGCAGGCCGCCGCAGTGCAGGCCTATCAGGTCGCAGAAGCGGTCTCGCGCATTCACGATGTCCGCGGCGAAGCGGGACCGGGCATGCCGTCCTATTACGGCCAGGCCCAGGGTGTCGCATCGATGGCGCAAGAGCATCTCGCCAACTATTGCGACCAGACCGATGTTTCCGCCGGCCTGTGCGGTGCCGTCAGCGCCATTCCGGATGCGGACCAGCAATTCTCCGCGTTCTTCGGCGCCGGAACATACGCCAGCCAGACAGCCGTCAATGCCGCGAAGGATTACGTGACCAATCTTATCGAGCCCGTCGCGCCTGCGGCGCTGCGGGGCGATCAGCTCTCGTCGGTCGCGGGACAGGATGCCGCCGTCCGCCGCCGCAGCTTCAATGCGAGGATGTCGCTCGCCCAGAGCGTTGTCGACCAGCTGATCGGCATGCAAACCCCGTCGGTGCCGCTTACGCCGCAGCAACAACAGTATCTGCAGAACATGGGATTGCCCGCTCAGACGAACGGGTCATGGCTGCAAGCACTGCAGATCGAGGCGGAGCGCCGCGTCAGCGACGTGACATGGGCCTCGAACCTGCAATCAATGCCGCCGGCTTCCGTCGAGCGAGAGATCGCGATCGAGCTCGCGCTGAACAATTACTTGCTGTTCGAGAACTTCAAGATTGCCCTGCAGCACGCAACGATCAGTGCCACGCAACTCGCGGTCACCACTGCGCGCGACTTCCAGCCCACGGTGCAGATGCCGACGCCCTCCATCGCCTCCGGCAGCTAAGCAGCACGCAAGGAACCAATCCCGATGGCCCAGAAACCGACGCAGCCAGGCTCGCAGGCACCTGGCCCATCCGCACCGAAGCCGGACCAGACGAGCGGCACCGAAGGCGGTGCAGCAGGCGGGCGTGATCCCATTCAAGAGCTGCTGGATGCTTTGAGCAGAGCGACGCAGAAGCTGGAGAGGGAGAATGCCGACCTCGCACAGCGCGCAGCAGCGATCGTACGCCAGGCGGCCGAACCAGGCAGATCCACGCAGCCGCAGTTCCGTCACGATATCGCCTGGCTGGTTCAGGACATCGAGCGCTCCGCAATCGGCCAACTCCCATTGACGGTCGCCACCCGAAGCGAGGTCACGCGTCTCGCGAGCTCGGCGCCAGGGTTGGAGAACGAGCGCATGCTGGCTCTCATGCGATCGGCCGGAAGCATCGAAGATCGCGGCCTGGTGCGTGACATACGCCGGGCCGGTACCGACATTGGGCGCGAGGCCGACCAGAACTCGCCGAACGTCCGAAGCCAGATTGAGAGCCTGGAAAACCGTGTTCGCCTGACAGCGCGCCCGGTCGAGGCTGCACCTGAATCCCAGCCAGGCGATCCCCGTGCCCGAACCGCTTCGACCGCCGCGCCGCCCGGCCAGCCGGATGCCGCCGGCGCAATCCCACCGCGCAGTGCACCACAGCGTCAGCCCTCGCGTGGCGCACTCGACACCATCCTCACCGGCCTGCGTGGGCCGAGCCAGGGCACCGGCGCTCCTTGGGATCCGCCGCTCACACCCATGGCCGACCGCATCACGGGCTTCCAACAGCGCATGATGGAAGGGCGCGATGAGATCGCACTCCGCGCCGCCGAGCGGTCGGGTCGCGCCGCCATGCAAGCCCTCGACGGTTTCCGCAACGGCGAAGGCGCCACGATCATGAACCGCATTCGCGACGCGGCCCGCTCGGAGCCAGGCGGCATGACGGCCGTGCTTGCCGAGATGCGCGAGGGTGGTCGTTTCGCCGATCTGCGGCAGCAGTTCAATGCTGCCCTGGCTGACGAGAAAGGCGTTGCCCAAGCCTACGACAAGGCCGCCAGCGCCTTGGCACGTTATGGGCAGGATCGCACCACCGTCGAGCAGGTGATCTCCCGACGCCCAGACACCGCCAACCTCACCGCGAAGTTCGAACAAATGGATGCACAGATCGGCGAGGCAGCCGGCAGCACACCATCCCGCCGTGACGGCAGGTCGATGATCGAGGACCTCGCAAAGCAGGCAGCGGAACTCATCCAACGTGCGGTCGATGCGGTGAGGTCCGCCTTCTCCCGGCAACCCATGGCCGAGGCCGGCGCTCGCGCCGCACCCGCCCCTTCAATGAGTGCCTGACCGGCGCCGTTCGCAGGTCGCCATGACAGCCTTTGGGGAAACCCCAAGAGGTTGTCATGCGCACGCTCTGGATCGTCATCGTCGCCGTTGCCGCAGTCGCGCTCGCGACACCCGCGCTCGCCCAGGCCACCAATCCCTACGATGTAAGCTGGGCTGCCCTCGATCCGGGCAATGACTGGGCCGCCCAGGTCCTCCGCTCGCTCTTTCCGATCCCGGGCGGTACGGCCGGCACATCGACCGGCGCAGAGGCCACGGTCATCCAGCAGATCGTCGGTCAGTTCACAGGTTTCGTGGCCGCGATCGCTTGTGCCTTCGTCATCTACAACACCGTCATGAGTATCCACCGCGCTGCCGAAACCTCGCGGATTCTCGGCAACGGGCAAACCTGGATGTTCGTCGTCCGCGTCGGTTTCGCCGGCATCATGATGTTCCCGCTCGGCGGCGGCTTTTCCGCTGGCCAGGAACTCGTCATGCAGGGTGCGATGGTGGGCGTGGGCATGGCAAAGGCGCTCTACGCCAACGCGATCCAGGCCGTCGGTCCGGACGCCATCGTCGTCGCCCAGCCGATGATCCCGGGGACCGAGCAAACCGTCGCCGGGCTGATCGAGAACGAGCTCTGCATGGACCTCGTCAACCTCGCCTCGAACACCGGCGGCAGCCCGCTTGTTCCGACACCCCAGGCCATGACGGTGAACGACAACAGCGGCGGCGGCTACGTCACCTGGCGCTATTCGCTGTCAACCGGCAACGAGTCAGGCGACCCGGCCTGCGGCACGGTCACCGTGCGCGAACCCGGAAGCAATGAAACCAATGTCGCCGGCGTCAGTGTGGACATGGCAGCCATTCAGGAAGCCGTACTCAACGATGTCCTCAACGGCTCGATCCGCAGCCAGGTCGCGAGCGTCGCGCAAAACCTTTGGCAGAACAAAACGGCCGCTTCGCTCACCCCGCTGCAAGGCATCTTCAACAATGCCGTCAACGCCTACACCCAGGAGCTGACCACCGCCGCCACCAGCATCCAGAGCGCAATCAACGCCGCCCTGCAAAGCCAGGCCGCCCAGGCCCGCAATGGCGACATCGACCTGCTGAATGGCGAGGTGCAGCAATCGAACCTCGGTTGGACTGCCGCAGGCGCCTACTACCTCGAAATCGCCAAGGCCAATGCAACCACCCTGTCCCTGCTGAACGCAACGCCGGTCACGACTGCGCCAACCTATGACGGCCTCGGCCCTGCGCTCTCCTACGATCTCGCGCCGCTTGAGACGGCGCTGCAGGAGTTCATGACGACGCTGCAGACGGTCGTGCAAACGACCGATGGCACCGTTACGCCCTCCGGTGCGCCCGAAACCCTTGCCGACGCGAAGCAGCAGGCTCAGGGGCAGACGCTTCTGACACGCCTGTTCAACAGCTTGAACCTGTCGAACGGCGTCCTGCACACGATCACCAACTTCCTGCTGCCGAGCACGCAGATCTGGACCGACCCGTTCGGCGGGTTGATGGCGCTTGGGCAAACGCTGATCAATGCCTCGCTGATCGGCTTCGGGACCGCGGCCGTGCTGTCTTCGGCCACCACCACGACCGGTGTGGCGATCTGGAATTTCCTGACCTTCGACTGGGCCGCTGCCGCGGCGGCGGTCGCTGGCCACGCCATCATGAGCTTCCTTGGCACGCCCATCTTCATCGGGCTGCTCGCGCTGATGACCCCGGGCATCATCATCGCCTACGTGCTGCCCATGATCCCCTACGTCCTGTGGATGGCAGGCGTGTGCGGCTGGATCATCCTCGTCTGCGAGGCCATGGTCGCCGTTCCGCTGTGGATGCTTGCGCACATGACCGTCGGCGGTGACGGGCTTCACGGTCGTGCGATCGAGGGCTGGGGACTGCTGTTCAACGTGGTGTTCCGACCGACGCTCATGATCGTCGGCCTCTTCCTCGGCTACTTCGTGTTCGATTGCATGTCGTGGTTGATCCGCGAAAGCTTCGGCATCGCGGCCGGATTCGTGCTTAACAACGGCTGGATCGTCTCGAATTTCCTTGGCCTGGTTGTCCTGCTGAACATTTTCGTGATGGTCCACGTCATTGCGGCCCTGATGTCCTTCCGCATGGTCGCGCTGCTGCCCCACCATCTGCCGCGCCTGATCGGCTTCACCGCCGCCAACCGCGTCGACATGGAAGGCTTCTACCAGCAGGCGGCTTGGGGGCCAGGAGCGGGGCTGGCAGCTGACACGAAAAATGCGATGATCACTGGCGCCACTACCCTCCAAAAAAGCATGAGGCAGTTGCGAGGCGGAACCGCGGGGTATATCGCTGGCCCAGAGGCCAATGCCCCAGGCGAGGCAGAGGGAATGGACAGCACGCTTCGAGCGACGACCAACCCGAGCGACGGGGAACAGGACGATGTTTAGCACAGGCGACATGTCCGGCGCCATGATGCTCAGCAATCAGCTGGCCATGTATCGCTGGGAAGATCACTGTCAGTGGATGCGCGAACAAGACGGTCTGGCGGCGCAAAATGAAGCCCTCCGGAATGAACTCGCGCGCCTCGGCGCCGCGTACAACGAGCTCGCGCGCAACTTCAAACACTTCGCCAATGCGGCCCTCCAGATGGAGACGCAAACAGGCGAGCGCATCGCTCAACTCGAGAGCGAAGTCTCCGAGCTGCGCGCTGCCAGGACGAAAGCCGAGGTCGAGCTGCGGGGATACGTGCGCGAGTCGATCCGCCGCGATTTCGAGGGCGTGTGAGGAAGGTGCCTCAGTTCGCAATCAACCGGCGCATGGTCAGGTCTCATCCCCTGGGAGACCATCATGCGCCGGTTCCTGATCCTTCTTCTCGCTAGCCTCGCCGCCTGCAGCGGAGGCAACGTCAAATCCGCCAGCGACTATCATGCGCCTCCCGCCCCGCCGGTCCGCAACCCCCTGTACAACCCGGACGCCGCCTACGGTGAGGCAAATGCCACCTGGGAGCCGCCGGTCTTCAATCGCGACGGTACGATCGTGAAGCCGGCCGAGCCATCCACGCAGGATGACAGGCCGAATTACGAGTTCGCACCCTGGGCCACCGGCGCCGCGGGCGGCAGCCAGTTCGCACCTCCGGGGACTTTCTGAGCTCAACGGAGGGTATCTGCATCGCCCGTCCCAGGCGACCAACGAACGCGCAAGACCTCTGGCAAAGACCCCGGCACAGCATCGCGCCGCAGCCCTCTCGGTTGCCGCTGTCTTCCTCATTGGTCACGCTCTCGTCATCCTCCATCAGCGCGACTACCCAGCCGTTGCATGGCCGCTTGGCGTGGGTGAGTGATGGATGTCCATCGGCTTTGGGCCCGTAATCTATCGCCGGCTTGCCGACGACGGCAGGGATTGTGGCCGCTCCCTTGTCCTCTCCGCGGCCATGACACTCACGGTGGAACGACGCTCGCCAAATCGTCGACTACATCAGCAAGTGGCCGGTCCCTCGGACGGGCATATCACGGCCGAGCGGCATCAACCTTCCCTGCGGATAGGCCGCCCGCGATTCGCTTCTCCCACGAGCCTGGCCGTTCGCCGGTTACTACACGCCGGGGTGAGTGCGATGCTTACGGCAAACGCGGCGCCATCAAGCGCATTGACAATTGGCCTACGTCCGATCAGCGCGGCCAGAACGATGCGCTGGTGAGTAGATACGCGCGCCAAGTCACCAGGCGCCGCGCCCGGATCTGGAAATTCAGCAGTGCATTGTAGAAGCCAACAAGGAAAAACAGCACGCAGAAAGGCAAAAACTCGACGCTCAGCACCATCCTCGAGGTCGTCCAGCGTGTAGAGAGTGCCGCATGAACCCATGCAAGCAGAAACAGGCACGCCAGCG
>DATKPQ010000008.1:0-16010 GCA_035523995.1 Acetobacteraceae bacterium | reverse complement strand
GTGACGGACGTTCGTTGTACGACGCTCTGGAGCCGTGGTTCACGGTGCTGCGGTTCGACCAGTCTGTGTCCGTGGCGTCGCTGGCCGCGGCGGCGGCGCATCGCGGCGTGCCCCTGGCGGTGCTGGATGTCGATGCGGAAGGTGCGGACACGCTGTATCCGCACAAGCTGCTGCTGGCGCGGCCGGACCAGCACGTGGCGTGGCGCGGCGATGAGACGCCGCATGATCCGCTTGCATTGGTGGATCGGGTACGCGGATCACTTCGGCCGTAATCGATGGATCGGCTCGCATGCCCCAGATGTCCTCGCAATGACGCCCTGCGGCCACTACATCGATCACAATAGCGCAGAATTACGCAGCTCCGGTGCTACCATCTGCTGGAACAATGTCAGGCTCTGCGCCGCGTTGTCGTAGGCCATCGGCCCCAACCGGAACTGCATGATCGCGCCACCGACGCCAATCGCCGCCACCGCCGCCAGCTTCTCCGCTACCGTCGCCGGTGACCCGTAGATCAGCGAATGCTCCACCACCATCCGCGCCGCCGGCGCCGTGCCAGGCGACGGCATGGGCACAATCGACACGCCTTGTTCGCGGTACACGCGCTCCCGCATGGCTGTACGATGCGCGTGCATTGCTTCGAAGGCCGGCACGGCAATGCGTTCCGCTTCGGCGTCCGTCTCCGCCACGAACACGTTGCGCCACACCCAGCATTGCTCGACGTTGGCAGCCACGGCCGCTTCGTCCATGCCAATCTCCCGCAATGTCTGGCGGTAAAGCTCCATTCGAGCGCGCGTAACGTCATTACTCTGCACGTTCATCATGAACGGCAGGCCGCGGCGAGCGATCGCCAGCATCCCATGTTCCGATGATGCCGAGCGGATCACGTAAGGGTGCGGCGGCGTGTAGGGCCGCGGCCGCAGCATCGGCAGCTTCAAATCCCAGAACCGACCGTGATGGTCCACCGGCTCGCCGGTCCACGCCTTGAACATGATGTCTTCGGCTTCCTCGAAGCGCGCCTGCGCTTCGGTATGGTCCAGTCCGTACCCCTGGTAGTCGTAGATGTTATAGGCAGTGCCACGGCCGAGGCCGACGATCAGCCGGCCCTTACTGATATGATCGATCAGCGCCAATTGCTCGGCCATGCGGATCGGATGATGCAGCGACATCTGCGCCACGGCGAAGCCAATCTTGGCACGCTGCGTGGCCACAGCCAGCGCCGCGGCGAAGCTCACCGGATCGACATAGGCACAGATGCCGTCGAAATGATGCTCGGCCAGCCATATCACGTCGAAGCCCAGCGCATCGGTCAGTTGCGCCTCGCGCAAAGTCTCGTCGATAACGCGGTCGTCATCGGCCGGATCGCTGCTTTCGGGGAACAGGAAGTTGCTGAATTTCATGCAGGGATCCGTATGGCGAGGTGGTCGCAAGCTGGTGCCGTGCGCCTGGTACGTGACCACTCGTCATGGCCGGGCTTGATCGGGCCATCTACGCACGACCGATCGGGTCGCATTGTGACCGCGCCCGGTCGTCGGGGGAAGATGGCCGGGCCAAGGGCCGGCCATGACGAGGAGCGTCAATGCCCCGCGTGGCTCCCGGAAAAGTCTGGCGCCGGCAGCCCCGACTTCGCCAATTGCCCCACCAGCGCGGCCTTCAGCCGTTCCAACCCCTCAGCCGATGCCCCCTCCGCCCGCGCCACCAGCACTGCCTGTGTGTTGGACGCGCGCAGCAGCCACCAGCCGTCCGGCGTGTTCACCCGCACGCCATCCGCATCCGACACGTTGGCGCCCTCAGCCCGCAGCCGGGCAGCGACTTCCTCGATCACCTTGAACTTGCGCGTATCGTCGCAGTCGAACCGCACTTCCGGCGTGTTCACCACCTGAGGCAGCGCGCGCCGCACATCCGACAGCTTGCGATCCATCCGCGCCACGATGCCCAGAGTGCGCACCGCGGCATACAGCGCGTCATCGAACCCGTACCAATGATCGGCGAAGAAGATATGGCCCGACATCTCGCCCGCCAAAGGCGATTTCGTCTCCGCCATCTTTGCCTTGATCAGCGAATGCCCGGTGCGCCACATCAGCGGATCGCCGCCGGCGCGCGCGATCTCATCGAACAACACCTGGCTCGCCTTCACGTCGGCGATGATTTTGGCGCCCGGGTGCTGCTTCAGCACGTCGCGCGCCAGCAACACCATCAACTGGTCGCCGAACAGGATTTCGCCCGTGTCGTCGATGACGCCGATGCGGTCGGCGTCGCCATCGAACGCGATGCCGATATCGGCGCCGCGCGCCTTCACCTCGTGGATAAGCTGTTGCAGGTTGGCAGGCACCGTCGGATCGGGATGGTGCGCGGGGAATGTGCCGTCGATCGCGCCGTTCAGCACAACATGCTCGCCGGGCAGCGCAGCGACCAGCTTCGCCAGCACCTCGCCGGCCGCGCCGTTGCCGTTATCCCACACCACCTTCAGGATCCGGTCGCCGCCGTCCCAATCGGAAAGCAGACGCGCCACGTAGTCGGCGGCGATGTCGACGGTGCGTTCGGTGCGCTCGTTCTCCTCCACCACGTCGCCGTCGCGCGCCAACTGCCCCAGGCGCTTGATGTCGTCGCCGAAGAACGGCTTGCCCTGCAGCATCATCTTGAAGCCGTTATAGTCGGGCGGGTTGTGGCTGCCGGTAACCATCACCGCGCCATCCGCGCCCAGCTTGGTGTTGGCGTAGTACAGCATCGGCGTCGGCCCGCGGCCGATGCACACCGCGTCCACGTCGCTGTGGCGGATGCCGTTCATCAGCCGCACCGCCAGGTCCGGGCTGGACAGCCGCCCATCATACCCTACCACGACGGTCGATCCTGCCCCGCGGGCGCGCGCGACAATCGAGCCGAACACGCGGCCGATCGCATAGGCGTCACCCGGACCCAACGTTCGGCCGACGATCCCGCGAATGTCGTACTCACGCAGCGTGGTGGGGTCGAACTTGTGCGAGAACGACATCGCTTGGATCACTCCGTCTCAGGTATAATGCTTCAGGAACTTGCGCACGGCGTCCGCCAGGTCCGGATGCTTCAGTGCGTAGGCGATCTGTGCTTCCAGGAACCCGGCCTTGTCGCCGCAATCGAAGCGACGGCCTTCAAAGCGCAGGCCGTGGAACGGTTGCGTCCCGATCAGTCTTGCCATGCCATCCGTCAACTGCACCTCACCGCCGGCCCCTCGCTCCATAAGTCCCAGATAGCCGATCACCTCCGGCATCAGCACATAGCGGCCGATGATCGAAAGATTGGATGGTGCATCCTTCGGGGCCGGTTTCTCCACCAGCCCAAGCACCTCCACCAGCTTTCCATCATCCTTGCCCGTCTTCAAGATGCCGTAACGGTTGGTGTGTTCCCGCGGCACTTCGCTCACAGCGACGACATTGCCGCCGGTATCCTTATACGCATCGGCAAGCTGGCGCAGGCAAGGCGTGTCCGCCAGCACCAGGTCGTCCGGCAGGATGATGGCGAACGGTTCGTCGCCGATGAAGGCCCGCGCGCACCATATCGCGTGCCCCAACCCCAAAGGCACCTGCTGGCGCACCGTCACCATCGAGCCAGGCTCCACCTGCGTACCTTCCAGCAGCGCCAGCGCGTCGGACTTGTTCCGCTCGCGCAAGGTTGCTTCCAGTTCATAGGCGACATCGAAATGTTCCACCAGCGCGGTCTTGCCGCGGCCGGTCACCATGCAGAACAACTCGATGCCGGCGGCGCGTGCCTCTTCGATGGCGTATTGAATCAGCGGCTTGTCGACGACCGGCAACATTTCCTTGGCAGTCGCCTTGGTGGCGGGCAGGAATCGCGTCCCCAGGCCGGCGACGGGCAGGACGGCCTTACGCAGTGGTTTGATCAAGAGAAGCCTCCCTGAGAGCCCGCGGAACCGACCATGGGCAACAGGCTGAAATGTGGCAGCCCGGGAGCCCGCATGGCGACACGTGGCCGCGAGCAATATCACGACGGCGTATAGCATCCCGCCGCGCAATTTCTCTACGCAGAATCATGCGTGTTTGCTCCCGAGCAACACGTCGCGTGCCATGTTGATACGCGCGGCAAGCCAATCGGAACCGCCGGCATCCGGGTGTGCGGTACGCATCAGACGATGATGCGCTGCGCGGATATCCGCTTCGCTCGCGCCGGGCGCCAGGCCAAGCACCTGGTAAGCTTCCTGCTGGCTCATGGTGCCGGCGCGCGGGCGGGACGGCCCGCTGCTGTTGCCAGCGCTCGAACCGGCGCCACCGGCCTGTCCGCCTGCGTTCCCGGAGCCGAAGAATCCGGATCTGAAAAATTCCGAAGCCCGCCAGCGGTTCCACAGCAGCGGCCCGAACATTGCCAGAGCGCCCAGTGCGACTGGGCCGCGGCCCATCAGCACCAGCAACAATGCCAGGGTCAATCCGCCCAGCGCGGCAATCCACAACAGCAGCGACTTGATCGTCGTAACCGAGGCTTGCTCGAACGCCCGCAGGCCGCCGAGGAACAGAAACAAGGTGAGGGCGCCAAGCGCGAGCCAGAGCATGGGCCCAATTTGCGCGGGCGCGATGACTTCCGCAACCATCGGTTGGGATGCCGGTGCGAAACGCGGCGCGGGCGGTTCGCGATCGGCCCGCCAGTCGACCGGCAAGGCGCGATCCATTGTTCACCCGGAACCTTGCCTACCGCGCCTGCAACGCCTGTCCGTCCATGCCCGCCGCCGGCACGCCGAGATGCCGCAGGATGGTGGGCGCAAGGTCGACGATATGCGCCAGTTGGGCGTGCGCCGTGCCGCCGGCAAATCCCGCGCCCTCGATCATCAGCACCGGCGATTGCTCGTAACGCGCCAACCCGCCGTGCTGGCCGCAGCCTTCGCGCACCGGTTTGTCCCAGCGCGGCACGGCGGCCAGCGCTCGTCCAGGAATGCCATAGGCATTCGGCGCATCGTCGGCCCGCAGCGACACCGCGAAGGCAAGTCCGTGGTGTGGTGCCTGGCCGATCGTGCCCAGCTCGGCCGCCGGAACCACCACGCTGGCCCAGGATTGCGAGCGCAGGAAATCCTCCAGCCCTCCTCGGCGTTTTTCCTGCTCCGGGTGCAGATAGATCAGCGACGCCGTGCCATTGGACAGCGCAACCACGTCGGTAGAGTCCGTGCCCGCCTTCAGCCCGGCGGCAACCAATGCAGCCTCCACATCGACGGCGCCGCTGACGGTTTCATGTCCATGGTCGGACCCGATCATCAGCAACACGTCGTCGCCTTCAGCGCGCTGCCGGGCGACCGTGTCGATGACGGCCCCGGCGTTGCGGTCGGCCTCGCGCAGCACCGCCAGGTGCTCTGGCGATCCGAGCGGGGTTTCGTGCTGGATGTGGTCCGGCTCGCCCAGCCACAGCACGGCGAGCGCCGGACGTCGCGGCAACGCTTCGGTGACGAAACGCTCAGTCATGGTGCGATCGCCGGCGGCATCCAGCGTCACGCGGAGCGGCTGCGGCACCCGCACGCCGCCGGGACCGCGCGAGATGACACGGTGATAAAGATGACCATGCGCATCGGGATCATGCGCGTTCGCCGCGCCAGGCGAGACGTTGTTGAAAACGATCGCACCGCCATGGGCGGCGAGCCGCTGAGCCAGCGTCGGTACCGCCAACGCGTGGCCGGTGACGGCACGCTTGTGCGCGAGAAAGTCAGGACGACCGACATCATGCGGCACCAATACGCCGTTCTCCATCAGCGCGACGGCGTTGCCTTGCAGCGTATGGCGCGCCGGATGGCAGCCGGTCGCGAAGCTTGCGGAGACGGCGCGCGTGGCGGAGGGAAACGCCGTGCCAAAGGCGGGAAAGGTTTCGGCCTGGCCGGCGAAGGCGGCCAGACGCGGCGTGCGCGCCGCATCGACGAAGTCGCGGCGGAGGCCATCCAGGATGACGACGACGGCACGGTGCATGGCGCGGGCTCCTTCCCCACTTGTCATTGCGAGGAGCGAAGCGACGAAGCAACTCCGCTCACGCGAATGCGCGAACGGTTCGGCGGCTTCCCTGAACGAGGTTGCTTCGTCGCTTCGCTCCCCGCAATGACATGCTACGTCGTGTGGCTACCCGCGACGAGCTCCACGCCTGCCACAAACGCATCGGGAGAACGTGCATGCAATTCGGCTTCTGCGTCATGGCCAACGTCGGGGAGATCGGCTTCTACCGTCACATCGAATCCCTCGGCTACCATTCCGCCTGGGTTGCCGACAGCCAGATGCTGTTTTCCGACTGCTATGCCGTGTTGGCGCTCGCGGCGCAGCAGACCACGACATTGCGGCTCGGCCCCGGCACGGCAATCTGCGGCACGCGCATCCCGCCGGTGCACGCGGCGGCGATGATGACGCTGAACCGCCTGGCACCGGGGCGCGTGTTTCTGGGCATCGGCACGGGGAACACGGCGATGCGCAGCATGGGGCAGCAGCCGATGCGGATTGCTGCGTTCGATGCGTACTTGCGCGTGCTGGCCGCGCTGCTGCGTGGCGAGACGGTGGAGTACGCGCTGGAAGGCAGCGCGGCGCTGCCGATCCGGATGCTGCTGGAAGGCAATGGCGGCGGCAGCCGGGAGCCGAAAATCCCACTCTACGTCTCGGGGTTCGGCCCGCGTGCGATGGCGCTCGCCGGCCTGCATGGCGACGGCCTGGTGTTTGCGATTCCGCCGCGCGGCGTGCCGGTGGCACAGGCCTTGACCCATGCACGGCAAGGCGCAGCGCGTGGCAGTCGCGATCTGGACGCCGCGGGCTTTCACACCTGCGCGTTGACCAACGTCGTGCTGCTGCAGCCGGGCGAGGCGGTGGACTCCGATCGTGTGAAGGCAGCAATCGGTCCCAACGTGATGGCGAGTGTCTACTATTTCTACGACGAGGTGCAGGAACGCGGCATCGATCCGCCGCCTTTCCTTGCACGCATCTGGCCGGGCTATTGCGCGCTGGTGGAGGAAACGGAGCCGCACTTGCGTCACCTGCGCACGCACGAATTCCACTATACGAAGCTACATCCCGGCGAGGCGGCGTTGATCGACGCACAACTGATTCGCGATACATGCCTCGTGGGCACCGCGGACGAATTGGTGGAACGCATCCGCGCGTTGGCCGGCGATGGGCTGCACGAGCTGATCTTTGCGGTGGGCAATGACGCGAAATGGCAACTTGCAGAGGATTTCGCCCGGCAAGTGATGGCACGAATATAACAATATGTCATTGCGAAGAGCGCAGCGACGAAGCAACCTAGGTCACAAAGGCTAATCATGATCGAGATTGCTTCGTCGCTGCGTTCCTCGCAATGACATATGAATGCACTTCACACGATTGTAGGCAAACCAAAAAGGGCCAACGCGCTTACCGATCCTTAACGACTTTGCCCCTAAAAAGAGAAGCCGGCCGGGAATTCTCCCGACCGGCTACGAAAGGAGGGACCCGATGAATGCCATTCGGTCTCTCCTTCGACGGGTAGTAGACCGTGGTCGTTAAGATCAAGATCATTATTCGCCGTCGGCAGGAGAGCGGCCGGCCCCGGAAACCGGGCCGGCCCGCTCTCCCAATCCACGCAGACGTATGCGAAATCCGTGCGCCCGGCCAATCGGTCAAGCCGCCACCGACTTCTCCCGCCGCCGCTGCACCGAATTCGGAATTCGCAACGCCTCGCGATATTTTGCCACCGTCCGGCGCGCGATATCGACACCCTCCCCCCGCAGCACCGCGACGATCGCATCGTCCGACAGCACATCTTCCGGGCGTTCCGCTTCGATCAGCGAGCGGATGCGATGGCGTACCGCCTCGGCGCTGTGCTCCTCGCCATCGGTGCCATGCAGCGCTGTCGTAAAAAAGTACTTCAGCTCGAACGTGCCCCGCGGCGTCGCGATATACTTGTTCGACGTCACTCGGCTGACGGTGCTTTCGTGCATCTCCACTGCCTCGGCGATGTCGCGCAGGATCAGTGGACGCAGATGCGCCACACCATGGCGCAGGAATCCGTCCTGCTGCCGCACGATCTCGGCCGACACACGCAGGATGGTCTGCGCCCGCTGTTGCAGCGAGCGCACCAGCCAGTTGGCATTGGCCAACCGCTCGGTCAGGAACACGCGCTCCTCTTTCTTCGCGCGCGGCGCGACGCGGGCATAGAAGCGCTCGTTCACCAGCACGCGCGGCATGGTCTCCGGATTGAGCTCCAGCAACCAGGACCCATCCGGCCCGGGACGCATCAGGATGTCGGGCACCACAAGCTGGGCGGGCTCATCGCTCCAGGTGGCGGCCGGCTTCGGATCCAGTGCCTTGACCTCGCTGATCATGTCCGCGAGATCTTCGGAATCGACGCCGCACAGCGCCATCAGCCTGCGGATATCGCGCCGCGCCAGCAGGTCCAGATTGTCCAGCAAGGCCTGCATCGCCGGATCCAGCCGGTTCTTGTCGGCAAGCTGGGCGGCCAGGCACTCTTTCAGGTCACGCGCGAACAACCCGGGCGGATCGAAGCGCATCATACGGCTGCGCACGCTCTCGACGCGGTCCAGCGGCAGACCCATCACCTCGGCGATCGCCGCTGGCTCGGCGGTCAGGCGGCCGGCAGGGCAGAGCAAGGCGATCAGGTGGGCGCCGATCATCCGGTCCACCGGGTCGGCGAAAGACAGGCGCAATTGCTCGCCGAGATGTTCCCGCAGCGGCCGGCGGCCGTCTTCCAGGTCCTCGATGGTGCGGTCGTCCGCCTCGAAGCTGCGGTCGCCGCCGCGGCCGTCGATGCGCGTAGACATGCCGGCGCCGTCCGCCACCCCACCGGTATCAAAGATGTTGCCGTTGTCCGCATCGAGCGGTGCGGTGGCCTCGGAGGGCAAGGTGTCGGCCGTGGTGGCCGTCGCGGTATCCGCCGGTGCGGCATTGGCCGGCACGATCTGGTCCAGCGCGGCATGCTCTGGCAAGGGCGCGTCGTCGGCGTCACCGCGCTCGAGCAGGGGGTTCCGTTCCAGCTCCTCCTCGACGAACGAGGCAACCTCGATATTGGAGTACTGCAACAGCTTGATCGCTTGACGCAGTTGCGGCGTCATGACCAAGGTCTGGGTTTGGCGCAGATCGAGGCGCGGGACGATCGCCATGGCCAGCGCCTAACGGGAGACGAAGTGGGTCAAAGGGGTACGAAGCCACCTGATGCAAGTGATGCAAGAAACGTGCTAGCAGCACGTTATACCCTAAAGCTTTCTCCCAGGTAAACGCGCACGCATCAAAATCAGGAGGCGACGGGGCCGGGGGCAAGCAAGGCCCGCTTCCCTTGGGTGCTGCAAGCAACGCCTGCGGTGCGCCGCGTTCCCTGCAAAATCAGCCCCGCCAACCCGGACATGCGACTCGACTCGGGGCAAAAGTTCTTTATATGTTCCCGGCTCCTCCGCGAGGATTGGCGCAGGGGCCATGGTGGAACAAAACCATACCACAGCAGTCGGTTTGGCCGCACTGAAGGTCAGCATCGCCCGGATCGGGCGATCGGCAAAACTCGTGGGCGGTACCCTCCCGCTGGGGATGGTAGCCGTCGATGCCCATCTGCCCGGCAGCGGCCTGGCCCTGGGCGCCTTGCACGAAATTGCCGGCGGCGGCCCGGACATAGAGCATGGCACCGCCGCGGCATTGCTGATCGCGGGCGTCCTGGCCCGCCGTCCCGGTCCAGTGCTGTGGCTGCTGGAACGCCCCGATTTGTTCTCGCCCGCCCTTGATGCGGTCGGCCTACAGGCGGATCGCGTCATCTATGCCGAGGCCGGCAAACCCGCGACCGTGCTACAAGGCATGGAAGAAGGGCTGCGTCACCCCGGCCTGGCCGGCGTTGTTGGCGAACTATCCGGACGCCTGACTCTCACCGCTTCGCGCCGCCTGCAACTGGCAGCAGAGCAATCGGGCACGATCTGCTTCGTCCTCCGCCGCAGCCGCCGGCACGACGACCCATCATTGCTCGAACCCACCGCCGCGGCGACTCGCTGGCGCGTCGCCGCTCTGCCCTCGCCGCCGGTGCTGGCGCATGCGCCGCAGACGCCGGGCCTGGCACGGCCGCGCTGGCGGCTCGATTTGCTGCGCTGCCGCGGCGGCGAACCTGCATCCTGGATCGTGGAGGCAACCGATGCGACGGGTCATCTCGGTCTTCCTGCCGGCCTGGCCGACCGACCGATTGCGGCGCCACCCGACCGCAGCCGTGCCGCCGCTGGATAGGCCGCTGGTCACCGCCCTGCATGATGGCCGCCGCCAGGCCGTGGCGGCCGCGGACCGGGTCGCCCGGTCGCTGGGGCTGACAACCGGCATGCCGCTCGCCCAGGCACAGGGCCTGGTGCCGAGCCTGGCTGTGGTGCCGGCCGAGCCGGAGGCCGACGCGCGCGCGCTCGAGGAACTGGCGGCGTGGTGCCTGCGTTATGCGCCGCTCACCGCACCGGACCAGCCCGGCGGAATCTGGATCGACGCCACCGGTTGCGCGCATTTGTTCGGCGGCGAGGCCGCCATGCTGGCCGATATCGTGGCGCGGCTGGGACAGGGCGGCATCGTGGCGCAGGCGGCGATCGCGGACACGGCCGGCGCAGCCTGGGCGGTGGCGCGTTATGCCGGGACAGCCGTCACTGTGGTGCCGGCCGGCGAAACGAAAGCGGCGCTCCGCCCCTTGCCGGTTGCCGCGCTGCGGCTGAACGACGAAACGGCAGCGGGCCTGATCCGGCTTGGCTTCGAACGCATCGAGCAAGTGCTGGATGCACCGCGGGCGCCGCTCGCGCTGCGGTTCGGGGCGGCGGTCATCCGCCGCCTGGATCAGGCCCTGGGCCGCGTCAGCGAGCCGATCGAGCCCATAGCGCCGCCCGGCATGGTGGCCGCCCGCCTGGGGTTCCCGGAGCCGCTGCTGACGCCGGAGGCTTTTTCCACTGTGATCGCCAGGCTGGCCGCCCTGGTCTGCGCCGAACTGGAACGGCGTGGCGAGGGTGCCCGCCGGCTGGACCTGCGCTTTGAGCGCGTCGATCACACGCAGCAGGCGATCTGCATCGGCACCGCGC
Organism: Acetobacteraceae bacterium; assembly: GCA_035523995.1. Taxonomy (GTDB): domain Bacteria; phylum Pseudomonadota; class Alphaproteobacteria; order Acetobacterales; family Acetobacteraceae; genus JASHVB01. Next base: position 4,999 of record DATKPQ010000008.1, on the reverse strand, counting down.
GCCCGAGCAATCGTCCCGACCATCTGGCCCGGCTGCTGGACGAGCAATTGGAACGGATCGATCCGGGGCTGGGGATCGAGGCCATGCGGCTTGTGGCGCCACTGACCGAGCCTCTGGCCTTCGGGCAGCCCTCCGCCGGCTTGCTCGGTGGCGAGGAGGCGGACGCCGACGTCTCGGTGCTGGTCGACCGCCTGGTGAACCGGCTGGGCGCCCGCAAGGTTTATCGCGTTGCGCCGGTGGAGAGCGACGTGCCGGAACGCAGCGTGCGCCGTGTCGGCCCGCTGAGCTCGCCGACGCGGGGGCGCTGGCCGCCTGCGTTGCCGCGGCCCACCCGGCTGTTGCGGCCACCGCAACCGGTGGAGGCGCTGGCGATGCTGCCCGACCATCCGCCGGCGCAATTCACCTGGCGCCGCCGGAAGCACCGGATCCGGCGTGCGGATGGTCCCGAGCGCATTGGCGGCGAATGGTGGAAGCACGATCGCGAACGCAGTGCCATGCGCGATTACTGGCAGGTGGAAGACGAAGACGGCCGCCGCTTCTGGTTGTTCCGCAGCGGCGATGCCGTCGATCCGGCGACCGGCGATCTGCGCTGGTTTCTGCATGGGGTGTTCTAATTCCTGGTGAGTCCGTGACCGACAGCATCGATCTTCGTCCCGCCACGCCCGAGGAAATCGCCGAAGCGCTGTGCTTCGCCTTGCGCTTCAAAGGCCGCAAGCCGTTTCCGCAGTCGAACACCCTGATGGCGCAGATCACGGCTGCACATCTGGTCGAACATTTGCAGCGTTGTGGCTTCCGGCTGATGAAAGCTCCGGACGCGGTCGCGCCCAGTGCGAGCCATCATGCGCGGTCGGAGGAAGGGGACAAGCTGTGATCAGGTATACACGACATTGACCCACGATATCAAAGTCAATGCAATCGTTGAACGCATGAAGAAGCCGCAATGGATCGGGTCGGCACGCGACATCTGCGTGCATCTACGTGCATCTGCGGCGAATTTTTCTTCACTGCAAGGCCCGATTGCCTTCGGAAGTACCCCGCGCCGTTCGTGCCGCAAGCAGCAGAAAAAATATTTGCCGCAGATGCACGCAGATGCACGCAGATGTTCCGGTGCTGTTGGTAACTTCGAGGCTATCTATTATTTTTTCTGTGGCCTCTGTGGCTTTAGCTTTTTCTGTGGCCTCTGTGTTAAAATACTTGCTTTGCTGCGTATCCCACAGGCTTGGCGTGACCGTCCTCTCATGGCGGCGCGCTATCCCTGCCTCCATCCAAATGCGATTGCGCTGCCGTGACCGGGTACGCGGAGCTCCAGGTCACGTCCAACTTCTCCTTCCTGCGCGGCGCGTCGCATGTCGAGGAACTGATGGCGCAGGCGAAGCTGATCGGCCTGCCGGCAATCGGCATCACCGACCGCAACTCGCTCGCCGGCATCGCGCGGGCGCATCAGCGGGCGGAGGATGTCGGCATCCGGCTGGTGGTTGGGTGCCGGCTGGATTTGACGTCTACCCCGTCGTATCGGTGGAGCCCACCTCGGCGAACTGGCGGGGCGGCGGAACCTACGCCTTTCCTTTCTGTGGGTAGCAAAGTCGTGGATGGCCGCGACAAGCGCGGCCATGACACAGAACGAAATCCCGGCCTGGCGCCTTATGTTAGCATCTATGGGACTGCGCCGGCCATGACACGGGGTCAGGCCGCGTCCGCCATGACACCGGCCAGCCTTTCGGTGCTCGTCTACCCCACCAATCGTGCCGCCTATGCGCGGTTATGCCGTCTGCTATCGATCGGCAAAGCCCGCGCCGGCAAAGGCGCCTGCGAACTCTCCTGGCAGGACCTCGCGGAAAACAATGAAGGCTTGCTCGCCATCCTGCTCCCGGAAGCGCCCGATGACGCACTCGCCCACCATCTAACCAGACTGCGCGCCGATTTCCCCAACCGCTGCTACCTGGCCCTAACGTTGCGCCGCCGCCCCGGCGATGCAGCGCGCCTGCAATGCCTGGCCGACGCAGCGCAGGCCGCGCGCGTGCCGACGGTCGCGACCGGCGACGTGCTGTATCACACACCGGAACGGCGCATGCTGCAGGATGCGCTGACCTGCATCCGCGAGGGTTGCACCATCGACCAGGCCGGCTTCCGCCGCGAACGCAGTTTCGACCGGGCCTTAAAATCCCCCGCCGAAATGGCCCGTCTCTTCGCCCGCCATCCCGAAGCCGTCGCGCGCACGCTGGACATCGTCGAGCGCTGCACGTTCTCGCTGGCCGATCTGCGCTACCAATATCCCGAGGAAGTTGAAGATTCTTCCCTGACCCCGCAACAGACCTTGGAAAGACAAGTCCGCCAGCACGCCCCGCAGCGCTATCCCGCCGGCCTGCCAGACAACGTAGAGCATCAACTGCAACACGAACTGCGGCTGATCGCGGAACTCGACTACGCACCATACTTTCTAACTGTCCACAGCATCGTCCGCTTTGCCCGCTCGAAAGGCATTCTGTGCCAGGGACGCGGCAGCGCGGCCAACAGTGTGGTTTGCTACATCCTCGGCATCACCAGCATCGATCCCGTGCAATCCGGCCTGCTGTTCGAACGTTTCGTCTCCGCCGAGCGCAAGGAACCGCCCGACATCGATGTCGATTTCGAGCATGAACGGCGCGAGGAGGTCATCCAGTGGATCTACGAACGCTATGGCCGCGACCGCGCCGCCATCTGCGCCACCGTGATCCGCTACCGTGGCCGCGGCGCCATACGCGATGTCGGCAAGGCGATGGGACTGACCGAGGATGTCACCAGCGCGCTGGCCCGCCAGGTCGGCGAATGGACCGAAGACGGCGTCGCCGACGAACGCGCAGCGGAACTGAATTTCAACATGCAGGACCGCCGTCTGCGGCTGACGCTGGAGCTGGCGCGGGAACTGATCGGCTTCCCCCGGCACCTGTCGCAACACCCCGGCGGCTTCGTGCTCACGCGTGATCGCCTGGACGACCTGGTCCCAATCGAGCCGGCGGCGATGCAGGATCGCCAGGTCATCGAGTGGGACAAGGACGACATCGACATCCTGCGCTGGATGAAGGTGGATGTGCTCGGTCTCGGCATGCTCGGCTGCATGCGCCGCGCGTTCGACCTGCTGGCAGAGCATCGCGGCGAACGTCTGGACCTTGCCACCGTACCGCCGGAAGACACCGCCACCTATGCGATGATCTGCAAGGCCGACACGATCGGCGTGTTCCAGATCGAATCGCGCGCGCAGATGGCGATGTTGCCGCGTTTGAAGCCACGCACGTTCTACGATCTGGTCATCGAGGTCGCGATCATCCGCCCCGGTCCGATCCAGGGCGACATGGTGCATCCCTATCTCCGCCGCCGCGAAGGCAAGGAAAAAGCCGTGTTCCCGACACCGGAACTGCAACGCGTGCTGGGCAAAACGCTCGGCGTGCCGTTGTTCCAGGAGCAAGCGATGCAGGTGGCAATCGTCTGCGCCGGCTTCACCCCCAGCGAGGCGGATCAATTGCGCCGCTCCATGGCAACGTTCAAGGTCACCGGCGGCATCTCGCATTTCAAGGACCGGCTGATCGCCGGCATGATGGAGCGCCGCTATACGCGCGACTTCGCCGAGCAAACGGTATCACAGATCGAGGGCTTCGGATCCTACGGCTTTCCCGAAAGCCATGCAGCCAGTTTCGCGCTGATCGCCTATGCGTCGAGCTGGATGAAATGCCACCACCCGGACGTGTTCTGCTGCGCGTTGCTGAATGCGCAGCCAATGGGATTCTATGCGCCCGCGCAGATCGCGCGGGACGCGCAGGCGCATGGCGTGGAAGTACGGCCGGTCTCTGTCAACCACAGCCGCTGGGATTGCACGCTGGAAAACACATGTCATTGCAAGAAGCGCAGCGACGAAAACGCATGTCATTGCGAGGAGCGCAGCGACGAAGCAATCCCGGTCACCAGGAAGCCGCACTTCCTCGCCGTCCGGCTGGGCATGCGCATGGTGAAAGGACTGGCGAACGCGCATGCCGCAGAGATCGTCGCGGCGCGTGGCGACCAACCCTATGCGACCATCGATATGCTCCAGTGCCGCGCCCGTGTTCCACCGGCGGCACTGGAGCGCCTCGCGGAGGCGGATGCCTTCCACAGCATGCAGCTGGACCGCCGCCAGGCGCTGTGGGCCATCCGCGGCCTGCGCGACGACGTGCTGCCATTGTTCGCCGCCGCCGATGCGGGACGCATCCCTCAGCCGGAGATCGTCGAACCTCCGGTGCCGATCGTGCCGATGACCGCCGGGCGCAACGTGGTGGAGGATTACGGCAGCGTCGGCCTGACTCTGCGGCAGCATCCGGTCGCGTTCCTGCGCGGCGATTTGCAGCCGCGCGGCATCCTGCCCTGTGCTGCGTTGCTGACCAGCCGCGACCGCCAGCGCATCACTGTGGCCGGTCTGGTGCTGGTGCGGCAGCGTCCCGGCACCGCGACGGGCGTCGTCTTCATCACCATCGAAGACGAGACCGGCATCGCCAACCTCGTCGTCTGGTCAAGCCTGTTCGATCGGCAGCGCCGCATCGTGCTGGGCGCGAGCATGATCAAGTGCCGCGGACGCGTGCAGCGCGAAGGCGAAGTGATTCACCTCGTGGCCGAGGAACTCGAGGATATGACCGGCCTGCTGCGCAGTGTCGGGCATCGGGAAGAAATGCTGCCGGAACCGCCTGGCCATGGCGATGGCAAGCCGCCACGGCTTATGCCCGATCGCCAGGAAGTACCTTGGGGCGCGGCAACCAGCCCGGATCCTGCGCGGACGATGGACCGCGAGAAGGACCTGCGCGTGCAGACGCGAAGCTTTCGCTAGGCCGCCAAATTCAACGGCGTCCTGCTTTCATTTGCATCCCCGTCCGGTTAGCGCAGGCACGCCCAACCCACCCCATCCCACCTATGTCATTGCGAGGAGCGGAGCGACGAAGCAACCTCGGTCGTCGGGGCGCACGGACGGTCCGGCACGCCATCGACCGAGGTTGCTTCG
>DATKPQ010000007.1:0-53917 GCA_035523995.1 Acetobacteraceae bacterium | reverse complement strand
GCGGAATGCGCTGCGCTTTTCCGCCCTACGCAGCCACGCAGCGGTCTACGCAGCGGCACAGCCGGATATGCGGCTTGACCGTAGCGCCTGCCGCGCCACATAGTCGTACCCATGGCAACGATGTATAGGCAGGCGCGAATTATTGGCCCGGTGGCTCGCTGAGCCCCGGACCCGTTGACGTGCCCTGACACCCTGACGCGGCCTCTGCCGCACGGACCTGCCATGAATGATGCCACCGCCGACGCGCCGCGCGACTATCGCGACACCGTTTTCCTGCCGCAGACCGGCTTTCCGATGCGCGGCGACCTTCCCAAGAAAGAGCCGCAGATCCTCGCCCGCTGGGATGCGATGGACCTGTGGGGCAAGCTGCGGGCCGCCTCCGCCGGCCGGCCGGTTTTCATCCTGCACGACGGCCCGCCCTACGCGAACGGCCACCTGCACATCGGCACGGCGCTGAACAAGATCCTCAAGGACGTCATCAACCGCACCCGCCAGATGGCCGGCTACGACGCCAACTACATCCCGGGCTGGGACTGCCACGGGCTGCCGATCGAGTGGCAGATCGAGGAGCGCTACCGCAAGGCCGGCAAGGACAAGGACGCGGTGCCGGTGCTGGCGTTCCGCGCCGAATGCCGCGCAGCGGCGCAGCACTGGATGGCGGTGCAGGCGCAGGAGTTCCGCCGCCTGGGTGTGGAGGGCGATTTCCCCAACCGCTACGCGACCATGGATAACCCGTCGGAAGCAGCCATCGCCGCGGAGATCTGCAAGTTCCTGCTGAATGGCGCGCTGTATCGCGGCCTCCGCCCGGTGATGTGGTCACCGGTGGAAAAGACCGCCCTGGCCGAGGCCGAGATCGAATACCACGACCACACCAGTACCACGATCTGGGTGCGTTTCCCCGTCGTCCAATCGCCACTCCCGGAAGTTCGGGACGCCGCTGTGGTGATCTGGACCACCACGCCATGGACGATGCCCGGCAACCGCGCCGTCGCCGCCGGCGAGGCCATCGACTACGCCCTGATCCGCGTCGATGACGGCGTCGCAGATGGATCGCGCGCCCGCCCCGGCGAAAAGCTCCTTGTGGCTTTGGAACTGTTGCCGCAGTTCTGCAAGGACACCGGCATCGCCACCCATCACGTCTTGCATGTGTTCAAAGGTACCGCGCTGGCGGGCATCGTCTGCGCCCACCCCCTGCGCGGGCGCGGCTACGACCACGACGTCCCGCTATTATTCGGCGATTTCGTCACCACCGAAGCCGGCACCGGCTTCGTGCACATCGCGCCGGGCCATGGCGAGGAAGACTTCGACCTGGGCCGCAGGCACAAGCTGGAAGTGCCGGAAACCGTTGACGGCGACGGCACCTTCAATCCGCGCGTCCCCCTGTTCGCTGGTGTGCATGTCTACAAGGCGTCCGACCCGGTCTGCGCCGCGCTGGACGAAGCCGGAACCCTGCTGGCGCGCGGCAAGCTGGTACACTCCTACCCGCATTCCTGGCGCTCCAAGGCCCCGCTGATCTTCCGTGCCACGCCGCAATGGTTCATCCGCCTGGACGGACCGGAACGCATCCGCGCGAACGCGCTCGCCGCGATCGATGCCACGCTCTTCGTTCCGGACCAGGGCCGCAACCGCATCGGCTCCATGGTCGCCGGCCGCCCGGACTGGTGCATCAGCCGCCAGCGCGCCTGGGGCGTGCCGATCACCGTGTTCGTCGACAAACGCACCGGCGAGCCACTGCGCGACCCCGCCGTGGTGGCACGCATTGTCGAAGCGTTCACCGCCGAGGGCGCCGATGCATGGTACGCCTCGCCACCCTCAAGGTTCCTGGGCGCCGGACGCAACCCCGACGACTTCGAGCAAGTGATGGACATCGTGGACGTGTGGTTCGAATCCGGTTCGACCCATGCGTTTGTGCTGGAAGGACGCAACCTGCCCTGGCCGGCCGATCTCTATCTGGAAGGCTCCGACCAGCATCGTGGCTGGTTCCAGTCCTCGTTGCTGGAGGCGGTGGGCACACGCGGCCGCGCACCGTTCAACGCGGTGCTGACCGACGGCTTCGTGCTCGACGAGCATGGCCGCAAGATGTCGAAGTCGCTCGGCAACGTGGTCGCGCCGGAGCAGGTGGCGAAACAGTACGGCATCGATATCCTGCGCCTTTGGGTGATGATGTCGGACACCAGCGAGGACCTGCGCATCGGGACGGAGATCCTGAAGCAGACTGCGGAACTGTATCGCCGGTTGCGCAACACGCTGCGTTGGGTGCTCGGCAGCCTGTCCGGGTTCGACGACACCGAACGTGTGCCGGTGGCGGACATGCCCGAACTGGAACGCTGGGTGCTGCACCGCCTGAGCATGCTGGACGCGCGCATCCGGGGCGCCGTGGCCAGCTACGACTGGACCGGCGTCTATCCCGACCTGCACAATTTCTGCGCCGCCGACCTCAGCGCCTTCTATTTCGACGTGCGGAAGGACGCCCTGTATTGCCACCGTCCGGACTCCCTGCGACGCCGGGCGGCACGAACGGTGTTGGACCATCTGCATCGTTGCCTGACAACATGGCTTGCACCGGTCCTGTGCTTCACCGCCGAGGAATCCTGGGCCGCCCGTTTCAACCAAACCGAAAGCGTGCACCTGCAACTGTTCCCGATCCTGCCTACCGACTGGCAGGACGAGGCGTTGGCCGCGAAGTGGGAACGCATCCGCGACATCCGCCGCGACATCACCGCCGAACTCGAAGTGAAGCGCCGGGATGGCGAGATCGGCTCCTCGCTGCAGGCCGCGGTAGAACTGTCTCTGACACCCGAGGACGCAAATCTCCTGACGCTGGCCGAATGGGCAGAGATTTCGATCGTCTCCCAGGTCGCGGTGAATACCGCATCGGATGCTCCCACGGCCCGCGCAAGGCCGGCGCCCGGCACGAAATGCGTGCGTTGCTGGCGTGTGTTGGAGGAAGTCGGCAAGCAGCACGGACATCCGCTGCTATGTGCGCGATGTGCCGAGGCCGTCGAGCGTTAATCACCTCTCCCGCGCTGCGGTATTCGCTCAGCGCAGGGTTGATCCGCTGCACGGCGCTCGCCCTCCCCCGCCAAGAGCGGGAGAGGTGACCTCACCCCCCCCGCGCGTCATGGACCAACAAAGTACCAATGTTGGCCAGCCGCATCGGCGTTCAGCAGCGTCTGTACCGCGGTCAATCCCAAAAGCAGATCGGCCGCGCCGCCGCAATTCGTGCGGCCCTCGCTGGTGGGACCACCTGCCCAATGGATCAGAAACGTCCGGTCGTCCCGTTGCTCCACGACCGCGCTGCCCTGCGACAACGCCATCACCGCCGGCTTCAGCACGCAATGCCGATGATCCGACGCAAGCTGCGCGTCGAATGCCACATGGGCGTCCATCCACGGTACGGGCCGAAATGCAGGATTTCACCGACGGGCGGACCGAACTCCAAACTTTGCAGCAAGCTCACGGCGCCCACCATGCCGCTGAGCAATCCGGCAAGAACGAACGCGAGCGATGCCGTTCCCAGCATTTCGTTGACATCGCGCAGCAAACGGGAACGCGGTCTGTTCATGGCGATCCTCGCGGGGCAACTGGCCCAGCCGGAGCAAAGTGTTTCGTCATGCGGGCGCTCGCGGATAGCGATCAGTGCTCAAACCTCGGCAACTGCCCACAAGCAAGGCACGTACCAGGCGGAAGTCCCGGGATCTGACGCAGGCCGCAGCGTTGGTCGACAAGAACTGCCAGTTAAATAGCCGCATTGATGGAATTTCGGTCAACGCCCGATGTGGCCGGACCGCCTCCCCTGGCCCCCTCTCGGCTGGCCCGATTCTGGCAAAGTCCCTGCCGGCACCATCAACCGCAGGGACGAAAACCAATGCCCGACAAACCCATCACCATCCCGGCCCGCCGCGGCAAGGCTGCCTTCGCGGCGCGCGGCCAGACCATCAAGGTGACCAACACGCATGGCGAGCAAGTCGTCGACACCTGGGCATTCTGCCACGCCGACCTGACGGAATTCATGTCGATGGAGCACAGCCGCGCCGGCATCCAGCGCCTCATCCCCGCAGTCGGCGATGCGATGCTCACCAACCACCGCCGGCCGATCCTGACCCTTATCGAGGACACATCCGGCGGCATCCACGACACGCTCATGGCGGCTTGCGACGTCTATCGCTACCAGCGCCTGGGTTGCGACGGCTATCACGACAATTGCACCGACAATCTGGCGCAGGCCATGCGCGACATCGGCCTTGTCGCGCCGGAAACGCCCAGCCCGCTCAATTTGTTCATGAACATCCCGTGGACCTCCGAGGGCGTGCTGTCATTCGAACCGCCGGTATCGACGCCCGGCAGCTACGTACTGCTGCGGGCAGAGATGGATCTGGTGATCGCGTTTTCCGCGTGCCCGCAGGACGTGCTGCCGATCAACGGCACCGGGCGGAATCCGACCGAGGCACATTTCGTGATCGTGTGAGTCGCCGATTGCACGGGACGCAATCATCGGCGCTGACGGTTCGCCGATCGGTTCTGCGGCGACAGCGGGTTTGCCTGGGCTGGCACAACCGCCAAGCCGGGCTGTTCTCGCGCAAGCGTGCGGCCTGTCCTTGTGGATTGTCGGAATTCTGCCACTTACGTAGCCTGTATCGAGAGCCTGGTATTCGGAAGGATGTCTCCAATGGCCTATGCCGACGAAGCCAAGGGCAAGATGGAAGACGCGCAGGCACAGATCGCGCGCCTGCGTGAGCAAGTCGAATCGTTGATGAAGGATCGCATCACCCCGGCGGTTGCCGATGCGGCCGGCCGCGCCGAGACCGCCGTCTACGGCGCCGCGGGCGCAGTACGCGACCAGGCCGAGGCGCTCTCCGGCCGCGTGCGCGACCAGCCGCTGGTGGCTGTCCTGGTCGCCGCCGGAATAGGATTCTTGCTCGGCCGGGCGATGCGCTGACCGATGCGGACCCTCCGCCTCGCGCGGATTGCAGCCGAAGCGGAGGGGCTGCGCTTGCGCAGGCAGGCCCAGCGCATGGTCGTCCGGGCCGTGATCGCCTGCATCGCGCTGGTGCTCCTGTTATGGGGATTGGCGTTGGCGCATGTCGCCGCATGGTTCGCGATCCGCGTGAACGGGAATGTCGCTCCCTGGGCGACGGCGCTGATCATGGCAGGCGGCGATGCGGTTATCGCCTTGTTCCTGCTGCTGATCACGGCCCGCTCATCGCCCGGACAGGTGGAGCAGGAAGCGCTCGAGGTACGCCGGCGCGCGCTGGAAAACGCCACCACCGGCTTCGCATTCGCGACCATTTTGCTGCCGGTGTTGCGGCTGGCAATGAACCTGGCGCGGCGATCGAAGTAAGCCGGTCAACTGCGAAGCGCGCAGCGCCGAACCAATCTCCTGCCCGCAGTCGAACGATCGGCCGTGCTAGCCGCGTGAAGACGATTGCTTCGGCGCTACGCGCGTCGCAACCGCGCACGCATCGGCCGTGCCTGTTTCAATGATATGCGAATCGTGAGTACCCTTTTCGCCATGATATCAGTGGCCCGCTGACATGAGTCACCGCCAGCTCGATTCCATCATGGCGGTCGAAGACCTCACGGAACGACATATGAAGGTGCACACCGGCACAGATTATAAATCCCTTCTCGGCGTCCTCTGCGTCTCCGCTTCCTCGGCGATAGAATTTACCGGAAACGAGCCGCTCCTCCGGAACCGATTCCCCGACGATCGTCACCCGCCAGCGGCATCACATAAGGCGCTCGCGCTGCCGTTTCGGGACAGATCCCAAACGAGCTGTCTCACGGCGTCGGGCCGACGTTGATGGTGAGCCACCCACGCGCATCGAGTTCGCCGTTTTCGCCAGACCGCAGCAGCACCGTTGTGGTGTCGGACTCGACAACGACCGGACCGGCCAGAGTTTGCCCCGCCCCCAGCGTCGCGAAATCGAACACCGGAATGTCGGCCCAACCATCCAACCACACGCGCCGACGCCCTTTCGGAGCAGAGGCCTCGCTTTTCGCACACTGTTTACCGGCCGATGCTCCGGGCAGGCCGCCGATCACCGACGCCCTTGCGTTCACCAGCACAACGTCCTGGTCCCGTAATGCATAGGTGTACAGCGCTTCGTGCGCCTGATGGAACGCCGCCTCGATCTGCGCAGCGAGGTCCGGCGCGGACCAGTCCAACCCATCCAGATCCACTGCAATCTCGAACACTTGCTCGCCGTACCGCATGTCCGCCGAGCGCCGGATCGCCACGTCCCCATCGAACCACGCCAGCCGGGCCCGCCCCTCCTGCTCCATGGCCGCGAACGCGGCGCAGAGCATGTCCACGTCGATGCCTCCGGTCTGCGGCTGGCTTCGGGTCAGCTCGATCCGCAGGTCCGTGTTCAGCATGCCCCAGGCGGACAGCACGGATGCCGTCGCGGGCACCACCACGCGCCCAATCCCGAGTTCAGCGGCAACCGCCATGACATGCAGCCCCGCCGCCCCGCCGAACGCAAGCAAGGTGTAGCCGCGCGGATCAACGCCGCGGCGCACGGTGGCGACGCGCACCCCGTCCGCCATGCGCGTATTCACCAACCGGTGGATGCCGAATGCGGCTTGCGCCACGGACAACCCAAGCCGATCGGCGACCGCCTGCACCGCGGTCGTCGCCGCCGCAACGTCCAGCCGTCGCCGGCCGCCGAGAAAATTCGCCGGATCAAGATAGCCCAGCACCAGGTTGGCATCCGTCACGGTCGCGGCGGTGCCGCCCTGCCCGTAACAGGCCGGGCCCGGATCGGCTCCGGCACTCTCCGGCCCGACCGCCAGCATCCCTGCCCGGTCCACGCGGCCGATTGATCCGCCCCCGGCGCCCAGCGTCACAATGTCCAAACCGGGCAGTGCGATCCGCGCGTTGGCGACTGTCTTGCCCCCGGCCAGCGTGGGTTCGCCGCCGCGCACCAGGGCGATGTCGGTGGAGGTCCCGCCCATGTCGAACGCGATCAGGTCTCGCGCCACGCCTTGCCGCGCAAGCGCCACCGCCGCCGCCACGCCGCCCGCAGGTCCGGACAACGCCGTGCCGGCGGCTAGCCGAACCGCTTCCTCCACCGAGGCAACACCGCCGTGCGACAGGATCACCAACAACTCACCCCGGAACCCCGCCTGGTCGAGCCGGTCCTGCAACCGTCCCAGGTAATTCCGGATCACTGGTCCGACCGCGGCATTGGCAACGGTGGTAGAGAAGCGTTCGAATTCCTTGATCTGTGGCAGCACGTCAGACGACGCCGTCACATACGCCTCTTGCAAGCGCGCCCTGACTGCCGCAGCGGCAGCCTTCTCATGCGCCGCGTTGCGCCATGAATGCAGGAAGCACACGGCGACGGCCTGCACGTCTTCGTCTGCGAGCTTCTGGACCGCGGCGTCCAGCGATTCCCGGTCCAGCGCCGTTTCGACGCTGCCATCGGCGCGAGTGCGTTCGCGAACCGGCAAGCGGAGGCGGCGCGGTACCAGTGGCTCGGGCGGTGCCAGGCGGAGGTTGTAACGGTCGGGCTTCAGCCCCTCGCGCATCTCGATGATGTCGCGATGGCCTTCGGTGGAGAGCATGCCGACGCGGGCCGCCTTGCCCTCCAGCAGCGCGTTGGTGGCGACCGTGGTGCCGTGCACGATCCGGGCGGTGTCGGCGAGCAAGGTCTGGGTGGTAAGACCCAGGGTCTCGGCGGCGAGGCCGAGGCCGGAGAGCACGCCCGCCGACTGGTCGCGCGGCGTGGAGGCTGCTTTGGCGATAATGGTGCGGCCGTCCGGGGTGGAGACGACAATGTCGGTGAAGGTGCCGCCGACGTCGATGCCGATGGTATAGGTCATGGCGCGGAGGCTGTCCCAGATCTCATGTGTATCCCGATCCGTTTGGTCCAGCCCGCCAAAAGGCGGACCATTCAATGAGACGGTGCCGGGGAAGATCCCTGCCGGGCTGCTTCCACCAGCCAATCCCGAAACCGTCGAACAGGCAGTCTTTGCAGGGCTTCGGATGTCGCGACCACATAGTAGGCGAATTGCACCGGCCACTGCACCGTCAGGGCCTGTACCAGCTTCATCGACCGAAGATCGTCGTCGGCATAGACGTTCCGCACCAGGGCGAGTCCTTGTCCGGCCACAGCGGCCAGCACGGCCAGGTGATTTTCCGAAAACGCCAGACCTTTGCTGCAATGTGGCGCCGCGACGCCGTTCGCTTCGAACCAGAGCGGCCAGTCGCGACGCTCGCGATCATGCAGCAGCGGAAATCCGAGGCAGTCGGCCGGCTGCTTGATAGGAGGCCGATCCTTCAGCAGGCCCGGACTGGCAACAACGATCAGTTCCAGCGCCATGAGCCAGACGGCGTCGAGCCCGGGGTAGTTCCCTAATCCATGCCGGATCGCCAGATCGACCGGCTCGCGCCTGAGATCGACGGCGCGGCTCTCGGTTTCCACGACAATGTCGATGTCCGGATAACGCAGCGAGAACTTCGCAAGTCGCGGCACCAGCCATGTTGCCGCGAATGAAGGCATTGTGCTGATTGTTACCCGGCGCGACCGCCCGACCCCCAGTTCGCGGTCAACCGCCTCGATCGCAGAAAAAGGCTCCACGAGTGCCGCGAACATTGCCTCGCCCGCAGCATTGAGTTCAACGCCGGCACGAGTCCGCCGGAACAAACGATGTCCAGCAGCGTCCTCGAGTTCCCGAATGCGCTGGCTCACAGCACCAGGTGTGAGCGCAAGCTCCTGGGCCGCTTGCTTCATTCTTCCGGCACGCGCCACGGCGACGAATGTCTGCAGCAGCGCAAACCGTCTGATCATTTTGGAAATTTAGCCAGGCTAAACTCACGCGTCAAATCCATCGTTTGCCGGTCACGCGAAACCGCCCGATATCGGCTTCAGGTGTAAGCCACGAGGGCGCCATGACCGACATGATTCTACACCATTATGCAACCTCTCCTTACTCGGAGAAGGTGCGGCTTGGGTTTGGCCTTAAGAGCCTGGCCTGGGCATCCGTAGAAATCCCCATCATCATGCCGAAACCCGATCTGACGGCACTGACGGGCGGCTACCGCAAGACGCCGGTGCTGCAGATCGGCGCGGATATCTATTGCGACAGCCAACTGATCATGCGCGAGCTGGAGCGGCGGTACCCCATTCCGAGCCTTTATCCCGCCGGTCGCGGGACGGCCGATGCGCTTGCGTGGTGGGCGGAGAAATCGATGTTCAGTCCCGCGGTCGGCATCGTCTTTGCCAAGACGCCCGACATGCTGCCGGAGGGATTTCTCGAAGATCGCGCCAAATTCTCCAGCCGAAATATCGATCCTGCGGCGCTCACGGCGGCGTTGCCTTATCTCCTGGACCAGCTACGCGCCCATCTGGATTGGCTCGATGGAATATTGGCCGACGGCAGGTTGTTCCTGCAGGGCGACGTGGCCGGCCTCGCCGATCTCGCGCCGTATCATCCGCTTTGGTTTGTGACGCGGAATATCCGGCCGACGTTGCCATTGCTCGATCGATTCCCCCGAGTGCTGGCCTGGGCCGGGCGGATCGCCGCCATCGGCCACGGTATGCCGGGCCCAATGTCGTCGAAGGAGGCGCTGGCGATCGCCGGGGCCGCCACGCCGATCTCCAATCCCATGACCGATGACGATGACCCCGTTGGCCGCCAGCCTGGGCAACAAGTTACCGTCACCCCTGACGATACCGGGCGTGATCCGGTTGCGGGGCGGCTGGTGACATCGGACGTGCATGAAATCGTCATCCGGCGCAGCGATCACGCGATTGGCGAGGTCAACGTGCATTTTCCTCGCGCCGGCTTCGTGGTCGGGCGAGCGTAACCCGCCAGTTGTTGTCTCCCGGTCCGGGTGCCGGGGCGGCGGCACCGTCAGTCGATCGAATGTCTGAACTCATCGCGGCACCCCCAGCGGCAGCGTCACCTACGGCTTGTTCACAGGGCTTTGCGTCAGGCCGGACGCGTGCCATATCCCCGATGCTGCATTGCACCATCAGAGGACGTCTTATGCCGCTGACCCCGCCCGCGGCGCGTGAGCCGCTGCACACGCGCGACATCTGCATCCGCGGCTTTCGGCGTGCCGACGGTCTGTTCGACATCGAGGCCCAGCTTGCCGACACCAAGAGCTACGGGTTCACCAATCGCGACCGCGGCTTCATCGCGGCCGGCGAGAGCCTGCACGGCATGGCGTTGCGCCTGACGGTGGACGACACCATGACGATCGTTGCCAGCGAAGCGACCACCGATCACGCCCCTTACGCCGTATGCCCAAGCGCGGCACCGGCCTTCTCTGCGCTCGCGGGGTTGCAGATCAAGCCGGGCTTCCTGCGCGAGGCCAACCATCGCGTCGGCGGGGCGGTCGGCTGCACGCATCTGCGCGAGTTGCTGCAGCAGATGGCCACCGTCGCGTATCAGACGATCAACCCCTACCGTGCCTGGCGCGAAGCGCAGGAACGTGGCGAAGCAGCGGAACCCGGCAGCGACAAGCTGGACACGCGCGTCAGCCAGCGCATGATCGCGGGGCGTGTGTCGATCGTGAACTCGTGCCGCGCCTATGCCTCGGATGGCGAGATTGTGCGGCGCCGCTGGCCGGAGCTTTATACCGGCGCGGACGCAGCGGACGCGGCGGCTTCATAACGGCCACGCCATGTCAGTGGTCGTTGACCGCCGGCCGGCGTGGTCGACCCGCGACTGCATCAAATTGCGCTCGGCCGAAGGGTTCTCCGCCCCTTGTGGGCTTGGGAGACCCTTGTTTCTTGTTAGAGCGGAGCGACGAACCAACCGCGATCGTGATAGCTGCTCACGACTCGGATTGCTTCGTCGCTCCGCACCTCGCAATGACGCTGCGTGGGCACGCCATCCCGTCCATTCCGTTGCCAACAAGTGCCGCGACTGCATATACTTCGTCTGGCAAGTTGCCCTTCCCCGCCATCTTGAAGCAACAGCAACGGAAGCGCTCCAATGCAGTTCGGCTATTTCACCCTCAGCGACAACGGCTACCGCGACAACCGGCGGTCGCCGAACCAGCTCGTCACCGACATCATCGACGAAGCCGAATACGCCGAGCAACTCGGGTTCCATTCCGCCTGGATCGGCGAGCATCATTTCAGCACACTCGGCGTGCTGTCCTGTCCCGATCTCGCGCTCAGCTACATCGCGGCGCGCACGCAGCGCATCCGGCTGGCGCCCGCCGTCACCGTACTGCCGCTGCATCACCCGATCCGCGTTGCCGAGCAATGGGCCACGCTCGACCTCCTCTCCGGCGGACGTGTCGATTTCGCTGCCGGCCGCGGCTACGACCGGCGGGAATACCTGCCGCTAGGCGTCTCATTCGAAAACAACCAGTCGATCTTCGAAGAAGGCATCGAGGTGGTGCGCCGGCTTTGGTTCGCCGATGCGCCGATCTCGCATCACGGCCGTCACTACGCGTTCGACGACATCATGATCACGCCTCGGCCCGTGCAACAACCGATTCCAACCTATGTCGCGTCATTCTCGCAGCCTTCCATCGAACTGGCGGCACGGCTGGGGTGTGGCCTGATCGTCGCGCCCTTCGCCGCGGCGCTGAGCTATGGCGGCCTGCGCCAGGTGGCAGAGCTGTATCACACAGCCTGCGCGCGGCACGGCACCAAGCCTGGGCGGCTGATGTGCAGCTACTTCATCCATTTCGCCGATACGGCCGACGATGAAGCAGCCGCGCGTGCCCGGCAAATACGTTACTATCGCGAATGCGCCATCCCCGCCTTGCCCGGCGATCCCGCCACCGCGCCGCCCAGCTACCGGTATTTTATCGGCATGGTGGAGCGGTTGCAGACCGTTCGTCCCGAGGACCTGACGGAAAACTCTGTGCTGCTTGGCACACCAACACACATAACCGACGTGCTGAAGCGCGTAGAGGCCGCCGGGTTCGACGAGGTGATCCTGTATTTCAATGTCGGGCTGAAGCCGCACACACAGGTAAAGGACGAGATGGCGCGGTTCGCCGCCGATGTGGCGCCCGCGTTGTCATTGCGAGTCGCATAGCGACGAAGCAATCTCGGTCCTG
Source organism: Acetobacteraceae bacterium (assembly GCA_035523995.1). Lineage (GTDB taxonomy): Bacteria > Pseudomonadota > Alphaproteobacteria > Acetobacterales > Acetobacteraceae > JASHVB01. The sequence continues at coordinate 41,883 of DATKPQ010000007.1, read as the reverse complement.
TGGGCGCACGAACGATCGTGTACATGCGTGACCGAAATCGCCTCGCCCCCATGGGACCCTGACAAGAAACAAAGTCCTGCCCCCTTGTCGGAGGCGCAGGGGGAGAAGTCGAAACGTATGATCCAGACCCCCGCCACAAGGTGACGGAGAACCCGGTCATCCAGTTGCAGGCGGCTGCCAGGACGGTGACCAACGCGCAACGACCCCGTGGTGCTTTCCTGCCCCATCGCACCACGCTACCCTCAAACGCCGCCCGGGGAGAATCGCGCCATGAAGAACAGCCAGCACGAGATCCTGACGACGCACGCCGGAAGCCTGCCCCGCCCGGACGATCTGATCGAACTGAACCGTGCGCGCCAGGAAGGCGAAACCCAGGACGAGACCGGCTATCAGCAGCACCTGGCCGCCGCAGAGCAAGACGTCGTGCAGCGGCAGAAGGACTGCGGCATCACCGTGCCGGGCGACGGCGAATACGGCAAGGAGATGGGCCAGAAGATCAATTACGGCGCGTGGTGGAGCTATTCGTTCCAGCGGCTCGGCGGTTTGCGCGTGGGCGAGTTCATGTACCGCATGCCTCCGCAACGCCGGAAAGACGGCGAGGTCATTCTCACTGCCTTCCCCGATCGCCGCGACCGCAACCTGTTTCCCGCCGCTTATGCCGATCCGGATTCAGGCGTGTCGTCCAACCGCGGTGGTCCCGGCATGCGGCTGCCGGTATGCATCGACAAGCTGACCTATACTGGCCAGGACGCGATCGCCGCCGACATTGCGCATTTCAAAGCCGGGCTCGCCGCTTCCGGCTACGACGAAGGCTTCATGACCTCCATCGGCCCCGGCGCTTGCTCGCGCATCGGCAACGAATATTACAAGTCGGAGGAGGAATTCATCTACGCCTGCGCTGATGCCATGCGCGAAGAGTACAAGGCGATTATCGATGCCGGATTGCTGTTGCAGATCGACGATCCCGGCATCGCCGAGAACTGGGACATGATCAATCCGGCGCCGACGGTGGAGGAGTACCGCAAATTCACCATGATCCGCGTGGAGGCGCTGAACCACGCGATCAAGGGCCTGCCGCAGGACCGCATCCGCTTCCATCTGTGCTGGGGAAGCTGGCACGGCCCGCACGTCACCGATATCCCGATGCAGGACATTGTCGGTGTCATGCTGGCGATCAACGCACAGGGCTATTCGTTTGAGGCCGGCAACGTGCGCCATGAGCATGAATGGCGCGTGTGGGAAGATGTGAAGCTGCCGGACGGGAAGCTGCTGATCCCCGGTGTCGTGAGCCACGCGACCAACGTGGTGGAACATCCTGCGCTGGTGGCGGACCGGATCGAGCGGTTCGCCAAGCTGGTGGGGCGGGAAAATGTTGTGGCCGGCACGGATTGCGGGCTCGGCGGGCGCGTGCATCCGGAGATCGCCTGGGCGAAGCTGAAGACACTGGCGGACGGCGCCACGCTGGCGACGCAGCGACTTTACTGAACCTCACACGCGGTCATCCATGACTTTGCCGCGGGATACGGCCGCAGCCGGGCGCGGATTCATCCCAGGGCGGGCCGCCCGGCACTAGCTCGTTGCGGGATGGAAGAAGCTGCACCAACCGTTCGGGCTGACCTCTCCGCGCACCAGCTTACAGGCAACCGGCGCGATATAGTAATCGCACAGCGCGCAGTGTTGCGCGCCATTTGGATGTTCTTGGTAACGTGCATCCAATTTAGCAACCTTCTGCAGGGCGCCCGCACGCTGCGGCTGAAGCGCGGCAAGCCCAACACCCGAGGCCACGACCTTGATGGCCCGGCGCCGGGGCAACGCGATGTGGCGAAACATGCAGTCTCCTACACGACGGATAACGGAATGGACGTTGGCAACGTTGGAAAAATTCCAGTCCACTACAAAAAATCGTAGATCTACTGTTCACATTTCTGTCGTACCGCTCAAACGGAATAACCTGTGGATGAGGGCGTCGGACGTTACACCGCTACGTTGCAGGAGCCAGGCCGGTGCGCACGCCCTTCGACGATTTCCGTTTGGAAATCGCGCTGACTCTTCTCGTTGTTGGAACAATACTGTCGTGGCCTTACGGCGTCGCCCACGCGGTCCCCGCATTTGCGGTGCAGACCGGCCAACCATGTGCGGCGTGTCATATCGGCGCGTTTGGACCGCAGCTCACGCCGTTCGGCCGCGCGTTCAAGATTGGCGGATACACACAAGGCGGTGGCCAAGGACCGGAGATCCCGTTTGCGCTGACCGCCATCACATCGTTCACCCATACCGACACCGCGCAACCTGCGCCACCGGCCGCCGATTTCCGCAACAACGACAATTTTTCGCTTGACCAGGTCAGTGCCTATTTCGCCGGCCGCATCACCTCCTGGTCCGGTGCATTCGTTCAGGGCACCTATGACGGCATCGCGCACACGTTTCACCTTGACAATACCGACGTCAGGCCGCTGACCACCGTGCTCGCGCTCGGCGACCAGGATCTTCGCGTCGGAATCAGCGTCAACAACAACCCGACCGTACAGGACCCCTATAACTCGACCTATGCCTGGGGCTACCCGTTCGTTGCGTCCGCGCTGGCCCCGACCCCGGCCGCGCAGCCCGCGGTCGCCTCCGCGCTTTCAGGTAATTCGCTCGGCCTGACGGCGTATGCCTGGTACGATCAGAGCCTTTATATCGAAGCCGGTGGCTACGAGACACAGGGGCCGAGCCTGCTCCATCTGACAGGCACGACACTGACGGGCGCTCCATTCGGGTCCACCACGGGGATCGCACCCTATTTTCGCGCCGCCTATGAGTGGAATTGGAAGCAGCAGTCAGCCCATCTGGGCGGTCTGATCTTCCATTCCGACTTCAATCCTGCAACCGCGGCCTTCAGCGCCGGCGGCGCAATGGGCCACAACGGCTACACCGACGTGGCAATTGACTCGGGCTATCAGTTCCTCGGCAATCGCACGCACATCTTCACCGCCGAAGGCATCTACACGCACGAAAACCAGAACCTGGAAGGCGCCTTCAATGCCGGCCAGTCCAGCCAGACAGGCAACGAACTGCAGCAGATCCGCCTTGCACTGACGTACTACTATAAGCAAACGTATGGTGTGACATTCGGATGGCAGTACACCTGGGGCAATGCCAATCCATTGCTCAACGCGCCCGCGCCGGTCAGCGGCAGCGCCAACGGCAAACCAAACAGCAGCGCATTCATGGTAGAGGCCGATTGGGTGCCGTTCGGCAAGTCGGATTCCATAGCTGCCCCGTGGGTGAACCTTAAAGTTGGCATCCAGGCGACAGCTTACGCAAGCTACAACGGCGGTACCACAAACTATGATGGCTTCGGACGCAGCGCCAGAGCGAACGATACCATATTTCTGTTTTCCTGGCTGGCATTCTAAGGGCGGCGGCCAGGTCTCGCTACGGCACACCATTCAAATTCAGTGGCTATTCCGCACTCGCGGATTTTTGAGTCTACGACGCGTAACCGCGGGCATGACACACAAACAACATGAGGATGGAAGAAATATTCAGTTCCCGTCTGCGTCTATCCGGTGAAGCGGCAAAACGCCGTGGAACCAGAGGAGCGACGCCATGCAAGACGAAACGACGGCCGCTATCGGCGCCGGGATGCTTTACTCGGGGGGCGGGAACGACGACGGGCGGCTGGCTTTCCTGTCTCCGAGAAATGCCAGCTATCGGCAGACGGTACTGCACCGACATCAGCATAGTCAGCTATTCAGCCAGGATAATCTCGTTTCGGACGACCAGCCTGGGCACCTGAATGCGCAGTTGCAGGACGCGGACCTGATCAACCCCTGGGGTGTGGCGTTCTCACCGACCGGCGACTTTTGGGTCAACAACAACGCGACTGGCACGGCAACGCTTTACCACGTTGATCTCACGACCAACACGACGACCAGGTCGACGCTCGTGGTCACCATCGCGCCGCCTGCCGGCGGCACGGGACCCGCGGCGCCGACCGGCATGGTCTTCAATACCGACAGCAGCGGGTTCATGGTGAACGGCAAGCCCGCCGATTTCATCATGGATACCGAAGACGGCACCATCTCGGCCTGGAACGGCGGGACAGAGACCACACTGGAAGTCGACAACTCCAACAACGCCGCCGCCGGCGACAACACGGTCAATCCTGCCGAGGGTATCGGCGCCGTTTACAAGGGGCTGGCGATCGGTACCGAGACCAACGGCACGACCCTGCTGTATGCCGCCAATTTCCGGCATGGCACTGTTGACGTGTTCAACGACCAGTTCCAGCAGATCCAAAGCCTGACCGACGGCAGTCTGCCCCCCGGCTATGCCCCTTTCAATGTGCAGGTGCTCAACGGCGATCTGTTCGTGACCTACGCCAAACAGGATCAGTTCAAACATGATGACGTGGCAGGCGCGGGCAACGGATTCGTCGATGAATACACACTGAACGGCCAGCTCATCGCGCGCGTTGCCTCCAACGGGCCGCTGAACTCGCCATGGGGCCTGACCATCGCCCCATCGGATTTCGGCCAATACGCCGGCGACCTGCTCGTCGGCAACTTCGGCGACGGCACGATCAGCGCCTTCGACCTGCAGGACCACGACAAATACATGGGCAAATTGCTCGGCATCGACGGCAAGCCGATCACCATCGGCGATCTATGGGCACTCACTCCGGGCAATGGCGGGTCGGCCGGATCGACCGGGCAGGTCTATTTCACCTCGGGGGTCCAAAACGAGTCCTTCGGCCTCTTTGGCGCCATCGCACCGGTGCCAGGGAGCAACGAGTTCATGGTATCGGGAACAGGATCCCACAGTATGGGCTGAGGCAGCCCCACCATCGCCTGATGACGGAGGACACGCGCGGTTGGCTCCGCGCGTGCACCTCCTCCGTCGCTCGGCATCAGAACTGGCCAAGCATGGCGCGGCCACGTGTCGTGTGTGTGGACCGGTCGACGCGGCGCGGGCGGGAGGCTCTCCTGGCCGGCGCCGACTGCGGGCTTGGTGGCCGTGTGCATCCGGAGATCACCTGCTGGGCGAAAGTGAAGACTCCGGCCGAGGGCGCGGCGCTGGCCACAAAGAAACTGCGGCGCTGATCCCGCCCCCGGCGCGCGACGACCATCGGGTGAAGCGCGCCACAACCGAAATCTTCTGGCTCGGCTTGCTCTCCCCGGGGCTGCGGAAAAGCATTCTGAACCCGGGTCCTCGCCAATCCGCCGCCGCCGCGATACATCCTCCGTCTCGCATCGGCGCACCGCGCCCTAGTCTCACCGAACCCCGCCAGCCGACTTGCCCCAAGACCCACTGCCTGATGCCCTCACGCCACGCGCCGACGCCACCGAAAGCGCAGCAGCGGCGCCTCGCCCCTCTGTCTTGCTCTACGACTGGGACAACACCTTGGTAGACGGCTGGGCCGCCATCACGGCGGCCCTCAACGCCGTGTTCTCTCATTTCGGCCTCCCCCTCTGGACCCGCCGCGACGCCGTTTCTCGCGTCCGCGTCGCCCTCCGCGAATCCTTCCCCCCACTCTTCGGCAGCCGCTGGGAGGAGGCCCGCGATCTGTTCTATGCCAGCTTCCGCGAACGCCACCTGGACCACCTGCACCCCATGCCCGGCGCGGCCGACGCTCTGGCCGCCGGCGCTTCCTGGCCGCAGGGCGTGGTCTCCAACAAGGCGGGCGACTACCTGCGCGCCGAGGTCGCGCATCTCGGTTGGATCGGGCATTTCGGCCCCATCATCGGCGCCGGAGACGCCCCCGCCGACAAGCCGGACCCGGCGCCGATCCACCTCGCCCTCACCCGGCTTGGGCGCCAAGCGGATGAATCCGTTTGGTATCTCGGGGATACTGCATTGGACATGCGGACCGCCCGCGCGGCCGGGGTCACCGCCGTGCTGATCGGCGACGCGGATCACGACGGGGGCATTGCGCATGCGGCCCCCGATATCCATTTCCCCTCCGCTCACGCCCTCGCCACACATTTCCGTGCTCTGGACCGGGGGACATGAGCCTGGACTAAACTGCCTGCCGGCTGGGCGTGCCACGACCTGCCGGGACTCTGACCGAAACGAGAAACCGCAACCACCCCAACTGGAATGACAACAAGAAGGAACTTGTGCCGTGGCCAACGAGAAAGCGCAGAACGTTCAGGACGTGTTCCTGAACCACGTGCGAAAGCAAAAGACACCGGTAACGGTGTTCCTGGTGAACGGTGTCAAGCTGCAGGGGATTATCACCTGGTTTGACAATTTTTCCGTTCTCTTGCGCCGCGACGGGCACACCCAGCTCGTCTATAAGCATGCCATCAGTACCGTGATGCCGGGTGCGCCGATCCAGCTCTTCGACGCCGCCAAGGCGGATGTCCCCGCCGGGGGCGGCGCGGTGCGCGAAAGGGAGATGACCGCTGCCGCCCACGGCGACTGACGGCGCCCTCCGCGTCCGTAACGGCTCGGGCCCTGGCCCGATCCGCGCTGCTGTGGTGCTGCCCTGGGACCGCGGCGCTGCCCGCACCCCAGAGCATGACCGCGGCAACGGCGATGCTCGCCTTGTCGTTGACTTCGCCCGCGGCCGCGAGAGCGGTCGTGCGGCCGAAGCGCGGCTGGCCGAGGCCGTTGGGCTTGCCGCCTCGATCGGCCTCGTCGTCGTCCATACCGCGATACTTCCCCTCCGCATCCGCCGCCCCTCGACGCTGCTTGGTGAGGGCCAGGTCTCCGTCCTTGGCCACGCCATTGCCGAGCAAAAGGTGACGGTGGCGATTGTTGATGCCGCACTGTCGCCGGTGCAGCAGCGCAACCTGGAGCGCGCCTGGTCCTGCAAGGTGATCGACCGCACCGGGCTGATCCTGGACATCTTCGGCGAGCGCGCCGCCACCCGCGAAGGCACGTTGCAGGTGGAACTGGCGCATCTGGACTATCAGCGCTCGCGCCTGGTGCGGTCCTGGACCCACCTGGAACGCCAGCGCGGCGGCTTCGGCTTCCTGGGCGGCCCGGGTGAAACCCAGATCGAAGCCGACCGCCGCCTGATCGGCGAACGCATCGTCAAACTGAAGAAGGAGTTGGAACAAGTCCGCCGCACGCGCGGCCTGCACCGCTCGGCGCGAAAGCGTGTGCCATTCCCGGTCGTCGCCCTGGTCGGTTACACCAATGCGGGCAAGTCCACCCTGTTCAATGTGCTGACCGGGGCCGAGGTGGCGGCGCGCGACCAGTTGTTCGCGACGCTCGATCCGACCATGCGCGGGCTGGTGCTGCCATCGGGTCGCAGGATCATCCTGTCCGACACCGTCGGCTTCATCAGCGAATTACCGCACGAACTGGTCGCCGCGTTCCGCGCAACGCTGGAAGAAGTGGCCGAGGCCGACGTGATCCTGCACGTGCGCGACGCCGCGCATCCGGAAAGCACGGCGCAGCGCGCGGATGTGCTGGCGGTGCTGGAGGACATGGTGGCCGACGACACGCTGGACCCTACCTGGCCGGAACGCACCATCGAAGTACTGAACAAGGCGGACCTCCTGGGCGGCGTCGCGAACGTCCCGGCGCGCAACGGCAGCGTTGCGGTCTCCGCGATCACCGGCGAAGGGCTCGACACGCTCTGCGCAGCGATCGACGCCCGGATTGCCGCCGGCATGGAGTTGGCCGACTATGCCATCGCCCCCCAGGATGGCGCGCGCCTTGCTTGGCTATACCAGCATGGCGAGGTCATCGACCGCGCCGACGACGAGGCCGCCGTGCGCGTCAAAGTTCGCCTGCTTCCCGCCGACCGCGCCCGTTTCGAAAACCGCGCGGGGGACTAACCTGTCCCGCGAAGCGGGATCGAGCCAGGAAGCGGATCGATGGTAGGATCAGGGTGATCGGGTCGGCACCCTGCCCCCTCACCCCGACCCTCTCCCTCTTCGCGGGAGAGGGGATGCACGACACGGAGCCCCACCATGCCCGAGCGCCAGCGTGTTCTCCTGTTGACCGGTGCCAGCCGCGGGATCGGCCACGCCACGGTGAAAACCTTCAGCGACGCCGGCTGGCGCGTGGTGACCATATCGCGCCAACCCTTCGATCCCCGCTGTCCCTGGGACGGCGCCAAGAGCCATTTTGTCCTCGACCTCGCCGATATCGCCGCGGTCCAGGCCGAAATGCCGCGGCTGCGCGAATTCATCGGCGATCGCCTTGACGCATTGATCAACAATGCCGCGATCTCGCCGAAGCACACAGACGGCGGCAAGATCGATTCCCTCCACATGGCCTACGCCGACTGGCTGCACATTTTCAATGTGAACTTCTTCGCCTGCGTGGTGTTGGTGCAAGGCCTCCGTGCACAACTTGAAGCAGCGAAGGGCACGGTCGTGAACATGACGTCGATCGTCGGCTCGCGCGTGCATCCGTTTGCCTCCGCGGCCTATGCAACATCCAAGGCGGCACTATGGGCGCTGACACGCGAACTGGCGGCCGATTTCGGCCGCGCCGGCGTGCGGGTGAACGCGGTGTCTCCCGGCGAGATCGACACCGGCATCCTGTCCCCCGGCACCGAAACGATCGTGGAACGCCACATCCCCCTCCACCGTCTCGGCAAGCCCAAGGAAGTGGCCGACCTCCTGTTGTTCCTGTGCTCTCAAACCGCGAGCTATATTTCAGGTTCGGAAATTCACATCGATGGCGGACAGCGAGTCTAACGCCCGGCCACGAACGACATGCCATTGCGAGGAGCGAGGCGACGAAGCAACCCCGGTCGTGCGGGCGCACGGACGGTCCGATGTGCCTCCAACGAGATTGCTTCCTGGCCGTTCCTGGCAAGAAAGGTCCCGACATGGCCGGGCTTGACCGGGCCAGCTCCGCCACTGATCTGGCGCGCACAGAGCGCGTCCCGATCGACGATGCGTCGATCGCCGGGGCAAGCCTGGCGATCAGGAAAAACGTGTGTCGCGCCGCACTTTCATCCAGCCACGGGTCGGCCGCGCCGGCCGGTGGTCAATTCGCAATGACATGGGCGTCGCGACGCACGACTCGCTAACTCCAAGTACCAAAGCACCCGCCGCATGACCTTCAGCGCGACCGACCTCCACATCCTCGCCGCCATCCTTCGCGACGCGGCGCGGGCGGAAATCCTGCCACGCTTCCGTCACCTCGCCGCCGGTGCCGTACGCCACAAGACCGGGCCGCTCGATCTCGTCACCGATGCGGACGAAGCCGCCGAACGTAGCATCGCCCATGCCCTCGCCGCGCGCTTCCCCAACGCCATCGTGCTGGGCGAAGAAGCCTGCAGCGCCAACCTTGCCTTGCTCGCATGTCTGCCACAGGCCGAGTTGGCCTTCGTCATCGACCCCATCGACGGCACCGCCAATTTCGCCGCCGGTCTGCCGCTGTTCGGCGTCATGGCGGCCGCCATCCAACGCGGAGAGATCCTCGCCTCCGCAATCCACGACCCAATCGGCGACGACACCGCCTTCGCCCTGCGTGGCGCAGGCGCCTGGATCGAACGCCCGGACGGAATCCGCGACGATCTGCATGTCGCCCCGCCCGCACCGGTCGACCAAATGGCCGGCAACGTCTCCTGGCGTTTCATGCCCGAACCACAACGTCGCATTGTCTGCGGCAACTTGCCGCGCCTGGGTGGAAGCTGGGACTATCGCTGTGCCGCACACGAATACCGCATGGCATCGGCTGGACACTGCCATTTCCTGGTATTCAACCGACTGCTGCCCTGGGACCACGCACCTGGCTGGCTGCTGCATCAGGAAGCGGGCGGCTACGCGGCGCGCCTGGACCGTAGCCCCTACACCCCCACAGCCACCGACGGCGGCCTGATTTGCGCGCCCGACCGCGCAAGCTGGCAGGCACTGCATGACACGCTGGTGGGAACCGCCTGATCTGATCTGCCGGCCTGCCATTCGTCACCGGTCGTAGCATGCAGCCACATGCAGGCTTTCGGCGGCGGCGATAAACCCAGTACCCCTGCGGCCTCTTCTTTGGATTGCCCTGCACCGGATGCGAGACTATTGGGCCTGTCCACCACAACGCGACAGGGAAACGTCCAGGCCAACCGGATGAATGACCAGCCCACCCCCGTCAGGCAAGCCGCTGCACGTGCGCCTGACCAAGAAGTGACGCCCGTACGCCGCCGCACCCGGCTCGCGAAAGTCCTGCTGCTGTTGATCATGCTCGCGGCCATGGCCGGCGCGGCAGGCTACTGGTACCTCACCAGGAACGAGGCCACCACCGACGACGCGTACACGGATGGCAACGCCGTCACCGTCGCCCCACAGGTCGCCGGCGAGGTGATCGCGCGCGACGTCACCGATAATGAGCATGTGAAGGCCGGTCAGGTCCTGATCGAGATCGATCCGCGCCCCTACCAGGCGGCGCGCGACCAGGCGGCGGGCGCCTTGCAAGTGGCACAAGCGCAGCTTGCCGCCGCCCGCGTGAACCTGGAGACCGCGCGTATCACCTGGCCCGCCAAGCTGGCGGCAGCCCAGGCGCAGCTTCTCGCAGCGCAGGCAATCCAGTTCAAGGCGCAGGCGGACGAACGACGCCAGCGCAGCCTGCCGAAGCAGGCGACCACCCAGCAGGACGTCGACAATGCCGAGTCAGCGCTGCGCAATGCCAACGCCGCGGTCGCCCAGGCACAGGCCAATCTGCACGCCACCGACATCGTGCGGCAGTCGATCAACCAGGCGGAAGCGCAGGTGGACCAGCTCGAAGGCCAGGTGGCCTTGGCGCAGGCGCAGCTCGCACAGGCCGAGCTGAACCTGCAATGGACCAAGGTGCGTGCACCGCAAAACGGCTGGGTGACCAAACGCAACGTGGACAAGGGCAATTACGTGCAGGTTGGCGAGGCGATCATGGCACTGGTCACCTCGGATGTCTGGGTGACGGCGAATTTCAAAGAGGACCAGCTTGCCCGCATGCGACCTGGCGATCGGGTCGATATCGACGTCGACGCGTACCCGGACCTGCATCTGCTCGGGCACGTGGACAGCATCCAGCTAGGATCAGGATCGCGGTTTTCGGCCTTCCCCGCCGAAAATGCGACCGGAAATTTTGTGAAAATCGTGCAGCGCGTACCGGTGAAGATCGTGATCGACCGCGGCCTGGACCCCAACCGCCCGCTGCCGCTCGGGCTATCGGTCGAACCGACGGTGCACCTTCCCCAAAGTGGCGGAGGCTAGGATGGTGCCAGCACTTCCTCTCCCGCGAAGCGGGAGAGGTCAGGTGAGAGTGAAACGTGCCGTACGCACTACCCTCAACTGACCCCTCCCGTCGCACCGGCAATCGAACAATACTTCCATCTGTTCTCCCACGCAGCGAAACAATGGAACGATGAGCCACGCCGCCTTCCACCCGCGCGCCAGCGCCTGGCTGATCGCCGTGGTGGTAACCCTGGCGCCGTTCATGGAGGTCCTGGATACCACCATCGTGAACGTCAGCCTGCCGTACATCGCCGGCAGCCTGTCCGCCAGCTACGACGACGCCACCTGGGCCCTGACATCGTACCTGGTCGCCAACGGCATCGTCGTGCCGATCTCCGGCTGGTTCGGCCGCCTGCTCGGCCGCAAACAGTATTTCCTGCTCTGCATCGCAATGTTCACCATCTGCTCTTTCATGTGCGGCGTCGCGACCAGCCTGACGCAGCTCGTGGTCTTCCGCCTGATGCAAGGCTTCTTCGGCGGCGGACTGCAACCCAACCAGCAGTCGATCATCCTCGACACATTCGAACCCTCACAGCGCGGGCGTGCGTTCTCCATCGTCGCGTTCGGCATCATCTTCGCCCCGGTCCTGGGACCGACATTGGGCGGCTGGCTCACAGACACCTGGTCCTGGCGCTGGGTATTCCTGATCAATGTGCCGATGGGAATCCTGGCATTCCTCACTGTTGCCCAACTCGTCGAGGACCCTCCCTGGGTCAAAGCCGACCGCGCCCGGCTGATCGATATGGACTATGTCGGCCTCTCCTTGATCGCGATCGGCTTCGGTTCGCTCCAGATCGTGCTGGACCGCGGCGAGGACAACGACTGGTTCAGTTCCCCCGCCATCCGCCTGGCAGGCCTCATCGCCGCCGCATCATTGCTCGGCGCGGTGTGCTGGCTGTTGCTGAGCGAGAAACCAATCGTGGATCTGCGCGCACTGGCCGACCGCAACTTCGCCGTCGGCTCGGTGATGGTGTTCGGAATAGGATTGAGCCTCTATTCCAGCCTGGTGCTGATTCCGCTGCTGGCGCAGGGGTGGCTGGGCTATACGGCGCTGCTGACCGGCCTGGCGCTGTCCCCCGGCGCGGCCCTGATGATCGTGCTGATCCCGCTGGTGGCGCGCCTGGTGCTGCCAAATGTCTCCACGCGGCTGGTAATCGCATTCGGCTTTTTGTGTCTTGGCGGCGCCTCGCTCTACGCCGCGCGCCTGGCACCCGACGTCGATTTCCGTTGGCTGGCCTTGATCCGTGCCTACCAGACGATCGGCCTGGGCTTTCTGTTCGTACCAAACAGTACCATGGCCTATGCCACGCTGCCGCGCGCAAGGAATGCAGACGCCACCGCGTTGTATTCGATGTTCCGTAACATCGCCGGCTCGATCGGAATTTCCATTTCCACCGCGATCACGGCCAACCGGCTTCAGGTGCATCGCGCCTACCTGGCCACACATCTGTCGCCCTTGGACCAGCCCTACGACAACCTGCTGGCACAGTACCACCACGCCTTGCTGGCCCTCGGCTATGCCGGCAACGCGGCAACCAATGCTGCCATGGGTCTGATCAACGGCATGCTGAACCAGCAGGCCGCCATCCTGGCCTATGGCGACGTATTTACCCTCACCGCTGTGGCGTCTTTCGCCGTGGTCCCGTTGGCATTCCTGTTTCGCCCCGGGATTGCGGGCCGCCGCCACTGAGATGACACTCGGATCGGCGAAGGGGTGCAATTTTGCATGGATTGCCGCTGCCCCCCGGACCGGCGCGTGTCGCTGCAAACCTGACCGGAACGGAGGCGCCCAATGCAGTGGGTGGGCTACATCGCGGCCGCACTGGTGTTCTGCACCTTCTACATGCGAACGATGCTGCCCCTGCGTTGGATGGCAATAGCCAGCAACGTGGCATTTCTGACCTATGGTGTTTCCCTGCAGCTTTGGCCGATCGTCATCCTGCACGGCCTGCTGCTGCCGCTGAACACCTGGCGGCTGTGCCAACTTTACCGGATGCTCGCCGGCCTGCGGGCCGCCACCAGCAGCACGATCGACATCCACCATCTTCTCGCGTTGGTGGCCCATCACCGATATGCCGCAGCGACGGTCTTGTTTCGTAAAGGCGATGTTGGCGACTGCGCGTATTACATCGCTGCCGGTGACGTGGAGATTCCGGAACGATCGGTCCGTCTCGGGCCCGGGGAGTTTTTTGGCGAAATCGGCGCATTCTCCACGGCACGCCGCCGCACCGCCTCCGCGATCTGTGCCACCGACGCTGAACTTTACCGGATCAGTCACCAGGATCTCGTCGCGGCTTTTTACCAACAACCACAGCTGGCGATGGCCCTGGTACGGCTGATCGCCGACCGCCTGGCAGCGAACGCGGAACACACGGCAGCGGCACCGGCCGTTCAGGCAGACTGATCCGGCAACACGTTCCACCAGGCCGGCATACGTTGTTACGGCGCCGCCTTCGCGTTTATTGTGACGCCGCAGCGCATGCCGTGCTGCCCAACTGCGTAACGGGAGGAAACACGAATGATCAGGAGACGGACGGTACTGGCGGCTGGGGCGGCCGCAGCGGCAACCGTGGGTTTGCGGCCGGCCCAGGCGGCTGATGCGCCTGGCGTGACCGCGACGGAAATAAAGATCGGCAATACCATGCCGTACAGCGGCCCGGTCTCCTCCTACAGCCCGATCGGCAAACTGGAGACCGCGTTTTTCAACATGGTCAATGAGCAAGGGGGGGTGGCCGGCCGCAAGATCGATTTCATCTCCCTCGATGACGGTTACAGCCCGCCCAAAACCGTGGAGGACGTCCGTCAGCTCATCGAGGAAGACCACGTCGCCTTTCTGTTCAACACCCTGGGCACGCCGACCAACTCCGCGATTGTTCGCTACGTGAACCAGCGCAGGGTGCCGCATCTGTTCGTCGCGACCGGCGCGGCGAAATGGGGCGATTATAAGGTGTATCCCTGGACCACGGGCTTCCAGCCGGATTACCGCACCGAATCGCAGATCTATGCAAAATACATCCTGCAGCAAATAAAGGAACCGAAGGTCGCGGTGCTGTTTCAGAACGACGATTTCGGCAAGGACTATCTAAGCGGCCTGCGGACCGGTTTCGGCAACCGCTACTCCAAGCTGGTGACCACCGCCAGCTACGAGCCCACGGATGCGACGATCGACAGCCAGATCACCTCGTTGCAGGCAACGGGTGCCGACGTGCTGGTGTGCGTGGCAGCGCCAAAATTCGCCGCGCAGGCGATCCGGAAGGTCTACGAATTGAAATGGAAGCCTCTGTTCATTATGACCAACGTGTCGGTTTCCGTCGGCGCGGTGATCACGCCTGCCGGTCCAGAGAAGGCAGTTGGCCTGGTCAGCACCAACTGGTTGAAAGACCCCACCGACCATCAGTGGGATAACGACGCGGCCATGCAGGGCTGGCGCGACTTCATGGCCAAGCACATGCCGGGCGCCGATCTGACCGATCTGAATTATGTGTATTCCTATACTGTGTCGAACGTGATGCTGCACGTGCTGCAGCAGTGCAAGGGCAATTTCACGCGCGCCAACATCATGCACCAGGCGGAGAGCCTGCATAACCTGCCGCTGCCAACGGCTCTGCCGGGCATCACCGCCAGCACCAGCCATACCGACCACCGGCCGGTGAAAGCGATGCGTCTGATGCGCTGGGACGGCAAGACCTGGGTGTTCTTCGGGGATATTATCGAAGCGACGAGTACCTGATACGCTTCCGGCACGGGCGGCACCTTGGCCGCCCGTTAACGGAAGGGAACGCGAATGATTCGGAGACGTGCAGTGCTGGCGGCCGGCATGGCCGCAGCGGCAGGGGCTGCAAGCTGGCAGCATGCAAACGCCGCGAATACCCCCGGCGTGACGGCCACAGAACTCAAGATCGGTCATACAAACCCCTACAGCGGTCCGGCTTCTGCCTACAGTTCGCTCGGCAAACTGGAACGCGCCTATTTCAACCAGATGGTGAACGAGCAGGGCGGGGTCGCCGGCCGGAAGGTCAACTTCATCTCGCTGGACGACGGTTACAGCCCGCCCAGGACGGTGGAGGACATCCGCCAGTTGGTCGAGGAAGACCAGGTCGCGTTCACGTTCAACACGCTGGGCACGCCGACCAACAGTGCCATCGAACGCTATATGAATCAGCACAAGGTCCCGATGCTGTACGTCGCCACCGGTGCGGACAAGTGGGGCAACTACAAGCAATTTCCATGGACGATCGGCTGGCAGCCGAGCTATCGGACGGAAGCGCAAATCTATACCAAGTACATGCTGAAGGAAAAGCCCAACGCCAAGATGGCGATCCTGTACCAGAACGACGATTTCGGGAAGGATTACCCGGCCGGCGTGAAGGACATCCTGGGCGACAGATATTCAAAAATGGTTACCGAGGCCACTTATGAAGTGACCGATCCCACGGTGGACAGCCAGATCTCCAGCTTGCAGGCCTCCGGCGCCGAAGTGCTGCTTGTGGTTGCGACACCGAAATTCGCAGCGCAGGCGATCCGCAAGGTGCACGACCTGAACTGGAAGCCGATGTTCTTCATGACCAACGTGTCGATCTCGGTCGGCTCGGTGATCACCCCGGCGGGACCGCAGAACTGCATCGGCATGATCAGTGCGGCCTATCTGAAAGACTATACCGACCCAGGCTTCAAGGACGACGCCGGGATGAAGCAATGGGTCGCCTTCATGGACAAGTACCTGCCCGGCGCCGACAAGACCGATGGCGGCTACATCGCCGCTTATGCCGTCAGCGACACGATGCTGAAGGTTCTGAAGCAGTGCAAGGGCGATTTGTCGCGCCAGAACATCATGAAGCAGGCGACGAACTTCCACGACGACAACAATCCGCTTCTGCTGCCGGGCATATCGATCAGCATCAGCCCAACCAACTATCACCCGATCAAGGCGATGCAGTTGGAGAAATGGAACGGCAAGACATTTGAACGGTTCGGTGAGGTGATCGCCGGCGCGTAGCCGTGTTGCACTACGGTGCGGCGGCGGATATGCGCTGCCGCACCGTAGTCGCCTGACAGGAGCGTGCCGATGGTCCCGCCGTTTCCGCTGATCGATCTCTCCGGTGCACCGCGCGATCGCGGCCGGCACTATGGCGAAGCCGCGGCCGAGCGCATCCGCCGCTCTGCCGATATCTACCTGAATGCCTTCAGCCAGCAGCGGCTGGGGCCGGATCGGATGCGCGGCCTGGTCGAAACCCTGCTGCCGATCATCGACCGCTTCGAACCGGCGTATCTGGAGGAGATGCGCGGCATTGCCGAGGGCGCGCGCTGCCCGCTGGAGCATGTCGTGGTGGTGAATGCGCGCACGGAACTGCTGGCACAGGCGCGGCTGGCGGTGGCAGAGCAAGATGGCTGTACCGGCGTTGTCGTGCTGCCCGAAGCTTCGGGCGGCGCGGTGATTCACGCGCAGAACTGGGACTGGCGCGCCGAGTGCGCGGAAACCGGCGTGGTGCTGCGCATTCGCCGCGACGATGGTCCCGCGCTGTTGACCTTCACCGAAGCGGGGGGCCTCGCGCGCTGCGGACTGAACGCGGCGGGCATCGCGCTGACTGCGAATTTCCTGGGCTCCGATCGAGATGGCAAGCGGCCCGGCGTGCCCCTGGTACTGCTGCGACGCCGCGTTCTGGAAAGTGCGCATTTCGCATTGGCAATCCAGGCCGTCTACGCGACCCCGAAATGGGTCTCCAACAACGTCATGTTGAGTCACGCTGGTGGCGCCGCGCTGGATATCGAAAGCGCGCCGGACGACAGCTTCCTGCTGCAACCGGATGCCGGGCTGCTGGTGCACGCCAATCATTTCGAACATCCGTCCGCACTGGCGAAACTGCGCGACACCGGATTGGCGACGACGCCTGATTCCGCCTATCGCGCCCAGCGCGTGCGCGGCCTGCTGTCGCCGAAGCGCGGGCGGATCGAAGCGGCTGACGTGAAGGCCGCATTGTTCGATGATTTCGGCACGCCATTCTCGGTGTGCCGTCCGCCACGGCCGGCTGCATCGGGCGACAATTTGTCGGCCAGTGTCATGATGGTAGTGATGCAGCCGGGCGAGGGCTGGATGGACATCTGCCCCCTTCCCGCCCTGCAACAGGATTTCACAAGATACACGCTGTGATGTACAAGACGGCTTCCGAAATCGGCACCACATGTGGTGGCGCCGGCAATGCCCCGTAATCCCACAACCTGCCGCTCCATCATCCTGGTCACCGGCGCCGCCAGTGGCATCGGGGCTGCGGTATGCCGGGCGCTGGCCGCACCCGATACCGCACTCGTGCTTCACACAAGGCAAAACCGCGACGCCGTCGAAACAGTGGCCGCCCAGCTACGCGCAGCCGGAGCAACAGCAGACATAGCATTGGGCGATCTCACGGAACCGGATGTGGCGGCTGCCCTGGTCTCACAAACGATTGCACGCTTCGGCGGCCTGGACATACTGGTCAGCAACGCCGGTTTCGCCGACCGCACCCCGCTGTCCGAACTCTCGGATGCCGCGATGGCAACATCGATGCAAGCGATCCACGGCGCCTTCTTTCGCCTCGTGCGCGCCGCAACGCCGCATTTCAGCGCGGCACGTCATCCCCGCGTCGTCGCCGTTTCAAGTTTCGCCGCGCACGTGTTCCGTCCCGATGTCACATTGTTCCCCGCCTCCGCCGCAGCCAAAGCGGCGTTGGAAGCGCTGGTTCGTGCCGCGGCGATCGACCTGGCGCCACGCGGCGTGACCGTGAACGCTGTCGTGCCGGGATTCATTCGCAAGGACAGCGGCGCACATCGCGCCATCGATCCTGCCGTGCTGGCAAAGCAGACCGAACGAATTCCGCTGGGCCGCATTGGATTGCCGGAAGACGTCGCAGCCGCGGTAGCGTTCCTCGCCTCGCCTGCGGCAAGCTACATCACCGGGCAGTTGCTGCACGTGGACGGCGGCCTGGTCATTTGAAAGCCTGACATCACCCACATAGCGGCAATCGGGCCGGCACACTTGATTATCTCGTACCGACCCGATCACCCTACCCCTCGACGCCTCGGGTCTTGCCCTCTCCCACGCTGCGCGAACAACGCAGCGCAGGCGAGGTTGCTTATGAAGCCAGCGCCGCCGTCGCCTCCCGCAGGGCATACATCATCCTGTTCCGTCCACGTATCGAACTGACCGTGACCGCATGCGCCGCATCGCTCCCCGGCGTGGTCATCGCCAGATCCCGCAACGGCTGCAGCACCGGCCAGGCCGGCAACGGCAGCGCGGGATCATGCGCGAAACGATCGCCGGTCGTGTAATACACCGGCGCCAGCGCCCGCGATGCCCGCATCAGCGCCACATCGTCGTGCCCTCCGGCCGCCGCCGCATCGCGCAGTCTCTCAGCGGCGCCCACCAAATCATCGACCGCAAACCGCCCCTTCAGCGAGTCGCCGATCCTTCCCAGCTCTTCCAGCAGCACCCGAGTGTGCGTAACAAAATCCAGTGGCAGCACCGGATCGGACAGCAACCGCCACAGCGCATGCACGAACACCTTGGTATCGCGCACCAGGTTCTTCTCGTCGATCTTGTCCAGCGTGTCGTGCGGCGTGTGCCACCACCAGCCCAGCGCGTTGCGCATCTTCACCGGTGCCGGGGGTTGCTCGCTCAGTGCGCCGAACATCGCGGGAATGCCGATGCCCCAGAACGACTGGTCGGAAGACCGCGACATCCGCTTGCCCACGTACTTCACGCCCGATTGCTCGCCGATCGCCTCATCCGCCAGTGCCAGCAATTCCGGCGCCGAAGCGGCATGCTCCAGAACCGTCGCGCCGATACCACCCGTGGAATCGACGTTCACATGCACCGCGCAACGTTGCTCCAATTCGTCCCAATGCTGGTCGGCATACCACGTCGATCCCGAGTACCGGCCGTGCGAATGCCCCGACCAGAAGCACAACCGGAATCCGCGCCGCCATTTCGCCTGCTGCGGCGCCATCAGGCGCGCGACTTCCAGCATCGTCGCGTTCGCCGCGCCATTATCCATCACGCCGTAGTACCACGTATCGTGATGGCCGGAGTACAATACGAACGGCCCGTCCACGTCCGGCCCATCCAATTCCGCCACCAATATCGGCGTCTGCCGCCAGCCGCTGTCCACTTCCGCATGCAGGGCGACTCTCGGAGTCTCTCCCCGCGCCACGCGATCGCGCAGCGCGCTGCCATCGGCGTTCGACACCGTACAAACCACGGTGGACGGTAACTGCGCCTGCGTTTCCGCCGATGGGCTGCCCCAAACCGGCGAGACGCACATTTCGTGCAAATGCTCATGCGGGCTGATCTGGATCTGCCCCACCGCCCCGGCACGAGATGCATTGGCCGCCTGCCCTGGACTGGCGATTCCCTCCGTCAGCACAATGGCACCGCGCACATCCTTGCCGGCGAAATCCTCGGCTGCACCGTCGCCGACATAGACCAGCCGCCCGGTCACGCCCTCGGCCGGCGACGACCGCGAGAAGGAATGCGTGATGCTGGTCAGCGCCTGATTGTCCACGTCCACCCGCGCGCGTCCCGGCAGGCTGATATACGCGTCGTGCTGCAGCAGTTCCGTGCGATAGCCGTATTCGTCCAGCCGCGCTTTCACGTAGTGCAGGCTGGTCAGTTCGTCCGGCGTGCCCGACAGCTTCACCCACCGGGCGAATTCCTGCATGTGCCCCATCAGCACTGCCCCATCGACGGCATTGCAGAGCGAGTTGCGGAGTTGATCGGGCATCAGTGCCTCCCGTGTCGTGCGATCACGGGCAGCGTGCCGCTCATGTTGTGGCCTGGCAAGCCGGCACAGCGTCGCTTTGATGTACATCAATGTGTCGGCGAAAAAACCGTGGCAGTGGGCCGCACTGGCCTGAACGGGAGAGACGAAGTGATCGCCCCATCGCACGTTGCGCCGGCGCGGCGCGGTTCGACCCTGCCGCTGCAAATGCTGGTCGGGCTCCTGCTTGGCCTCTTGGTCGGCATGGAGTGGCCCGGTCTCGGCAAACATTTGCAGCCGATCGGCACCGCCTTCATCCAGGCAATCCAGATGATCGTGATCCCGCTGATCTTTTCGGCGGTCACGCTGGGCGTCTATCGCATGGGCGAGAACGCACGCCAGCTCGGCCGCGTCGCGGTGATCGCATTCGTCTGGTTCTATCTCGCGTCATTCTTCGCCATTGTGGTCGCGCTGGGCATCAACGGTGTGTTCCATCCCGGCGCCGGCGCCAACATCGTCTCCACCGGCAAGATTCCTGCCAACCTCGCGCTGTCGGTGAATTGGACGAAATACTTGCTCGACCTGATTCCCACCAACGCCATTGCCGCAATGGCGGCGCAGCATGTGCTGCCGACGCTGGTATTCGCCGTATTGTTCGGCCTCGGGCTTGCCCGCATCGGCGAGACCGGCCGGCCGATCGTGGCATTGCTCGAAGCGGTGATGGCGACGATGTTCCGCGTCGTCGGCTGGATCGTCGCGACCGCGCCCTATGCGATCTTTGCCATCATGGCGTGGCTGTTTGCCACTCAGGGAATTGCCACCATCGGCGCACTCGCGAAGCTGATCGGGCTCATGTACCTCGGTCTTATCCTGATGGTGCTGGTGTTCTGGGTCGTATTGGCCGTGATCGGCGAGAATCCCATTGCCACGACCAGGCGTGTGCTCGAGCCGGTGCTTTTGGGCTTTACCACCCGATCCTCCGAAGTGACGCTACCGGTGCACATGGAAAAACTCGAAGCCATGGGCGTGCCGAACAAGGTGGTGTCACTGGTGCTTCCCCTCGGCTACAGTTTCAATCTCGACGGCAGCACGCTGTACATCACGCTCGCGACCACGTTCCTCGCCGAAGCGTATCACCTGCAACTGACCTGGTCTGCCGAGCTGACCATCATCATCACGGCGATGATCGCCAGCAAAGGCATTGCCAACGTGCCATCCGGCGGCCTGGTTGCGCTGGCAACAGTGTTGACGGCGGTGGGACTGCCAGTCGAGGCGATCGCCATTATCGCCGGTGTAGACGCGTTCATGGACATGGGCCGCACCGCGGTGAATGTGTTCGGCAACACGGTGGCGGTGAAGCTGGTGCAGAAACTCGGCGGACGCAGCATGCAGGAAACCGACATGCCGCCGCAGGTGACGCAGGCAAACGCCCCGGAGCTGGACGCGCCGGCACAGTAGCACAATACGCCATGATGGCCCGGCTTGAGCCGGCCATCGACACGCTCGATCGCTTGCTGCGGCGTGACATGGCATTGCCTTGCCGGAGCGGTCGGCGCCAGACTTTTCAAACAAAACAGGAAATCGTGCCATGCAATACGGAAGCGCGCTGCCGATCACCGCCTTTGCCGATCCGGGCGAAGCGACGGCCTATGCACAGGCGCTGGAGCAAGCCGGCTTCGACTTCACCTCCACCAGCGGCCACGTCATGGCGCAGCCGGCGGGCACCCATGCGCAGCGGCCGAGCCGCCAGTATGCCGGGCCGTTCTACGACCCGTTCGTCACGTTCGGTTTTTTGGCAGCCTCCACGCGGCGGCTGCGCTTCATCACCGGCATTCTGATCCTGCCAGCCTGGCCGACCGTGCTTGTCGCCAAGCAAGCCGCGGAACTTGCATTGCTCAGTGGCGGCCGTTTCGCGTTGGGCGTCGGGCTGAGTTGGAATGCGGCGGAATACCAGGCCCTTGGCCAGAACTTCCGCAACCGCGCGCGGCGGATCGAAGAGCAGGTGAGCGTGCTGAAGCTGTTGTGGTCGCAGCCCTATGTGACGTTCAGCGGGAAGTACCACACGCTGGAGAATGTCGGGCTCAATCGTGCGGATCTTCCAGACATTCCGCTGTGGTTCGGCTCGGAAACCGGAGAGCCGGCGTTGCGTCGGGTTGCCAGATTGGCCAATGGGTGGATGTCGATGGGCGATCCCACGCCGCATTTGCCGCGGTTGCGCCAGTATATGCAGGACGCAGGGCGTGATCCGCAGACGCTGATGGTGCGCGGACCGCTGGTCGCGGGCGATGGCGGGCCCGCGGCATGGATTGCCTCCGCTAAGTCCCTGCGCGATGCAGGCGTGACGCATCTCAACATTACCGCGCCGCTCGATATGCCGCCGGCGCAGGGGCTGTCGCGCGCGATCGAGGCGCGCCGGGTGGTCGCGGATGCGCTGGGATGACGCGGTTATGCGTTGCATGCGTGGCTATAGGCGTCAGGCAACGGCACTGTGTCATTGCGAGGCGCGAAGCGACGAAGCACCCGAGTTCGCGCAGCGCTTTTCCGCTTCGTCCTGCCGCAGCGAACTCTCGATGTATAGTAAGCAAACTTGTACCAGGTCGCGTAAACATTGACTCATAACGGCATGGCTCAGCCCTTGAAAAAACCAGCATTGCCAAACCGGGCATGAGTCTATCTTCTTGCGGGCTGGTATCAGTCCATGTGCGTGACGGAGTCTGCGGCGGTATCGAACCTCTCCGTGGTTCTCCGTGGCCGTCCGCGCTGTCTCCCTGCAAGAATTAAAGCTGAAACGAAACGCACCGGCAGCACGAGTGAAATTTCCATCCGTAGTGCCCAGGCTTCACCCCCGCCCTACCCCTCCCGCGACAACGTCCGCAGTACCCGCAGGAATCGCTCCGCCGCCGGCGCGGCACCCCATGGCTGCCATGGCGGCGTGCCGAACCACCCGGCCAGCGGATCAACCTCCAGCGGCCGTTCCGAGATACGCAGCACACGCCGTACCTCGTCAGCACTCCAGCCAGCTACGTGCACCGCCTCCGACGCGGCGGCAATCCGATCAACCTGCTTGTGCGCGCGCCGTTCATCCGGCTGCCACTTCTCCAGCGCGTAACGCTGCGCGATCGCCGCCTGCAGCCGAGCGGCCAATGCCGCATAGCCCGGCCCCAGAAACGGCTTCAGCGGCGAGATCGGATCGAACCCCAGCAAGCCTTCGTCAGCATCGTGCAGCAACTCGCGCCGCGCCGTTGCGTCCGACAGGCCGGTCGCGCTCCGGTCGCGGCGCAGGGCCAGCACCAGCAGGCTGTGCTGCGCCACGGACAAGGGCAGCGGCCACGACGAATGTCCGCCCCAGCGATAGGTCCGCGCCAGCCCCAGCGCGAGATCCTCATCCGCCCAGTCGAACGGCGTGGGATCGAGCAAATCCAGCCGGCGGCCCGACGGCAGGCGCACCCAGGCTCGGGTGCGCGGCGCGGCAGGCGCAACGGCGCCAACGCGGCTCGTATTGCTCAACCCTTCGGCACTGGACATCGCCCGCGACATTGCTTCGCCGTTGCGCGCCAAGCAATGATGCCAACCGGTGCCACGTGGGGGCATCCCCGCCAACCATCCGTGGCGCACCAGGCACCCGCGTCAGTGCAGCTTCACTTGCGGCCCAGTACCACGCGCCAGGGCACGGACGAAGATGCCGAGCATGGCGCGCCCGGTGCCCCCCAGCGCCCGGTCATGCATGATGCGCAGCGAACGATACATGATCTGCGCGAACAGGCCTTCGATGAAGAAGCCGCGGCCGAACAGAAAGCCCATAAGCTGCCCAACCGTGCTCCATTTACCCAGGGACACCAGCGAGCCGAAGTCGCGGTACTGGAACGGCAGCAGCGCCTGCCCGCGCAGCCGGCGCTCGATTTGCCGAGCCATAAGAGAAGCCTCCTGATGCGCCGATTGCGCCCGTGGCGGCACCGGTGCGGTTGAGCCCGGCCGAGGACAGGCTGCGCAGTCCCCAACAGCAAACACGTCCGGATCGCGGGTCGTCTGCAAAGTTTGCCGCACGACGAGTTGGTTGATGCGATTGACCTCCAGCCCGTCCAGGTCCCGCAACACGGCCGGCGCTTTGACCCCCGCTGCCCACACGACCAGTTCGGCCGCAATGAACGTGCCGTCGGCGAGCGTCAGTCCCTCCGCCGTCACCGACATCACCTGGGCACCGGTACGCACCTCAACGCCCATCTGCTCCAGCAGGCGCTGCGTTGCCTCCGAAATCCGCTCCGGCAGCCCGTTCAGGATACGTGGGGCGGCCTCGATCAACACGATGCGGACATCGCGCTGCGGGTCGATGCGGTCGAGCCCATAGCCAACCACTTCCCGAATCGTCCGATGTAACTCGGCCGCAAGCTCTGTCCCGGTCGCGCCGGCGCCGACGATGGCGACGTGGAGCTGACCCGGACGCACCGGACCTTCCTGCGTCTGCGCGCGCAGGCAGGCGTTGATCAGGCGCCGGTTGAAGCGCTGGGCCTGTGCCGGCGTCTCCAACGGCAACGCATAGGTGGCGACTCCCGGTGTGCCGAAATCGTTGGTGACGCTGCCGATCGCGATCACCAGCGTGTCGAAACCCACCGTGGACGGCGGCGTGATCTGGCGTCCTTCATCGTCGACGGCGGCGGCAAGCCGGACCTCCTTGCGATCGCGATCGAGCCCGATCATTTCCCCGAAGTGATAGCGGAACCCATGCCAATGCGCCTGGGCGATGTAGTTCACCTCATATGCGGCAGGATCGATGGCGCCGGCGGCCACGGCGTGCAGCAGTGGCTTCCAGACATGGGTGCGCGCACGTTCCACCAGAGTGACAGAAGCGCGCCCGCGCCGCCCCAGCCGATTGCCGAGGCAGGTAACAAGTTCCAGACCGCCCGCGCCACCGCCCACCACGACAATCCGGTGCAGCGCCTTCTTCGCGTCACGACCGGCCCCATCGGGCATCGCTGTTTCCGCACGCTGCCCGGTGTGCGCGACCTCGCGATCCGCCACAGGCTGCTCGATGTCCGCCATGCTGCTTCACTCCGTGTGACCGTGGCGATGGGCACGGGCACGCGCGACCGCACCCATCCCGCCGCGGCGCCCGAGCAAGTCCGCCTCGACAACTGTGGTCGAAAAATCCGGCAGCAATCCCTCCGGCGCGACGCAGCATCGTATTTCCGGGGTTACGCCGCCGCGGCTCCTCGTCCCCCGGCCTTGCGAAGCGGGGCTGCGCTGCACCACAACGCAGCGGACCCCGCGCATGCAGCCCGACCCGCTCGCCCCCTTGTTCGCGCCGCTGACCACGCTGCGAGGCGTCGGTCCCGCCGTCGCCACCCTGATCGCCAAGGCCGCCGGCGGAGACCGCGTGATCGACCTGTTGTTCCATTTGCCGGACTCCTACACGGACCGACGTGCGAGGCCGACGATCGCCCAGGCCCAGCCCGGCACCGTCGCCACGCTGTCCGTGGAGGTCGTGCGCCATGAGCCCCCCGCGAATCCGCGTCAGCCCTGGCGCGTGGTGGTGAAGGACGCGACCGGTTTCGCCGACCTGGTGTTCTTCGCCGCCCATGAAAAAGCCGCGGCGAAACGCCAGGAGCAAATGCCGCCAGGCAGCAAGCTGGTCGTCTCTGGCAAGCTGGAATCGTTCAACGGCCGCATCACCGTCCCGCATCCCGAGCATGTGGTCCCGATCGCGCTGGCCAACCGGCTGCCGATGATCGAGCCCGTCTGGCGCCTCACCGCCGGCCTTTGGCCGCGCCAGATGGCCAACGCCATGCAGAATGCACTGCCTCACCTGCCGGCGTTCCCCGAATGGCACGATCCCGCCTTGCTCCGCCGCGAGAAATGGCCGCCGTTCGCCGATGCCCTGCGTGCCCTTCAAGCGCCAACGGAGCAACCATCCGATCGTCCCCGTGTCCGTCTCGCGTACGACGAATTGCTCGCCGGCCAGGTCGCGCTGGGTGTGGTCCGCGGCCGGGTTCGCGCGCGTCCCGGTCGCATGTTGACGGGTGACGGCACCCTGCGCGCCAAGGCGCTGCAACGCTTCGGGTTCGCCCCCACCGCGTCCCAGGCGCAGGCACTGAAGGAGATCGACCACGATCTTGGTGCCCCGCGCCGGATGCTGCGTCTGCTGCAAGGCGATGTCGGTTCGGGCAAGACCCTGGTCGCGGTGCTGACCATGCTGCGCGCGGTCGAATCGGGCGCTCAGGCGGCACTGATGGCACCCACCGAGGTGCTGGCCCGCCAGCACCACCGCACCCTGTCCCACCTGTCGCCCGTGCCCGTCGCGCTGCTGTCTGGTGCGATCAAGGGCCGCGAGCGCTCACGCCTGTTGCGCGGCCTGGCCGACGGTTCCATCCCCATGGTCGTCGGCACCCACGCCCTGTTCCAGGAGGCGGTCACCTACCGCGACCTCGCCGTCGCCGTGATCGACGAGCAACACCGTTTCGGCGTCGACCAGCGGCTGCTGCTCGGCGGCAAGGGCGAAAAGACCGACGTGCTCGTGATGACCGCCACCCCGATCCCCCGCACGCTGCTGCTGACGCAATGGGGCGAGATGGACGTCTCCCGCCTGACCGAAAAACCCGGCGGCCGCCTGCCCATCCGCACCACGCTGCACTCGCTGGGCACGCTGCCGGATGTGCTGGAAGGCGTGGCGCGCAAGCTGGAGGAAGGCGCACAGGTCTATTGGGTGTGCCCGCTGGTAGCGGAAAGCGAGGCGTTGGACCTCGCCGCCGCCGAGGAGCGGTTCGCCGCCCTGGCCGGACGGTTCGGCGACCGCGTCGGCCTGGCCCACGGCCGCCAAACGCCGGAAGCGCGCGAGGCGGCACTGAAAGCCTTCGCCGAAGGGCGTGTGCGGCTGCTGGTCGCGACCACGGTGGTGGAAGTGGGCGTGGACGTACCCCAGGCCACGGTGATGGTGATAGAGCATGCGGAGCGCTTCGGCCTGGCGCAGTTGCACCAGTTGCGCGGCCGTGTCGGCCGTGGTGCCGAAGCCAGCTACTGCCTGCTGGTGCACGAGGACTGGGTGAACGAAACCGCCCGCCGCCGCCTGATGCTGCTGCGCGACACGGACGACGGGTTCGCGATTGCCGACGAGGATTTCCGCCTCCGCGGCGGCGGCGATCTGCTGGGCACGCGGCAGGCGGGTGCACCCGGCTTCCGCCTGGCCGATCCGGTGGAGCATGAGGGCCTGCTGCACATGGCCGACCGCGACGCCGCGCTGCTGCTGGAGAAGGACCCGAAGCTGGAGTCCGATCGCGGGAGGGCGATCCGCGTGCTGCTGCGATTGTTCGAACGCACGGTGGCGATGCGGACCTTGTTGGCGGGGTGAAAAGTTTGTTGCAACCGCAGATGAACGCCCCCGAACGCAGAGAGAAGCGAGCGGCACGTCCCTTCATCGCGCGCACATGTCGTTGCGGGGAGCGAAGCGACGAAGCAATCTCCCACCTGACGAACAATCGATCGTTTATGTCGCTGGGGATTGCTTCGTCGCTATGCTCCTCGCGATGACGCTCACCGCGATTCCGTTCCT
Source organism: Acetobacteraceae bacterium (assembly GCA_035523995.1). GTDB lineage: Bacteria > Pseudomonadota > Alphaproteobacteria > Acetobacterales > Acetobacteraceae > JASHVB01. The sequence continues at coordinate 14,452 of DATKPQ010000007.1, read as the reverse complement.
GGTGACGATGCTCTAGCGATGCACCCGATCACCCAGCAGCGCCGCCAGCGTCGGTTCCATCGCAGCGGCCATCAACGCCTGCCCTTGCGCCGTGGGATGCAGCGGCGCTTCCGGCGGATTTTCCTTCGGATCCAGATACAGCGTCCGATCGAGCACACCGTTGCGCATGAACACCTGGCCCACGTCAAGGAACGTCACATCCTCATCATGGGCGAATTGCTGCGCCAGGCGGCGGTTCACGTCGATCGTGGTTTGCGTCGCCCAGGCCGTGCGGTCCGACGGCAGGATGCCGAGCAACAGCAGTTTCGTGTGCGGCAGGCGCCGCCGTAGTTCGCGCACGATCGTATCGATACCCAGCACGGTGTCATCCGCCGACCAGTGCAGGTAGCCCAAATTGTTGGCCCCGATCAGGATCACGGCAACCTTCGGGTCGATATCGCTGGCCTCGCCATGCTCTACGCGCCACAGCAAGTTTGCAGTCGTGTCCCCGATGAAGCCGAGATTCACCGCGTTGCGGTCGCCATAGTAGCGTTGCCAGACCGGAGCGAAATTGGCCCAGGGCTGCGGGCCATGGCGTTCCCAGTCCTGCGTGATCGAATCGCCGTAGAACACCAGCGCAGGATGACGCTCCCGCAGCTCGGCCTGCTTTTCATCAAATCGCGTCCGCCACCACCGCAGGTCCATGCGGCTGATCGGCACAGCGGCGAGAATCGTGCGAGCGTGTACCGGCAGGGCAGGCGCGGACAACAGGGATACAGCAAGAAGCAGGAAAATCGGCAGGCGTCGCATGGGTGTTCCGGCAGGAGTCGTTATGCGGCGCAGTATACGCCATCACCTCAGCGTCGCCACAGCCATTGTGAACACTCTGCTCTCAAAAGCTATGGCGTCGGCGCGAGGACCACAGTACGACACGTCACGCGCCGAAAATCGCCTTGCGCACATTGACGACTTCGTCCGTCTCCCGCGATCGATCCGACTCAACCACAGGGTCCGGCGCCGCTTCTCGCACCGAGAATGGCGTATCGCGCAGTTCCCAATAGGGACCGAAAATGGTAACGCCCCCGCCGGAATCGTCAGCGTACCAGCCATCATGCAGCGACACCACGGCGTGCCCGGCGCGCCGCGCCGTCTCGGGATCGCCGAGGCAGAACCAATCCACCTGATCCGCATTGCTCGCCACGACGGCCGGCGTGCGCCGCCGCAGCTTCACCTGCACGCCCGTGGGCGCACTGCCGTCATTGCGCACGATGAACATGGGCATCTCTCACGCCTCTCCATTCAGAAAGGCAGCAACCCGGTTCACAAACACCTCCGATTGCTCCAGTTCCGGATGATGGCCCGCTCCCGGAATCGTCTGGAACACTGAACCCGAAATCCGTTGCGCATAAGCCCGACCATAGTCCGGTGTCACGATCCGATCGGCCTCGCCCCACAGCACCAGCGTCGGCACGGCAATGCGCCGCAGCCAGAACGCAAGCTGCGGATTGAACATATGCGGCTTCCAGCCATACAGACACAGCGAATCCCAGTTGCGTGCCAGAGACACCAGTTCGGCATCAGTCATCGCGTCGCTGATGGTCGCCTGCCAGCCCAGGCCGTAAATCCCGTCCGGCCGCCACCCCGGATCGTGCCACGCGAGCCGGTTCAGCTCGCCGGGATCGGTGTTGAAAAAGTGCACGATATCGCGTTGCTCGCGCCCCCCTATCTTGATGCCGACCGCATCCACCAGCACCAGCCGATCGAGTTTCGCCGCACCCCCGACAGCAAGTTCCGCGGCAATCCATCCGCCGAAGCTGAATCCGACCACACTGACGCGCGGCGCATCGATCGCATCGAGCACGTCCCTATACAAATTGACCAGGTCGTACATCGTATCGAAATCCGTCGGCCGGGATGACGCACCGAACCCCGGATGCGAAGGTGCAATCACGGTGCCATGCCGCGCCAGCCTATCGACGAACGGCGCCTGCGGGCTGATCGGATTGACGCCGTGGATCAGCAGAATCGGCCGTCCCTCGCCGCGGCGAAGCACTTCAAGGTCGAGCGTACCCGCGCGCATCATTGCGATTTCTCGTCATGGCCGCGCCTGATCCGGCCATCTGCCCGGGTGGATCGGGCGCAGTTAACGGTAGCGCGACCCGATCGCTCATGCGCAGATGGCCGGGTCAAGCCCGGCCATGACGGGTGGTACGCGGGCCGGCTCATGCCGTCACCTCTGCTGTCGCCAGCTCCGGTTCCTCAATCGCCGGCAAATCCTGCAACTGCGGCAGCACTTCCCGCGCGACCAACCTGAAACTCTTCTCCGCCTCCGCGTGCGTCACCAGCCCCTGGCGGGTCATCATAATAATTCGCCCCACGCCACCGACGCGCCGCCGAAAATCCTTGATCTGCCGCACCACCGTATCGGGATTGCCCGCGAACATCTGGCCCTGCGCAATCAGTGACGCGACATCCAGATTGCTGGGTCGCTTGGAAACGCCCTGCCGCCACGCCGCCGGAGCCATCTCAGGCAAAATCTGCCCCGGCTGGAACTTCGACATCTGCGGCTGGCTTTTCATGCTGACTGTCAGGAACCAGGGAATCTTCTGGCCCACCCGCTGCGCCTCGGCGTCCGTATCGCCCACGTAGCAGAACGCCATATAGGAAAACCGGTCCTCTCCCGCCACCGGCAGCCCCGCTTCGGCACGCGCCTTCTTATACGCCTCGTACGCCTGCTTCGTCCGCGTGTACCCCCCGAACAACAGCGTATTGACGATGCCGCGCCGGCCAAGTTCGGCGCAAGTGGGAAAATCGCTGGTGGCAGCCCAGAACTCCGGGCGCGGCTGCTGCCAGCAGCGCGGCCAGACATTCACGTGCGCATGCTGGAAGAATTTGCCTTCCCAACTGAACGGGCCGTCATGGCTGGTGAGCGTCTTCTCGATCAGGTCGATGGCTTCCCATTCGCGTTCGCGAATGCGCATCGGGTTGGCGTCGCCCGACACCATTTCCGTGGCGCCCGATTTGACGAAGCCGATATCCAGCCGCCCGCGGCTGAGCACGTCGATCGTGGCGTACTCGGTGGCGACACGCACCGGATCGGGCCGCACGGTGATCAGCGTGCCGAGCGACAGGATGCGCACCCTCTGCGTGAGCCGCGCGACGATTCCGGTGATGACTGGGCTCGCCGCCCATAGGTTGTTGATGCCGGAATGATGCTCGTTGGTGACGATGTGCAGGCCGAGCTCGTCGCACAGCCGGTATTCGTCGAAGATCTCGTCATAGAGCTGCGCCGCGATGCGCGGATCGCAGTAGCGGTTCGGCAGGCTGGCGCGCACCGCCGGGGCCGCGTCCAGCTCTTCTGCCGGGACGAACGGGTAGGGGTTCTCGCAGTGGTTCCACAGCTCGATCGAGGTCATCTGGTTAACCATCCGGCTTTGCCATGAGGGGGCTTTGTATCGTCGATATTGCCGCTGGGCGCAGCGACGGAGAAGACGGCCCTCGGCCCACCGGCGGTCATGCCGGAGAATGCCGGGATCGCGGTCGGGCCGCGCCGGTCTGTCGACGCCACTCCTGCCAATCGATTGGTGTTCGCTCGCTCTCCTCAAGTAACAATTGTGCGGGCTCGATTCTGTCTGTGAAAAGCACTGCGTTCGTGCACTTCCAGCGGGCACTTGGGACGACGAGCCCGTCGAAACCGAGGAATAGAGCGGCGTCGGCGATCTCCTGGGTCTTGGTGTAGTTACGCTCGTGATATCGGTCTGTATCGACGCCCAACCGTGCCAGGGTCGGCAAATCCACCAGATGTAATGCCTGTTGGACCGATGCATGCAAGCGATGGGCGCGGAATGCCACCGCTGAAGGGAATGCCGGTTGCAGACTAAGGAGGGCATACATCTCAGCAACTGCGCCATTCCGCTCCAGGCTAGTGAAGAGTACATCAAATTTTCCGTTACACCAACGGCTAACGGACTTCCCTCCCAGTACCGGGTCGCGGCCGGATCGACCAACGCGCCATAGCGTCCCCGTATAAGGTCGCCGAGGGTGGGCGTCGATATGGTCGAGCAGTCGAAGGTCGCGCGCGCGCCGCGGAGGTTCAGGCATTCAAGTATATGCCCCAGTTTCCAGTGTCTCGATAACGGCCAATACTTCTTCGGTACGTCCGGCATTGATCAGGTCAATCGCTCGCTCACCATCCAACATTGGATGCGCTGCGTGGAGCCAGATCCGCGTTTCATCGGGGGTATAAAAATCACTAAGCCGATCCACTACATATCGCAGCTCAGCGATGACTGTTTGGGTACGGAGGTCCGGAGTGGACTTGCCACTTGACCAACGTGACACCGTGGCCGGAGAAACCGCGACTATGTTGGCAATGTCCTTGCCTTGCAGGCCGCCGTCGTCCCGAAGGCGGTCTAGGATTCTGCTGAGAGCTGTCGACATGTCTAATTCCGATCCCGTTTGCGGACCATATTCGCCGCCGTGGGCGGAGGAAACGCCAAGGAACGCGTGCTGTTTTCCTCGGTTTCTTGCAGGTTCTCCAAAACGGCCCGTAACCGGTCGATGCGTGATGCATTCCGTTCCAGGAGATCGAGCACGCTACTATCGGCGACCCGCAGCTTTGCGGCCTGACGGGCAAGACGATCGGCACCGGCCAGAGTATTGGTGACGAAGTCATGCGCCCGACGTGGCTCGGGGATCTTGGATATCGTATCGCACTGTAAGGCTCGCTGCGGCAGATAATGCCCCTTAGGGTCTCGCTTCGTATCCTCGAATCCGTTTGCGCAACAGCGCGGGTCATTGCACGACAGCAATCGGCGGCCGCCCGCTACTTCCATGAGCATGTTGACCTGCTCTGGCTTTAGAAGCCGATCAATTCCTGGCAGGAGAAAAAAGCGGTCATTGCCTCCGCGCTTCTCGTCTGGGTCGGGAGGCTTCGGTGCCTTGTGCCAGCTGGAGGTTTTAAATTGTTCCTGGGAAGCCATGCCGTGTACGATTCCGCCGGCACCACCAAACGCAAGGATTGCTGAGGCCGATAGTCCGCCTACGCAGTCGGAAATCACGGGCTTACCGAGCGGATGAAAATCGCGCGCGGCCGAGATATACTTTCGGACTGCTGCCGCCGTCGCGTTACTCCCGAAGTTTGATATCCACAACCAGATGCTGTCAATCGGCAGAGATCCAACGGCCTTTACGAACTCCCGTCGTTGCGCCACGTTATTGAAGGAGGCACTTGAGGTTAACAGCGGATAGTCGATTGCGACATCCTGGCCGCCACTGCGATCGAGCTCACGTCGCAGGTCTTCACATGCTGCGCGATCAATTGAAAACCAACCATCTGTACTCCCCGACAACAGGTGCGCGGGAGCGAGTACGCGCTTGATGCGGTTCTGAACCACGAAACGGGAAATCTTGCCAGTCAGGTCGAACTCGTTATTCCCGATACGAAAATGCGTGGGCGTAAGCATTCCGTTTGGGTCCGCCCATGGCGCACCTTTCGCCACTCCCTGGTATCGACCGACGACAGAAAGCTGCGCGACGTCCGTGTCTAGAACCAACTCCCGTCCGTCCTGCTGAAGCGCGCTAATCAGATCAGTCTGACGCTTGAACACCCCAGCGTCGACCACGAAACGCCGGTACGGCAGTTGGCCAGCGTGCAGGAATTGCTCGAGCGGTCGATAGCCCGAGTTTCCAATCCTGAGAAATTGGGCCACCGGTGCTGGCTGCCCGTGCAGGTAGACGACGTTGCTCATCCCATCCTCCCGAGGGGAGATTGCATAACGATTTCATGTCGTCAAGGAGGTGAAATCGGAGGCGACCCTTGTAACCTGCGAGGATTCTGTTACATGTAACAGCATGAGCAAGACCAACACAGCAGGGCGCGTGCAGCAGAGCCGCGAGCGGATGCGGGCGCGCGGGATGCGGCTGGTGCAGTTCTGGGTGCCGGACACGCGCGCCCCTGGCTTCGCCGATGAACTGGCGCGGCAATGCCGCGTGTTGGCCGAGCATCCCGACGGCGAACTCGACACCTGGCTTGACCAACTGAACGAGGAGACGCTGGCCGACCTGGATGCCGCGGAAGCCCGCGGCGAATGAGGCGCGGCGACCTGGTGACGGTCGCTCTGCAAGGCAGTCACGGCAAGCCGCGCCCGGCACTGGTGATTCAGGCAGATCTGTTGGCGGATAGCTCGCATGTCGCCGTGTTGGCGCTGACCACCGAGAAGCGGGACGCGCCTTTGCTGCGGGTGGAGATTCCGGCGGGCGAGGGGACCGGGCTGCGCGAGACTTCGTGGGCGATGCTGGACCGGATCACCACGGCACCCCGCGCGAAGGTCGGGGGCGTGATCGGCCGGGCCGACACGCCAACGATTCAGACGATCAACCGCCTGCTCGCCTTGGTGCTGGGCCTCGCCGACTGACGCGCCGTTATTCTCCCCGTCACCCTGTCCCCGCTTGCCTCCCGTCCCCGCCCGCGTCACTTTCCCCCCGTCACGCTCCGGGGGCCCGCATGGCGGTCAACAAGATCTATCCCGATGCCAAATCAGCCCTCGCCGGCTTGCTTCGCGACGGCATGATGATCATGTCGGGCGGCTTCGGCCTGTGCGGCATCCCCAGCGTCCTGATCGAGGCCATCCGCGACAGCGGCGCCAAGGACCTGACCATCGTCTCCAACAACGCCGGCGTTGATGAGGTCGGCCTCGGCCTGCTGCTTCAGACAAGGCAGGTCCGTAAGATGATCAGCTCCTATGTCGGCGAGAACGCCACCTTCGCCCGCCAGTACCTGGCCGGAGAACTCGAGATAGAATTCAACCCGCAAGGCACGCTCGCCGAGCGCATCCGCGCCGGCGGCGCCGGCATCCCCGGCTTCTACACCGCCACCGGCGCCGGCACGCAGATCGCCGAGGGCAAGGAGACCAAGGACTTCGACGGCCGCACCTACGTCCTGGAACGCGGCCTGCGCGCCGACCTCGCGGTGATCCACGCCTGGAAATCGGATCACGAGGGCAACCTGATCTATCGGAAGACGGCGCGGAACTTCAACCCCATCATGGCCACGGCCGCCGAGACGGTGGTGGCAGAAATTGAAGACCTGGTTCCCAACGGCGATATCGACCCCGACCACATCATCACCCCGGGGATCTTCGTCAACCGTGTGGTGCCACTGGAAACCGTCGACAAGCGGATCGAGCAACGCACCGTGCGCAAGCGGTTCTGAGAAGGAGAACGGTCCATGGCCTGGACGCGCGATCAGATGGCGGCCCGAGCGGCCCGCGAACTGCACGACGGCTTTTACGTCAATCTAGGCATCGGCATTCCCACGCTGGTGGCGAACCACATCCCGGACGGCATGTCGATCCAGTTGCATTCCGAGAACGGCATGCTCGGCATGGGCCCCTTCCCCTTCGAAGGCGAGGAAGACGCCGACCTGATCAACGCCGGCAAGCAGACGGTGACGGAGCTGCCCACCACCAGCTTCTTCGATTCGTCTGCCAGCTTCGCCATGGTGCGTGGCGGTCACATCGACATTTCCATCCTCGGCGCCTTGCAGGTGGCGGAGAATGGCGACCTCGCCAACTGGATGATCCCCGGCAAGATGGTGAAGGGAATGGGCGGCGCGATGGACCTCGTGGCCGGCGTGAAGCGCGTGGTGGTGCTGATGGAGCACACGGCGGGGGGAAAACCCAAGCTGCTGCACCGCTGCAATCTGCCGCTGACCGGGGCGGGGGTAGTGGACCTGGTGATCACCGATCTCGGCGTGTTCGAGGTCGGCAAGAACGGCCTGGTGCTGATCGACCTCGCGCCCGACGTGACGGTGGACGAGATTCGCTCGAAAACCGAGGCGAATTTCTCGGCATCGCCGGCCTTGAAGGCAGCAGCGTAGCCAATCGGGCGAACCGTCGGTCCCGGGCACTCCCGCTCTGCCCGGACATCGTGCTTCCGCTGCGCTTGTCGGCACGCCGATCGCCGAACCCTGAGGCTCCGGCATACAAGCCGTATCACCGGGTGGGAATAGATCGACAGCAAATTTGGTGATTGCTAACCAACGTGCATTTGTCATACGTCATTCACTGTCGTCCATTTGTATCAGGAAGCCGAGATGATCAGGGCAGAGGAGGCGGCTGGCCTGACCGGCCTCATCTACGACGCCGCGTTTGACGAGCAACTCTGGGTCCCGGTGATGAACCGGATGGCCGACGCCGTGGGCGGGGGGGTCACGGCACTGATCCGCAAGAACCTCGCCACCGGCCAGGGACGCGGATTGTTCGGCCGCATCGAAGAAGCGCAGTTCACCGACTATTTTGGCCGCTTCGCGCGTGCCAATCCGTTGACCCATGCCATCATCCCGCTTCCCGCCGGCTCGTTCCTGATCGACTGGCAGGTGCTGCAGAAACCGGACTTGATGCGCTCGGCGTACTACAACGATTTCCTGTTGCGCCGGGACATCCACGGCGTTCTCGGCTTGATGGTGTGGCGCCAGGGTGCCGAGGCGGCGATCATCAATCTCACCCGGCCGCCCTCGATGGGCGAATTCCTGCCAGAGCATGCCGAATTGCTCGCACAGTTCATGCCGCACATGCGCCGCGCCGTGCGCCTGGCGGAGCAATTGCCCACCTGGCGCGGCCAGTCCGCCGGCTTCGATGCGGCGCTGGCCGCCTGGCATGCCGCCGTCCTGGTGCTGGATACCGCCGGCCAGCTTCTCTACGCCAACGCCGCCGCCGAGCGCATCCTGGCTGCCCGGGATGGATTCCACGTGTTGTACGGCGTGCTGAGCGCCTCCGATCCTCGGGCGGCAAGCCATCTGGAAGCAAAGATCCGCGCGGCGGCACAGGCCCGCGCCCCGGCCGGCGCCAGCATCGCGGTGCCGCGGTCATCAGGCCGCCGCCCCTACGCCGTTGACATTGCGCCCTGCCGCCCGGAGCACACCGGACTGTTCCCGTCGCCGGCGCGCGTGGTGCTGACCATTGCCGATCTCGACGCCAATGACGGGCCGGGCAACGAGGCCCTGAGCAACGTCTTCGGACTGACGCTGGCGCAAGCCTCAGTCGCGACGATGATCGCGCGCGGCCGGAGCCTGCGCGAGATTGCAGGCTCGCTGGGGATCAGCCTTTACACCGTGCGGCGTCACCTTGCCGATGTGATGGAGAAGACCGGCACCAACAGTCAGGCAGCGCTGGTGCTTCTGCTGTCGCGTATGCCAAAGGAGCCTGCATCGAGCGGCGCCACGGCGAGACGGCATTAATACCTCGACGCAGTGATTTTCACCGGTCGGATGGTGGCCACTCCGCATGGCATTGCGCCCCGTGTCATTGCGCCCGTGTCATTGCGCCCGTGTCATTGCGACGAGCGCAGCGACGAAGCAATCCCGGTCGTGCAGGCTCACAGACCGCCCGGAGGCGTTTCCGAACCGGATTGCTTCGTCGCTGCGCTCATCGCAATGAATTCCAATCTTGCTGCCGTGCATCCATGCTCTGCCGGCCTACAATGCTGATGCGTTCACCGGCACGCCCGTTATCAAACCCAGCACCTCGTTCATATGCGCCTCCGCCGTGCGCACTTCCCCGGCACGTCGCCCATGGCGCATCACGATAATGCGGTCGGTCACCTCGAACACATGCGGGATGTTATGACTCACCAGCACCACGGCAATGCCGCGTTGCTTCACTCGCTTGATCAGTTCCAGCACGCCCCGCGATTCGCGCACCCCGAGCGCCGCAGTGGGTTCATCCATGATCACCACCTTGCGGCCCCAGGAAATCGCCCGCGCCACCGCGACGCTCTGCCGCTGGCCACCGGACAGCAGCCCCACCGACTGACGCACCGACTTCAACCCCACCTGCAGCGAGGCAATATGGTCCCGCGCCTGCGCCCGCATCGCCGGCTTGTCGAGCAACCAGCGATTCCACCAGCGTGTGCCCGTCACCTCGCGGCCAAGGAACAAGTTCGCTTCCACGTCCATGTGAGGCACCACGGCGAGATCCTGATAGACCGTCTCAATCCCAAGCGCGCGCGCTTCGAGGGGCGAGCGGATGCTCACCTCCTGCCCCTCGAAGCGGATCGCGCCGCTGTCCGGCTGCAACGCGCCGGACATCAGCTTCACCAGCGTCGACTTGCCAGCCCCGTTGTCGCCGACCAGACCAACGATCTCCCCCGCCGCGAGCGAGAACGAGACATTGTCCAGCGCATGTACCGGCCCGAAATGCTTGGTGACGCCGCGCAGTTCCAGGATGGGGTCGCCACCCGTCATGCCATGCAGCCGATCGGCGGTTCCTTGAACGCAGCGGCCGCGCCCGCCGGTGTCGCGGCTTGCTTCCACCGCCGCATCCAGTCATCGACATTCGCGGCCGTGACGACCGGCATGTTCTGCGGCACCAGTTCCGGGTAGTGGCAATTCGACTTGGTCAGCAGGTTGTAGAGGATGCTGACGGTCTGATAGCCCCAGCCCCAGTAATCCTGCCCCACCAGCGCCTGCACATAACCATCTTTCACGAACGGCAGCTCCGGCGCCAGCACGTCCGTCGTAATGATCTTCACCTTGCCCTTGTTCTTGATCACCTGTGGCAGCGCGCTCATTTTGCCAAAGAACGGCACGCCCGCGACCATCAGGATGGCGCCGGCATCGGGATGGGACACCAGCAGGTTGTTGGTAAGCTGCTGCGCCTTCACCAGGTCGTCGTCGTGGAAGTACGGCCCTATCGTCTTGATGTTCGGGTATTTGGCCAGCGCGTCGGTGGCGCCCTTCAGGCGTGCGTTCAGGTTGGTGGCGCCGGGACCCCCGCTGACCAGGATCACGGTGCCGGACGTGCCCATCGCCTTCACCGTTTCCTCCGCCAGCTTCTGCCCCATGGCGTTGCTGTCCACGCCATAGAACAATTGCCGCTTGCTGTCGGGAACGTCGGAGTCCCAGGTAATCACCTTGATGCCCTGCGCCACCGCCTGCGCGATCGGTCCCACCAGTGGCTGTGGCGCATTGGCGTCCACGGCCATGCCACTTACGTGGCGTGACACGAGACCGGTCAGCACCTGCGCTTCCTGATTCGCATCGGAGGTGGTGGACGCGGTCCAGATCACGTCAACATCGCCGAGCTCTTTTGCGCGCTTCTGCGCGCCATAATGGGCGTAATAGAATACGCTGTTGTCCAGCGATTTCGGAATCACGGCGATGGACAGGCGGCGCGCGGCACGCGCCACCCAGGGACGCGCCAGCACGCCGGCACCGACCAACCCTGCTCCTGCCCGCAGAAGCGTGCGCCGGGTGGCAACACCAGGCTTTGCGTGTTGATCATCGCTCATCTCTTCGTTTCCTCCTGGTTTGATCCGGGGCGGTTATGCCCGCTGCAGTGCCTCCAACCGTTGTCGGGCAACGTCCAAGGTCGCCGCGGCCGCGATGACAAGCCCGGTGATAAGCTGCTGCCAATATCCGGCAAGACCCAGCAATATGATGCCGTTATTGATCACGCCGAGCAGTGCCGCACCGATCAGTACGCCCGGAATGGTGCCGCGGCCGCCATACAGGCTGGTACCGCCGATGATCACGGCGGCGATCACTTGCAGTTCGTAGCCCGTGGCCGCGTCGGGCAATGCCGTGCCGGCCTTCGCTGCCAGCAAAACGCCGCCGACTCCCGACAGCAAACCGGACAGCAAGTACATCGCCAGCTTGATGCGATCGACCTTCAGGCCAAGCAGGCGCGCGGCGGCTTCGTTGCCGCCGACCGCATAGATGTGCCGGCCGAACGGCGTCTGATTCATCAGCACCACCAGCATAAGTCCGATCGCCAGCATGATCAGCACCGGGATCGGCACCGGCCCGACTGTGCCATTGCCGAGCCACGAAAACACATGTCCTGCCGCATTGTCCGGCGGTGTGATCGCGGCGCCCTGCACAATGCCGTAGGTCAGCCCGCGCACGATGCTCAGCGAGCCCAGCGTAGCAATGAACGGATTGAGCCGGATGCGCGTGATGGCAATGGCATTGGCCAGGCCTACCGCGAGGCCGGCGGTCAATCCGGCCAGGACCGCCAGCCAAAGGCCAAGCCCCGCGGTCAGCACCAGGCAGCAGATCATCCCGGCGAATCCCATGGTGGACCCAACCGCAAGGTCCAGTCCGCCGCCGATCATCACCATCGCCTCGCCGAACCCGGCAATACAGATCCACGAAAAATACACGGCAACGGTGCCGAATATATTATCGATGGAAAGAAAATAGGGCGAGACGAACGTCAATGCGGCCGATATGGCCAGCAATGCGATCAGTACGCCAGCCCAGGGAATCAGCAGCACATGTGACAAGGCCGCCAGCGTGGGATGCAGCGGCGCCGCCGCGCCCGCGTGAGGGACCGATGCGCCTTCCCCGTCGGCGCGGGATACGCTGCTTCTCGACACGCGCGAACCGTTTCCGCTGCGGCCGGCGTGGGCCGGTCCCGCTTGTTTCCCTGCACGATGACCGTGCCGAGCAATCCGGGCCAGTGTCAAGGCAGATGCGGCGTAATAAACGGATAGTGCCCAAAATCAACGCCGCGTGACATGCACGTGCCAATGCTCAATCGGCGCTGCGACGAGTCTGGTGTTCTGAGTCTCACGGATCGCGTCCGGCCCATACTGCTGCCGATGCCGATCAATAACACGGCCTCTGCGCGCTCTGCGGCACGTCTTCCTCAGCGATTAATTTGCCAACCAGCCACGACACCTGACCCATCAGGCTGTTGGGTCACAGGCAGGATGCACAACCATGGTTGGGGCCTTATCCGCGGCTGCGATGGAAGAGTTTGCCCACGTGGCCTGATTGCCAGGACACTCGTTGTTGCCACGTGATAGATTCCGGACCAGGCCGAGATCGAACGACCGACCGCACCATGCCGACGGCGTACCTTGGCACCGCCGCCTCTTCGTGGCTTGGTGCGTTCCACCCACAGCCAGGTCGGGAGCAATCCGCATGATCCGTTTCGAACTCGCCTGGGACTCCCGCTGCACCATCGCCGAATCCCCGGTGTGGGATGCCAGCAATCGCCGCATCCTGTTCTGCGACATCCCAGGCAAGCGCATCCATGCGCTGTCCGTCGATAGCGGTGCGCACGAGACCTATGACCTGCCCGAGGTCGTAGGCAGCTTCGGCCTCTGCCGCTCCGGCAAGCTGGTCGTCGCGCTGCGCCATCGCGTCGTGCTCTTCGATCCACCCACACGCCGCGTGGAGGACCTTACCGGGGCGGTCGTCGAACCCACCACCAACCGCATGAACGACGGCAAGGTAGGGCCCGACGGCGCCTTCTGGGTCGGCAGCATGGACGAGAACACGCCCCGCCAGCCCACCGGCGCGCTGTATCGCGTGACGCCGGACGGGACGATCGAGCGCAAGGCCGAGGGCTTCCGCACGTCAAACGGCCTCGCCTGGTCGGCCGATGGCCGCACCATGTATCATTCCGACACCAGTCCGGGGATTCTCGAAGCCTGGGACTTCGACCCGGCCACCGGCGCCATCAGCAACCACCGCCACCTCGCGACACTGACCAACGAACAAGGCCGCCCGGACGGCGGTGCGACCGACATGCAGGGCAATTACTGGTCAGCCGGTCCCTCCGCCGGCTGCATCAACCGCTTCGCGCCCGACGGCACTTTGCAGGAACGCATCCCCTTCCCCGTCCCCGGCCCCACCATGCCCTGTTTCGCCGACGGCCATCTGTTCGTGACCTCGCTGCGCGACGGCAAATCGCCGGACGTGCTGCAACAATTCCCGGCGCTGGGCGGCTTGTTCCGGGCTGACGTATCGGTGCAGGGCGTGCCAGTGGGGTTGTTCGCCGACTCGTGACGGGACCTGCGCCTTCCCGAGCTCGTCGAATCTTGCACCCAGCCAGGATGAGGCGATCGACGGACTGCGGACACTGATCGCTGACCCACTCCGCGATATGGCAGGCCATGGCGAAACGCCACCGGAGCCTCTGGCGCGGCGGAGCCTCGCGGGGGAATTCGTTACCCGTGTGCCCGGGAGCTGCACTGGCTGCTGACGATCGAAGCGGCAGAGACCCGCGTTCAGCGCGCCGATCCTCGCCTCCGCTATTCTGCCGCTTCGCGCTTCAGGCGGTCGGTGAACTGCTTGCGGAACTTTGCCACCTTCGGCGCGACGACCACCTGGCAGTAACCGCTCCAGGGATTGCGCGCGAAATAGTCGTGATGCTCCGGTTCGGCCGGGTAGAACGTCTGTAATGGCACGATCTCGGTGACCACCGGACGATGCCAGATTTTCGCATCGGCGATCTCTCGCCGCACCGCTTCCGCCGTCTGCTTCTGGGCATCGGAATGCGTCAGGATGATCGAGCGATACTGCGAGCCGATATCGTTACCCTGCCGGTTCAGAGTCGTCGGATCGTGAATGGCGAAGAACACGCGCAGCAGATCGGCATAGGCCAGTTCGGCGGGATCGAACTTGACCTGCACGACCTCCGCATGGCCGGTATCGCCGCCGCACACCTGCTTGTAGCTCGGG
>DATKPQ010000006.1:0-3623 GCA_035523995.1 Acetobacteraceae bacterium | reverse complement strand
GATGCTGCAACGCATCCTGACCGAGCCTGCGTGGCTTGAGCGAATGACGCCGGAGGACCACCGGGCGCTGACACCGGCGATCCACAGCCACATCAATCCTTATGGGCGTCTCACCGCCGACCTCAACCGGCGGATCGACTTTGAACAGCGAGTGGCGGCATGACGAGGCGTGCGCAAACGATCGTTTGTACGGCACCGGTACAACCCCAGGCGAAACAAAGCGTTGCGCCGCGCAAAAACCGGTTGCCAATCAAACCTGAAAAGCAACTGAAAAACGCAACAGGACCGGTACTGATCGGCTACGCGCGGGTGTCCCGGGCCGAGGGACAGGACCTCGCCCCTCAGGTCACCGCTTTGGAGGCGGCGGGTTGCCGGCGCATCCATGAGGAACGCGCTTCGGGAGGCCGCTGGGACCGTCCGGAACTGACCCACCTGCTCGGCCGGCTCACGGCGGGCGATGTGCTGGTCGTCTGGAAACTCGACCGTCTGTCGCGGTCTCTCAAGGATCTTCTGCTGATCCTGGAACGGATCACCGCCGCCGGCGCGGGCTTCCGCTCGCTTACCGAGTCCATCGATACGACCGTGCCCGCCGGCCGGATGATGATGCAGATGCTCGGCGCGTTCGCGGAATACGAGCGGGAGATGGTGAAGGAGCGCACCCAGGCGGGCCTCAAAGCGGCCCGCGCGCAAGGGCGCCATGGCGGGCGACGGCCAAAATTCACTCAGGCGCAGCGCGCCGAAATCCTCAGCATGCTCACGGCCGGTCGGCCGGCAGCCGAGGTCGCCCGATTGTTCCAGGTGCACCGCGCCACGATCAGCCGGCTCAATGCTGCGTCACGTCACGCCCCGGCTGTCTGAACTGGCTCGTTCACGCTACGTTCGAAAATTTGGCCGAAAATCGACCGACCGTGTACTTGGGCCGATTACGGGCGGACGGCAGGAACACGAGGGGAACCGGAGATTCACCGCGAGTCGGCGGCCGACTCGGTGCGGGCCTACGCCGAGCGGCGCGGGTTGGTGCCGGAGAGCGAGATCGTACTGCGCCATCGTCCGGCGGAGACGCAGCGTGCCGAGCCTGCCAAGCCACGGCGGGGGATGTTCGCCGGGCTGAAGCTGGACGCCGGCCGGTCCGAGCCGACGCCGACGCCGGCGGTTGTGCCGGCGACGACCGAGCGGGAGCGGGAGGCGGACCGGCTGGTGCAATCGGTCGGCGCCTACGCCCGGGCCTGGGCGGACACTGCGCGGATGCGCCAGGCCGGGCTGCCGGTGCTGCCGCATCAGGCGGCGGCGTTGGCCGACGCCAATCACGCGCTCGATGCGCAGCTCCCGCGCTTCGGGGAGGACCTCGACGCGGCATTGACCCAGGCGCCGCGGCTGGCACAGGGGGCCGGCACGGACTACGGCTTGGCCGTGCTGATCGAGGCTGGGCAGGCGGCGCGCGCCGGGCGGGAGAAGCTGGAGGTGCGGGCGCGCGAGACGGTGCGGGCCTGGGACAAGCTGGAGCAGGCGTACGAGCTTGCCGACGCGCAGTACGACCGCCAGGCGCAGCGGGCGATCGGGGCGGAGATGGAGCGTTTCGCCCAGGCGCTGAAGCGGGATCCTCAGCTCGACAGCCTGCTGCGCCAGCGTGGCCCGGAACTTGGCATCGCCGAGGGGTCGCGGCTGACGCTGGTGGTGCAGAGCGAGAAGCTCGATCGTGCGCTGACCCGCGAGCTGGGGCTAAGCCACGGCCACGGTCTTGGCATGGGCATGTGAACCCCGGCGATGGACGACGAGGCCGACACCGGCAGTGCGGAGCAGGCGTTCGAAGCCCTGCGGGCGGAAGTAGCGGCGCTGCGCCATGCTGTCGAAGGGCAGACGGCACCCGACTACGCGCTCACCCTCGGAGCGATCGTCAAGGAACTGCAGGCGGTCGGCGCGCGGCTCAATGCGATCGAGGGTCACCCAGCGCTGGCGATGACGCCAGAGGGATATTCCGCGCAATTCACTGCCGCCGCGGAGCGTGCGCACCAGGCCGGGGGCAGAGCGGCGTGGGGGGCTCAGACGCAGATTGACGATGCGGCGCGCCGATTGGAACGCTTGGCCGGCAAAATTCATACGCGGGAAGAGCAGCATCGCTGGATCGGCGCCGCGTTGGCCCTCGGTGTCATGCTGGGGATCGCGCTGTGGTACGTCCTGCCATCGCTGTTGCCTTGGGGGGCGGGCGACTGGCTGGCATCATCGCTGATCGGCGGCGGGCGCTGGCAAGCTGGGGAGACGTTGATGGAGCACTCCAGCCCCGAATCGTTCGACAGGATGGTCCGGCTCTACAACGCCTGCGGCGAACGGCCAATCGAGGCGTGCGAGACTGCGCTGAGGGGTGGCGAAGTCGCCGAGCCAAGCGGGACGCCGCAGATGCACAGGAAATAGATGAAGTGGTTTGCACTGGGCCGTGGCCGGGGAGCGCAATCGTCAGCGACGTTATAGGCGCAGCCTCAACATTCGTGTCACCACACGCCGTGTGCCGCGGTCGAGGGAAAGGCATTCGGCCTTGTCCAATCGGACTGTAGTTGTAGCCGCTCGCAATCATCGGCGCTCGTGCTCGCAAACGGAGCGGATTCCTGCTCGAATTAGCTGACAATGGGGCGGCGCTGCTGCTCACATTATCTGCCACTGTGCTCGCCATCATCGGGTCGTGCTCGCCAACGGAGGCTTGTGCTCACAATCCCTGCCAACGGCAATCCGAGCGTTCGGAGGGAGGGCCGGTTTGCGCGGCCTCCGGCGGTGGCCTGCGGCAGACCTTGACCGCCGTTCCATGCGGCGCAGTGTGATCTTGCAGGCTGGGGCGGCGAAGCGTCCTTTCAGCCGAACAGAGTAACTGACATAGGGCCGTGAGGCATTCCAAATGTCCGACCTTAACCCCTTGATCCGCCTAACTTCGGACTGGCTGCCGCAATTCGACTTCGCACTGCTGAGCCACGGATTTCTCGGTCATGGGCGCGATTATGAATTGGTGGTGCAGATATATGGACGTGGCACCTACCGCATCATCCTGACTCACGTGGTAGTAGCAAGTTACGAAACCGCTGTGCGGCCGGAGGTTTGGGTTAGATCGTGGGAAGACGTATTCCTTGATTATGACCGTGCAGTAAGCCTTGATGGGTATATTTGGGGGACGAATTGGTCACTCGCATACCCCGGCCTTAGCTTTCCTGAGGCAGATCCAGACGTGGTCAAGTGGTCGGGTTTGCTCGGACGGCAGATGCATGGAGCTGTCCTGGAGACCGACCGATTGAAGCTGAAATTCGTGTTCGCCGACGTTAAAGCAGAGCGTCTATCGGACGCTGCGAACGTGATTGCAAAGGTCACCGTCCCTCTTCCACCCGGCTATTACCCCGGTAAGGTGTAGGACCGCTTGCAATCATCACGTCGTGCTCGCCGACAGGGACTGCGCTCACAATCGGTGCTGCCAGGATTGATCCCGAGCATCCGCGCTTGGCTGTTCTCAAAAACCAACGTTTTTGATGATCTCCGAGTGCGATGGTACAAAACTCCACCCGTTAGCACAACAGGATTCTCAAAAGTGTTCTCGATTACTATGTTCCGAAATGTCTGATGCTGGACGACTTTTGAGAAGCGAGCCA
>DATKPQ010000005.1:0-6942 GCA_035523995.1 Acetobacteraceae bacterium | reverse complement strand
TCGAGCAAGTGGCGGCCGTATTCGACGAGGATGGCGAGGATGTACAGCACGTCCGAGACATGCTGGGGCATGGGTTTGGCGTCGTGGTCCGGTGCGGCATCGGGTAGAGTGGCGGCGGCGGCGATGTTTGTTCTCCTGTCTTGTGCGTCAGATATATTAACCAACAAGATCGCAAGGTGCAAGAATTATTTTTTGGCGGGATCGGTTCAGGGCGGGGCGGCGCGCCGGTGTTGCCGTGTCGTTCGGCGCCGCGCGCTTCGCCTGCCTTGGCCGCGCTGCTACTTGGCGGGCGTGATCGTTGGCGTGATCGTGCAGTGATCGCCGGGCTGCACGGTGATCGTGCCGGTTTTGCCGGGATTCACGGGATCAGGATAAAGCAGTTGCGAATGCCCGTTCTGAACCTCGCCCATGACCTCGATAGAAGAGGCGCCGTATAATTGGGTACCTTCGCCACAGACGACCGAGAGCGTCGCTGCGGGTTTACCGCCGCCACCGCATCCGGAAAGCAAAAGCAGAACTGCCAGCCAGGCAAAGCGACGCATAAGGCTCTCTCTCCTTTTATGGGCGATGGCGGGGGATCGGTACGCACTCCGCCGCCACCTGCGGGTCCGCGTTCATTCGCGTGCACCGGCGCATACTATACTAACCAACCCACCGGTCACACGGATATCCGATGCTCCACCGGCACACGCCGGCAATCCATTTCATAGTCCAGCCCCACAACAGGCGGGCGCGCGAAATGCCATGTTAGTCCGTGCTGCACTGCGCCGCGCCGTACGATCTCGTCGCCCAGGAAGGGATGCAGGTCGTAGACGGTATAAACCTGCGTCGCGGTCGTGTCCGCCCACCCTGCGCTTACCGCCGCCATGCGTTGCTCCATCCGGTCCAGTACATAGGTTCCCTTCGCACGCATCGCCTCGGGGCTGGTGTCGCCGAAGCGGACGGTGCGTTCGCGATAGGAAGCGTGACCTTCCTCCGCCTCGCCGCTGCCGGCAATGACGAAACCGCCGGCCTCGCCTGGTGCCGGGCGGGCATAGCAGAAGGCGTGAAAGCTGGGCTCGGACGGCTTGTGCCATTCCGGACAGACATTGCTGCGCGCCACCGGGTTCTTGTCGTCGCGCATGATGCCCCAACGTTCCAGCGTGCCGCAGTAATGCCGGTTGAAGGCGATGAAACCCGCGTCGGTGAACGGCGCGGGCGAGCGCAATTCGCAGGCGCAGAAAGCGGCGAGCGGCAGGCCTTCGCGGGGCAGGTATTGCTCGATGAACGCGAAGCCGGCGGCGAGGGGTACCGGGCGCATGAATTCCACGCGCTCGATCCGGTAGCTGTCCAGCGCGCGGACACCGGCGGAATATTGGAACATGCCCGGGATGTAGCGATAGCCGCCTTCGCGCATGTCGATCGTGGTTGCCATGGGTGCCCCCTCTGTTCTTGCGCGGCTTATCGCAGCGCAGCAATGTCGCGTGGCAGAGTGCTTCGGCACGGCCGGACACGCAATGACGGGGCTTTTCCAGTACCATGAGCCAGACCGAGTCTGCATCCGTTCCGCCGCACGTCCCGGACCCGCACGCGCCGCCGGCGATCGTGCTGGACAAGGTGAACAAGTGGTTCGGCGCCCACCACGTGCTGCGCGACGTGTCGCTGACCGTTGCGGAAGGAGAGCGGGTGGTGGTGTGCGGACCGTCGGGCTCCGGCAAGTCGACGATGATCCGCTGCATCAACCGGCTGGAGACGCACCAGAAAGGCCGCATTGTCGTTGACGGCACGGAACTTACGCACGATACGCGCGCACTGGATACCATCCGCCGCGAAGTCGGCATGGTGTTCCAATCCTTCAATCTGTTTCCGCATTTGACGATTTTGGAGAATTGTACGCTGGCGCCGATCTGGGTACGGAAGATGCCGCGGGCGGAGGCCGAGGTGCTGGCGATGGGCTATCTGACACGGGTCAGAATCCCAGAGCAGGCCAGGAAGTATCCCAGCCAGTTGTCGGGCGGGCAGCAGCAGCGCGTGGCGATTGCTCGCGCGCTGTGCATGAAACCGAAGATCATGCTGTTCGATGAACCGACTTCGGCGCTGGATCCGGAGATGATCAAGGAAGTGCTGGATACGATGATCGAACTGGCGGAGTCCGGCATGACCATGGTCTGCGTTACGCACGAGATGGGGTTTGCACGGCGTGTTGCGGACCGGGTGGTGTTCATGGATCAGGGGGAGATTGTCGAAGTGGGCACGCCGGACAGGATGTTTGGCGATCCGCAGACGGATCGGTTGAGGCTGTTTTTGAGTCAGATCTTGCGGGGGCATTAGGCACTGCGGACGAAGCCTTTGCGATGACGGGTCCCTGACGCAGCATAAGAGCTAACACAAGGCGGGCGGTGCGCTGTCTCGTCGTGGCCGGGTCAAACTTGAGGACTGGGCCGGCGATGACGAGGGCAGCGCACCGAAACGATGCGTTTTAACGCGTCGCGCCATCGTGATTGTCGTGCGATTGACGTGCCGATCTGGCGCGCGGCGTATTTCGATTACCAACACCACGGCAAAAGCGGTTGCCGCATGCAACAGAATCACCGCGAGCGAGGAGACGAGACACGTGCCATCGCACGCCGGGGCCAGCCTTGTCCATGCGCAAACGTTGGCGATTGCCGTGGCTCGCCGATGCGGTCTTTCGGCGTTGCTTGCGCTCGTGGTGATGGTTGGCGCCGCGCGCGATGCCTGCGCCACCGGCGGCTATTACACCGAAGCGCAGGCGCAGGCGGGCCAAACATTGTTCGGTGCGAAATGCGCCATCTGCCATGGCGACAACCTGCAAGGCAAAGCCGGACCGGCGCTTGCGGGGCAGCAGTTCCTCAGCGTTTCGCAATATCAGCAACTGAACGCCGATTATCTCTATCTCTTCATGTCGAAGCAAATGCCGCAGAACGCGCCCGGCAGCCTGAGCAAGACGCAGTACCTGGATGCGCTCGCCTACATTCTGAAGGTGAACGGCTATCCGTCGGGCAAGCAGCCGCTTACCGCGGACAACAAACGGTTGACACAGATCAAGATCGAGCCGACCGGGACTTCACAACAAAGCGAACGATGAGGAGGGACAGCCATGCATCATCCCACCAGGACCATTCTGCGTGGATTGCTGTGGACCAGCATGCTCTGCGCCTGCGCTGGCGCGGCATGGGCGGCGCCGGATGCGGCGGCGCCCGCCGCGAACTCGGCCGCCGCCACTAACCAGGCTGCATCATCGCTGCCGGCGCCGACGTCGACGGTGGTGGATGCACACCCCGTGTCGGCCGATGTCGGAGTCACCGCCAAGCAGGATCTCGCCGCCAACCAGGATCTCAACAACTGGATCCTGTATGGCCGTACCTATACCAACCAGCGATTCTCGCCGCTGAACGAGATAACCGCCGACAATGTCAGCAAGCTGACACCGGTCGCGATCATCCAGACGGGCGTGGTCGGTAGTTTCGAGAACAGTCCGATCGTGGTGAACGGGATTATGTATATCTCGACGCCGTATGACCATGTGTTTGCCTACGACGCCGCCACGGGAAAGGAGCTTTGGTCGTACAAACCCGATCTTGGCTACACCCAGCTGTGCTGCGGCCCGGAGAGCCGGGGCGTTGCGGTGTCGGATGGGAAGTTGTATCTCGGGTTGCTCGACGGCGAGCTGACCGCGTTGGATGCGAAGACCGGCAAGGTTGAATGGCAGACGCAGGTCGGCGATCCGCGCGGCGCTTTTTCCGTGACCATGGCACCGCAGGTCTATGATGGCATGGTGATTGTCGGGACGTCAGGCGCCGAGTATCCCACGCGCGATTTCGTTGCCGCATATGACAGCAAGACCGGGAAGGAGATCTGGCGGTTCTATACGGTTGCCTCGCCGGGCGAGCCGGGCGGCAGCACCTGGAGCGGCGATTCGTGGAAGACCGGCGGCGGTTCGATGTGGAACACGCCGGCGATCGATCCCACGCGCGGCCTGGTGATCTTCGGCGTTGGCAACCCCAACCCGGACAATTACGGCGACGACCGCAAGGGCGACAACGCTTACACGGATTCGATCGTCGCGCTGCACGTGAAGACCGGCAAGCTGGCGTGGTGGTACCAAGAAGTGCCGCATGACGTTTGGGACTATGATGCCGACGCGCCGGTTGTACTGTTGAATGTCAAGGACGCGAGCGGCAACATGGTTGCGGCCGCTGCCGAGGCGGGCAAGGAAGGCAACGTGTTCATCGTCAATCGCGACAATGGGCACTTGATTCGCAAGTCGGCTGCTTTCGTCGAGCAAAGCAAGACGATGTGGACCAAGCCGCCGCTCAACGGCTACGTCAACATCTATCCCGGTGCACAGGGCGGCAACGAATGGTCGCCGGAGGCTTATTCGCCGGACACGCATCTGTTCTATGTCGATGGCACCAATGAGTCCTGGGAGTACAGCGGCGACAAGCCGGAAATGACGGTGGTCGGGCATCTGCGGCTGGGTGGGGTGCTGCAGCCGATCACGCCGCAGGGGCCGATCGAGCTGGGCGAGCCCGGGGCGGGTGACCATAAGGCACATACCGATGGCGCGATTGTGCCGACCGGCGATCTGTCCGCGGTGGATCCCGATACCGGCAAGATCGTGTGGCAATACAAGTCGGGCGAGCCGATGCTTGGCGGCGTGCTGACCACCGGGGGCAACCTGGTGTTCGCCGGGGAGATGAACGGCGATTTCGATGCGTTCAATGCCAAGACGGGGCAGAAACTGTGGGATATGAATTTGGGATCGGGGGTGAACGCGCCGGCGATCACCTATCGGGTCAATGGGCAGCAGTACATTGCGGTGGCGGCCGGTGGGAATGCGGCGAACGGCAATCCGGTGCTGATGAAGAAGCTCGGGCTGAACTACGGTGATGCGGTGGCGATCCTGGCGCTGAAGTGAGGGCTCGGGCGGGGCGGCCGAGCGCCGCCCCGCCTCGCATCACGCCGCCTGCTTTGCCAGCATGCCTTGTGCGACCAACTCCTCGGCGATCTGCACCGCGTTCAGCGCGGCGCCCTTGCGCAGGTTGTCGGACGCGCACCAGAAGGAGAGGCCGTTTGCCACCGTCGGGTCCTTGCGGATGCGGCTGACATACACCGCATCTTCGCCGGCGCATTCCAATTGGGTGACGTAGCCGCCGTCCTCGCGCACATCCACCACTTCCACACCCGGGGCGGCCCGCAGTGCCGCGCGCGCCTCGCCGGGGCTTACGGGATTCTGGAACTCCACGTTCACCGCCTCACCGTGGCCGATGAAAACCGGTACGCGCACGCACGTGGCATGCACCGCGATCGACGGATCGAGGATCTTCTGCGTCTCCACCGCCATCTTCCATTCTTCCTTGGTGGAGCCGTCATCCATGAAGCGGTCGATGTGCGGGATGCAGTTGAACGCGATCTCCTTGGTGAATTGCTCTGGCTTCTCTTGCTCGTGCACGAACACCTTGCGGGTGTGGTCGTAGAGTTCGTCCATCGCTTCCTTGCCGGCGCCGGACACCGACTGGTACGTTGCCACGACAACGCGCTTGATCTTCCATTCGTCGTGCAAGGGCTTCAGCGCCACCACCATCTGGATGGTGGAGCAATTCGGGTTGGCGATGATGCGGCGCTTGGAGAACAAGCGCAGCGCCTGCGGGTTCACCTCCGGCACGACCAGCGGGATGTCGGGGTCCATGCGGAACTGGCTGGTGTTGTCGATCACCACGCAGCCCGCCTCGGCCGCACGCGGCGCGTGCACCGCGGAGACCGACGCCCCCGGCGAAAACAGACCGATGTCCCATCCGCGGAAATCGAACGTGTCCAGGTTCTTCACCTTGAGCACCGTTTTGTCGCCGAACGACACTTCCTGTCCGGCGGATCGCCCGGACGCGACGGCGGCCACTTCCGTCACCGGAAACCGGCGCTCGGCGAGCGTCTTCAGCATCTCGCGCCCGACTGCGCCGGTGGCGCCGACGACCGCGACCCGGTAGCCCATGACGGTATCTCCTGCTGGAAGCAGCGAGGACTTAGCGATGGGGGCGGCGGCGGGCAAGGGTTGCGTGACAGATCGGGAGCAGGCACCGCTCTACAGGACCCGGCGGCGGATGCCCTGCTTCAGGGAGACCGTATTGAAGTTCAGCAGCAGTGCGACACGGCAGCGGCTGAGGCGCAGGTAGGTCAGAAGCTGACTTTCATGCAGTGGCAGGATGTGCTCCACGGATTTGAGTTCAAGGAGCACCTCCTCCCTGACGATGATGTCGGCGCGGTAGCCGCACGCGAGCAACACGTCGCCATATGCCAGCGGCAGATCGACCTGTCGCGCATAGGGCAGGTCGTGCCGATCCAATTCGTGGCAGAGGCAGCGTTCGTAGGCGTTTTCCAGCAGGCCGGGGCCGAGGCTTGTATGCACGCGCATCGCCAGGCCAATGATCTGGTGCGTGAGGCTGGTGTCGTATGCCAACGTCATGGCGGCATGATGCCTGATCCTGGTTAATGAAGGCTCTTATCGCGGTGTTTGTTGGTATTGGCTATGAAGGGGCAGCGACGAGGAGACCGCCATGGACGCGGCAGCATTTGAGATCTGGCTTGGTGGGTTCGCGGCCCTGACCGCGCCACAGCGGGGACGGGCCTGGCAGGCTTTGGCGTTGGCCGAGGCGGCGGACAGCGGTGACATCGAGACGTCTTGGCTGCCGGACGAGGGCGCTTGTCGGTCTGACCGAGCGTCGGACGAAATGCCACCGGCGATGACGCCGCCGCGAACGCGGCCGGCGAACGCGGCCGGCTCAGCCAGCCTTGCCGAGCTTGGGCAGCAGCGGGTGGACTTGGTTGGTTGTCCGCATTGCGCCAACCGCGAGGTGGTGCGTTGGGGGGCGGCGAGCGCTCTGCCCCGCTACCGTTGCACGGCCTGCCAACGCACGTTCAATGCCCTGACGAAGACGCCATTGGCGC
>DATKPQ010000004.1:0-25237 GCA_035523995.1 Acetobacteraceae bacterium | reverse complement strand
GCTTTCCGGCAGCATCAGCCGCACGTCCTGATGAGTCACCCCACCATGCCCCGCGCGCGCGTCCTCGCCCCGCTTCTCCTCGTCCTTCAAACCCTCCTCGCCACCGCCGCCCTCGCCCAAGGCACGCTGCGCATCGGCCTCAACGAGGACCCCGACGCATTGGACCCCGCCCGCAGCGGCACCTTCGTCGGCCGCATCGTCTTCGCCGCCACCTGCGACAAGCTGATCGACAGCGACGCCCACAACAATTTCGTCCCGCAGCTCGCGACCTCATGGAGCTGGTCGCCCGACAACCTGGCGCTCACGCTCAAGCTACGTCACGGCGTGCATTTCCAGGACGGTGCGCTGATGGACGCCAACGCCGTCGCCGCCAACCTGCAACGCTACCGCACCGCGCCGGAGAGCCTGCGCAAGACCGAACTGAAACCGGTCTCGGCCGTCGAGGTGATCGACCCCTACACTATCCGCCTGCACCTCTCGCAGCCCTATGCGCCGCTGGTCGCGGTGCTGGCCGACCGCGCCGGCATGATGATCTCCCCCGCGACTTTCTCGGGCAACGTCACCAAGACCCTCGCCTGCGCTGGCCCATTCAAACTCACCCAGCGCATCGCCGAGGACCGCATCGTCGTGGACCGCTTCCCCGGCTATTGGGATGCCGCCGCGATTCATCTCGACCGCATCATCTACGAACCGCAGCCAGACACGGCAGTACGCCTCGTGAACCTGCAGGCCGGCCAGCTCGACATGGTGGAGCGTCTCGCCCCCAGCGACGCAGCCACCGTGCGCAAGAACCCCAAGCTGTTGCTCGTCGGCGAAACCGCGCTGGCGTACAACTCGATCAGCATCAATCTCGCCAATCATGGGGCGCTGGCCAATCCACTCGTGCGCGAGGCGCTGGAGGACTCCATCGACCGCACGGCCCTCTCGAAGGTGGTCACTGATGGCTTGTTCACGGCCTCCAACCAGTTCGAAGCGCCCGGCAGTACCTATTGGGACCCGGCGCATCCGGTGCCGCCCCGCCACCTGGCCCAGGCCAAGGCGCTGCTGATAAAGGCCGGCATGACGCACCCCGCCTTCACCCTGCTGGTCGGCAACAGCTCGATGGAGCAACAAACCGGCGAGGTTCTCCAGGCGATGGCGGATGAGGCCGGATTCGACGTGAAGATCCAGGTGGCAGAAGCGAACGCCCAGGTCGCGGCCGCCCGCGCCGGCAACTACGACGCCACCGTGGTGATCTGGAGCGGCCGTCCCGACCCCGACGGCAACGTCGCGATCTGGCTGCAATGCGACGGCTTCCTGAACTGGGGCAAATACTGCAACCCGGCCTTCGATGCCTTGCTGGCCAAGGCCCGCGGCGTCACCGCCGTCGCCGCGCGGCAGGCGCTCTACCGGCAAGTGGTGGACGCCTACCTGCGCGACCGCCCCCACATCGTGCTCTGGCACGTGAAATGGCTATGGGCGCTCAGCGACAAAGTGAAAGGCTTCGTCCCCACCCCAGACGGACTGATCCGTCTGCAAGGCATGAGGATCGCGCCATGAGCAGGATCGACAGCGCCCGCCTCCTGAAAGACCTGCATGAGCTGCGCTCGATCGGCGCGCATCGCAGCGGCGTCCACCGCCCGACTTATTCGCCGGAGGACATGAAGGCACGGCACTGGCTCGCCGCGCGGCTGACCGAGGCCGGGCTCACACCCGAGATCGACGGCATCGGCAACGTCATCGGCCGCGGCAACGGGGACGGAAAACGCTTGCTCATCGGCAGCCATTTGGAAACGCAGCCCTACGCCGGCTGGCTGGATGGCGCCATGGGCGTGATCTACGGCCTGGAAATCGCCCGCGCGCTGGGCCGCGGGGTCGATGTCGGCGCCTGGGCGGATGAGGAAGGCCATTACGGCTCGTTCCTCGGCAGCCGCTCCTTCTGCGGCCTGGTGGACGAAGCGGAACTGGACGCCGCCCGCAACCGCCACGACGACACGTCCCTGCGCGACGCCCTGCAGCGCGCCGGGCTGGCCGGGCGTCCGCGCGCCGTGATCGACCCCAGCCGCTATCGCGGCTACCTGGAAGCCCATATCGAACAAGGTGCCGACCTTGAAGATTCCGGCCAGCGCCTGGGCGTTGTGACCAGCATCGTCGGGTCCCGCAATTTCCGCATCGGCTTCGGGGGCGTACAGAACCACGCCGGCACCACCCGCATGGCGATCCGCCGCGACGCCGGCGTGGCGCTGGTCCGCCTGGCGGCCGCGATCGACAAGCGCTTCCCGCACGTCGCCGGGCCACGCTCGGTGTGGACGATAGGCCGCATCTCCCTTGACCCCGGCGCCTCCAGCATTGTCCCAGGCCGCGCCGAGATGTTGTTTCAGTTCCGCGACACCGACCCAGCGGTGCTGGACCGGCTATCCGCGGAGCTCGATACGCTGATCGCGGAGGCAGCCAAAGGTCCGTGCCACGTCACGGTGGAAAAACTCTCGGAGTCCGTGCCCACCGCGATGGACGCCGGTTTCCAGGACGTGCTGGCGCACACGGCCGAACGCCACGCGCCCGGTCAGGTGGCGCGGATGCCCAGTGGCGCCGGCCACGACGCCCAGATCCTCGCCAAGCGCATCCCTGCGTCCATGTTGTTCGTCCCCAGCATCGGCGGCATCAGCCATCACTGGGCCGAGGACACCAAGGAGGACGACATCGTGCTTGGCTGTGCGACGCTGGCCGACGCCGCCGCGGAGATTCTGGGAATTGCATGAATTGGGACGAGCCATCGAACCATTCACGAGCGAGGCGCCTGTGATCCCGCTGCAAACCCGACGACACTCTCGAAGGATCGGAGATCAGGCCGCCAAAGACGGCTTGCCGGCCTTTCCCGCCTTATGCCGCGTCAAGCCTTTCTCGGCCTGGGCCAACTCCAGATCGATGCGCGCCATCTCCGCGTAGATGACCCGCGTTTGCTCTTGCGGCGACATAACGAGCCAGTCCCGGCCACAGCGGCGCAGTGCCGCCTTGGCCGCTTCCTGAAAGACGTCCATCCAACACCCCTTGGTTGCGACCTCCACCTTTGGCCGTGGATTATGCCGCTTTCCTGCCCGAGCCGAGGCATGGTAGCGCGGTTCGAACCCGTGTCCATGAAAAAACGATCCCACTTTGGCATGAACGCTCTGTCAAAGGGAACCCGCATGCCGGCAAACGGCCCGTTCCACTCTGTACGGATTCGCAAGCCGATAAGCCGCCGCTGACCGCCTCAACAAAGCGCGGAATTCCCGATTGCGATGCATTGATTTCTGCCGTGCTGCAACAATACCTCTCTGTGCTATATTGTTTGCGGCGCACGCATGCGCCGGGAGCACGGGATGCCGGTGCGACGCAGGTGGCTGGACGATGCCGAGGCAGAAGAGGAGGCGAACCGGCAGACCGCCAGCCTCGCCGGCATCGCCATTACTTTGCTATTGCTCGTAATCGGCCTGTTCTTGATCCGCGAGTTGCACACCAAGGCGCAGATCGAAGATTGCCTCATGGCGGGTCGCGCCAACTGCGACATCCTGGTACATGCGGCGCTCTGGAGCCCCATGTAAGCCAGAGCCCGCGGGCTTTCCTGGTGATGTCAATCGAGCAAGGCGCGGATTGCTTCCAATTCGTGAAGAATCTCGGTCAGGATAGTGCGCAGCCGCTCCGCCTCCGGGTCTATCTTCGGCCGCACATTGACGCGCGCCGCGCCTGGGGCAGGCGGGGGTGCCAGGCCCGGCAGAGGCAGTTCCGGGTCGGGCGGCGGGCCATCGGCGTCCGGCCCTGCTTCTGCACGTTCCTCATCGCTCGGCGGCGGAATGTCGTCGGACAGCCGCCCACCGCCCTCGCGCAGCAGTCGCTGCACGCCCTTGATCGTATAGCCCTGAATGTACAGCAGATCGGAGATGCGGCGCAGCAACGCGATGTCGTCAGGCCGATAGTACCGCCGGCCACCGCCCCGCTTCAGCGGACGAACCTGGGTGAATTTTGTCTCCCAGAACCGCAGGACATGCTGCGGGATGTGAAGATCGTCTGCTACCTCACTGATTGTCCTGAAGGCGTTAGGGGCTTTCTTCGGCTTGGTGCGGCCGATGTGCAGATCAAATCCGGCGTCGTCCGCCGTGTCGCTCATGAATCCCCAACGGGTCCGGGTTCGGTCGCGTTGACACGGGCCTTCAGCACGTGGCTGGGGCGGAACACCAGGACGCGACGCGGCAGGATCGGCACCTCCTCTCCGGTCTTGGGATTGCGGCCGATGCGGCGCCCCTTCTGGCGCACAGAAAACGTCCCGAAGCCGCTGATCTTGACGGAATCTCCATCCTCCAACGTCGCAGCCATGCGCTCGAGGACTGTTTCCAGCAGATCGGCAGACTCGTTCCGTGATAGCCCGACCTGGGTATAGATGGTCTCGGCCAGATGCGCCCGTGTGACCGTCTGCATGTTACAACGCTAGGGACGCACGCGGCCCGCGTCAAGCAAGATCGCAAAAAAAACCGCAGTATCAGACGCTTGTGCGGTGGAAACAGGGCTGCCGCTGAAGCTTGCCGACATGGTGTCGGTGGTCGTGCGCTGGCGGGCGCCCACGTCGCGGAACCGGCTCGGCAGGAGGCACCCGTTTCCGGTAAATTCTATCGCTGAGGAAGCGAAGACGCAGAGATCGCCGAGAGAGAGTTTCCGATCCACTCCTCTGCGCGCTGCCGTCACTATTTGCCCATGGGCGGAATCACCGCAATCTCCGTCATCGGTGATATCTGCAAGCCAGATTGCAGGGCACGGCGCGGGCCTCGCGTGATGTGGCGCACGCGGCGGCTCGCACCGCTCCCGAATGCGATTGCCCAGACCCGTTGGTGCTACATCCGCACCAGCGCTGACCCCCAGGTCAGCCCGCCGCCCAGTGCCTCCATCAGCACGAGGTCGCCACGGCGGATGCGGCCATCCCTCACCGCCTCAGCCAGGGCGAGCGGCACCGAGGCGGCCGACGTATTGGCATGCCGGTCCACCGTCACCACCACGCGTTCCGACGGCAGGCCCAGCCGCTTCCCCATGGCGTCGATGATCCGCAGATTGGCTTGGTGCGGCACCAGCCAGTCCACGTCCCGCCTGCTCAGTCCGTTGGCGGCCAAGGCCTCGTCCACCGCCTCGGCCAGGCGGATCACGGCTTGGCGGAACACTTCCGGGCCCTTCATCACCAGATGCCCGGGCTTCTCCGGCTGGCCCACCGCGCCATCGACATACAGGATGTCGCCCAACGTGCCCTGGGCGTGCATGTGAGTTGACAGGATGCCGCGATCGATCGACCCGCGCCCCTCACCCGCGCGCAGGAACACTGCCCCTGCCCCGTCGCCGAACAACACGCACGTGCCGCGATCCTGCCAGTTCAGGATGCGGGAATAGACCTCGCTGCCGATGACAAGTACGCCCCGCGCCGCGCCCGCGCGGATCAGGCTATCCGCCGTCGCCAGCGCATAGATAAAGCCCGCGCAAGCCGCGGCCATGTCGAAGCCGAATCCTTGGTTGACGCCCAGCGCCGCCTGCACCCGCAATGCCGTGGCCGGGAACGCCTGGTCCGGCGTGGACGTCGCGAGGATAATGGCGTCCACCTCCTCCGGCCTCGCATCGGCGTCAGTCAGCGCCGCGCGTGCCGCGGCGGTGCCCATGAAGGCGGCCGTCTCGTGTGGCCCCGCAATATGGCGCTGCCGGATGCCGGTGCGCTCGCGGATCCACGCGTCCGACGTTTCCAGCGTGCGCGCCAGCTCCTCGTTGGTCACGACGCGTTCGGGCAGGTAGCCCCCCACACCGGTGAGAATGGAACGCAGCGGCATCCTCTACCTGTCCCGAACGGAAGTCAGCGGCGCGCTTACCGGGTCTGCGATTCGCGCCCCGGAGGGTTCCTTGCCGTTCTTGTCCGATGACGCCGGCTTGTCCAGCCCGCTGCGCGCAAGGTCCTGGCGGATCAGGTCATTGAACCGGTGCACCACCATGTCCATGGCCACGTCCACGGCATGGGCAAACGTCTCGGCGTCCGCCCCGCCATGCGACTTCACCACCACGCCGTTCAACCCCACCATGACAGCGCCGTTATAGCGCCGCGGATCGAGCCATTCCCGCAGCCGCTCCAATCCCGGCCGCGCCAGCAAATACGCCAGCCGCCCCGACCAGGTGCTGGAAAATACCTGCCGCAACAGATCAAAGATCAGCCGCAACGCGCCCTCGCCGGTCTTCAGCGCGACGTTGCCGGTGAAGCCGTCGGTCACCACGACGTCGGTGGTGCCGCGGGCGATGTCGTGCCCCTCCACGAAGCCCTTGAACTGGGCGCCGATATGGCTGCGGCGCAGGATCTCCGCTGCCTCGCGCAACGTGTCGTCGCCCTTAAGCTCCTCGGACCCGACATTCAGCAGGCCGATCGAGGGCGCGGTCAGTCCCAGCACGGTACGGGCAAACACGTCCCCCATGATCGCAAACTGTACCAGGTTGCGCACATCGCACTGCACGTTCGCGCCCAGATCCAGCATCACCACGTCGCCACGCGCCGAGGGGCCGATCGCCGCCATGGCCGGCCGGTCGATTCCCGGCAGCGTCTTCACCACGACCTTGGCGATGGCCAGCAGCGCGCCGGTATTGCCGGCGGAAACCACACCGGAGACCTCGCCCGATGCCACCGCATCGATCGCAACCCGCATCGAGGACTGCCGCGCGCGTAACGCCGCGGTCGGCTTCATGTCGTCAGGAATGACATCCGGCGCGTGGCGCAGCGTGCAGGACGCTTTGGCGCGGCGATGGTGCTCCAGCAGCGGCTTGACCTTCGCCTCGTCGCCGACCAGCAGAAACCGCGCATCGGGGTGACGCTCGGCAGCGATCTCGAGTCCGCCGACCACCATCGCCGGCGCGCGGTCGCCGCCCATGGCATCCACTGCCAGCGAGAAGGTCGCGGTCAATGGCGTGGCGGCGGCACTGGGCGCCCCGGGATCAGACCCGGACAGCGCCCTTCAGCGCCTTGCCGGCGGCAATGATCTCGCGCCCGTCATAATAGCCGCAATGCCCGCAGATATGATGCGGACGCTTCAATTCGCCGCAGTTCGGGCATTCGGCATGCGCTTCACGCGGTAACGCCTCGTGACTGCGACGCATGCCACGGCGGGACGGCGACGTCTTTCGCTTGGGTACAGCCATTGGGACAACGCCCCCTTTACGCAAAGGCGGGCCGTCTAGCATCGGGGTGTCCGAGTCGCAAGGGTAAGGTCTTCGCGTGAATGAAGGAAGGTCAGGGGCTCTGCCCTCTTGGTCCGCTTCGCGGCGCAAGCCCAGCAAAGGCTGGGCCTTAGCGGGATGGAGGGGTGGGGGCATGGCTTGCCCCGCGGCGACGGCGAGGCAAGCCATGCCCCATCCCTCCATCCCGCCAAGTAAAGGGTTCCAAGGGCTCGCCCTTGGCGGGGTTCCAAGGGGCAGAGCCCCTTGGTCGGGGGCTCGGGGGCAACGCCCCCGATCTTTCTTTCGCTCACACAAGAACCTCACCTGCGCGCCGCGCACACGCTTGACCGCGCACCTTCCGCGCGACCACACTCAGCGGCAACTGATCCGCCCGGCGTGGCGGCCAGACCTGTTGCAACACGGCAAGGATGGAGGGGAGGTCGCATGCCTCAGGTTACGCTGACGGTGAACGGCAAGCAGCACACGGTGGAGGTTGAAGGCCGCACCTTGCTGGTCGAGCTGTTGCGCGAAAAGCTGGGTTTAACCGGCACGCATGTCGGCTGCGACACCAGCCAGTGCGGTGCCTGTGTCGTTCACATGAATGGCGAGGCCATCAAGTCCTGCACCATTCTGGCGTTGCAGACGGATGGTGCGCAGGTCATGACGATCGAAGGCCTCGCCGCACCGGACGGCACGCTGCATCCGATGCAGGAGATGTTCCGCGAGCACCACGCCTTGCAATGCGGCTTCTGCACGCCGGGCATGGTGATGACGGCGGTGGACATGGTGAAGGCGCATCCCGACGGCCTCACCGAGAAGCAGATCCGCGACGGGCTTGAAGGCAATTTGTGCCGTTGCACGGGCTATCATAACATCGTCAAGGCGATCGCCGCGGCGTGGCCGTTGATGCATGGCAAGTCCATGCCGGTCGCCGCCGAATAACACCGTAAGCAATAACACGGGAGAGACGCCATGGCATTCGACGGCATCGGTGCGTCTGTTCGCCGCAGGGAGGATGCACGCTTCCTGCGCGGACGCGGCAACTACGTCGACGACATCAACCGCCCCGGCCAGGTCTATGCGGTGATCAAGCGCGCCGACCGGCCGCATGCAAAGATCAACGGCATCGACACGGCGGCGGCAGCGAAGGCGCCCGGCGTGCTGGCGATATTTACCGGCGCGGATCTGGCGGCCGAGGCGATCGGCGGCCTGCCCTGCGGCTGGCAAATTCACAACAAGGACGGCTCGCCGATGGCCGAGCCGCCGCATCCGGTGCTGGCCGTCGGCAAGGTGCGCCACGTCGGCGATCCCGTTGCGGTAGTGATCGCCGAAACGAAGCAGCAGGCCAAGGACGCCGCCGAACTGCTGTCGATCGACTACCAGGACCTGCCGGCAGTCGCGACGATGCAGGATGCGCTGAAGCCCGGCGCACCGCTGGTGCATGACGATGCCAACGGCAACCTCTGCTACGACTGGCATATCGGCGACAAGTCGGTGGTGGACGACGTGTTCGCCAAGGCGGCGAAGGTGGTAAAGCTGGAGCTCACCAACAACCGCCTGGTGCCGAACGCGATGGAGCCGCGCGCCGCTGTCGGCGAATGCGATCCGTCGAGCGGCGATTTCACGTTGTACACCACCAGCCAGAACCCACACGTAATCCGGCTGCTGATGGGCGCCTTCGTACTGCACATCCCGGAGAACAAGCTGCGCGTGGTGGCGCCCGATGTCGGTGGCGGCTTCGGTTCGAAAATCTATCACTATGCGGAGGAGGCGATCGTCACCTGGGCCGCGGGCAAG
The DNA here is from genome assembly GCA_035523995.1 of Acetobacteraceae bacterium. GTDB lineage: Bacteria > Pseudomonadota > Alphaproteobacteria > Acetobacterales > Acetobacteraceae > JASHVB01. Next base: position 16,261 of record DATKPQ010000004.1, on the reverse strand, counting down.
TTGCGGCGCCCAATCAAGTGGACCGCCGAGCGCAACGAAAGCTTTATCACCGACGCGCATGGCCGCGACCACGTCAGCACCGCGGAGATGGCGCTGGATGCCGCCGGCAATTTCCAGGCGCTGCGCGTTTCCACGCTAGCCAACATGGGCGCCTACCTCTCGACGTTCGCGCCCTGCATCCCCACCTACCTTTATGCGACATTGCTGGCAGGCGTGTACAAGACTCCGCTGGTGTATTGTGAAGTAAAGGCGGTGTTCACCAACACCGTACCGGTGGACGCCTATCGTGGCGCCGGCCGGCCGGAGGCGACGTTCCTGTTGGAACGCCTGGTCGACGTAATCGCGCACGACACCGGCAAGGACCGTATCGCGATCCGACGCCAGAACTTCATTCCGCCGGATGCATTCCCGTACCAGACGCCGGTGGCGCTGCAATACGACAGCGGCAACTACCAGGCGACGCTGGACGCGGCGTTGAAGGCGGCTGACTTCGCTGGCTTCGAATCCCGTCGCGCGGCGGCGAAGGCGCGCGGCAAGCTGCGCGGCATCGGCGTTTCCACCTATATCGAGGCCTGCGGCATTGCGCCGTCGGCCGTGGTGGGATCGCTGGGCGCGCGTGCCGGGCTGTATGAGTGCGCCAACATCCGCGTGCACCCGACCGGCAGCGTCACCGTCTATACCGGCGCACACAGCCACGGCCAGGGCCACGAAACCACGCTGGCGCAGTTGGTCGTGGATCAGCTCGGCGTGCCGTACGACCAAGTGGAGATCGTGCACGGCGATACGGACAAGGTTCCGTTTGGCATGGGCACCTATGGCAGCCGCAGCCTCGCGGTCGGTGGCACTGCGATGGTAAAGGCGATGGACAAGATCATCGCCAAGGGCAAGAAGATCGCCGCCCATCTGATGGAAGCCTCGGTGAACGACATCGAGTTCAAGGACAACAAGTTCACGGTTGCCGGTACCGACAAGACGAAGTCGCTGACCGAGATCTCGCTGGCCGCCTACGTGCCGCACAACTACCCCATCGAAGAACTCGAGCCCGGGCTCGAGGAAACCGCGTTCTACGATCCCAAGAACTTCACCTTCCCGGCCGGCTGCCATGTCTGCGAAGTGGAAGTGGACATGGAAACCGGCATGCCGGAGGTCGTAAGTTTCGTCGCGGTGGACGACGTAGGCCGCGTGATCAACCCGATGATTGTCGAAGGCCAGGTACAGGGAGGCGTCGCCCAGGGCGTCGGCCAGGCGCTGCTGGAGAACGCAGTATACGACGCCGACGGACAGCTTCTGTCCGGATCCTTCATGGACTACACCATGCCGCGCGCCTGGGACGTACCGAACATCCAGGTCGCGACCGAAGTCACCTTGTGCACGCACAATCCGCTGGGCGTGAAGGGCTGCGGCGAAGTCGGTGCGATCGGCTCGCCGCCGGCGGTCATCAACGCCATCATCGATGCGCTGCGCGACTATCGCGTGCGGCACCTCGACATGCCGGCCACCGGGCCGAAACTATGGGCCATCATGCAATCCGCGCGTCCCGCGATGGCGGCGGAATAGAGAGGAACCAGAACGATGTATGATTTCTCTTATCAGAAGCCGGGCAGCATCGACGACGCGGTGAAGATCCTGGCAGGCGATCCGGAGGCAAAGGCGCTCGCCGGCGGCATGACGTATATTCCCGTGCTGAAGCAGCGCCTGGCCAAGCCGACAGTGGTGGTGGACCTGGCAAAGCTGGGCCTGACAGGGATTACCATCGGCGCCAACAGCGCCACCATCGGCGCAATGACCCGGCATGCCGACGTGGCGTCAAGCAAGGAACTGGCGGCGAAGATTCCCGCGCTGGCGGCCTTGGCCAGCCTGATCGGCGACGAGGCTGTGCGTCATCGCGGTACCATCGGCGGCAGCATCGCCAACAACGATCCCGCCGCGGACTATCCCGCAGCGGCGCTGGCGCTCGGCGCGACGATCAAGACCAACAAGCGCTCGATCGCCGCGGACGATTTCTTCACCGGCATGTTCTCCACCGCGCTGGAGCAAGACGAACTGATCACAGCGGTCGAATTCCCGGCGCCAGAGAAGGCAGCCTACGAAAAATTCCGCAATCCGGCGTCGCGCTATGCCATCGTTGGCGTATTCGTTGCGAAGTTCCCGAATGGCGTTCGTCTCGCCGTGACCGGCGCCGGCCAGGGCGGCGTGTTCCGCCACAAGGAAATGGAGCAAGCGCTGTCGGCCAAGTTCGCACCTGATGCCGTCGCGAACCTCAAAACGCCGGTTGGCGATATGAACTCCGATATCCACGCCAGCGCCGAGTACCGCGCGCATCTGGTGGGCGTGATTGCCAAGCGCGCGGTCGCGAAGGCCGGCTGAGGTCCCTTTGTCATTGCGAGGAGCGAAGCGACGAAGCAATCTCGGTCGTGGGTACGCTTCTTACGGCCGAGGTTGCTTCGCCCCTACCGGCCTCGCAATGACATGGGGCTCAGAGTCACCCGCCATGCCGGCGTTCCTCCCCGGCATCGGCCACAATGGCGGCCCGTCTCCAGGCCCCGATCCCGACGATCCGCACGCGTCCTGGCGCCTGTATTGTTGGAAACGCGCGGTGAAGCGTGCCTGGAAAACGCCGCCGCGCGAGATCGCCCTGCGCCGCCTGGTCCGCGCCGAGGCAGCCGGCATGACCTATCGCGAATACACGCTGGAAATTCTCGAGCGTGGCGTATTCATGGCACCGCGCCATGCCCCGTAGCATTCTAACATCAGCCCTGCTCCTGGTATTGCTCGCCCCGGCGGCGCTCGCCGGCGCCAACCCGCCCGCGCCCGTGCCAGACCTGCCGAACCTGCCAGGACCGCCGCCCCCCTCCGTCACCTTGACCATCAATCCCGACGGCTCCGCGATATGGGATGGCCAACCGCTGACCGGCGTCCCCGATCTGCAAGACAAGCTCGCGCACAAGACCCTGCAAGACCCGAAGCTTGAGCTCGATCTGCATTTTCACACCGTCAGCGAACTGGGCGAAAGCAATCGGCAAACGCTCCTAGAGGTATTGGAACTCGCGGCAAAGTTCGGTTACGTGCACGTGCAGGCGACCACGGACGGCGCAAAGCTGACGGTGCTGGGCCCCACGGCCGTAGACTCGGCGCCGAAGTGACCACGCGCATCGCCATGACTGACCTGTCGCGCCTGGTCGCAGCGCCGGGCGCTCACTCCCTGCCCTACATCGATCCCATGTTTCCGGACCGTCCGCTGGTGCTCCATGCCGCGCGGCCGCGCGCCTTCACCCAAGAAACGCCTGTCCTGCTCGTGCACCACGGCGTCGGCCGCAACGGCGCCGCCTATCGCGACTATTGGCTGAAACTGGTAGACGACGCCGGCGTCCTGGCGATCGCCATCGAATTTTCGGAAGCATCCTTCCCCGACTACCTGCGCTATCATTTCGGCAACCTGCGTAACGAGGACGGCACCCCGAACCCCCGCACCCAATGGACCTATGGCGTCGACGAACGCCTCTTCCTCGCATTACAGCAGCAAGGTGTGACCGCGTGCCGCCGCTACGGCTTGTTCGGCCACTCCGCGGGCGGACAGTTCGTGCACCGTATGCTGTCCTTCGGCTATCGTGACTACGTCGCCATTGCGATCTGCGCCAATGCCGGCACCTATGCCATGCCGGACCTGGACATCGCCTGGCCGTTCGGCCTCGGCGAGACCGAACTCGACGCGCCGGCACTTGCCGACCTGCTGCGCTTTCCCATCACCGTGATGGCGGGCACTGAAGATACCAAGACGACAGGCCGCTTCTTTCCCAAAGGCCCGCGCTCCATGCGCCAAGGCGGCACGCGCTATGAACGTGCCCACAGCTATATCCGCTCCGGCCACCATGCGGCCCAGGCACTCGGCACCCATTGCGCCTGGACCGTGATCGACGTTCCCGACGTGGGCCATGACGGACACGGCATGTCGATCGCCGCTGCCCCCGTGATCGCCGCCGCCTTGCGGGCGGACGTTGCAATGAATTGCTGACTCGGCGGCCCTGGAGTAGGAGTTGGCATGGTCGAACCGGAGAACAGATAGATCATGCAACGTCGCGACGTCCTGAAGACCGCCCTTGTCGGGGCCGCTGCCCTGACCGCACCTCGTATCGGCCACGCCCAAGGTGCAAAAGATGCGAAAACCATTCTGTTCACGCCACAATCGGACCTCGCCTCGCTCGATCCGGTCTGGACCACCGCCGACGTCACCCGCAACTTCTCGCTCGCGGTCTACGATACGCTGTATGCCTACGATGCCCAGTTCAACGTGCAACCGCAGATGGTTGCCGGTGCAACGACTGAAAACGACGGCAAGCTCTGGAAGCTGACACTGCGTGATGGCCTGTCGTTCCACGACGGCACGCCGGTCCTGGCCAAGGACTGTGTCACCAGCATCACACGCTTCTGCGTGCGCGATCCGTTCGGCCAGGCGCTGGCCATGCGCGTCGACGAAATCTCCGCCCCGGCCGACAAGGTGATCCAGTTCAGCCTGAAGCGGCCCTTCGCGCTGCTGCCGAACGCCCTGGCACAGGCCTATTGCGTCATCATGCCGCAACGGCTGGCACAGACCGACGCGTTCACCCAAGTCACCGAGGCGGTCGGCAGCGGCCCGTTCAAATACCTCGCGTCCGAACGTATCGTCGGCCAGCGCATCGTGTTCGAGAAATTTGACAAATACGTGCCGCGTTCGAGCGGCGTACCAAGCTTCAACGCCGGCCCCAAGATCGTCTATGTCGATCGCGTGGTATGGAACGTGATTCCAGACCCCGCCACGGCATTGGCCGCACTGACCCAGGGCGAAACCGACTGGTGGGAACAACCGACCATCGACCTGATCCCGCTGTTGAAGCGTTCCAAGGATATCACCGTCACGGTGAAGGACCGCACCGGCGAAATGGGTTGCCTGCGCTTCAACCAGTTGTTCCCGCCATTCGACAACGCCGCCATCCGCCGCGTTGTCGTGGCGGCGATGGACCAGAAGGAAGTAATGGACGCGGCCGCCGGCTCGGATCTCAGCCTGGTGCAGACCAATATCGGATTGTTCGTTCCCGGCACGCCAATGGCCAGCACTGTCGGCGTGAATATCACCCGCGGCCCGAAGAATTATGCCAAGCTGAAACAGGATCTCGCCGCGGCGGGCTACAAGGGTGAGAAGGTGGTGGTCCTCGCCGCCTCCAACTACCCGGCGATCTGGGCGGAATCGGAAGTCGCGATCGATACGCTGAAGAAGATCGGCATAAACGTCGATTTGCAGGCGCTGGATTGGAGCACCGTGGTACAGCGCCGCGCGAGCAAGCAACCGATCGACAAGGGCGGCTGGAACATCTTCTTCACCTATCTCGGCGGCCTCGGCAACATTTCGCCGGCCCCGAATATTGCCATCCCGTCCGGGACGGGAAGCTGGTTCGGGTGGCCAAACGATCCCGCAATGGACAAGCTGCGCGCTGCCTGGTTCAACGCGCCCGACCTCGCGGCGCAGAAGAAGATCGCCGAGCAAATGCAGGTCGAATTCTGGAAGAACCCCAGCTATGCGCCGCTCGGCATGTACGACCAGCCGACCGCGTTCCACAATTACCTGACCGGCATTCCCGCTGGCTTTCCGCAATTCTATGGCGTGAAGAAAAACGCCTGACGGGCGGCCGGCCCGTGGCGCAGCATGTGGTGGTGATCGGCGCCGGCATCGTCGGCGCCGCGACAGCGGTCGAACTGCTGCGCGACGGGCATCGCGTGACGATCGTCGAACCGGGCGATCCGGGCGGTGAGCAAGCGGCGAGTTACGGCAACGGAACGCTGTTGAATCCGAGTTCGGTGATCCCCATGCCCTCGCCCGGCATTTGGCGCAAGGTGCCGGGTTATCTGGCGGATCCGTTGGGACCGCTGACAATTCGCTGGTCCTATCTGCCGCGATTGGCACCATGGCTGTGGCGCTTCGTGCGTGCCGGCGCGACCGAGGCGCGCGTCGCCGCCACGGCCCGCGCGCTTCGTCCCCTCCTGCTCGATGCGCCGGAACGACACCGGCGTTTGGCTGAGGAAGCCGGCGTCGGTGATCTGATCACGCGTCAGGGCGTATTGTTCGTATTTCCCAGCCGCGCGGATTTCGCAGCGGAAGCACGGTCGTGGCGGCTGCGCGCAGAAAATGGCACGCATTGGCTGGAGCTTTCCGAGGACGAGTTGCGCCAGCGTGAACCGTCCCTGGACCGGCGCTATAAATTTGCGCTGCTGGTCGAAGAAAACGGCCAGTGCCGCGATCCCGGTGCCTATGTGAACGCACTGCTGCGCCATGCCGTCGCATCGGGCGCGGTGCATCGGCAGGCTCGCGCCACCGGCCTTAGCATCGATAACCGCCGGCTGCGCGCAGTGCGCACGGATGCCGGTGACATCGACTGCGATAAGGCGGTGATCGCTGCGGGAGCATGGTCGAAAACACTGGCGGCAGAGGCCGGAGATCGCGTGCCGCTGGAAACCGAGCGGGGCTATCACGTGGTGATCGAGAACCCCGGCATCGAGCCGCGTTATCCGATCATGCCAAGCGACGGCAAGATGGCGTGTGTCATGACGCCGCAGGGTTTGCGGCTGGCGGGACAAGTGGAACTGGCGGGTCTCGCCGCGGAACCGAACTGGGACCGTGCCGAGGTGCTGCGGAAATTTGCCCGGCAAGTGTTCCCCGGTCTTTCCGAAACCTCGCAGGTGAAGCGATGGATGGGACATCGGCCGTCCACCCCGGATGGGCTTCCCTGCATCGGCCCGGCATCCGGCTGCGCGGACATGCTCTACGCATTCGGGCACGGCCATGTCGGACTGACTGCCGGGGCAACAACGGCGCGGATAGTTGCCGACCTTGTCAGTGGGAAGCCGCCATCAATCAACCTGGCACCATATTCAGCAGCGCGGTTCCGCTAACAAAAAACCTCGCCCGCGAAGCGGAAGAGGTTTTCTCCACGCTAAAAATACACCTCCCGCCCCAGAATCCCCCGCCTCTGCAAATATGGAATCCCCCGCCGCAGCACCGGCGCCAGTACCCGCTGCCCACCAGCCACCGCACAAAACACCGGCACCCACCAGTGCGCTCGAAACCGCAGCGCATACCCCCCTGCCCCCAACTCCCGATGCAGCCAGGCCTCCATCGCGAAGCATTCCGCCGCGGACAGCCGCCGCCATACCGGCATCGCATCGTCCGGCAGCGGCTGGCGCAATCGTCCATGCAAATGCCGGTCGCGCTTGGCCACCTGATCCACACGCGCACGCCAGTCCAGCATCGCCGGTTCGAATTCCTCGCCAAGGAAAATGCAAATACGCCGCACGGTATCCTCCGCACGCCGCACCAGATCTTCGTAACGTACCGCCAGCACCCGCTCCGGATACGCAAGGCGATCGCGATGCAAACAGGCCATGGCGCGCGGCCATTCGAATCCGGGTTCGTAATACCGCTGCCAACCGGCGTCGATCCACGACATCGCCACATCCCGTCCATCGCGCACCAGATAGATAAACACGGCATTGGGAAACAGCGTCGCCAGTTCAGGCACAATCTCGAAATAATGTGGCGTCTTGTCGCCGATCCTCTGCTTGCCGCTCGCCGCCAGCAGCCGCGCATGGACACGCTCGATCACGTCGTGCAGCCCCGCCCCGTCCGGCAGTGCCTCGACCGCTCGCCGCGCGTCATCCTCATCCAGCCCCAGATCCGGCCAGCGCTCGTGTCGAACCATCACCACCGCCGCTTGCTCTCTCTGCGGTTGCGTCAGCGCGCCGGTCAGCGGAAACTGCCGCACCAGATCGCGCAGGAACCAGGTCTCGGGGGGAAGGTACAGGCGCGAATGGCCGGTCAGGATCAGACGCAGCAGCGTGGTCCCGGACCGGCCGGCGCCGACAACAAAGAACGGGGCCCGACCCGCCATGATCCACCTTCAGTGAGGAGCGCAGACATGCAACAGCCGCTGACCTTCACTTTCGCCGATGACGGCGCCATTCCCAACTCCCGTCTGCCGATGCTGGTGTATCGCAGCGCGGTGCCGGCGGATCCTGCGGCGATAGAGAAACTGTTCACCGCCAACCAGTGGCCTGCCGCGTGGCGCAACAGCGTTCACCCGTTCCAGCATTTCCACAGCAATGCACACGAGGCTTTGGGCGTCGCCCGTGGCCGCGGCCGCGTCCAGTTCGGCGGTCCCAGCGGCGAGACGTTGGACATCGAGGCCGGCGACGTCGTCGTGCTCCCCGCTGGTGTCGGTCATTGCCGCCTGGAGAAGTCGGCCGACCTGCTGATCGTCGGCGCCTACCCCGACAATGCAAAGCGGCCAGACCAACACCGCGGCGACCCGGCGGAGCATGATGCGGTGGTGCGCAACATCGCTGCCGTGGCGGCCCCAAACGCCGATCCCGTCACAGGCGCGCAGGGGCCGCTGGTGCAGCTCTGGGGGTAACAGTCAGCGGGTAACATTCGGGGGCAACATTATGTCATTGCGAGGCGCGTAGCGCCGAAGCAACCTCGGTCGAGCGCACACACGGACGCCCGTGCGTGCGCGCCCGAACGAGGTTGCTCCGGCCCCTTCGGGCCCTCGCAATGACCTGTGTTGGTGCGCTACGCCGCTTCCCGCACCCGCAGATCATTGTTCACCCGGTGATCGCCCGCCATCCAGCGCGCCAGTTCGGCATGTGCATCGGCACGGCGGATGGCATCGATCTCCGCAGCATTCGCCGGATCGACAGTGAACTCCACTACCAGACCGTCCGGTGACGTGGTGTACATCGACCGGCAATAACCATGATCGGTCTCGCGCAGATCGAGCCCCGCGGACTTCACGCGCCCGACCAACTCGTCGTACGTCCCGTCATCGACCTTGAACGCGATGTGGTCGAAACTGCGGATTTCCGCTGGCTTCTCCGCCTGCGTCTTTTGGTACACCTCGTCATCGGCGAACGAAAAGAACGCCAGCGCACCGCCATCGCCCAGCGCGTAGAACGTGTGGCAGAACGCCACGTCGCGCTTCACCCACGGATTGAAGTGTTGCTCGCACCAGGTCGCGGCAAGCGGAATGCCCAGCACGTCCTCAAAGAACCGACGGTTCTTCTCCTGGTCTTTCACCACATAGGCGTGGTGGTGCAGGCGTTCGGGGGCACGTGACAGCAGCGTGGCCATGGTTGCGCTCCTCCTCGGGTTGGGCAGTTTTCTGACCGCAAGCTTGCCCTCCGCCCGCGCTGCCCGCAAGCTGCGCCCAGGAGGAGCGAGCGAACATGCGCATCGAGATCATCTGCACCGGCGACGAGGTTCTCACCGGCAAGATCGTCAATACGAATTTCAGCTACATGGCCCAGAAGTTGGAGGATGTCGGCCTCTCCGTCCATTGGGGCACCACGGTCGGCGACGACCGCGACAGCTTGCTCCGCGCCTTTCAGCTTGCGGGCGAGCGTGCCGATGCGGTGATCGTGAATGGGGGGCTCGGCCCGACGGTGGATGACCTGTCGCAGGAAATCGCGGCGCAAGCAGCCGGCGTGGAGCTGGTGCTGCACGAGGAATGGCTGACCCGCATGGAGGATTTCTTCCTGAAGCGCGCCCGCAGCATGCCGCCGAACAATCGCAAACAGGCAATGCTGCCGGCCACCGCCGAAATGCTGGACAATCCCATAGGCACCGCCTGCGGTTTTGCGCTGGATATCGGCAAGGCGCGATTCTTCTTCACCCCCGGCGTGCCACGCGAACTGCGGCGCATGCTGGAGGAGCAAATCATTCCGCGTTTGCTGGAACGAAGCGGCGAGCCGACAGCGATCTTCCTCAAGCGGTTCCATTCCTACGGCCTGGGCGAATCGCATGTGGACCAGTTGCTGACCGGCGTGGAGGCAATGGCGCCAGACGGTTCGGTAAAACTCGGCTTCCGGGCGCATTATCCTCAGATCGAAACCAAGCTGACGGTGCGCGGCACCGACGCCGACGATATAAGCCGCAAGCTGGAACCGATCCAGGCAGAGGTGCGGCGGCGCCTGGGAAACTTCATCCTCGCCGAAGACGACAAAACATTGGAAGGCATCGTGCTGGCGGAATTGCTGGCACGGCAGGGATCGCTCGCGATCATCGAAACCTTCACCGGCGGCCAGATCGCGGTGCGCCTGGCGCCGATGCCAGGCGGCGAGCATGTCTTCCGCCGCAGCATCGTCGTGCGCGAATTCACTCAGTTACACGGCGTGCTCGGGCTCGAGGGCATACATCTCGCCGGCCCGATGACGCAGGAAACCACCGAGGCAGTGGCGCGCGCCGCCCGCGAACGCGGCAACGCCTCGCATGCCCTCGTGGTGCTGATCGAGCTGGACGACGGCCCCGACCGTATCGACTTCGGCGGCACGATCTGGATCGGTATCGCCACGGCGGAGGAAACCGCGTTCCGCCGCTCGCGTGTGCTGGGCGGGCGCGAATGGGTGCGGCTGGGCGCGGCCGAGCTGGCGCTCGATTGCCTGCGCCGTTTCCTGCTCGGCCTGCCGGTGGTGGAACGCATCGATTTCGAAAAAACCTGAGAGGCGCGCCAATGGACAATTATCTATTCTCGGGATTGAAGGTGATCGATTGCGCGAGCTGGATCGCGGGTCCGGCGGCGGCGACGATCCTCTCGGATTTCGGCGCCGACGTGATCAAGATCGAGCCGCCGGGCACCGGTGATCCCTGGCGCGCCCGCAGCGTCAACCCGCACGCCCACGCCGATTCGTACTGGCAGTTGACGTCGCGCAACAAACGAAGCCTGGCACTGGATTTGAAGCACCAGGCAGGGTGCGACGTGCTGTACCGGCTGGTGACGGACGCCGACGTGTTCGTCACCAACTTTCCACTGCCGGTGCGGGATCGGCTGAAGCTGGCGCCAGCCGATCTGCTGCCGCTCAACAATCGGCTGATCTATGCGTCGTTCACCGCGTACGGCGAAGCTGGCGAGGAAGCCGCGAAAACCGGCTTCGATTCCACCGCCTATTGGGCGCGCACCGGACTGATGGATGCGGTGCGCGCGGATGTCGATACCGTGCCGGCACGGTCGGCGCCCGGAATGGGCGATCACCCCAGCGCCACCGGCCTTTACGCTGCGATCGTCACTGCACTGTACCGACGCGAGAAGACCGGCACAGGCGGTGTCGTCAGTTCGTCGCTGCTGGCGAACGGGCTGTGGGCCAACGGCTGCTTCATCCAGTCCCGCTTGCTCGGCGAGGAGGTGGCGCACCGCCCGCCACGCGAGCAAGCGCCAAACGCATTGGCCAACCACTACCGATGCCGCGACGGCCGCTGGTTCATCATGGCCTTGTTCAACGAGGAACGGCAGTTGCGCCCGTTCTTCAACGCGATTGGGCGGGAGGAACTGGCGGACGACCCGCGCTTCGCGACCCGGCAGGCACGATTGCACAACGCGCACGCACTGGTGGCGGAACTCGACGCGACATTTGCCGCGCGGGATATGGCGGAGTGGCGGGTCATCCTGGATGATGTAGGCGTCACGTTCGGCGTCGTAGGGAAGGTCGACGATGCGCCGAACGATGCGCAAATGCGGGCGATCGGCGCGCTGGTCCCCTTCGCGGACGGGGAAGCGCTGACAGTGTCAAGCCCATTCAATCTTGCGGGAGAGGCGAAGGTGCCGCCGCAGCGCGCGCCAAATCTTGGCCAGCATACGGAAGCGGTGCTGCGGGATTCAGGTTTCGACGCAGACACGATAGGGATGCTGCGGAAGCAGGGCGTGGTTTCATGAAACCTCTCCCGCGCTGCGTTGTTCGCGCAGCGCGGGCTTGGGCCGTAAAGCGGATCAACGTGAGGCGCGAAGCGCCGCGGATGAGGGTGATCGGGAGGGTTCGAAGAACTACGTGCCCTCCCCATCACCCTCACCCTCGACGCCTGTGGCGTCTCAACCTACCCGCACGCCACGCAGTAGATGTCCTTCACCCCGCTCGGCAGTGGCATGAAGTCCCAGCTCTCGCCACCATCCTTGGTGCCGAACACTTCACCATCATAGCGCGCACCAAGATAGACCTGCTTCGGATCGCTGGGATGCGGCGCCACCGACATCACGGTGCCATGCACCTGCACCTTGTCGAACCGCTGCCACGTCTGGCCCTTGTCCGTGCTGCGATACACCCCGCCATCCTTGCTCGCCGCCGCAACGCTCAGCGCCGAGTACAGTGTGTTCGGCTCGGCGCGCGATGCCTGGATGTCGCGGCCATAGGTGGTAGGTGAGAACCGCCCCACCTCCATATCCTGCCAGCTCTCGCCGCTATCTGCGGTGCGGAACAACCCCATGCGGACGGCAACGATCACCGCATCCGGGTCGGCAGCGCTGATCGCGATGGCGTGGCCGTCCAGCATGCCCTCATCCGACGTGTCGCTGCCGATCTTGCTGCGCAGGTGCGGCAGCTTGGCCAGCCGCACCAGGTCGTCGCTGCAATCCTTCCAGCTCTCGCCGCTATCGGTGGTACGCATCACGCCGCCCACTTCCAACGCGGCAAATATGCTGCCCGGCTTGCGCGGATGCTGCGCCATGCGCATCACCCGGGGGTTGAACGCCATCACGCAGCGTGACGGCATGTTTGGATCAGGCAGGCGCTTCCAGGTCTCGCCGCTGTCCTCGCTGCGATACACCGCAATCGGCGAGCCGCCCGCATAGATCAGCTTCGGATCGCCCGCATCTACCAGGAACGACCAGATTTCCATGTTCTTGTCCGGGAAGTTCACGCGCCGGAAACTCTTGCCCCGATCGGTGCTGCGATACACGCCGTCATGTGTGCCGGCAAACACCAGGTTGGGATCGGTTGGATGCACGAAAACGCAATTGCTGGGCGTGTTGCTGATCACATGCTCCCACGCGCCGCCGTCCTCGCGGCGGAACACGCCGACCATGCCTGGATCCTTGTCGCTGCGGCCCACTGTGCCGGCCACGCTGGCATAGACGTTCGCCATGGTTTCCTCCTCCCGGGTTTCGCTCGCCCCGAAGGCTACGCCAGTTCGGCCAGGGTTGACAGCCCGCGCCGACGCAAGCTTGCTCCGCCTGACGTCGTAGCGGGAGGATGACATGCCGGTCGTGCAGGCAGAGAAGCTGATGGAGATCGCGCGGACGCTGCTGGTAAAGGCCGGCGCCTCGGCCGAGGAAGCGGCCACCATCGCGCGCTACAATATCGGTGCGAACCTGGTGGGGCATGATTCGCACGGCATCATCCTGATCCCCACCTATATCGACCGTATCAAGGTCGGCCACATCGTCCCCGGCGCGCCGTTCGACGTGAAGGAACAATCGCCCACCACGATGGTAATCGATGGCAACTGGGGTTTTGGCTATGTCGTCACCGATCGTGCGATGCGCATGACGATCGACAAGGCGCGGGAGCAGAACGTCGCGGCGACGACAGTGTTCCGGCAAAGCCATATCGGTCGCCTCGCGTCCTATCCGCTGATGGCCGCGCGCGAGGGCATGATCGCGATGATCACCGCAGACTCTGGCCGCAGTGCGAAGGCGGTGGCGCCGTTCGGCGGGGCGCAGGCGCGGCTGGGCACCAATCCGATCTGTTTCGCCATCCCCTCCAACCTGGAAGGGCCGTTGTTCTTCGATATGGCGACGTCGGCGGCGGCGGCCGGCAAGATCAACGTAGCCACGGCACGCGGCGAGCAAGTACCCAGCGGCTGGCTGATCGACAAGGACGGCAAGCCGAGCACTGATCCACGCGTGCTGCGGCAGGGCGGTGCGCTGCTCCCCCTGGGGGGTGCCGAGGGCTACAAGGGTTACGGCCTTGCCACGATCGTCGAAATCTTCTCCGGATTGCTGACGGGATTGGGCTTCGGCGTCGAACCGACCGGACGCCACAATGATGGCTGCTTCATCGCCGTGTTCAACGTTGCAGCGTTCCGCGACCTGGAGACGTTCAAGCGCGAGGTGACAGAGTTCGCGCAGTATTTGAAGGCAACCCCGCCTGCTCAGGGATTCACGGAAGTGTTCTATCCGGGTGAAGTTGAATTTCGAAAGGAGCAGGATCGGCGGAAGAACGGAATCCCGGTGGAAGACGCGACGTGGGGGAAGCTGCGCGAGCTGGCGCAGGGTTACGGGATCGCGGGAGAGTTAGGAATTTAATTTGGTCCGAAGTTCCGATATGCCGCCGCTGCGCACCACGTGCCGCTGTCATTGCGACGAGCGGAGCGACGAAGCAATCTCCTGCCAGTGGGGCGCGCGAACCGTGCAAGCATCGGCTCGAACGGGATTGCGTCGGCGCTCCGCCCCTCGCAATGACATGAGAACGCAGTCGCTACTCGCCAGCACGCTGACATGACCAGGTCGTTCCGTGGCCAATCCTTGCGGCGCTTCGAGGACGTCCGCTTCCTCACCGGACGCGGCCGGTACATCGAGGACATCGACCTGCCGCGTCAGGCCTGGATGCACGTGGTGCGTTCGCCGCATGCGCATGCAGCGGTCGAAGCCATCGATACGGCCGCAACTCGCGCGATTCCCGGCGTACTGGGCGTGTTCACCGCGGCCGACCTGCGCGACCTGGGGCCGATGCCCTGCACGGTCCCTGTCGCAAGCATGGCCCCAATGATCGTCCCGCCTCGTTTCGCCCTGGCGACAGACCATGTGCGGCATGTCGGCGATCCCGTCGCATTTGTGGTCGCCGAAACCCGCAGCGCGGCACGGGACGCGGCCGAAGTTCTCACTGTCGATTACCGTCCCCTGCCCTCGGTCACCGACGCGGCCGCGGCATTGCAGCCGGCCGCGCCTCTTCTATGGACGCAAGCCGCCGGCAATCTCTCCTATCGTTTCCAAAAGGGCGATGCAGCCGCCGTCGCCGCCGCAATGCAGGCAGCAACCCACGTCGTGGACCTCGAACTGGTCAACAACCGCATCGTCATCTCCTCGGCGGAAACGCGCGGAGCAATCGGGCAGCACGACGCCAACGGGTTCCACCTGATGTTCTCCGGCGCCGGCGTGCACGCGCTGCAATCCCAGCTTGCCGGCGCGGTGTTCCGCGTGCCGCACGATCAGATGCGCGTATCGTGCCCCGATGTTGGCGGTGGGTTCGGGGTAAAGAACGCGCTGTATCCCGAATGGATCATGCTGCTCTGGGCAGCGCGCATGCTCGGCCGGCCGATCAAATGGATCGGCGAGCGCACCGAGGATTTCGTCGCCACAGCGCAAGGCCGCGACAACATTACCCGTGCCCGCCTGGCGCTGGATCGCGGCGGGCGGTTCCTCGCGCTGCAGGCGAACACGATCGCCAATCTCGGCGCGTATCTGTCCTCGGGTGGGCCGGGCAGTTCCACCAACGCGCCCGCCAACGCGATCGGCAGCGGCTACGATATTCCCGCGATCTTCATGGACGTGCACGGCGTATTCACCAACACCGTACCGATCGACGCCTATCGCGGCGCCGGCAAGCCCGAAGTCAACTATCTGATTGAGCGGCTGATCGACACCGCCGCCCGTCGCCGCGGCTTTGATCCGGTCGATCTGCGCCGCCGCAACCTGGTGTACGAATTTCCCTACCGCAAAGCACTCGGCACAATCATCGACGGCGGCCGCTTCGCCGCCAACCTGGATGATGCAATCGTCGCGGCCGACCACAGCGGTTTCGCGACCCGTCGCGCCACCGCAGAACATGCAGGAATGCGCCGCGGCATCGGCATCACCTGCTTCATGGAAACCGCTCGCGGCGCACCGAACGAAGGCGCGGAGCTACGTTTCGATGCCGACGGCCGCATCAGCCTGCGCGTCGGCACGCAATCCAACGGCATGGGCCACGAAACCACCTATGCGCAGATCGCCGCGGATCTGCTGGGGCTGCCGGTCGAGACCTTTCACTATGTCCAGGCGGACACTGCGCAAGTTCGCGCAGGCAATGGCCACGGCGGCGCACGCTCCATGCATATGGGCGGGGCCGCGCTGTGCAAGGCGGTCGACGCAATGCTGGCCAAAGGCACCGTGATCGCGGCCCGCCTGCTGCAAGCGGGGGTTGCGCAGGTCGCCTATGCCGACGGCAAGTTCCGTGTGCGCGATGAACCCGCACGTGCCGTCACGTTGTTCGAAGTGGCGCGTGCCGCTCGCGATCCCGCCAATGCCGCCGAACCGCTCGACACCTACGTCTGGAACATTCTCGATATCATCACGTTTCCGAACGGATGCCACATCGCCGAGGTGGACGTGGACCCGGAGACCGGCGCGGCGACGTTGCAACGCTATGCCGCGGTGGATGATTTCGGCACTCTGATCAACCCGATGCTCACCATCGGCCAGATCCATGGCGGTGT
>DATKPQ010000003.1:0-42613 GCA_035523995.1 Acetobacteraceae bacterium | reverse complement strand
CGCGAGCTGCTCAACCACGGGGCCGAGCGATACGGCGGGGAAGAAGATGAGCCCGCCGGTGATCCCGATGACGCCGATCAGGAGGCCGACAAAGAGCCCGCCATCGGTCGGGAAGGTGCCGGCCGAGGCCGGCACGATCTTCTTCGCCGCCAGCGAGCCGGCGACCGCGAGCATCGGTACGATCATCAGGAAGCGGCCGATGAACATCGCGAGGCCCAAGGTCGTGTTGTAGAAGGGCGTGTTGGCCGAGATGCCGGCAAACGCGCTGCCGTTGTTCCCGGTCGCCGAGGTGAAGGCGTAGAGGATCTCCGAGAAGCCGTGCGGCCCGTTGTTCTCGATCCCGGCAAGCCCCGCCGGAACCACGGCGGCGATCGCGGTGAAGCCGAGGATCGAGAGCGGCAGGATCAGGATCGCGAGCATCGCCATCTTGACCTCCTTCGCCTCGAGCTTCTTGCCCAGATATTCGGGCGTTCGCCCGACCATCAGCCCGGCCACGAACATCGCGACGATGACGAAGAGCAGCATGCCGTAGAGGCCGGAGCCGACGCCGCCGAAGATGATCTCGCCCAGCATGATGTTGACCATCGGCACCGCACCGGCGAGCGGCAGCAGGCTGTCATGCATATTGTTGACGGCGCCGCACGATGCGTCAGTGGTGATGGTGGTGAACAGGGCGGAGTTGGCGATACCGAAACGGACTTCCTTGCCTTCCATGTTGCCGCCGGGCTGCAGGGCGCTCGCGGTCTGGTCGACATGGAATGCGGTGAAGTTCGGATTGCCCTTCGCCTCGACGGAGTAGGTGATCACGACGCCGGCCAGGAACAAGGCGAACATGACGCCGAAGATCGCCCAGCCCTGGCGTTCGCTGCCGACCATGCGGCCGAACATGTTGGTCAGGCCGGCACCAAGCGAAAAGATCAGCAGGATCTGGATCAGGTTGGTGAGGCCGGTCGGGTTTTCGTATGGATGGGCCGAGTTGGCGTTGAAGAAGCCGCCGCCGTTGGTGCCCAGCATCTTGATGACTTCCTGGGATGCCACCGGTCCCTGGGCGATGACCTGCTTCACGCCCTCCAGCGTGGTGGCATCGGTATAGGCGTTCAGGTTCTGCGGCACGCCTTGCCAGATGAACACCAGCGCCACGACGACCGAGACCGGCAGCAGTATGTAGAGCGTGCAACGCGTCAGATCGACCCAGAAATTGCCGATGGTCTTGCCCGAACGGCGCGCGAAGCCGCGCACCAAGGCGACCGCCAGGGCAATGCCGGTGGCGGCGGAGACGAAATTGTGCACCGTCAACCCGGCCATCTGCGTCAGGTAGCTCATCGTCGTCTCTGGCGTGTAGGACTGCCAGTTGGTGTTGGTGACGAAGCTGACCGAGGTGTTGAAGGCGAGGTCGGACGAAACCGCGGTCTGGCCGGCGGGGTTGAATGGCAGCATGCCTTGCAGGCGCTGCAGGGCATACAGCACGACGAAGCCGGCGAAGCTGAACGCCAGCATGGCGATGGCGTAGCTGACCCAGTGTTGCTCTTGTGTCTCGTCGACGCCGCAGAGGCCATAGGTCAGGCGCTCGACGGGGCGCAGCACGGGTGAGAGCAGAGTGCGCTCACCGTTGAACACGCGCGCCATGTAGCCGCCGATCGGGCGGGTGATCAGCAGCAGCAACACGCAATACAGTGCTATCTGCAGCCATCCATTGAGTGTCATGACAAACAGCCTTCCGGCTTATGATGTTTCAGAACTATCCGCGGCGCGTCAGCTGCGACGGTGCAGGTACCAAAAAACCCGCCGGCAGGGGTACCAGTTTTCGCATCGTGGCTCAGAAGCGCTCCGGCCGGACGAGCGCGAAGACCAGGTAGACGAGCAAACCGACGGTGACGATGCCGCCCAGCACATAGTCGAAGATCATGGCACGAGCCTCACAGGTGGTCGCAGGCGTAAGCGTAGAATACGCAGGCGCCGAGAAAGATGGCGCCGATCAGCAGGTAGATGACGTCAAGCATGGAGCTGGATCCTTTTGGCGACGCCGTCGACCCCGCCTGCGGGCGCCACAACGCGCCCGCAGGCGAGCGGCCTCGGCTTAGGGACAGCAGCTACGACGTGATGCGTATATTTTCGATGTGCCGCGGTTCAGGCCGGCATATAAGCGGCATATAGACCATCTTGTCCTTCGCCCGGGCATCCGTGTACTGCCCGTCTCGGATAGCCGTGGCTGCCGCATGGTCGCGATCGCAGGACTTGCGGTTCAGTCCGCGGCGAACGTGCGTGTTTGTACGCGCCGCGGAGGATCGCCTGCATTGAGCTGAATCAATCGACTGGCGGCCATCGCACCGCGCTCCGCGGCCGGCCCCTAGTGGACGCCAACGAACGCTACGACCACTCGCGCCAGCAAACCCAGGCCGAGGCATATGCCGACGACCAGGCCGATCTGGCCGATGATCTCTCCCGGCTTCGGGTACGCCTTGGTTTCGTCAAAGGACAGCGGGAGATCGTCATCCGACGCCTTCGGCACGCCAAATGTAGTCTCACGAATCCTGTTCACGCTGCACCCATCGATTTTGACGGCGATGGGACGATATGTCGCGCGCGGCAATATAAAAGCCATGCCGAACCGGCGGCACAGGCATAGCGGCGGCATATACAAAGACGACCAGGTACAGGTTGGCGCATTCAAGCGCGCGGAACGGTCCGCCGCGCCCTGGTGCCGTACTCGTTCAGGTCCGGCCGGATACCGGAACGATCGCGCCGGTGGTTGCCTTATTATCGGGCGATGCGAGGAAGGCGATGGTCGGTGCGATCTCCTCCGGCTTCGGCCAAGCCGCATGGTCGGCTTGCGGCATCGCCGCTCGATTGGGAGGCGTATCGATGATCGACGGTGCGATGGCGTTGACCAGAATGTTGCGGCCCGCCAGCTCGGCTGCCAATGCCTGCGTGAATGCGGCCACCGCGGCCTTGCTGGCGGTATAGGCGGTCATGCCGGCGCCCATCCTTGGCTCCAGCGACGGGCGTGCGGCTACGTTGACGATGCGCCCGCCATCTGTTCCGAACCGCGCCAGCGCGGCGCGGCTGCATATATGGCAGGTGACCAGGTTCATGTTCACCATATGCATCAGGCCGGCTTTGGTCGTGTCGGACAGATTGCTCATTTCGAACCCGCCGGCGATATGGATCGAGGCCCAGATCTCCCCGGCCTGCCCATAAAGCTGCGCGACCTGGGCTTCGTCGGTCAGTTCACAAGGGCCGACCAGCGTCACGTTCGCCTTGTGAGGGAAGGATGCGGCTTCGTGCGGGACAACGTAAGGCACGACACAACGTGCGCGGCCCGCGAGCAACAGGCCGACCACCGCACGGCCAAGCGCCCCGGTGCCGCCGGTCACAACCACGGTGCGATCATTGAATGTCATGGGTGACCTCTTGGGTTCAAGTACGAAAAGCGAAGCGGCCGGCAGCATATGATCCGTGGAGAACGACGCGTGTGGCTGCGGTTATTGTCCCCTTATGGGGAGGAGGGGGTCCATAACAATGGATTATCCCGGCACCGGCAGCAATCCCTCCTGCGCGCGCACTTCATTGATGATTTGCAGCACGCGTTCCTGATAGGGCCGATACTGCACGCCAAACTCCTGCACCAGCCGCGCGTTGTCGATCAGATAGTTGCCGGAAATCTCCTTGCCCCCGCTTGGCCTTTCGAAGGTGATGCGCGCGTCGGGCAGGAAGCCACGGACGATGTCCGCCAGATCGCCGAGGCTGATCGGCGTGCCACCCGTGCTGTAAACGGCGTGCTTCGGCTTGTCCGCCAGCAACACGCGGGCGAACACCTCGGCCACGTCGTCCACGTGGATCGGGCAACGCATTGCGTCGGCGAACGGGAAACTGATCGGCTTGCCGCGCGCCGGCTGGGTGATGCAGTTCACGTGGTCCACCGACCCGCGCACCTTGTCCGGCCCGGTGACATTCGCCGGCCGCACGCCGGTGATGATCATGCCGAATTTCTCGCGGTAATCCTGCGCCTGGAATTCGTTGAAGATCTTGTGCATGGCGTACTGCACATGACCGTGGCGGAAATCGTCCTCGGAGATGGCACGTTCGCCGTAGTGGTATTGCTCGCCATTCACCGCCAGCGAACTGGCGTAGACCACGTGTTTGGCCCCCACCAGGCGAGCCGCTTCGAAGCAGTTGTCCATGCCGACGATGTTGAGCTTCAGCGCGACGTGCGGGGCATGCTCGCTGCCGAGCATGTAGGAGAGGTTGATCACGCGGTCGGGCCGCGCGGCGGTCATCGCCGCCATCACGTCGTCGAACTGCGTTACGTCGCCGCGCAGCAGCTTCACCTTGTCCCCGAGCGCCGCCAGTACGGGTGCGTTCGGGTTGATGTCCATGCAGGTCACTTGCTCGCCGCGAGCGATCAGCAGCGGGATCAGGCGAATGCCGATGAAGCCGGCACCGCCGACGACGAAGACGGACATGGCGCTTCCTCCAAAATGTCGTTGCGAGGAGCGACGCGTTCGCAGAAGCGCGCGGAGGTCCGGACGCTGCTACGAACGAGATTGCTTCGTCGCTTCGCTCCTCGCAATGACATGATGGGTGGTGGGCGATGGGTGGCCGCTGCGTGCCGGGAGGCCGTACGCCTCCCGGCCGCGCCTGTTACGCCGCGTGCAGCAGCTCCAGCACCTCCTCGAACACTTCCATGTTCTTGCCGAAGGAGATCGCCGCCGCCTGGCAGCCGCACACCAGATGCATCCAGCGCCATGGCTCGCGAGTGTTGCGGTACTCCTCGACCACCGCCTGATGATGCTTGAACGCGTGCATCTCGGTGAAGCTGTCGTGGCAGACGATGTCGGCCAGACGCTTGATCAGCACTTCCGGGTCGTAGCGCAGGTTTACGTATTGCTGCGCCAGGTTCACCGTGTTCTTCACCTCCGGCACGGCGCGCATGCGGCCCAGATTCGTTACGGTGGACCAATCCGTCGGCGGCTGCGTGTAGATGCTTTGGGTGATCGCCTCCAGCAGTTCTTCCTGCGTCCGGTGCGGCAACCTGGCCACCGCTTCCGGATCGGGCTGCGGCGACGGCTCCATGCGGTGCTGGGTCGACTTCACTTCCGGCCCGGTGTGCCAGGTCAGCAGCACCAGCAGCTTGTTCTTGATGCTGAGCCCGTCAAGCTTCAGCAGCCAGCGGCGCACATTGGCGCTGGTATGCAGATGGACATCCATCGGATTGCCGGTCAGCGAGCGGAGGAACAAACCGGCGGCGCCGATCGACAACGCCTCACCCGCGCCTTCCAGCGACAGTCCGTTCGCCAGCGCCTCGGCGGTCAGCACCGGGATTTCGCTGTATGAACTAACGTCGCGGATGCCCTCGCCCAGCTTGCCGACTGCGTCGGTTTCGTCGTCACCGGTGCGCTGGCGCAAAATGCGGCCGAGCAAGTTGTGCTTTTCGATCAGCGCCTCGGCTTCGGGAACCATGCGCTGCTGCGGGAAGCGCGCGACATAGCGCACCGCCGGGCGCATCAGCACCGAGAGATGTTCCCAGCCCAGGTATTGATCCATCCCGCGCCAAAGATAGGCGGGGAACAAGAAATAGTGGTCGTCGAGGGCGTTCTTCGGAATGGCGACGGTCATCAGCAGGTCGTACGCCTCGATCGGCGGGACATGTTGCCAGAGCCACTGGTACAAGTGGTCCGCCTTGTTGCTCTCGCCGCGCTCGCAGGCGCGGAAGAAGGCGGCCTTGGCAGCTTCGACGCCTGCTTCGGTGATCACGTCGCCGGAGCCGTCATAGGCCATGTCTTGCAGCCGGTTCATGCCCGAGGTGGCATCCAGCGGCGCGAACTCCAGCAACTGGAATGGCGACGTGACCGGGTCGTGGATGTGCTTGTTGGACAGCGCCACGTGCTGCAGCACGGGCAGGAACTTGTCCTCGCCTTCCAGGCGATCGACCAGCTTCGAAATCGCATAGAGCCCGGCCAGCGGATGCAGCGGGCCTCCGTGATGGCCGGGAGGCAGATCGGCCGAACGGGTCACCGCCAATGCCGAGGCGGTCAGCATGGTCTTGATCGGCACCCCGTCTCGCAGCTTCTCCAGCGTGCGATCAATGATCTGATCGCGTGGCGTCTCTTCGACGAATTGCACCAGCGGCTCTATGGTTTCGTCGTATCGCACCCGTTCCGGCATGTCAGGACTCTCCCTACACGGCTAAGTTCATCTCACTCTCACTGAGTCGATTTGGCATGGATGGTCTCGCGTAAGGCGGGGCGTGTCAATGTTTGGCGGCTTCTGCGTGACTGCGACGGGTGGCAACCACGATGGTCCGCGCGGCGCGGCGGGGCTCGACCCGGGTTGCCGAGTGGCTTGACTTGCCCAGAACGCCGGGGCTTGTGTCGCCGCCCCGCGCGTTTGCAGGGCCAGACATTCGACACCGGGAACCCCGATCATGCATGCCTATCGCACCCATACCTGCGGCGCACTGCGCGCCGCCGACGCGGGCACCGAGGCCCGGCTGTCCGGCTGGGTGCATGCCAAGCGCGACCATGGCGGCCTGTTGTTCATCGACCTGCGCGATCACTACGGCATCACGCAATGTGTGTTCCCGGCCGGCAGCCCCGCGTTCGCTGCCGCCGACGCCGTGCGGCCGGAGAGCGTGATCACCGTCACCGGCCAAGTCGTTCCGCGCGAGGCCGGCACGGTGAACCCCAAGCTGCCAACCGGCGAGATCGAGCTGCGCGCGAACGATCTGGTGGTTCAGTCAGCCGCCGAGGTGCTGCCGATCCAGGTCGCCGGCGAAGAACGCTTCCCGGAGGAGCTGCGGCTGAAATACCGCTTCCTCGACCTGCGCCGCGACAAGCTGCATCGCAACATCATGCTGCGCGCGGGCGTGATCGCCTCGATCCGCCGCCGCATGATCGAGGCGGGCTTTACCGAATTCCAAACCCCGATCCTGACCGCCGACAGCCCCGAAGGCGCACGCGCCTTCCTGGTTCCGGCGCGGCTGCATCCGGGGAAGTTCTATGCGCTGCCGCAGGCGCCGCAGCAATTCAAGCAGCTCTGCATGATCGCCGGGTTCGACCGCTATTTCCAGATCGCGCCCTGCTTCCGCGATGAAGCCAGCCGCGCCGACCGCTCGCCCGGCGAATTCTACCAGCTCGATTTCGAGATGAGCTACGTCACGCAGGAGGATGTGTTCCAAACCATCGAACCGGTGATCGCCGGCGTGTTCAAGGAATTCGCCGAAGGCCGCGGCGTGACGCCGGCGCCATGGCCGCGCATCCCGTACGACACCGCGATGCTGGACTACGGCAGCGACAAGCCCGACCTGCGCAATCCGCTGGTGATCCGCGACGTGACGCCGCATTTCGCTGGTTCCGGCTTCGGCTTGTTCGCGCGTATTGCAGCGAGTGCCGGCGTGGTGCGCGCGATTCCCGCGCCAGGCGCCGCATCGCAACCGCGCAGCTTCTTCGACAAGCTGAACGACTGGGCAAAGGCAGAGGGCGCCGGCGGGCTGGGCTACATCGTGTTCGATAGCGACGGACCGAAGGGACCGATCGCACGCAACCTGGAACCCGATCGCGCCGACGCGGTACGCGCCGCCTGCGGGTTGAACCCCGGCGACGCGGTGTTCTTCGCCGCCGGCAAGAAGGATACGGCACCGAAATTCGCCGGCACGGTACGCACCAGGCTGGGCGAGGAACTCGGGCTGATCGAGAAGGGCGCGTTTCGCTTCTGCTGGATCACCGATTTTCCGATGTACGAGCTGAACGAGGAAACCGGGCAGGTCGATTTCAGCCACAACCCGTTCAGCATGCCGCAAGGCGGGCTGGAGGCGCTGAGCATGCAGGACCCGCTGACCATCAAGGCGTTCCAGTACGACATCGTGTGCAACGGCGCCGAACTTTGCTCCGGCGCGATCCGCAACCACCGGCCGGACATCATGGTCCGCGCGTTCGAAATCGCCGGCTATCCGCCGGACGAAGTGGAAAAGCGCTTCGGCGGCATGCTGAACGCGTTCCGCTATGGCGCCCCGCCGCACGGCGGTGCCGCGCCGGGGATCGACCGCATCGTCATGCTCCTCGCCGAAGAGCCGAACATCCGCGAGGTCATATTGTTCCCGTTGAACCAGCAGGGCGAGGATCTGATGATGGGGGCTCCGGCGGAAGTGCCGCCGGTGCGGCTGAAGGAACTGTCGCTGCGGATCGATTTGCCGCCGAAGGCGCGTGGTGGGTAAGGGTTCTCGACCCGGTTGACGTCACGCGACGGCCGTTGGGAATGGCCGATTGCGCGATAATCTCGGGTAACGGCCGCCTGCGCGGGCGTGACCTTGCCGCAATCCGCGCCTGGGGACAAAAAGTATCATGATGCGCTATTCTTGAACTGGCGACTTGCCCGCGAGGGCCTGTCCCTGCGCGATTGAGCGTGCTGTATCGCATCGTCAACGCCATGGCGCACCCGAATCACACGGTGACCGTTACCTGGTCCGACGGGGTTACGGCCGATGTCGGCCTGTCGCCGGTCATCGCAAAAGGCAACGTATTCGCACCCATGGCTGACGCCGCATATTTTGTGGAGAACATGCGCGTGGCTACGGACCGGCTCGGCCTCGAATGGCCGAACCGCGTGGACTTCTCGGCTGATGGCTTGCGGTTCCGCGCTTTTCCGAAGGAAGCCGAGGCAGAATTTGGGGCGCCGTCATGAGAAACCGATCTTGAGGCTGCATCCATTAACCACGCTTGCTAAATCACCCATCACGGTTGATGCACGAACATCGGTTCGCATCACAAACGCACTGGAAATTAGCATGGGCTGGCAAACTCACCAGCCCACGCAATCCTCAGGTATCCCGCGCCCCGATCGTCCGCGACCGGTACTCCTCCGGCACCGCATGGCCGAAATCGGTGAACGCGCGCTTCACCGCCTCAGGGGTCGCGCCGAACACCTGCTTGCGGTTCTCCCGCGCCCAGCTATTCGACCCCACGATCGCATCCAGCGACCCCTGGAACACCGGCATCACGTACCGCGCGAACAATTCATAACTTCGCAGCGTTTGCTCGCGGTTCGCCCATTCATGCGCGCGGAACAGGATGCCGCCGAAGCCGCCCTGGCTGTATTCCAGCAGGCGGTTGATGCCCCTGATGACGGTCTCCGGCGAACCCACCAGCGTGGTGCCCATCTTCACACCGTCGCGCAGCGGATCGTCGGCACGGCCGGGCGGACGGCCGAGCGTGTCTTCGAAATAGGTCTGCGTCTCCACCCGCTCGCCCTTCTTCACTTCCGCCAGAGCTTGCTCGTCGTCCTCAGCGAGATGCGCGTTCACCACCACGCGCCAGTTCTTACGATCCATCGTCTTGCCGTGTTTCGCCGCCGCGTCTTCGGCGATCCTCCATTGCGAGGCCAGCGCCTCCGGCCCGCCCGGCAGCCCCGCCCCGATCGACAGCACGCCCACGCCATGCGTCCCCGCCGCAATCATGCCGAACGGCGTAATCGTGCTCGCCACCGCGATTTCGAAATGCGGATCGGTATAGGGCCGCAGATGCAGCCGCGCCTCGCGCATTTCGAACCAGTCGGTCTTCATCGTGACCGGCTCTTCGCATTTCAGCAGCCGCATGATGGCGTCCATGGCCTCCAGCATGCGCGGCCGCTGCGTGCTGGGCTCGATCCCCAGCATATACGCATCCGATGTCAGCGCGCCCGGCCCGCATCCCATCATCGCGCGCCCGCGCGTCATATGGTCCAACTGCACGAAACGCTGCGCCACCATCAGCGGATGATGATACGGCAGGCTGGTCACGCCGGTGCCCAAACGGATGTGCTTCGTACGTTCCGCCGCCGCCGCGATCACCAGTTCCGGCAGGGCAATCAATTCCCAGCCGGCGGAATGATGCTCGCCGATCCAGGCCTCGTCGTAGCCGAGCCAGTCCAGCCACTCCAGCAGTTCCACATCGCGCGCGATCGCCAATGTCGGGTTTTCTCCGACGCGATGGAACGGGGCCAGGAATATGCCGAACTTCATGCCGCGATGGGCCATGGGATCGTTCTCCGCTGCAAGATCGCCGCATCGTGCCCCGGTCGGCCCGGATAGCCAAGCCGCGCCGCGCCATGGCAGTCTGCCGCCGCGTCCGGCAACAGGAGGGAACGATGCGGTTACAGGACAAAATAGCCATCGTCAGCGGCGCTGCCTCCGGCATGGGGGCGGCGACGGCGCGACGCTTCGCCAAGGAGGGCGCGATGGTGGTGATCGCCGACATGCTGGACGAGGAAGGTCGCCAGGTCGCCGCCGACATCACCCGCAACAACGGCGCCGCCGAGTTCATGCACCTCGACGTGACGGACGAAGCGAGCTGGCGGCAGGTGGTCTCGGCCACCGTGGCGCAACACGGGCGGCTGGACATCCTGGTGAATAACGCCGGCATCAGCGGCAGCGCCGTCACCGATATGCTGGATACCGATGCATGGGACCGGCTGATGGCGGTGAATTCGCGCGGCGTGTTCCTCGGCACCAAATACGCGGTGCTGGAGATGAAGAAGACCGGTGGCGGCGCGATCGTCAATCTGTCATCGATCTCCGGCAACACCGGGCAGACCATGACGCATATGGGCTACAACGCGTCGAAGGGTGCGGTGCGCACGCTGACGAAATCCACCGCCGTGCAGTTCGGCAAGGACGGCATTCGCGCCAATTCGGTGCACCCCGGATTGATGCCGCCGATGCGCACCTCCGGCGCGACCGCCGATCCGGCCGTGCGCGCAAAGATGCTGCAAGCCGTACCCCTGCGCCGCGCCGGTGAGGTAGACGAAGTCGCGAGCGCCGTATTGTTCCTGGCGTCCGACGAAGCGTCCTACATCACTGGCGCGGAACTCTATGTGGATGGCGGTTATCTGGCCGTATAGAAAATAACATAACCTCCCCCGTGGAGCGTTCAGACGCGCGGCAAGGTTGACCACCACCCCGCGTAAGGACCAAGCCGTGAGCGGGGCTGGTTCGCGATGCGCAGGCCGGGCGCAAGGTTGGTGGTCCGCGCCGATGCTGGCAAACCCCGGCGGAGCGTGTCCGGAACCCCCGACGGCCCGGCTGCCGGAGGCAGTCGGTTCAGCGTCGCCGAGATCCTCCGCATGTCGGCCTCAATCACCATCAGGTCGGTAAGATGGGTATACGATGGCGCGTCGAGGAAAGCGTTGAACGCAGCCTCCGCCCGCATGAATGCCAGTGAGGCCAGCAGCGGCAGGTTGCAGTGGTTCCGCAGCGTGCTGATGTGTTCCAGGATGCGCTGGCGTAATTCGGTGGCGTCGGCATAGGGAGCAAAATGGCGGCTTTTCTGGGTCATGATTGGGAGCCTCCGAATCTCCGCCCCGGGTGATGGGCGCATCGCAATGGTTTTGTACGCCAGTGGAAATACGCCTTCGCCCGCATTTGGATAACTGTCAGAACTTGCGATCCATTACGCTGACATGCGCCACTCTGATCGTAGGCCCATGTTAGGAAATCATATTCGTCAAAGACCCTGGCAGATTGATGACCCAATGCGGCGCGTAACCCGGCAAATCTGACAGGTGGTGACGAGAGAGGGCGATGTTGCTGCCAGTGCTCGAGTGCACTCGCGAAAGCGCTGACGGGCACCGCCGGCCGCTGGTCGCACATGCGATTGACGAAACCGGTATTTGGCACCGTACCGCGAGCGGCAGCCTGTCTTCTGCCTCGCGCCGACGGACTCCGCGGGGCGACGAACGCAATCACTCATATAGAACCACGCCGACCAGGGTGATGAACCACACCGCAAGCGACACAAGCGTTGCGGCAAGAATGCCTCGAATTGCGTCGAGATCGTCTTGCGTGTCGCTCGGTTGCCTGTCGGTTGATTGCCGGGTGCGTGGTGGGCCGGCGTATTGCTCTTGGCCACTACAAAAGCCTGCTGCTGAATTATCGGTATCAGACTCTGGTACTAACATGACCGGGTCACTCCACGCTTGGTGCGATGGAGTTGAGGCAATGCCATGCGTTCGCTGCGGCTGCCGGTGGCTTCGTTGTGTCGGACGATGTCCTGATTCAGCTCACTGAATTTCGCGCCAGCGCAAGGCAGCCACCCGCGTCGCAGACTCCCCTCAGCCGCCACACATTTTCTTGACGTACAGAATCGACGGCTCCGTGCTCGGAGCGGCGTGACTGCACCACGCAGGTCTTGGTGCTACCGGCCCTGCCGCCTCTGCCGGAGCCGCCGATGCTGCGGCTATAACGGCGGCACCCTGAACCGTGGCGCCGGTCTGTTGCGCAACAGGCGTTGCCGGTACGGCGATCGCAGCAGCAATGTCAGCCCTGCAGGGCTTGCCTGCGGTCTTCATTGCCGCGCGCACATCATCGCTCTGGCACATCAGCTCGATGGCGGCTTCCGGCTCTCCTATATTGAACAACAGGGCCGCCTGTTGCCGACGTTCACAGGCGCGATCCGCCCAGGTGCCACCACCTGCAATGCCGAAGCCGGCCAACGCAAGGCCACCCGCGGCACCAACGGCACAGGTGTTGCCGCCCATCACGTTCGGCGGAATGACCTCGGGGGTGTTATGCACGGTGTAGCTGCCGGAGTAGCTGACGGCGGGGTCACCACTGGTACCGCTGCTGCCTGCGCCACTGGTGCCGTTTGAACTGGTTGAACTGGTGACATTCACGGTTGTCGTGTTGCCGACCGCCGACGACCGCGCCGACGACCGGGTGTTCGACACCGCGTTCGAGTTGGAATAGCTCGATGACGCGCCGTTGCCGATCGGATTACCGATGACGTTCACCCTCGGACTGGATACGGCACTCGATCCCGATGTTGTTGTCACCGTCGCGTTGCTGTTGGAGCCGGAATTCGAGCTCGTTTGGGCAAAAGCAGCGCTACCGGCCAACAGCATCAGCGCGGTAGCGGACAAGAGTAGGGTTCTCATGGCATTGCCTCCTGCAAGACACCCCGGGGAGGTCGTGCCTCCCCGGAGCATCCCCGCTTGGGTCGTGCCCACGCGGGGCCTGGCTGCCCGAGCGGTCGGGCCGCCCCAGGCCGCCAGACCAGTCAACCGGTCAACGGCCACGGCCCACCGTGGCAATGCCGCCGGCATTCAGGTTCTTGGCAGTCGCGCTGGCGCCACCGCTTGCCGAGCTGGTCTGGCTACCGCCCGCGCCACCGGTCGCAATGCCCATGAAACCTTTGCCCGACACTCCGCCAACCACCGTGCCACCGACGTTTGTCTGGGTCGCCGTGGTATTGGTGTAGGAACCTTTCGGCCCCGCCGCCCCGAGCGCTGACGTGTCGACCGACGTGTAGTTGCCGGACACGGCACCAACCGCTACTCCACCATTACCGGCAACCATCGCGCCGGTTCCGGTGCCCTGCATGCTCGACACGCCGGCATTGGAAGAGGCCGAGGTGCCCGCAATGTTCAGATCGCCTGCGGCAATGCCGCCAGCGAATGCCGGCGCCGCAGCAAGCCCGAGAATCGTCACGGCAAGAAGGATCTTACGCATTTTCATTCTCCTTTTCTGCATCAACGTCTTCCTACGCGTATGCATAGGATGCCGTACGAGGAGGAATGTTGTGTGCCGCTACGTGACGTTGCCGGCGTTATGATGGCGCCGTCTCAGACCCTCTCCCGATCCGGCGGTAATTGTCGCTCTTATCGCCGCAGGTTCTTCGCTCTTCCTCCAAGCGCGACAGTCGAGATATACGCTTTCATTCAGGTCGAAGAACTGTAAGAACTGGCAGTCTAACATGCTGAAGAGTGGCGCACCGACCGTACGCCTATGTTAGCACAATATAATTTCGATAAAGCCCTGTCAGTTTGGTGAAGCAGCACGCCGTACAATCTGGTAAATTTGACAGGCATCGATGGTAGAGGCACGCTTAGAATTGCTGGTGCGCGTGCATGCGCTCGGAAGAGGCGATGCACGCAAGCACAACGGTACCGTAGCCGGTGATTTGCCACACCCGCGAGGGCAGCGAATTGCCGGGCCCAGCCAGCCCTGCGATCGTGCGACGCAGACAGCCGGATCCTAATTCAGGGACTGCGTATCGATGGCCTCGAGCCTGGCGTCGCAGTTTTCGTCCGGCTCGGGCAACGTCAGAATGCCCTCGCGGACGGCAAAGTTGAGCAAATCCGCGTTGCAGTGCAGGCCGTTGCTGGCCATGGCGTGATATTTGTGGAACGCCACGGTGCGCGGCGAAATCGCCAGCAAGCGCGCCGCCTCTTTCATCGACAGACCGCGCACCAGCAGCATCAGGACCTGCCGCTCGCGATCCGTGATCCGAGTGAGTTGTTCATCGTCCTGGTGGAACTGTTGGCAACCGCAGCGGTTGCCGGCCTCGACAGGCGTGCGGGCGGCAGCCGCAGCCGGCCGTACGGTGCCTTCGGCGATGCTCGGCACGGGCGGCGCCCGCCCGGTGTCGGTTGCCTCCGCCACAGCGGCATCGCCGATATGGACGATGGCGATCCCGGGTCGAGCGGTACCGATTCGCTTGGCAAGCTCACCCGTGCCTTCGCCCCGCTCCGGCGGGATGACCGCCAATGTCGGGCGAAACACCGTCGTGGCAAGCACCGCCGCCTCGCCACTTTCCGCGGTAATAACCTCGAACCTACGCTGCAGGACCTGCTCGAGGTGATGCAGCGCCGAGTTCGATTTTCCCACCACCACGCAATAGCGTTTTTCGTTGGTCATGTCTGCGACCTCCAAGACGAGCGTCCTGGGCGGCTCCCGCAAAATCCGTGCCTCCGAAACTTTCTTGTGCTCCGCGGCTATCAGGTCGAAGCGGCAGTTCGTATTGGTTTTGTTGATTTGCCCCAAATAATATACACCCTTAAATGATTTGTCAACCATTACTTGGTAGGTACGATCGTATTCACAGCCGACCCACGCACCCGCACCCGGACAAGCCGGGAGGCGCCACTCCAGTGCCGCGTGCGCGTCAGATTGCAACGCTTGCCGCGCTGCCGGTCGCGTGGAGCGCCCGCGGCTTCTTCGCCCAACGCAACCTGATGACAATCCGGACGCAGCGAGCCACCGCTTGCTTGCCCGACACTGCTTTGGTCGACAGCACCTCTGCTTCAAACGTCATGCCATGCTGACACGCTGCTGCTCCAAACGTCATGCCATGCTGACACGACAACTCTTCAGCGTCGGCGGCCTGTTCCGTGTCAGGCCAGGCCGCCTGTTCCCACGCCGGCGCTCGAGCCGGGGATCAAACAGCTATGCGATCTGTGAAACTCGCCTATGTCATCACGCCACTGCATGCTGGAACTTATTAAATTTAGTTGCATAATTCAAAAATTTAGCCATTATTAAGCGAGTCAATGCGGGAGACCGCACATGTTTATCTCCAAATACACTGGCCGCAAATCGCTGGAGGCCATCGCCGCAGGTGCACAAGACAACAGCCTGGCCAAGACACTGGGACCGGTTTCCCTGGTCGGGCTTGGAATCGGTTGCATCATTGGCGCCGGGATATTTGTGCTGGTTATGACCGGCATGGTGCCATACCAGCAACTCGGCGTTCCTGATCCGGTGGCGGTGGCAATGGACGCGACCAGGATCGGCTGGCTGTCGGTGTTGGTGAAGTTTGCTGCCCTGGCCGGCCTTACCACCGTCATCTTCGTCCTGCTGTTTGGCCAGGCCCGCATTCTGTTCTCGATCTCTCAGGACCATTTGCTACCGGGATTTTTCAGCGAGGTTCATCCGCGATTCCGTACGCCCTTTACCAGTCAATTGTTGATCGGCATCGTGGTGGCGCTGGTGGCGGCGTGCTTCCCAATCGGCGTGCTTGGCGAGATGGTCAGCATCGGCACGTTGTTTGCCTTCCTGCTGGTGTGCGCCGCGGTGATCTATCTGAGGCACCGAGCACCCGACGCAAAGCGCCCGTTCCGGGCGCCCGGCCTGCCATGGGTGGCATTGCTCGGGATCGGCTTTTCTCTGCTGCTGATGCTGGGCCTGCCGCTCCTCACGTGGCTACGGTTATTGGTTTGGCTGGCCATCGGTTTGGCGATCTATTTCAGCTATGGGCACCGCCATAGCGCCGTGCCGGAGGTGCCCGCCGAATGAGCGGCGGGCCGCCGGCCATTCTCGGATCCTCCTTTACGGTCCCCCGAGTCCACAGCCGCTAACAGATAAGCGCGTAGGATCAGGAATGTATAACTGGTACTTGATCCGGACAAAGACCGGAGCAGAGAAGACTGCAGAAAAGCAACTGGAGCAGTTGGTGGAACGAACTTTTCTCCCTTTGGCCAGGACGCAGATCCGACAGGGTCCGCGCACCATTCAACGTATCAGCCCAGTCTTCCCATGCTATCTCTTTGCCTTCTTTGATCTCGCACATGCGGCGAGACAAATTCGCTACACGCCAGGCGTCCATGACATCGTGCGTTTCGGGGACCAGGCCGCCGTCGTGCCGGTCTGGGTCATTGATGCGTTGCTCTCCAGATGCGCCGAGGAACCAGTCGATCTTTCCGGGCCCGGGCTCTTAAAAGGCGCTCATGTGAAAATCGTTCACGGGCCATTCCAGGAATTCGATGCCATTTTTGATGGTTATTCCAATGCCACCGAGCGCGTTGCAGTACTATTCTCCATCATGAGTGCGGAACGACGTGTTTTGATGCCTGCCACTTGGGTGGCTGCGGCAGCATAACTTCGCCGGTGCGCACCCCGGCCGCAGCAGGCCGACCAGAACAGATGCTTGCCGTTGGCGCGGACCGAACTCTTCGTGCGGTTCTTGCCGCGCCCTCGCGTCCACCAGGTGACTGTAGCGGCAGCGCCGGTTGGTGAAGTCCTGGGCGTTGCGTGCGCGCTCAGGGATCGCCCGCTGCTGTCCCTGGCCGGCTTGGTTTCCCATCGCTGTGTATCGACTTCCGGCGCGACGACGGTTGGGGCTACATCGGTTGGGGGTTCCCCCCGTCGCGTGGTAAGGGACTCGACAATCTGGTCACGGTGCGCCGCGCCGGTTTTCTGTCCCTCCCGCCGCGCCGGGCGGTGCGCCCGGTGCTCCGTCCCGCAACCGTCAGCCACAGAGGATGGCCGCCCGCGGCCAGAATAACAGCCCACAATGTCCGGCCTGTTCCAGGACGATCCCCCCGCCGACGATCTCCCCTCGCCCCCGCCAGACGGCCCGGGTCTGTTTGGCGACGCCCTGCCCGCCCAGGCGCCACCGGCGGAACCGGCGCCCGCCTACCGGGTGCTCGCCCGAAAATACCGTCCCACCCGGTTCGACGACCTGATCGGGCAGGAGGCCATGGTGCGCATCCTGCGCAACGCCTTCGCGCTGAACCGCGTCGCGCACGCCTTCATGCTCACGGGCGTCCGCGGCGTGGGAAAGACCACCACCGCCCGCATCATCGCCCGCGCCCTGAACTGCGTCGGCCCCGATGGGTCGGGCGGCCCCACCGCCGATCCCTGCGGCGTCTGCGCCAACTGCGTCGCCATCCTTGCAGACCGCCATCCCGACGTGGTGGAGATGGACGCTGCCTCCCGCACCGGCGTCGACGACGTGCGCGAGATCATCGAGGCCACGCGCTACCGCCCGATCCAGGCGCGGGCAAAAGTCTTCGTCATCGACGAAGTCCATATGCTGTCGCGCAACGCGTTCAACGCGCTGTTGAAGACGCTGGAGGAGCCACCGCCGCACGTGAAGTTCGTGTTCGCCACCACGGAAATCCGCAAGGTGCCGATCACCGTGCTGTCGCGCTGCCAGCGCTTCGACCTGCGCCGCGTGCGCGTGGCCGAGTTGACCCAGCATTTTGCCCGCATCGCGGAGCAAGAAGGCGTCACGATAGAGCCTGCCGCGGTGGAGCAAATTGCGCGCGCGGCGGATGGTTCGGTGCGCGACGGACTGTCCATGCTGGACCAGGCGATCGCCCAGGCCGACGGCACCATCACCGCCGCCCAGGTCGCCGACATGCTGGGCCTGGCGGACCGGGAGGCAGTGTTCGAGCTGCTGGAGGCCGTGATGGCCGGCAAGCCGGCCGCCGCCCTGGCTGTCACCGACCGCGCCTATGAACGCGGCGCCGACCTGGGCGTGCTCCTGCAGGACCTGCTGGAGCTGGTGCACACGCTGACCCGGCTAAGATCCGTCCCGGCGTTGCGTGACAGCCACGAACTGCCGGAAGCCGAACGAACGCGTGGCGCCGCGCTGGCCGATCAGCTTGCGCTGCCTACACTGGCCCGTGCCTGGCAGATGCTGCTGAAGGGTGTGGGCGAGGTGGAAACCGCCCCCGACCGCCGCGCTGCCGCAGAGATGGTACTGATCCGCCTGTGCCACGTCTCCGACCTGCCCCCGCCTGGGGAGCTGGTGCGGCGGTTGAGCAAAGCAGGGGAGGACCGGCAGCATGGGGATAGGTCTTCCCCTTCCCTTGCGGGAGCCGCTTGGGGGGAAGGGGGCGTGCCGCAGGTATCGGCGATGCCTGTAACATCCCCTCCCCCCACCCTTGGTCCGCTTCGCGGCCCAATCCCACGAGGGGAGGGCGAATATGCGATGCGCGTGCCCCCACGCAGCTCCGCGGGGACCGCGGCAACCGCGCTCGCGTTTCAGGAGCCCGCCCCCTCCCCTGCCCCGCCCCGGTTCGCCACCTTCCGTGACGTGACCGCATTCGTCGCCTCCCAGCGCCAGGCGATGCTGCACGCGCACTTGCTGCACTCGGTGCACCTGGTGCGCTTCGCCCCGCCCGTGATCGAGCTGCGCCCGCAGCCCGACGCCCCGCGCGACCTTGGCTCGAAGCTCGCGACGCTGCTGACCGAGGCCACCGGCGCCCGCTGGACCATCGCTTTCTCTGCCGCCGAGGGCGAGCCCACACTGGCGGCACAAGGCAACGCGGCCGATGCCGCACGCCGCGCCTCGGCAGCCGATCACCCGTTGGTGCGCGCCATCCTGGAGGCGTTTCCAGGTGCGCGGATCGACTCAGTCCATGATGCCACCACCGATGCCTACGGCCTGCCGCCCGAACCCACCCAAGCGCTGAACGCGGACGACGCCGACATTCCCGACTTCGCCCCGCTGGACGCGGAATTTTCCGAAGAGATGGAGCCAGACGCATGAAGAATCTCGGTGGCCTGATGAAGCAGGCGGCTCAGATGCAGTCGAAGATGCAGGAGATGCAGGCCAAGTTGGAGACCTTGCAGGTGACCGGCGAATCCGGCGCAGGCCTGGTGCGCGTGACGCTGAACGGCAAGGGCGAGATGAAGGCGATCAAGCTCGATCCGAAACTCGCCGATCCGTCTGATATGGAAATGCTGGAAGACCTGATCCTGGCCGCGCACCGCGACGCGAAGGAGAAGTGCGACGCCCAGATGGCCGATGAAATGCAGAAGATCACCGGCGGCCTGCAACTGCCGCCCGGCATGAAGCTGCCGTTCTGACGGGCGGTCGCAATGCGGAATGACGCACGATCGCCGAGCCATGTCGTTGCCGCACCGGCGCGGACGCGGGCGGCGTAGGCGCGATTTGCGCGGGGACGCCCAGCAGACCTTGCAAGAGTCCAACCAGGCGTCTGCGCGTGACGCGGTCAGTCTCCGTGACAGCATCCACCTCGTGCGGGATCACGCCAGTGGTGTCGAGGCTATCCGGGCTCGCTTCGCCGGTCACGCCTATGACATGCACCGCCACGACGATTGGCTGGTGGGCGTTACCGACCACGGTATTCAGGACTTCTTCTGCCGTGGTGTCCGGCGCCGCAGTACGCCAGGCCGCGTTATCCTGATCGAGCCAGAGGAGGCGCATGACGGCGAGGCAGGCGCGGATAACGGGTTCGCCTACCGCATGCTTTACCTGCCACGGACATGGCTGCGCGGCGGGCTGGAGAGGACGTGGGACGACGACATCGGCTTCCGCACCACACTGACGGATGACGTGCGGTTGGCTGCTGCGATCCGCGCCGCCTGGATGGCGCTCTCATACGCAGTGCCGCAACTGACGCGCGATGCGGTTCTCGATGCCGTGATAGGCGCGCTGCGTCCGCATCTGGGACGTCCCACAAGGCGTTTGCCGGCGAGCCATGATCCGCCCGTGGCGCGGCGCGCGCGCGAGACGCTGCACGCCGCGCCGGAGGCAAACATTGGCCTGTCCGAGCTCGCCCGCAGCGCCGGTGCCACCGACCGCTTCCAGCTTGCCCGCGCTTTCCGCGCATCCTACGGCACAACGCCGCACGCTTATCTGGTACAACTGCGGCTGGTACGGGCGCGCGAGCATCTCGCGCGCGGGATGCCTCCGGCAGATGTGGCGGCGGCATGCGGTTTCGCCGACCAAAGCCATTTGGGCCGCTGGTTCCGCCGCGCCTATGGCCTGACTCCGGCCGCCTATCGCGCGTGCTGCACAAACGTTCGAGACACGTCAGCGGCTTTCACCTGAACTGCCCCCCGGAAGGGGAGGCAGATGGCATGATGTTCGACACGAAAGTGGCCATCCTGGTCCTGGAGGACCTCGAAGTCTGGCAGAAGCTGAATGTCACGGCGTTCCTGGCCACCGGGATCGCCGCCGCGGCGCCGGAAGCGATCGGTGAAGGCTATGAGGACGCCGCCGGCCGCCGGTTCGCGCCGATGCTTGGCCAACCCATCCTGATATTCGCGGCGACGCCCGGCGCCCTGCAACGCGCCCACCGCAACGCACTCGAGCGCGGCCTGACCAGTGCCGTCTACGTCCGTGCCATGTTCGAGACCGGCCACGATGCAGCCAACCGCGCGGCATTCGAAACGGAGCCCGTGGACGCACCGGACCTGGTGGGCATTGCCGTGCGCGGGCCGCGAAAGGATGTGGATAAGGCGACGAAGCTTGCCTCACTGCATCGCTGACGATTTATTCCGAGCATGCAGTTTGGTCTACTGGTGGTCTGCGCCGCACAGAAGAGCGCGGATGCCTTCCAATCCGCGTGATTGCCGGCAGGGAACGACAGTCCTGCTAGTACTTCGCTACACAGATTCAATTCGTTCGCTGCGCGGATACTATTCGTTCGCTGCTCGATCGGGCTTGCTTCGTTGCCACGCTCCTCGCCATGACGGCAATGCCGCGCATCCCGCGCCCCGGTGATGCTACATATCGGGATCGGTGGCGCGGATGACTGGACACCAGCGTCCTTCGATGTCCAATCTGGCGCGGCACAGAGGAGCTTCCCCGATGACGATCATCGATTCACAGGTCCATGCCTATGAGGCGAACACGCCGAAGCGTCCCTGGCACAGTGTGCCGAACTGGCCCGACCACGTCACGGGTGACGAGATGGTTGCGGCAATGGACAAGCTCGGCGTGGACGGCGCGATCTTCATCTCGTCTTTTTCTATGTATCAATACGATGCCAGCTATGCAGTGGAGGTGCAGCGCGCGCATCCGAACCGGTTCGCCATCGTAAAACCGGTCAATCCGGATGATCCTGCCGTCGCCGATGTCATCGCCGATTGGAAGAAGACGCCGGGCGCGGTCGGAGTCCGCATCATGCTGCCAAAGGAATCAGGCCGCAAGGCGAGCGACCCAGGCCTCGACCGAATTGCGCGGGCAGCCGCTGCCAACGATTTTCCGGTCAATGTATTGTTCTGGGGCAATCTGGACGTGGGCACCGCGCTCATCGATCGCCATCCGAACACGCGATTCATCATCGATCATCTGGGGATCCTGCAGCCGCGCGTGCCACCGGCACCGCCCGAGCCCTGGGCCGATCTTCCC
Organism: Acetobacteraceae bacterium; assembly: GCA_035523995.1. Taxonomy (GTDB): domain Bacteria; phylum Pseudomonadota; class Alphaproteobacteria; order Acetobacterales; family Acetobacteraceae; genus JASHVB01. The sequence continues at coordinate 20,975 of DATKPQ010000003.1, read as the reverse complement.
AAGGTGCTGGACCTCGCCAGGCGTTCGAACGCGGTGATCAAGGTCAGCGGTGCCTGCACGCTGTCGCGGCAGCCGTATCCGTTTCCGGATATTTGGGACCCGCTGGCTCGCGTGTTCGATGCATGGGGGTTCGATCGCTGCCTGTGGGGCACGGATTGGACGCGCGCGTTCGCGGTCGTCAACTACGAGCAAGCGGTTGAGCCGTTTCTTGGGACGGATCGCCTGAGCGACACCGAGCGCGCGATGCTGATGGGCGGCGCCTGCGCCAAGGCCTATGGCTGGTCACCGCGAAAATCCTAGCAGCCGAGGCCAATACCTGGGATTGCGAGACGTGCAGCGGCGAAGCAGCCTCGTTCAGGAGAGTTCCAGATCGTCCATGCGCCCACCTGACCGGGATTGATTCGTCGCTGCGCTCCTTGCAATGACATGAGAGCCGCTATGGCGCGCATTCTCTGATCCGCGGGAGGAAGAACGATGAAGCTTGCTATCTGGTCCACGACGGCGCCGCGCGAGAACTCAACCCACGCCGAGATGTTTCGCCGGCAGCTTGAGGAAGTAGAGCTGGCGGACCGCATCGGCATCGACCAGATCTGGTTCTTCGAGCATCACCTGATTCCCACCGCGCCGGTGCCGTCGCCCAATCTGCTGATTGCTGCCGCGGCCAGGACCACCAGCCGGATCCGGTTCGCGAGCATGGTCAATATCCTGCCATTCCGTCATCCGCTGCTGGTGGCGGAGGAAGCGGCGATGCTCGACAACCTGACCGACGGCCGCTTCGACATGGGCCTTGGCCGCGGCTTACGTCCGCCGGAATTCGCTGCATTCGGCGTGGACCAGCAGCAATCGCGCGAGATGTTCCTGGAATCGTTCGACATCATCCGCCGCGTTTGGGCGGACGAGATGTTCAGCCATCGCGGCAAGTTCTGGACGGTGGACAAGAACGGCCCGCTGTCGCCGCCTCTGGTGCAACGGCCGCATCCGCCTTTTCTGGTCAGCGCGCAAAGTGAAGAATCGCTGCGCTGGGCGGCGCAACATGACATCCGATTCGCGCAGATCGACTCGCTGGCAGCGCAGGCGCGCCGCGATGCGGCACTTTATCGCGAGGTCCAGACGGCGCACGGCCATGCACCGGCGCCGCGCCTCTATCTGATGCGCGAGATCTATGTGTCGGACAGCGACGCCCGTGCCCGCGCCGAGGCAGAGCCGTATCTGCTGCAATATTGGGACCTTTGGAACCGCTATACCCAGTTCACGCAAAGCGGCCGGCTACCGGATAGTTACGATTTCTGGCGCCGGCAGGCACCGATGCTGCATGCGATGAGCTTTGATGAGATCGTGGCGAACGACATGGTGATTCTGGGCGGGCCGGAAACCGTGGCGGCGACCGTGTTGCGGCTTGCTTCGCAACTGGACCTGATGGGGCTGACGCTGATTTTCAAGCTCGGGGTGATGCCGTACGACATGGTAGAGCAATCGATGCGCAGGTTCGGGGACGCGGTAATTCCGAGGATTCGCGAGGTGCTCTGCTTGAACGGCGCGGCGAAACAGGCGCAGGCGGCCTGAAGCGCCTTCGTTAAAACCGGATTGTGCAGACGTTTTTCAGGAGCGGCGGTGGCCGGCGGCTTCACATCCCCCACGTCCCGGTAAGTTGCTGCTGCGCCGGCCCGGCAACGCCTCTGGTTAGTCCTTGTTTTCCATTCCGTGGCCCGGTGGCTGGTACCTGATCTGTTGATTGCGTACCCGGGCCCGCCTGCTTTCCTCGACCAAACGGCGCCCCTCCATAATGACCTTGCCCAGATCACCGGCCACTTGCCTGAGCCGCGCATTTGAAGCGCGGACCATGGCGACATTCTCCTGGGCGAGGCGAATCAGCCCCCGTGTCCGTTCCGCCAAGGTGCTGGGCAGAAACGGCTTTTCCAGAAACGGATATCCATAGTGCCGGCACACCAGCACGCTGTCGGGATGACCGGTGGTGATCAAGGCCGGAATACTGCGCTGGCAGGCATAATCGGCCACTTCAAATCCGGTAATGTCGGGAAGCGATGCATCGATCAACACGGCGTCCAGATGCAGCACTCTCATCAGCTCAAGCGCGGACGTGCCGGTACGGGTGCAAACGACATCGGCACAACAATAGTCCTCGAGACCCATTCGCATGGTCTCAGCGACGATCGAATCATCATCGACGACCAGCAGATTGAGCATGGCGACCCTGCGTGCAGCCCGGAACCAACCGGACTTTCACGCCTCCTCTTGTCGGCTGGAGTCCCGGGAACACCCCCGAACCGACAGATGTTCAAATCAACCCATACAGCGCAGCGGGATGCAACAACACGATTGCGTGACAGAATGGAATGACCAACGTTTCACCACCTGCAAAGCCTGATCGGAGGCTCCCCCACCGGCTTGCCCACCTGTTACCTGGCACGGGTCACGGCCCATTCGCTGCCTGGCGCGAGCGTGCCACGGTCGCGTTCGATGGCGGCGAGCACCGATTCCAAAGTGATCCGTGCGGCGCCATCGATCGTACCCTGCCAGTCCGAGAGGACTGGCACGATCAGGGGACTGTGGTGCAACGGTGGCGTGGTACCGAACAAGGCGTACGCGCGCGTGCCGACGGCTGCGGCCATATTCATCACGCCCGTATCGTTGCCGGCGTAATATGAAGTCTCTGCCAGCAACGCGGCTGTCTCGCCCAAATTCCAGCCCAGAGCGGGGATCAGCTGCACGGCCCGATCGCCCAGCCGCGCGGCGATATCCTGGTACAGCGGCGCCTCGCCGGAGCCGCCGACCAGTACGAGACCAGGCCAGCCTGCATCGAGCAACGCCCCAGCCAGGGCGGCGAAACGCGGCGCGCCCCACTGGCGGCTTGGCTCGGAACTGCCGATGCCCAGCGCCGCCAGCGGCCGCGGCACAGCGCGTAGCCGCCGTTGCACAGCGGCCCGCGCACCCGGTGCGATCGGCAGCGCATAATCGCCTGTATCCAGCGGGATGTTCGACGCCTGCAAAAACAGAGTGCTGCGTTGCATCGGACGGTTCGCCCGCCAGGCTGCCTTGGCCAAAAATGGGCCACCACTGAGAAACCAGCGCTGTGCGCCGACGCCATAGCCGCGCCGATCCGGTATGCCGGCGGCCCAGGCGGCAAACGCCAGCGACACACTGTGGTGCAGCAGCACCACGGCATCGAACCGATGGCCGCGGAGGGTTCGGACCAGGCGCATCAAGCCACGCGGACCGTCGTGCAAGCCGTGGGCGTCTTTCGGATTACGGTCGACCCAGACGACGTCCTGAACGGTGTCCTCGGCGGCAAAGATCTGGTCAGCATGCGAACGTGGCTTAGCCGCCAGCGTCACCGGGCCGCCAGCGTAACGCGCCAGGGCGCGAATATGCGGCAGATGCCAGAGCATGTCGCCAATGCCCGGCAGCGGCTGCAATACCAACAACCGATGGTGTGGCATACTCCGACTTTCAATCCTGCCCGGGCTATGGAGCTGGACCCTTCTATATGATTGCGAACGCAATGTCATTGCGAGGAGCGAAGCGATGAAGCAATGACATGGGGCATGGTTCGCGAATCTCTGACAACGGGTACTAGGGAGCAATGTGCCGGTAGGCAACTGCCGCCTGAGGGCAGCGAAAACAGCACCGCCGCGAACGCCAGGCGGCCTGTATCAATGGGCGCAGCAATCGTCGCCGCGCCAGGCCTCGGCTCCCTCCTTCACCAGGAACCAAACGATCCCGAGGGAAGCGGCGGAATCGAGCCACCACAGATGCAGCAGGCCCTGGCCCAGCAAGCCAACCACCACGACCAGAGACAGCCAGCCGCACGTCACGCTTTCCATGGCGTCGGCACGCAATGCGTGGCTGCCAAGCGCCTCCGCCACCGCGAGCTTTTGCTTCGCGAGGCAATACATCACGGGCATGGCAAGTGCCGTAATCGCAAGCCCGGGCCAGGAGAACGCCTGGCCCGCCTGCGTCCAAAGCTTCCACCCCGCTGCCCCAACCACATAGAGAGCGAGCAAGAACAGCAGACCACCCCCAATACGGCCCGCCGCATGCTCTGCGCTCTCTGCGAATGTCTGGCCGTGACGCAACTCGACACGGAGCCGCCACAACAGAACGCCGGCCGACGCGAGTTCGATCACGCTGTCGATCCCGAATGCAAGCAGCGATACGCTTCGCGCGTCCACGCTGCTGGCGATGGCGACCGCGGCTTCGATCGCCATCCAGGCCAGGGTTGCGTATTCCAGGCGGAAGGCGCGCCGGATCAGCGCGTGCCTGGCGGGCTCGGGTGAGAGCATGCTGGCGCGGCAGTCGGGACTGCACCTGTCGTGACCATCCGCCGATCGGCTCGGCTCATGGCGCAGCGGCGACGCCGTGTCCATCGGTTCAGGAATGCTGCACTTCGATCGTAAGATGCGACAGCGACCGGAACCGCGCGAGTTTGGCGCGATAATACTCGGGCTCACGTGCTTTTTGAGTGGTGACCGAGACGATCGCGCCCAGATGGCCCGGCCCCAACCGCCAGAGATGCAGATCGGCGAGCGCATCGCCGTCACCCTCGATCGTCTGCCGCAGGGTTTCCGACATGCGGCGATCCGGGTTCATATCCAGCAACACGGCGCCGGTGTCGCGGATCAGGCCGAGCGACCAACTCGCGATCACGCCGGCGCCGACCATGCCCACCAGCGGGTCCATCCACAACCAGCCGAAGGTGCGCGCCAGCAGCAGCCCGGCGATCACCAGCACCGAAACGGTCGCGTCGGCGATCACGTGAATCACGGCGGCGCGCATATTGTTATCGCGGGATGCGCTGGCGTGCGCATGTTCATGTTCTTCGAACAATACGGCATGGTGCTGGCCGCCGATACCCACTCGCGCCGTGAAAGCATGGGGTTCGGGGATTTCCTCTATCGACTCCAGGAATCCGCCGCGATCGGCCATGGTGAATGTCTGGTGGGCGGCATTGGGCCGCACGGTCTCCACCGTTACGCTCTGCGCCGCCAGGGAAGGCCCTGATTCCGCGCGCAAGCGGAAACGCGGCGGCACGTCGTCTTCGAAGATTTCGAGGATCGCCGCGCCGGCCGGCGTGACGATGCGGTGCGATTCGTCATGCTCGTGCCCCGCATGGGCAGGCGCATGATGGTGCCCCTTACCATGACCGTGACCATGACCGTGACCGTGACCGTGGTCATGATGATGGCCGCCGCCGCTTAGCAACCATGCGCTGGCAATGTTCACCACCAGGCCCAGGGAAGCGATCGGGATCGCCTCGGCAAAATCAATCGGCACGGGCGAGAAGAGGCGGGTTATCGCCTCATAGCCGATCAGCAGAGAAATCATCGCCAGGATGACGGCACTGGTGAACCCTGCGAGATCGCCCAGCTTGCCGGTGCCGAAGCTAAAGCGCGGGTCGTTGGCATATCTGCGCGCATAGGAATAAGCGAGTGCGGCAAGCAACAGCGCGCCGGCATGCGTGCTCATGTGCAAGCCGTCGGCGACCAGGGCAATCGAGCCGAACAGGGACCCGCCGACGATCTCGGCAATCATCATGGCGCTGCAGAGCCAGATCACCGCCCACATGCGGCGCTCGCTGGCTTCATGCCCGGCACCGAGAAAAACGTGGGAATGGCGAAGCGAATCGGCGTCGGCGACGGTTTGGCTCATGGCGCTTGACCTCAGCGGAGGTAGGTTCGCACGACTTCGAGCAATTGCTCGGCGGCTTCGGCGTTCAGTGCGCCAGGGTGCTTGGTTTCGTCGACAAGATGGGTGCGGACGTGGTCTTCCACCACCTCGGCCATCAATCCGGCCATGGCGCCCCGCGCACCTGCGATCAGGTGCATCACCTGCTCGCATTCCGCGGCCCCTTCCAGTGCGCGTTCGATCGCCTCCACCTGACCACGGATGCGACGGACGCGAGCCAACAGGCGCTGCTTTTCGCGTATCGTGTGCGTCATGCCGGACATATGGGATAGGGGGGGACCCTATACAAGACCAGGGCCCGGCGGCGGCGCTGGCGGAGTGGGAACTGGTTGCGGCAGAATCGGGCGGGCGTGGGTGCCCACGGCCGATCAGGGAAACAAAGGGGGATGAGCCATGGACCTGAAGACACCCGGGTGGGTGAACGAGTTCCGCAGCTTCATCATGCGCGGGAACGTTGTGGACCTTGCCGTCGGCATCATCATCGGCGCGGCCTTCACCGGCGTTGTGACCAGTCTGGTGAAGGATGTGTTCAATCCGGTGCTGGGGCTGCTGACCGGCGGCGTGGATTTTTCCAACGTGTTCTTCGCGCTGAACGGCAAGCACTATGAGTCGCTGGCCGACGCCCAGCACGCCGGCGCACCGACGTTGAATCTGGGATTGTTCATCAACGCGATCATCCAGTTCGTGATTGTCGCGTTCGCAGTATTCTGGGTTGTGAAGGTGTTGACCCGCCTGCATGTTCGGGAGGATGCGGTCACCGGTCCGAAGCCGGAGCAATTGCTGGCGGAGATACGCGATGTGCTGAAGGACCGGCTGCCGGAGCATGAGCAAGCGGCGGAGTAGCAGTGCCGGGCGGCGTGAGGGGGAGAAGCGGACACCGCTCGACTTGCGGAGCATGTGCGAAAGGCACGGCCGGAGCTGCCAATTCTGCTGATGAGCGCTATGCCGATCATGCCAGGCTGAATACCGGCTCCTTGAGGGTGACGCTTATCGAGGAGCCGTTCCGGCTCGACGATATCGAACCCATCATCGGCAGGCTTTTTTGCACGAACGGCTGCGGCAGGGCTCGCACGGACGCGATGGTGCCGGCGTGCGCTGACCGGGTCAGTCCGCCCGGGGTTGGAGGGTTGCGACGCGTTCGGCCTCCGCGCCCGCCGTGGTAGCGCCGCCCGCCGCTGACAACGCACGCCGTGGCGCCGCTGCGCCCGCCCGGCTTCGGTACCCGACACGCCGGTTCACCCGCATTGCAATTGGATGTTGACTCGTCTCGTTAGTGTGTGTTAGATATAGTGGCGGACGGCGGTTTCACTGCCAGCAGATGAGAGCCATATCGGAAGCCAGATGATGACAAACATTTCCCAGACCGCGCGACCGCACGCCCGAGCCTTTTCGCAGCCCGATCCCGCTCCGGATCGATCCGGCCCGACCATGCCCACGAACATCGCGGCGCTGCTGTACGTCGTCAGCACGTTGCTCGAATTCGGCCGCCACCTCGCTGCGACACTCGAGCGTCGTGCCGCCGCCCGTGGCTTTTCCATGATCGCCAGTCTTTTCGGCAACGGCCCGCTACCGGTCATTCGCGCCCATCTTCATCGTGGCATCCTGCGCGCCACGGCGCTCGAAACCATGCTGCACAACCGCGCTGCTGCCGGCTGCGATGTGGCGATGTCGAATCCGTGCGCCCTGTCCGGGCGTATCGTGAACGCCGAGGACGATCCGGAGACTGGATCGTTCAATTCTCAAACCGCGCGTATGGTTGCCGAACGTGCGGCGCATGACGCGCCGATCGATCCCGGCAACCCGCCTTCGCTGGCGCGTATCGAGGCCGAAGTCCGCTCGCGTCCGATCGGCCGAACCATTGCCGACATCTGCCGCGATCTCGGCGTTATTCCTTTCCTCTGCACCCGCACCTTCTGGGACGCGGCATTTCGCGCGATGGTCTGTTATGAGAGCAGCGATCTGAATTGCAGCTAGTGTTCTGATTCTGACGGGTCGCGCCTGTGACATGTGGGGCAGTCGCCCGTCAAGACCACAACACCAGGACGTCCGTGGGCAATCCGAGCCAATCGATCGCGAGCGGCCTGAAGAAACGTCAGGGCGGCTTGGTTTCCGGCATCGCGGCCAACACCAACAGCGTGCCGGCGAGACCGGCGAACGCCAGGCTGAAGAAGGCCGCCCGCATCCCCACCGCGTCGGCGACCCATCCGGCGTACCCGGTGCTCAGCGCCGCACCACCGGCCACCGCCAGGCCCAGCACCCCCAGACACAGGTTGAAATGCGAGCTGCCGCGCGTCAGGTCCGCCGCGATCAAGGGCAGCATCACGCCGAACACCGCGGCGCTGATGCCTGATATCGCCTGTCCCGCGACCAGCAAATACGGGCCGGGCAGCACCGCCAGCAGCACCCCACGGACGGGAAGAGCCAGCCAGCCCAGCAGCAGCATCGAGCGCCGCCCGTAATCGGCAGCGCGGCGCCCCACCCAGGGCGACGCCAGCGCCACCACCCCTTGCGGCACCACGATGCAGGCGCCGATGATCAGGTTGGCGAAACTGCCGGCCCGCATCGTCACCGCGGCCCCCGCCAGAGGCAGCATCGCGGCGTTCGAAAGATGGAACAGCAGCACGCAGCCACCGAAGATCAGCAGGCGCCGGTCGCGAAACAATTGCACCAGCCCCGCGCGGTCGAACGGATGCACCGTGGTCTGGCGCCGGGCATGGCCGCCGCGACCGATCGCGATCAGTGCCAGCAGCGCCGGCACACACAGCACCGCGGTGAACCAGAACACGGCGCGGCTGGACAAATAGAGGCCGCCAACCCCCATGACGCCTGCCGCCAGCCCGTTGCCGATGGAGCCGAACCGGGCGTTGCGCCCCAGCCGCTCCCCCAGCGCCTGATGCCCGACCAGATGCAGGCTGATAGCGGCGATGGCCGGCGAGATGACACAGCTTGCCAGCGCGTGGAGGGTTTCCGCGACCAGCACCGGCAGCTCGGCGGGCCACAGTGCCAGCAGCAGCGCCGCCGCCATGACGCCGACCAGGCCGATCCCCGCAATCCGGCGCTTGTTCTGGGCGGCGTCCACCATCATGCCAGCGGGCACCTGGCCCGCCAGCGCGACGATCGTCCCCAGGCTCAGTGCCAGGCCGATCTGGCCCTGCGTCCATTTATGTGCCGTCAAGTAGACGGCGACGAACGGCCCGAACCCGGTCTGTACGTCGGCCAGGAAGAAGTTCAGCAGATCCAGGGCACGCGCGCTACGTCCCGCGAGGGTTCCGTCGCGAGGCATGCGCTACTGATTGCTCTGCGGGGGTTTGTGTGCGGCAGGCCCTTCGGCCTGCGCTGGTGAACCAGCCCCGGGAGCGGAAGCGCCGGCCGGCGTGGCGGGGCCTGAGCTATCGGCCGGCCGGGTGACCGGGGGCGTGTCTGCCGTGTTGCCGCTAGCGGAGCCAGCGGCCGATCCGGTTGCGCTCCGACGGCTGACGTTTCCCGGGGCGGTATTGCCGGGGGCGGAGGCATTGATCGTCGCCTTCGTCGTGCCTGCGGGCGCGGCCGCAGGCGGAGTCGGCCTGGCATGCGGCGCCACCACGATCGGCGCCGGCTTCGCCGGGTTGCCATATTCCGGCGCGGCCTTGATCTGGTCCAGCGTCAAGGCAAGCGTGATCGGCTGCTTCTGGTCCCCAGGATCGAAATGCAGCGCGCCCCAGTGCAAGGCGATCTTGCGGGAGCCGACTCCCATGAAGCCGCCCACGTCGATCACGGCGGCTTCGGGTATCCCGGCCGCGTTCACCAGCACGTCCACCAGCCGGCCGATGGTCTTGCCGTCAGGTCCCGCGACGGGGGTGCCGAGAACGGGCATCACGTCCTCGGGCGGCACGCGCACCACCTGTCCCGGGGGCGGCTTGGTTTCTGCCGCAACCGCGGGCAAGCCACTCGGCAGCAAACAGGAAATGACGAGGCAGACACGGATGACCCGCATGCGGACGGCTTCCTTACCGACCGGCGCCGGCAACGGCCAGTGACGAACCAGCCAGCCGCCGGCGACGGCGTTCAAGTTCAGTTGGGGTCGGGGACGGCCTGCGTAAGCGGGGCAGGTTTCACCGATGCCAGCACGATGCCGGCCCCGATCAAAGCGATGCCGGCGGCGTGGTAGGGCCGGAACGCCTCGCCCAGGAACAACACCGCGAGGATGCTGCCAAACAACGGCATCAGATGCCAGGACTGCCCTGCCCGGCCGGCGCCGACCAGTTCGATGCCGCGGTTGAAGAACAGGTAGGCGATGAAGGAGGGGAACACCGCCATGTAGGCCATCGCCAGCCAGGCCGGCGCGCCCCCGTGGATACGTGCGCCGGCAGCGTATTCCCACAGATAGAACGGCAGGATCATCATCGAGCCGATCCCCATGGTGGCGACCAGGAAGCTCATCGGGTGGGTCTGCGGCCGGCGCCGGAACATCGCGGCATAAATGCCGTAGATGAACAAGGCGATCAGGATCCACATGTCCCCCCGGTTGAGCCGCAGCGCCAACAGTGTCTGCAGCGAACCATGCGCCGCGATGGTCGCGACACCGAGCAAGGAGACAGCGACTCCCGCCGCCTGCCACGGCGTCGGCCGTTCGCGGAACAAGGCAAATGACCACAGGATGATGATCAAGGGCCCCGCCGATTGCAGCAGCAAGACGTTCAACGCGGTGGTGCTGCCCAGGCTGAGGTAGGACAGCGTGTTGTAGGTCGCGATGCCGGTTGCGGAAAGCAGCAGCATCATGCGCCAGTGGCGACGCAGGGTGGGAAGGTCTTTCTTGAGGTGCGGCCAGGCAAAGCCGACGGCGACGATGAAGGCGCCGGTCCAACGCCAGTAGGCAAGCGCCACTGGCGGCACGACGCCGGCGACGGCGCGGCCAAGGACGATGTTTCCAGCCCAGAACAGATTGGCCAGGACGAGCAAGGTCCAGGCGGAGTCCCATATCGCAAAACCTCTCCCACAAAATGGGCGAGCTCGGGTCGCCAAACGCGTCGAGGGTGAGGGTGACCGGGCACCGCCGAACTTCATCGGGTTTTGCGCCTCACGTTTCACCCCCACCCTCGGCGCTGCGCGCTTTGACCTCTCCCGCTTCGCGGGAGAGGTTTTGGACGACAAACGTCGCCACGTTCTGCCTCGCCGTTTTGGTACGCGCCGCATTCAAGACCGCGCGTACCTCCTCGATCGCACGCGGCAGGTCCTGGTTGACCACCACGTGGTCGAACTCCGGCCAGTGGCTGATTTCCTCCCCCGCAAGCTGCATCCGGCGGGCAATCTCCGCCTCGTCGTCGCCCGCGCGGGCGCGCAGCCGCGTTTCGAGCGTCGCCATATCCGGCGGTAAGATGAATACGCCCACCACATCGCCGGGCAGCGCGGCCCGCAACTGGCGATGGCCCTGCCAGTCGATGTCGAACACCATGTCCAGGCCGTCCCGCAGCGCGGCCTCCACCGGAGCACGCGGCGTGCCGTAACAGTGCTGGCCCGTCAAAACCCGCGCCCATTCCAGCAGTCCATTTTCCGTAGCCAGGCGGTCGAATTCCGCCGTGGTGCGAAAATAATAGTGCACGCCCTCGACCTCGCCCGGGCGCGGCGGGCGCGTGGTTACGCTGACGGACAGGCGCAGCTTCGGTTCGCCGGCGACCAGGGCGGTGGCGATCGCACTCTTTCCCGCGCCCGAAGGAGCGGCGAGCACGAGGCACAGGCCACGGCGAATCATTGAGGTCATGGTGCGGTGAACAAACAAGCCTCCGCCTCTCCTTGTGGAAGGGCGTTCGGAGGACGGGTGCGTACCGGCTCTGCCATTGCCTGTGTGGACCCACCCCCGATCCGCCTGCAGCAAGGGGAGGGGGCGTCTCGCCTCGCATCCAAGCGCTTGGCGTCTTGCCTGTGCCTCATTCGATGTTCTGCACTTGCTCGCGCAATTGCTCGATCGCCGCTTTCAGTTTCAGCCCCGTCGCCGTCAGCGCCGCCGACGCGGACTTGCTGCACAAAGTGTTCGCTTCGCGATTGAACTCCTGCACCAGAAAATCGAAGCGCCGTCCCACATTGGCGGCCTCCATCAGCAGCGCGTGGGCGGCGGCGATGTGGCTGTCCAACCGGTCGAGTTCCTCCCGCACGTCCGACCGCGCCGCGAGCAAGGCCACTTCCTGCGCGATGCGCTCTTGCGGCAAGGACGGCGCCTCGCGCAGCAGGGCCGTCAGGTTCTCCATCACCCGGGCGCGCTGGGCGGCAGGCTGATCGGCGGCCTCATCCGCGGCCTGGCGCCGCAGTACCGCAATCTCCTCGAGCAAGCCCCTCAATACTGTGGCCAGCCGTGCGCCCTCGGCGTCCCGCGCGGCAACCAGCCCGGCGAGGGCCTCAGCGAACCCGCCCTGAACAATGCCGGCCGCCGCGGCGCGTTCCTCGGCCGGGTCGGCAGATGCGGCACGCAGCACCCCCGGTAGCGCAAGCAACGCTTCAGCGCGCGGCAAGGGACTTCCGGGAATCCGCGCGTGCAGATCCATCGCCAGGGCCAACGCGTGCTCCAGCGCCGTCGAATCCAGTGCAATCCGCGCTTCCGACTCGCGCTTCACGGTCAGGCCGGCGGTGACGTTGCCACGTTTCAGCTGCTTGCCGGCGGCTTCCCGCAACGCCGGTTCCAGCGAGTCCCAGCCCGGCGGCAGGCGAAAACGCAGATCGAGGCCACGGCCATTGACGCTGCGCAGTTCCCACACCCAGGCGAGTCCGGCAACGCTGCCTTCGGCGCGGGCAAATCCGGTCATTGATGAGAGCGTGGCCATGCGCACCTTCTATCAGCCGCCCGCCGCGCCGCAACCCGCGCTATGATCCTGTCATGGCAAGGTATCAAAGCGTCCTGATCACGGGCGCCTCCTCTGGCATCGGGGCGGCCTTGGCGCTGGAGCTGGCGGCCAGCGGCGTGACACTGCAACTGTCCGGACGCGACGCTGGCCGGCTCGCCGCGACAGCCGGCGCGTGCCGGGCACGAGGCGCGACGGTCTACGAAGCCGTGCTGGACGTGCGCGACGCCTCGGGCATGGCGGCGTGGGTGCGAGGCTGCGGGCCGCTTGACCTGGCGATCGCAAACGCGGGCATCTCGGCCGGGGCCGGCGAGAAGGCACCGGAGACGCCGGAGCAAACCCGGGCCATCTTCACCACCAACCTGGACGGGGTTTTGAATACCGTCCTGCCGGCGATCGACCTCATCCGCGGCCAGCCGGTTGGGGTCGATGGCTGGCGTGGCCGCATCGTCGTGATCGCCTCGATCGCGGCGTTCGTCGCGGGGGCAGCGGCACCGGCCTATTGCGCATCGAAGGCGGCCGCGGACACGTGGACGGTCGCAACGGCTGTCGCGCTGCGCCGCGAGCGCGTTGCCATGACCAGCGTCTGCCCCGGCTATATCCGCACTGCGATGACCGCGCGGAACCGGTTCCCGATGCCTGGCCTGATGGATGCGGACCGCGCGGCGCGCATCATCTTGCGTGGCGCGACCGCGGCGCGAATACGGGTGGTGTTTCCCTGGTACATGGGCGCCGCGGCGCGGATTGGCGCGTTGGTGCCACCGCGTCTTGTCGGGGCGTTCATGAAACGGCTGCCGGCGAAGCAGCCCCTGCCCCCTTCAGGGTTGAGGGCCGAGGACTGAGCCGCAACCGCAGCGCTCGGCCTCTGTCAGAGACGCTGCCAGTTGCGAAAGAACCGGGCGAACGATGTCGTGCGCTGGCCCGGCGAATTCTCTCAACAACCCGCGACCCGGCAGCCAAGCGGTGGGGCCGGGCGTTGGCATGGCATGAACCGCGGTCGTGTATTCGATGCCTTGCGCGCATTGCTCAGCAGACGCAAATCTGTCCGCGCCGCCGCTCGCGAGGACGCAAACCGACGGGACATCCAGCGCAAGCAGACCGTCATGGCGCAGCTGGCGCAGACGCTACAGAACGGCCGCCGTGGCGGCCGGCCGCTGCAATAGCCGGTATCGTCATGGCCGGGCTCCACCCCATCGGCGCTTCCTTGAGCCGGGCGCTGTATTGCTCCGGTCATGGCCGGCATCGAGCCGGCCATGACGATGATGTGCGGCTGGCTCGATAAGTCAGCGCCTGTGGGACTTGACCCGGCTCTAACCAACGCCATCCTGGCCCTGGTTGCGGCACCAGCGCGCGATTTGCTCATGCGTGGCGAACCAGCACTTGCCGCGTGCCTTCATGTGCCTGATCAGCCGCTGCAGCACCGGCATGCGCGACCGATGGCCGGTAATATGCGGGTGCATGGTCAGCAGGAACATGCCCCCCTCGTCCCAGGCGCCATCGAATTCGGCGGTGAAGATCTCTTCCACCGCCGATGGCGGCGTGTACGGCCGCAGCGCGGAGAACCGGACGAAATTGTAATACACCGCGTCGTCGCGGATCCATTCCGGCGGCAGTTCGACGATACCCGTGGGCTCGCCGCCGTCGATCAGTTCGTACGGGTCGTCATCGGCCATCAGCGAGCTGTCGTACAACAGCTTCAGTTCGCGGATGATGTCCATCGTGTTGACCGAGAAGTCCCAGCTCGCCGTGCGCATGCCGACGGGATCGCGGCCGGCGATGCGGGACAGCGTCTCGGCGGCGCGGAATGTCAGGTCGCGTTCCGCCTCGCGCGGCAGCGTGGTGTTGGCCTCATGGATCCAGGAGTGGATGCCGATCTCATGGCCCTCGTCTGCGAGGCCCCGCACTTCGTCCGAATGCAACAAGGCCGAGACCGCCGGATAGAAGAACGTCGCGGGGATTTCCTCCCGTTGCAGCAGGGCACGGATACGCGGCGTTGCCTGGCGCTCGCCGTACTGGCCCTGGCTGATACGCATCGGGCTTTCGTCGCTCTCGCGCAGCGGAATGGTTTCGTGGTCGGCGTCGAAGCTGATGGCGACGGCGCAGCGCGCCCCATCAGGCCATGACTTCGGCTTCAGGCTGCGGCCGGCGCGGGCGCGGCCGACGATCTTGCGCCAGGTCGCTTCCGGCCACTGCCAGGGTTCGCCATCCGGGTGTTTGGTGGACATCGTACTGCCCTTCCTTTCCGCTGCATGATCCGCCGATGGTGCGCGAGATTGCAGCGCATGGGAATGCAATGCACCGAGCCCGTGATCTTTGGTGCGTCGCAGGCATGATCTTGCAGCAGTCGCTGCACCCGGCGCGTCGGGCCGACACGAATATTGTTGTAACGCGACTCGCGCCAATTTATCGATGGCGTGCGAGGTATCGATGCAAACAATCGAGCGAACGTTTTGGCAAGTCAGCCGGGCAACCAGCATAATGGACGACATACGAAGCAGCGCCCTCATGCCGACGGAGAACAGTACCGACGCCTTGCTCCGACGGACGCAGCAATCGTTATGATGAGTCAGAAATTACCACTATCGGTATGAAACCAGCCCCTGAAGATTGACGCGCGATTTTGCATGGACCTGGTAACGCGGCAGGAAAATCGCTGCTGGCGAAGTCGTCACCCGTGAAAAGCAGCGGCACACCGGCTTCAGCAGAAGCGCATAACTGCGGCAATCGCCAAAATCGAGGCTATGTTTCTCCTCTTCCCCCGTGCGGCTCCCTCGCCAATGCCCATTCATTGACCAGCGTAAACCCGATCCCCAACAGCACGGGGCCCAGAAAAATCCCCAGCAGTCCGAACGCCAATGCGCCGCCCAGCACCCCCAGCACCGTCAGCAGGAACGGCAGTTGCGCACCGCGGGAGATGAACCACGGTCGGATCAGATGGTCGGCACCCGACACCGCAACGATGCCATACCCCCCCAGGAACAAGCCGCGTTCCACATCGCCGCTTGCCAGCAGCCAGATCGCGGCGGGAATCCAAACCAGCGGCGCACCGATCGGCAGCACCGCGAGGAACCCGGCGACCACACCCAACAGAACCGGCCGCGGCACGCCGGTGAGCCAAAGCCCAAGTGCCGTCAGAATCCCTTGCACGATCGCGGTGCCCAGGATCCCGTAGACCACGCCGCGCACCGTGGCACCTGTGACCGCAATCAGCCGATCGGCGCGCGCGCCGTCAATACGATGCGCGATCAGCCGCAGCCGCGCCGACAGCGGCTCGCCGTACAAATAGAAAAAGAACGCAATGAACAATGCGAGGCCGAACAATACGACGCCGTGGGCGATGCCCAGCAACAGGCTCAGGCTGCCTTCCAGCAGCAGGCCGAAATAGGGACGAAGGAATGCGCCCAATGCGGAGACATCGGCAGCCCAACTGTCCCATAAATCGCCAAGCGACGGCCCGGCGACCGGAATGGTGAACACCCAGTGCGGCGCATTGGGCAGGCCACCGCCCAGGGCGTTATCGATCACCCGGTGAAGGTGGTTCACGTCCTTGGCACCGCCCGGCACCGCGAGCGCCAACGGCAGCAGCAGAACCACTGCGGTCAGAGCCACCATGCAGATCGCGGCGCCGATATGCCCCAATCGGGCATTGACGCGCAGCCATTCGGCGATCGGCCAGGTCGTGAACACGAGAATCGCCGCCCACAGCAGGGCGGAGAAGAACGGATACAACACGAGGATACAGCCGGCGGCGACGCCTCCGATCAGCACAGCCAGCAGCACACGTTCGGCGATCATGTTCCTGTCATTGAACCTGTCGTGGCGCCGGGGCTCGCCCAGTCTGGAATGTATCGGCGGGTCCTCGGCCAGCAGATTGGGGCGAAGCGGCGCCTGTCGCAAATAACGTGAGTGGCGCCCCGCGATGCCACATCACAGGACGCCGGAGACCGTTCTCGGAACGCCGGGGACCGGACCTTGGCCATACTGCGCGCCGCTTCTACTGTGCCGCACCGCAGCCAGGGAGGGCTCCGCCATGCCGCGCTTTGCCGCCAACCTCTCCATGATGTTCAACGAACTGCCGTTCCTGGACCGCTTCGCCGCCGCCTCCAGGACCGGCTTCGAGGGCGTCGAATTTCTGTTCCCGTACGAACACCCTGCCGCTGAGATCCGCAAGCGCCTGAACGATGCCGGGCTGACCCAGGTCTTGTTCAACATGCCTCCGGGCGACTGGGCGAAGGGCGATCGCGGGATGGCCGCGCTGCCGGGCCGCCAGGCCGCCTTCCGCGAGGGTGTGAAGCTGTCCCTGGATTACGCCCACGCCCTGGGCTGCAAGCTGGTGCACTGCATGGCGGGCATCGTGCCGGCAGACGTGGCGCCCGTGACCGCAGCCAGCGTCTATGCTGCCAACCTCGCCTGGGCAGCAGAGCAAGCCGCCCCGGCCGGCGTGAAGCTGGTGATCGAACCGATCAACCACCGCGACATGCCCGGTTATTTCCTCAACACGCAGGCACAGGGCGCGGCGGTGGTGGACGCCATCGGCCGCGACCGCCTGGGCCTTCAGTTCGACGTGTACCATGTGCAGATCACCGAGGGCGACATCACCAAGCGCATGGAACGCTACATGCCGGTGATCGCCCACATGCAGATTGCCGACGTCCCCGCCCGCAACGAGCCGGGCACCGGCGAGATCGGCTGGGCATTCGTGTTCCGCCGCATGGACGAGCTTGGCTATCGCGGCTGGGTCGGCTGCGAGTATCGGCCAGCAGGTGAGACCGTCGCCGGGCTCGGCTGGCGGGAGAAGTTCGCCGTTTAGGCAAAATCAATACTTCCCCTCCCCGTGCGGCCTTGAGCCGCGCAACGGAGCGTGGGTGGGAGGCAGGGGTCCTGACGCATTTGCCGTTCGACCCCTCCCCTTTCCTTGGTCCGCTTTGCGGCCCAAGCCCACACGGGGAGCAGGAACTTTGTACCCCCTCCTTGCACCGGAACCGCCGCCCATGACCGACGAACTCATGCTCTACACCAACCCGATGTCGCGCGGACGGATTGCGCGCTGGATGCTGGAGGAGGTCGGCCAGCCCTATCACACCGAGGTGCTCGAGTACGGCACCACGATGAAGGCGCCAGCCTATCTCGCGATCAACCCGATGGGCAAAGTGCCCGCCTTGCGGCACGGCACGACCGTCGTCGCCGAGGCTGCGGCGATCTGCGCGTACCTGGCCGACCGTTTTCCGGCCGCCGGCCTTGCCCCCCCGGTCACCAGCCCGCTGCGTGGCCCCTACTTCCGCTGGCTGTTTTTTGCCGCTGGACCGCTGGAGCATGCCTGGACGAACCACGCCTTCAACCTGACGATCCCGGCCGAGCGTGAGCGGTCGGCCGGGTACGGCAATTTCCCAACGGTGCTGAACGTGCTGGAGGCCGCCGTCTCGGCGGCGCCCTACCTTGCCGGCGACAGCTTCACCGCCGCCGATCTCTACGTCGCGTCGCAACTCGGATTCGGCCTGCAATTCGGCATCATCGAGAAACGCCCGGCATTCGTCGACTACGTCGGCCGGATGGCCGCAAGGCCGGCGGCGATCCGCGCCAAATCCATCGACGATTCGCTGATGCCAGCGGGCAACCCGGGCAACCCGTAACCCCTTGGGTGATCGTTCAACCACAGGAGACACGACATGAAAATTGGATTTATCGGCCTCGGCATCATGGGCCGGCCCATGGCACTCAATCTGAAGCAAGCGGGTCACGACCTGATTGTGCCGGAACGCAAAAGCCTGACCGAGGAGGTCCGCGCAGCCGCCGAGGTGGTCGCCTCACCCAAGGACGTCGCCGCGAAGGCCGAGGTACTGATCCTGATGGTACCAGACACTCCAGACGTCGAAACGGTATTGTTCTCCGAGGACGGCGCGGCGGAGGGTCTGAAGAAGGGCACGCTGGTGATCGACATGTCCTCGATCAGCCCGATTGCCACCAAGGAATTTGCCAGGAAGATCAACGACAAGGGCTGCGATTACCTCGACGCGCCGGTATCCGGCGGCGAAGTCGGCGCAAAGCAGGCGACACTGACCATCATGGTCGGCGGCCCCTCCAGGGCCTTCGAACGCGCCAAGCCGTTGTTCGACAAGATGGGCAAGAACATCACGCATGTCGGCGAGGCGAACGGTGATGGCCAGACCTGCAAGGTGGCCAACCAGATCATCGTGGCGCTGAACATCCAGGCGGTCTCCGAGGCCTTGGTATTCGCCGCCCGCGCCGGCGCCGATCCCGCCAAGGTCCGCCAGGCGCTGATGGGCGGATTCGCCTCCTCGCGCATCCTCGAAGTCCACGCCGAGCGCATGCTGAAGGGCACCTTCAACCCCGGCTTCCGCATCAGGCTGCACCAGAAAGACCTTAACCTTGCGCTGACCGCGGCCAAGGAACTCAACCTTGCGTTGCCGAATACAGCGATCGCCCAGCAGATGTTTTCCGCCTGTGCGGCGCATGGCGGGGCCGATCTTGACCATTCGGCATTGGTCTTAGCCATTGAAGAAATTGGCAATTGTTCCGTTAGACCCAAGCGGTGAATCACCGGCCGAGCCGAAACGAGTCGCATGGTACGAAAAAGGAGTTGAGTTTCCGGACGGGCCTGCCTAATGTTCTCGCGCATGCCGCGATTCTGAGACTCAGCGCGTGTCCGCCTGACGAAAGGTGGGAGCCGGGCGCCCACAACCATCCATAGCTGGGGCCGGGAGGGGCCGCTGATGTCTATGCGGTTTACCGAGATCGGCCAGCAGCTCCGGGCCTATCGCCTTGAGTCGGGGCTGCGCGCCGAGGAAATTGCCGCCCGCCTCGGCGTGTCGCGCGCCGCGCTCTACCGCTACGAGAAGGGCGAGGTCATCAAGCTCGACACCATCAAACGCCTCGCCGAGCTGCTGAAAATCTCCCCTCTCTCCTTGCTCGGCATCGGCGTCGAGTACTACAACCGCCCGATCGGCTATTTCGAACGCGTCCGCCAGATCGAGGAAACCGCCGACCAGATCCTGCAATTGTTCGGGCCGGTCTGCTACCTGACCACGTCGGATTCGTACGATGCTGCCCTGGCGGAGGCGTTCGAGGAGGTTGCCGACCAGGCCGGCCATGAGCGTGCAGCGATGCGCAGCATGGCAGAGCAAGTGCTGAACATCCTGGCCGCCCGCAAGCGGATGTACGCAATGCGGCGGCCCGGAATCATCGCCATGGTCTCGCTGGCATCGGTGCAGCGCATGCTGGAGACCGGGATCGCCGGCAGTGTCGCGGTGTCCGAGCGCGTGCGCGCCATCTGCCGCGATGTCGCCGTCACCGAGATCGAAAACATGGCGCGCTTCATGGAGACCGAGCCGATGGGCCTGCAGTTCGGCTTGCTCACCGGCGCTGTGCCGAGTTCGGCATTCAAGATCCTGCGTGCGCGCGACCGGGTCAGCCTGGCGATCAACCCGTTCCGGACGGATACCCATCCCGGTGCCCATACCGGCGTCGCCATGATCACCGGGGCGGATGAGGCGATCGCCGCCCATCAGCGCGTGGCGGAGGCGTGCTGGCGCGAGGCTGTGAAGGGTACGGCGGGAGCGGCGAAGCTGCGTCAATTGCTCAGCGCGCGGATGGCGTTCGCATAGCCGCCGCATTCAGGCCTGTCCTGCTGTCGCACTTGGCAGTGCGCCGGAAAAGGGGTGGGAACCGATCGGCAGGAGACACGTTACGGAAGCGCCGCCGGCCGCTCGGGAACAAGTAGCCGATGGTAAGCCCTGGCCGTGGCTGACCGACGCGGCCAGGGCGCTTGCAGTGCTTTGGCTACTGAAATCTGTGGTGGACTGACTTTGCTTCGCGACCGGCGCCACAGGCGTCGGGTGGTGAGCCGCATGCCGCTGCCCCGTCTCACCTCAGGTGCGATTGCCCGGCGGAAACGGTGGGCCGCCCTTTCGCCGCCCTTTCGCCCCAGGGCGTTTCCCGCTATGAGGAGAGTGGCGCAGGACCCGTAGCTCAGTTGGATAGAGCGTCGCCCTCCGAAGGCGAAGGTCGCACGTTCGAGTCGTGTCGGGTCCGCCAGGGTTTTCAAGGGGTTATGGATAGGCGGGCGGTCTTGGAGAATTGCCTAGCAAGCACATAGCTAGCAGAAATTTGGCGGGGTGGACCGGCGGCCGGTTGCCGGCGACTCGGTCGACGGAAGTGTGGGCGGCTACCCACTGTCGGGGTGGAACGCGGCGGCCATAGCAGGCCAGACAGACAGCAGCGGGAAATGGCAGGCGCGCTTGCCAGCGCTGGGCGAACCGCGCCGGGCGGAGAGCTTCCCTGGTCCAGGCCATCACCGATTGTCACCCGCCGTCATCCTGATTGTGGTGGGACTGCTCAGATCGGCGCCACTCGAGCCGGCACACGGTGCGTGCCCTCCGCGCCTTCCTCGCCGCCAGAAACTTCAGGCTGATCTGTTCGAGGCGAGCGTAGGGCAAAGGGCCGTAG
>DATKPQ010000002.1:0-4274 GCA_035523995.1 Acetobacteraceae bacterium | reverse complement strand
CGGTGCATTTCGTGCCGCAAGCGGGCAAGCGGGCGTTGCTGGCGCGCATGCTCTCCGACCCGGCGCTGTCGCGCGTGATCGTCTTCACCCGCACCAAGCGCGGCGCCGACCGCGTGGCCGGCGACTTGGATCGTGACGGCGTCGCGGTAGAAGCGCTGCACGGCAACAAGAGCCAGCCGGCACGCGAGCGGGCACTCGACAAATTCCGCAGCGGCCGCGCCCGGGTGCTGGTGGCGACCGACATCGCCGCGCGCGGCATCGACGTCACCGGCGTGTCGCACGTGATCAATTTCGACCTCCCCGTCGAGCCGGAGAGCTACGTGCACCGCATCGGCCGCACTGCGCGCGCCGGCTCGGCGGGCATCGCGATCTCGTTCTGCGACGCGGCCGAGCATGGCGCGCTGCGGGCGATTGAGAAGGCGACGCGCAAGCCGATCCCGGTGGGCAGCGGAACGCCACCGCAGGCGCCGGCGCGTGCGCCCTCCGGCCCGGGCGCCAAGTCGCAGCCGGCGGGGGGCAAAGCCGCGCCGGGACGGTCGCGGCGACGGCGGTCCGGGCGCGGGCGCCGGGCGGGCGGGATGCGCGACGCGGCATGACGGACATCTACGTCGATGGCGATGCCTGTCCTGTGCGCGAGGAGGTGTTTCGCGTCGCGGACCGGCTCGGCCTCGGCGTGTTCGTGGTGTCGAACGGGTCGCGGCCGATCCGTCCCAGCTTGCGGCCGAACGTGCACATGATCACGGTCGCTGCGACGCCAGACGCCGCGGATGACTGGATCGTCGAGCATATAACGGGGAGGGATGTCTGCGTGACGGCAGACATCCCGCTGGCGTCGCGCTGCCTGGAGAAGGGCGCGCGGGCGCTGGCGCCGACGGGGCGGGTGTGGACCGGCGACAATATTGGCAACGCACTGGCCGGGCGCGATGTGTCGCGCCACCTGCGCGAGCTTGGCATCGCCACCAGCGGCCCGGCGCCGCTGAGCAAGCAGGATCGCTCGCGGTTTCTCAGTGCGCTCGATACGGTTGGGCAGGCGGCGCGGCGCGGCAAGGCGGGTTGAGGTGGAGAGCGCTGCCGCCGCGCGGTCGCGAGGGGATCAAGCGATCGGGCGCTGGTGCCGGACCGGACGCCTGACGACAGGACGGTGGGGAGAAGCAACGCGCCATCCGAACATTTTGTGCAGGTAACGTGGATAGTACACCCGCGTGCGGTGGAAAGCCCGGCCTTGAGCGCACCGGCTGGTCCGCTCCGCGCCGCACGTCCCGTGGACGGACAATTGCAGTTCAGCCGTGGTCAGGGATCAGAACTTGCGCTCGCAGCCGGGTTCGCCCATGTGACATAGATACCCCCGACGACCGGTATGAAAAGACCAGTCGAGTACGTGCCTTTGCTTGAGTCCTGACTGGCCATCCATGCGTCATTCATGCTCATGTTTACGCGCTCGGAGGTGCCCGTGAGAACCGTATTGTCCTGCAGATCCAACCCGGCCACATCAGATGCGTTTTGGATGGTCAGCGTCCTATTATTGAATGCCTGTACAAAAGATTGCTCTTCGCTACCACTGAACATGAAGGCCGCAAATTTACTTGCCCCTCCCACCTGGTTCACAAAGTTGTAATAGACTGCAGTTGGATCCGAGAGAGAAGACTTTGCGAGCTGCACGATCTGTGAAATTGAGGGATCAGACGGCGACGATATGACCTCCCCGGTGCTTGGCTGAACGAGCGAAGGAGCCTGCGACACGCTGTCTGGTTTGACCGGGGCGCCGCTGCTGCTGCGTGTGGATGCAGACGCAGGCGCCCCCTGTCCATTCGCCCGGACTGCCGATATCACATCCAATGCGATCTGGGCACCCGACAGAATATTCTGCGCGGCAGGAGACAGCGAAATGATGACTGCTGGCTGCGTGCTGCGCAGTGATTGGGACCCGGACGCAGGCGCAACCCCCACCGAGCCTGTTACCACGACACCGCCTTGTGACATGGTGGCGGTAGCGCCCATGTTCCCCAACTCATCCTGTATGGCAGCCGCATAGTTGCCCGCCGCGAGTTGCATTTGCACGTCGCTCATGATCGACCTCGCATTCACCAAACCGATGTTCCCCGCTGTGGCTACGCCTGACCGGGGCTTTTCGCGATCAGTCCTCACGTCAATGCCGACACCTCTGGTTCCGCATGGGCAAAAATCCTTTGGGTCTGCTCCTGATGGTGTCGGCAAATAGTTAAAGCATCATGAACAAAGATTGAGGCCGGCGTTGACCGTCGCTCTTCCCTGCGCACTGGATGGCGTCGTTCTTTTATCGGCCTGACTCCGCATCAGCCTGTGCGCGATGCAGCCGAGCGCGCTGGTGGAGCGAGCCGCGGCAGGCGATCTGATCGCCGATAGGGCAGCCTGGTGGCCGCAATTGCAGATTGTGCTGCAGCGGATCGCCACGCAGGGGTTTCTCTGCGGCGCAGGTCGCTCAGATCGCCACTGGCCAATACCAGCCGGGCTTTGACCATTGCGTGGCGATCATCCAGAACTTCGTCAATCAACACTGGCCGACCCGACGAATGATTCGACCAACGTCGCATCGCACTCTGGCGGCACCTCATCGTCTTCGTAAGCGCCTTCTCTGACCGCCTGATCATCGAGCCGGTGCGCAGCAAGGGACTGGCGGCTCGGGCTCGGCAGCAGACCCTCGGACGAACCGGATAACGAGGAACAGTTACGGCGCTGTGTCTCCCGACACCGCCGAACTATTCAATTGCCACAACGTCACGTAGTTCATGATCGGACGCGCGAACGCCGCATTCTTCGCAATGAAGGGTTTGCCCAGGTCCGGCATCGGCTGGAACGTGTCCAAGTGCTTGGCGGCTTCGAGGCTGGTCCAAAGGCTGACGTTCGACAGCGAAAACGTGACCTTATCCTCGCCGACATGGAAGGCTAGCAATCCCACCATGGCCTCGATCCCGCGACGCAAAACGGCATCGGCCTCCATCATCATTTGCCGGAGCTCGGCAGAAATGCTCCGGCGGGCATCGCAGAATCGATACGCGCACCACTGGCTGCATGCGCCGCATCCGCTTTGTCGTTTGGCGGTATTCATTGTGAAGGGCAGGCCTGTAGCAACGCGCCGCTTCGCTCACAAACGCATTGCAGGGCCGATCAGCCGCGATGACTCATTCCGCCGCCGCGCCCACCACCTTCCGCGGCATGCGCATCAAGAACAATAGCAGCCATGCCGGCACCGTCGCCATGATCAACGCCAGATAAATATCGGCGTACGACACGATCTGCGCCTGCTCCTGGATGATCCGGTCCAGCAACGCAGCCCCATGCCGGCTTGCCGGATCCAGCCACCGATGTATCGGCCCGGCCACTTGCAGTGCCCGATTGAACGGCGTGACCGACCCGCCGATCATCTCATGCAGCGCCTGCGCATTGCGTGCCAGCATCGACGACGCGATCGACACGCCGATCGCCGCGCCCAGATTGCGCAGCAGGGAGAACAGCGCCGCGCCTTCCGTCCGCATCGACGCCGGCAGGGTAACGAACGCCAGAATTTGAATCGGCGTGAACAACAGCCCCATGGCGCCGCCCTGGATGATGATCGCGATGATGATCTCGTGTTGCGATACGTCGGGCGTCCAGCGGCTCATCAGGAAATAGCTGTAGCTCAGCATCACCAGCCCGATCGCCACCAGCAGCCGCGCGTCGACGCGCGACGCCAGGCGGCCGGTTGCCAGGGTCGTCACGCAACTGCCCAGGCCGCGCGGCGCCATGATCAGGCCGGCGGCTTCCACCGGGTATTGGCTCAGGATCTGCAGCCACGGCGTCATCAGCGCCAGGCTGGACACCATGAAGATGCCGACCATGAACATCAGCAGCACGCCGGAGGTGAAATTCAAATCGCGGAACAAGGCCGGGCGGATCAGCGGCTGCGGCGCCGACGCCGCGTGGACAAGGAACAAGTAGAAGCCCAGGCCGGCGAAGACGGCCTCGGTGACGATCTCACGGGAGCTGAACCAGTCCTGGTCAAGGCCGCGGTCCAGCATCAACTGCAAGGCACCGATGCCGATCGCCAGCACACTGAAGCCGAGCCAGTCGAAACGCTGCGGCCGATGCTCTCGCCCGCCCGGCAGGAAGATCATCAGGCCGGCGGCGGCGAGTATGCCGAACGGCAGGTTGATGTAGAACACATAGCGCCAGTCATAGGTTTCGGTCAGCCAGCCGCCGACGGTCGGCCCCATGATCGGCCCCAGCATCACGCCAACGCCCCAGACCGCCATGGCGAA
>DATKPQ010000001.1:0-14229 GCA_035523995.1 Acetobacteraceae bacterium | reverse complement strand
GACTATGCCGGCATCTGCCGGCCCGTCCGTTCCCTGACCAACTGACCAGCAACCACCAGGAGGAAACCATATGCTTCGCATCCACGGCAGCGCCCGCTCACGCACCATCCGCACCTTGTGGATGGTGGGCGAGCTCGGCCTCGACTACGAGCACGACGACGTCCTGCCGCGCGCCCCCGCCGTTCGTACGCCGGAATTCCTCGCACTCAACCCCAACGCCCGCGTGCCGGTGATCGAGGACGACGGCTTCGTGCTGTCGGAATCGATGGCGATCAACCTCTATCTGGCCAAGAAGCACCACAGCCCGCTGTATCCGTCCGATCCGCGCGATGAGGCGCTGTGCTGGCAATGGAGCTTCTGGGAAACCGACCGCCTGGACCGGCAGATCGTCAATTACGCCAATCACAGCACCGGGCTGCCGGAAGCCGAGCGAAAGCCGGAGATTGCCGCGGCAGCGTGGGCGGAGATGGTGCCGGCCTTCAATGTGCTGGATGGCGCCCTGGCGCGCTCCGGCTGGCTGGTGGGCAACGCGTTCAGCATCGCGGACCTGAATGTGGCTGCCGCGCTATATCGCGGGCTGAGCCTGGACCTGGCGCGCTGGCCGCGCGTCAAGTCCTGGCTGGCCGTGTGCTGGGACCGCCCAGCGGCAAAGCGCGCCCGCGCGATGCGGGAATAAAGCGTCATGGCCGGGCCTGCCCCGGCCATCAGCGCAGAGATGATCGGGGCGCCTGCCGCCCGATCCGCGCGGGTAGATGGCAGGTCAGGCCCGCCCATCACGAAGACGCTGGACAGTGCCGGACCGGCAGCGCATAGCCTCCGGCCGCCCAGCCTACCCGGAGCACAATTGCCAGACCGATGATGTACTTCAGCCGTCTCAAGATTTCAGTGATTCTGGGCCTGTGTTTGCTCGGCGCACTGCTGTGCATCCCCAATCTGGCGTCCGCCCCGGCGCGGTGGCTGCCCTGGCGCACCGTGCATCTGGGGCTGGACCTGCGCGGCGGGTCCTATCTGCTGATGCAGGTGGATATGCAGGCGGTGATCAAGGAGCGGCTGGGAGGCTTGCTCGACGGCGTTCGCCAGGACCTGCGCCCCGGCGAGATCTTCTATCGCTCGCTGCAAACGCAGCCGGACCAGAACCGCATCCTGCTGGTGCTGCGCAACCCGGACCAGACCGGCGCCGCCCTGAACGCGCTGAAGCCGCTGATCACGCCGGAAGGGCCCACCAACACGCCCGACCTGGACATCGTCAGCCCCGCCCGCGGCACCGTCACGCTGACCCTCTCGCCGGTGGCACTGAACGCGCGCGCCCAGGCGGCGGTGCAGCAGTCGATCGAGATCGTCCGCCGCCGCATCGATGAGACCGGGCTGGTCGATGCCGAGATCACCCAGCAGGGCAGCGACCGCATCGTGGTGCAGCTTCCCGGCGTCAGCGATCCCGATCACATCAAGCAGTTGCTGGGCAAGACCGCCCACATGACGTTCCAGCTCGTGGACGATACCGCCAATCCCTATACCCCGGGTCCGCCGCCCATCGGCGACGAGATCCTGCCGATGCAGGACAACCCGACTCAGAAGCTCGCTGTGCGCCGCCGCGTCGATGTGGATGGCGGCGACCTGACCGACGCCCGTGCCGGTACCAATTCGCAGACCGGCGAGTGGGTGGTGAATTTCGCCTTCAACTCGGTAGGCGCCCAGCGCTTCGCCGACGTGACCCGGGCCAACGTCAACCACCGCTTCGCTGTCGTGCTGGACGGCAAGATCATCACCGCCCCGGTGATCCGCGAGCCTATCACCGGCGGGCGGGGCGAGATCAGCGGCAATTTCACCGCCTCCTCCGCCACCGACCTCGCCTTGCTGCTGCGCGCCGGCGCATTGCCCGCGCCGCTGACGGTGGTCGAGCAACGCTCGATCGGGCCGGAACTGGGGGCGGACAGCATCCGCGCCGGCGCCATCTCGCTGGCGGTCGGCTTCGTGCTGGTGATCGCCTTCATGGCGATCTTCTACGGTTTGTTCGGCTGGTTCGCGAATTTGTGCCTGGTGGTGAACCTGGTGCTGATGCTGGGCATCATGTCGCTGCTGCAGGCGACCCTGACCCTGCCCGGCATGGCCGGTATCCTGCTGACGCTGGGCATGGCGGTGGACGCCAACATCCTGATCAACGAACGCATCCGCGAGGAGCAACGCAACGGCCGACCTCCCCTCGCCGCGCTGGAACATGGCTTCAAGCGCGCCTACAGCACCATCTTCGACAGCAACGCCACCGCCTTCCTGGCGCACGTGATGCTGTTCATCTTCGGGTCGGGGCCGGTGAAAGGATTCGCCGTGACCATCACCGTGGGCATCGCCACGTCGCTGTTCACCGCGTGGATGTTGACGCGGCCGCTGGTGTCGCGCTGGTACACCCGCACCCGACCCCGCCTGCTGCCGGTCTGATCCGCCATGTTCATCCGCCCCCTGTTCCGCATCATTCCCGACGGCACCCGCATCCAGTTCATGAAGGGCCGCTTCATGGGGCTGATCGTGTCGGCGATCCTGTCGACCGCGTCCGTGGTGTTATTCTTCCATCCCGGGCTGCATCTGGGGATCGACTTCTCCGGTGGCGTGGTGATCCAGGCGAAGACGCCCGGTCCAGCGAATTTTCCCCAGATTCGTGCGGCGCTGTCTGCCGCCGGCATCCCGGACCAGGGCGTGCAGCGGTTTGGCGGCCCGTCCGATGTGCTGATCCGCATGGGCACGCAGCCCACGCAAAAAGCAACGGCGCAGATGGTGGACCGCGTGCATGCCGCCCTGGATGCCAAGGTGCCAGGTACGACGATCATGCAGGCGGACGCTGTGGGCGCCGCCGTCAGTGCACAATTGTTCCGCAACGGCTTGCTGGCACTGGGCATCAGCCTGGCGATGATCCTGGTCTATATCTGGTTCCGCTTCGAATGGCAGTTCGCCGTCGGCGCAGTGGTGACCCTGGTTCTGGACGTCACCAAGGCGATCGGTTTCCTGGCGCTGACCCGCTTCGATTTCGACCTGGTGATGGTCGCGGCGATCCTGACCGTGCTCGGCTATTCCACCAACGACAAGGTGGTGGTCTACGACCGGGTGCGGGAGAACCTGCGCAAATACAAGACGATGCCGCTGCGCGAATTGATCGATCTTTCGATCAATGAGACGCTGAACCGGACGGTGGGCACGTCGATGACGGTGTTCATCGCGGCCCTGCCTCTGGCGTTGTTCGGCGGGCAATCGATTTCCGGCTTCGCCTGGGTAATGCTGTTCGGGATCGTCGTGGGGACGTCGTCCTCGATCTTCATTGCGGCGCCGATCCTGTTGTTCCTGGGCGAGCACCGGCTGCGGCGGGAGGCGGTGGCGGCGCCGCAGACTCAGGCCGTGCGGGCGAGCACAGGTGCCGCGCCGGCCGCGGCACCACAAGCGCCGGCGGTGCGGAAGGAGGAGGCGGCGGCGCCGGGCGGCAGCGGGAGCGCGCCATCGGGCGGCGGGAATGCACCGGCGGGGGCCGGCGCGCCACCAGCGGGCGCGCGCCCGGGCGAGCAGCGGGGGACTCGCGGCGGGGCCCGGCCGGCGGCGCGGCAGGGGGGAGGCAGACGGGCACGCTAAGGCAGCCAACAGAGCCGAAGGCCCTCCAGCCACACCAACTCAGGCTGGACTAGCCCGATGGCCAAATCGCACAGCTTCGCGGTCACTGGGCCACATGGCCTCGATCCAGATGGACCGACTGGCGGCGCGGGCCGGATGCGACACGATCCTGTGGGCACCGAAGCGGAAGCACTGATCGCACTGACCTGAAAGTGATTTCCCGGATTCGGGATGCGATGTGATCTCACGAATTCGAATTGCGACCCTGTCATTTAGCAACAGCGAATCCGCAGACTTGTAGGCTAAGATGCTTCGCGGGAGGCGCGTCTCGCCTGCCGCCCTGCACTCCCTTATAGGATTGTTGGATTTTGTCCTGGCCCATCCATTTCTGCACAAATTCCTTGAAGCTGTTTGACGAGTCGAAAGCCGCTTCGCCGAAATTCGGGTCAAAAAAGGCATACCGACCGTTGTGGTGGGCCGCCGCCATGGCATGATTGGGCGACTTGATCAGGAAATATTCGCCCTTCGACCCGTCCGTCAGATGGGCCGTCAGCGCCTTGAGCATGCTCGACGAATGTCCGGGAATCTGTTGATCCCACTTGACCAGACTTAAGCCTGCCCGCTTAAGCTCATCAACGGTCTGGTATTCCGACGGCCAATACATTTGATAGGAGTTGAGTTGGCCTTGGTAGCCTGTAAACTTTGCGTCACGCTTGCCCTTCTCGTCGAGAGTTTTGAAGCTGGCTGCCATCAGAAAGGCTTCTTCCACAAAGCTAGAACCGTTAGACTGTGGCGCACGTAAAAAGACAAGCCATCCTAGGGAAAACCCGTAGCACGCTCCTGTGCTGTTTGAGTCGACGATTGAGAGATAGAGCGACTGGCTGAACGGAACAATTGCCTTCGCCTGATTTGCGCGAGCCATTTGAACGTAGCGCGGCATGTAGGCTCTTACTTTTTCCCAAGACTTATCGAGATCTGGCATTCTTACCTCCTCAACTAGACCGTGCCCCTAGACGTTGTGCAGGAACATGCTACCGCTCTTGGTCTCCGGCGGGTTTGGTCGAAGTATCGCGCGGCGATCAACCCGAGAACGCGCGACTTATGCAGGTTGGTGCGCTGAGCCGAAGATCCAACCAGCCGATACCAGCAGGCTGACGATGGTATTTTCCCTCAAGGATGCGATAGTTGCCAGGGTCACGTAGCGAGCTCCCAGACACCGATTTGTCATTCTGCTCTGGCCGGCTCGTGTCAACCTGGCAGGTGATAGCCGACTACATCGACATCACCGATCTGGTAGCCCCGCCCGCCGTCCCTGCCGTCGTCATCGCCGCCCCCGACGACGATGAGGTGATCGCAGACGCTGTCGCCGCCGGGGGCCGATCTTATCGTCTCCGGCGACCATGACCTGCGCGACCTCGTACGCGACGGAGACATCGCCATCGTCACCCCGGCCGAGGCGCAGGCACGCATCGGCGGGTAGTGCGTCGGGAGGGGCATGCGTATTCCGGTCATGATATGGGCTCGGACAACCCTGCGCAGCCTGGCGCGTGCTTGCACCGGGGTTGCCGACGGGGGCAAAGACCGGAGAAGCCGCCGCGGCTGGCAAGCGGCAAGGGGGACGCGGGCGGGCGCGGTAAACTCACCTGTCGGGGGGCACGAAGTTCGGCAAGGGGCGACCTGGTTATGTCCAAGTCGGGGGAGAGCTGGTTCCAGCCGAACCGGACATGCGCACCAGAATTGTGCACTATGTAAGGGATTGAATAGCTTGGGCCTGCTGCGCGGCGCGAAATTCTTGACCTTTGCACGGTAGTAGCCTGCCGACCTGCAACTTGCTAACAGCAAGATATGAAGGAAATGGCCGACCGCGTTATCGAGCACTACGAGCGACACGCTCGCGCTTGGGATGCCGACCGCAACCGCCATGTTGAACCATGGAATGATAAGCCGTGGCACGACCGCTTTGCCGCCGTACTGCCGGGCGGTGCCACCGTCCTCGATGTGGGATGCGGGTCGGGAGCTCCGGTCGCCGTGTTCCTGGCTGAACACGGGTTTCACGTGACGGGTGTCGACTCTTCCCCGACGTTGATTTCGTTATGTCACGACCGCCTTCCCGATCATGAATGGCTAGTGGAAGACATGCGATTGCTGGCGCTTCCCCGCAGGTTCGACGGCATACTCGCTTGGGACAGCATCTTTCACCTCGCTCCAGATGATCAACGCGGGATTTTCGACGTGTTCGCCCGGCATACCGAGCCGTCGGCCGTGCTGATGTTCAACAGTGGGCCAGCCTATGGCGAAGGCGTGGGATCGTATCGGGGCGACCCTCTCTACCACGCCAGCTTAGACCCGGATGAATACACCGTACTGCTCGACAACGTCGGCTTCGAGGTTGTCGCTCATGCGGCCGAGGACTGGCAAACCGGAGGCGGTCGCACCGTCTGGCTCGCGCGACGTCGGAAACGGCAAAATTCTTGATTTTCACACCATGCGGGGCGCGGCGCTTCCGGGGCGCCTCAAGCGGTTCCATCTATTGCGATAGCCCGCCGCTCACTCCGCCTTCAGCTTCTCCACCATCGCGGCCGCCGGCGTAATACCCGGCCGAGCCGTCTTGTCGATCGCCCCCGTCATCGGGATGAAGAACACGCCCATGTCGCGCCGCGAATGGATCTTGCCCGCCGCATCCTTGGTATAAACATACAGCACCTGTCCGCGTTTGAACGGCTGTCCGATCGGGATCACCATCCGCCCGCCCGGCTTCATCTGCTTGAACAGGTCCGGCGGCGCGTATTGGGCAGCGCAGGTCACGATAATCACATCGAAGCCGCCCTGGACCTCCGGCCAGCCGTAATAGCCGTCGCCCACCCTGGTGTGCACGTTGTCATAGCCGAGCGGCCTGAAGATACGGCTGACCGCATTGCCCAGCGGAGCGATGATCTCGATCGTGTAAGCCTGCGCGACGATGCGCGACAGCAGCGCGCTCTGGAAGCCGCTGCCGGTGCCGATTTCCAGCGTCGTCTGGCCGGACTTCGGCTGGCAGACCTGGGTCATGTAGGCCTGCCCCAGATAGTCCGACAGCGCCGAGCCCCAGCCGATTCCCCACGGCTTCGGGTCCTTCTCGTACGCATCGCCCGGAGTCGCGCGATGTTCCGAGTAGATGTAGTGGAAATACTCGCGCGGCACGGCTTCGAAGGCGGCCATAACGGCGGGATCGGCGCTGCCCAGGTGCTGTTTCAGATATGTGTCGATCAGCCGCATCGCGGCGGGCTTGCGCTGCTGGATGGCGTCGAACTGCGCATCGGTCAGGCTGACCGGCCGACCCGATTCGCGCATCGCCGATTCATAGGCATGGCGCGTCCATGCGGCCTCGGCGCGGGCCGAGCCCGTGGCCCAGAGCGCGGCCGCACCGGCCAACAGCCCACGCCGCGGCAATCCATCTAGTAGAATCGTCACCTGCAGGAGCCCCTTATTCCTGACGGTGAGGGTACGAATGCCATACCCTGCCGTGCCGCACAACGGTACGGCGTCGCGTTGACACTCGTGCGACAGCAAGGTTACGCCCTCGCGTCAACGTCCAGGGGGCCAAACCACATGCCAACCCATGCCTTCGTTTTTCCCGGCCAGGGCAGCCAGGCCGTCGGCATGGGCCGCGACCTTGTCGCCGCGTTTCCCGCCGCACGAGAGGTGTTCCAGGAGGTGGACGAAACGCTCCACCAGAACCTCTCGCGCCTGATGTTCGAAGGGCCGGGCGAAGAACTGACCCTGACGGAGAACACGCAGCCCGCGCTGATGACGCACTCGCTGGCGGTGCTACGCGTGGTAGAAAAAGAGGGCGGCATCGCGCTGAAACAGACATCCGTTGTGGTGGCCGGGCATTCGCTGGGCGAGTACACGGCGCTCTCGGCGGCCGGCGCGTTCTCCCTGTCCGACGCGGCGCGGCTGCTGAAGCTACGTGGCCTGGCCATGCAAAAGGCCGTCCCGGCCGGCGAAGGCGCAATGGCCGCGCTGATCGGCGCCGACCTGGACCAGGCGCAGAAACTTTGCGATGCCGCTGCGCCCGTCCCCGACGGCGAGCAGCCGGAAACCCAGGTGATCCAGGTGGCCAACGACAACGGCGCCGGCCAGGTCGTCGTGTCCGGCCATCGCGAGGCGGTGGAACGTGCCGTGGCGCTCGCATCCGGCCTGGGCATCCGACGGGCGATGCTGCTGCCGGTTTCCGCGCCCTTCCATTGCGCCTTGATGGCGCCGGCCGCGGATGCGATGGCGGAAGCGCTGGCAAAGACCCCGCCTGGCATGCCGCTGGTGCCGCTGGTCGCCAACGTTTCGGCGGCGAAGGAAACCGACCCGGCGCGTATCCGTGACCTGCTGGTGCAGCAAGTCACCGCGACGGTGCGCTGGCGCGAATGCGTGCAGGCGATGACGGCCCTGGGGGTAGACCGTTTCGTCGAACTGGGCAGCGGCAAGGTGCTGTCCGGGCTGATCCGCCGCATCGCACCCGACGCCACAACCGCCTCGGCGGGCACGCCGGTCGAGGTAGAGGCGCTACTGAAGGTGTTGTGACGCCCAGTTCTCCGCCGCTGCCCCGGGATCGGTTCCGAGACGGCGTACGTGCGCGACTCAGTTCGGCAGCCGCACGAGGGTAAAGATGCCCAGCGGCGGCACCGGCTCGAACTGGAGTCGCGCCAGGTCGTCCGGGGGGAACAATGCCTGCAAGGCAAAATCTGGATGCCAGCCCAGCTTGTGGGAGGCCGGGGCCATTGCCCATTCGACCCACCAGCGCGGCCCGTTCTCAGCGGCGAAGTGGTTGACGAACAGGATGTTGCCGCCGGGCCGCACCACGCGGCGCATCTCGGCGAGCAATTGGCGCGCGTTCGGCACCACCGAGGCCACGAACATCGCCACCGCGATGTCGAAGGCACCGTTGGGAAAGCCGGTGGCCTCGGCATCCATTTCGTGCAGGCCCGCGACGTTGGCCAGCTTCAGCGCGGCCACCCGCTTCCGCGCCTGCCGCAGCATGTCGGACGAGAGATCGATTCCGGTGACGCGCTTGTCCGCGTTGTAGCGCGGCAGCGCCAGGCCGGTGCCCACGCCCACTTCCAGCACCTCGCGGCCCGGCAGGCGGTTCACCAGCGTCACCGCGCGCCGGCGACCGGCCCTGGAGACGCTGCCGAACACGGTATCATAAACACCTGCCCAACGCCGATAGGCGGCGCGGACGGCGTCGGCGTCAAGTGCAGAGCGTGGTGGCGCCCCGGGTTGGCGACCGCGAAGCTGTTGCAGGGTGTGGCTCATGGGCGGCATTGGTCCTCTTCGTCAGTCCCGTAGGCAATCACGCTGTTGCACGCAAGCCCACAACGCGTTGCCTTGCAGCCACCGCTTCCGTGACACATGTTTTTTCCGCCCACACCGGGGAGCCCGGGTGGCTATGGATTGCGTAAAGCTGCCGCACGCCAGCACGTGCGGCGGATGGGGCTAGTCGGTCTGTGACAGGTTCACCGCGGCTGCACGTCCGTTCTGCTGTTGCTCGACCTCGAAGCCGATCTTCTGGCCTTCGCTCAGGCTGCGCAGGCCAGCCTTCTGGACGGCACTGATATGAACGAAAACGTCTTTCCCCCCGGTATCCGGCGCAATGAAGCCGTACCCCTTCGTCGGATTGAACCACTTAACCGTGCCCTTCGGCATCGACGTGTCGCCTTTCTGCCTGGGAGCGGTGCCCAACTGGACCGACCGCCACCCGATTGAACAGGGGCGCCCAGACATGCCGCCAGACGCCCATCCCTGTGGAGAGGCGTCCCTTGCCGGTTACTTTGGCTCAGGTTGAATCCTCCCCAACCATATGACCATACGACGGCATTCCGTGTCCCGCAACGAATCCTGCATGCGCCAGGCGAAACATCCCGCTTTTGCACTGCACCATGGAACAGTACCTCTGGCCGGAGGCGGGATAGGGCACGAAATACTTGCGCGAGGGGGCTTGCGGCGCCATGTCGGCTGGCGGCCAGGGGTGAGATCGGCTAAACTGCGATGAGAAACCGGAAGGCTTAGGCAGGGGACGTCTGGCCGGTCCCGTGTAGCGGAGAGAATAGATGGGTGGCCTCAGCATCTGGCATTGGATGGTGGTCCTGCTGGTCGTGTTGCTGCTGTTTGGCGGCGGCAAGGTCAGCAACCTGATGGGGGACTTCGCCAAGGGCATCAAGGCGTTCAAGAAGAACATGGCGGAGCCGGACGACGCTTCGATGGAAGCGAGTGCCGACAAGCCGACCATTTCCGGTCCTGCCGGCGAAGCGGCACCGCGCGCCACGCGCGAGACCACCGCGGCGCGGTAGAAGCGAACCTCTCCCGCAGCACGGAGGAGGTCGAGGAGCGAAGCGCCGCGGATGAGCCTGCCGCGGAAGCTACAAAGCCGAATTTTGTCTCCGCTCGTTGCCTTACCAGCGTTTCCACGCCACCCCCCGCAACCCACTTCCCTAAGCGGCGTCTATAGTCCGCGGGTGTTGTTCGGCCCATGTTCGATGGCCCGGCAACGCCACTGCGATGGAGGAAATCAGCGTATGGGCGAATTCAGCATCTGGCACTGGATGGTGGTGCTGCTGGTGGTGCTGCTGTTGTTCGGAGGCGGCAAGGTCAGCGGGTTGATGGGCGACCTAGCCAAGGGCATCAAGGCCTTCAAGCAGAACATGGCGGATGACCACCCGGCGCCGTCCAAGGACACCGCACAAAACACAGCGCAGTCGATTCCTGGCCCGGGTGGCGAGACGGTGCTGCGGCCGACGGCCGCAGGTGAGACGGCCACCGTGGCGCCAGAGCACGCCGAGTCGCAACGCGAGACCACCGCAGCGCACTGAACAGACTACTACCGGGCCGTTCGCACGCTCCGCTTGGCACAGGTAGGGAGTGTGCGCGACCGTGACTGGTTATGGCAGCCGCGCCTGTCGTTGGTGATGCGGTTCGCCGGCGTCGACAGGGCCTCAAGCACGGTGGTCCGGTGCAACTGTCCTTGCTTGACGCACCGCCCGCCGCCCCTCATAACCCGCGCCTTCCGTTTGGACCCCGAGGTTTTTCCATGTCCCGCCGCTGCCAGATCACCGGCAAGAGCGTGCTGACCGGCAACAACGTCAGCCACGCCAATAACAAGACCCGTCGCCGCTTCCTGCCTAATCTGCAGGAAACTTCGCTGCTGTCCGATACGCTGGGGACCTCGGTGCGCCTGCGGCTCTCCACCCGCGGCATCCGGACCGTGGAGCATAACGGGGGCATCGACGCCTTCTTGCTCGCCACGCCGGACACGAAGCTGCCGGAAGATGCCCTGTCGCTGAAGCGGCGCATCCAGCGCGCCCGTGCGCGCAGAGAAGCCGCGGCCTGAAACGCCGCAGCTACGGCTTGGCCGCGCCTGCTTCGCGTTCCCGCTGCTCCGCAAACGGATCCAGCCGGTCGGCAACCATTCCCAACTCAGCGAGCGCGGTCGGTCTCAACACAGTTTGCGCCATGCGCCGGTACTCGGCGGTTTGCGTGCGCAGTTGCGAAGCCGACCGCTCGAAGAGCGTGCGCCACACGAAGCCTCGAGGGTCGGCAGGTAAGAGATTGCCCGCGGTCATCTCGGCAACTCGACCCGTCTACGAACCGAGGACGTTGAATTCCTCGTAATCGCCCGAATGCGGGACAGGGTCGCCGGGGCGGTACTCCGCGCGCGGCATGGAACCACCATAGCTGCGCTGTCGCGATAATCCGACGGCCGCGCCCACCGCGGCGCTGAGATCCAGGATAGGCGCTGACTTCAGCCCGCCAGTTCCCGTGACCGTGCTGTGGCTGCGGCCACCGCGCTGCTTAAGGCTGCGGGCCAGGCGTCAGGACTCATCAGCACTTTCAGCGCCTCTGCCGTAGTCCCCCCAGGGCTGGTTACAGCGCGGCGCAATGCGGCGGCGTCTTCGGTGCTCGCGCCCAGCAGGGCGCCCGACCCGGCCACCGTCTGCCGTGCCAACAGCCGCGCCAGATCCGCGGGAATTCCTTGCTCTACCGCCGCTTGCTCCAGCAGTTCCGCCAGAAGGAACACGTAGGCGGGGCCACTGCCGGAAACAGCGGTCACCGGATCGAGCAATGCCTCGTCCTCCGCCCAGGCCACCACGCCGATCGCCTGCAGCAAGCGCTCGCACAGCACCCGTTGCGGCATTGATACGCCGGGACCCGCACAGGCCACCGTCACTCCTTGCCGCACCGCCGCGGGGGTGTTGGGCATCGCGCGGACCACCGCTGGCTCCGCGCCCAGCAATCTGCTGATGCCCTGGATCGTACGGCCCGCCATAATCGACAGAACCACCGCCTTACCGGCGAAACGCGCGTGCGGCGGCAGCGCCTCGGCGGCGCTTTGCGGCTTTACCGCCAGCACCACGGCGGCAGGAGCAAAATCCGCCGGAATGATCGAGGCATCCGCCACCACGGTCAGGTCCGGCCCCCCCATCTTTCTGGCCTCCGGCGCCGGGTCCACCGCTATCGACGGCGCCATCCCGCGCTCGCGCCAACCTGACAGCATAGCACTGCCCATCCGGCCGCAACCGACAAGGAGGATTGGCGGGATATTGCTCATGAGGCGTCCCCGATGCGGTAACGCGATGTCCGTAGCATTACCGCATGGGATGCGGGAGGCCCATGCCAATCCCGTTATCGCGCGCGAGCCGCGGTAAGCAAGCGATCGATGAAGAGTTCCAGCGGCATGCCAACGGCCCCACCGGCGCGGACAGCGGCGCCGGTGAGATGGGACAGCACGCCGCGTTGATAGAGCGCCCTAGCGTCGCCGATCGGCGCGCTGTCGGCCGATGTCGTGCCTGCGATGATGCCCAGACCGTCGAGGTACGGGATGCGGGCGATGCCAGCGCGATCGAGGCCGACGCCGGCGTCGGAGAAGAACACGGCGTGGATGCCTGGCGGCACGATGCTGTCCGGACGCCCGCCCGGCAGTGCGGCATGGGAAGCGGTTACCACGATCTGGCCGGCATCCTCGGGCCGCAGCATGCCGACGGAATCGGCGCAGATCAGCCGCGGCTCGCCGGGGACATCACGCAGGACGAAGCGGTTGCCTTCGGTAATGGGCGGCGGCGCCGTGCGCGGGACGCCGCTGGCCTGCATCAGTGCGGCACAGGCACGCACAGTTTGCCCCGGTGCGCAACCGCGTGCGGCGGCGGTGCGGTTGACGTGGCTGATAATGCCGTTAGCCAGTGTATGGTCACCGTCGCCGATATGGCAGGAGGCGGCGCCGGCCGTGGCGGCGGGCAGGCCGATCGCATCCAGGTACGGCAATCCGACGATGCCGGCGTTGTCGGCGCCGACTCCGGCATCGTTCATAATGACGCCGCGGATGCCCCATTTGGCGGCGTTGAACGCGTTGTATTTGCCGCCGTAAGAGCCGGAAACGATCACCGCGCCGGCGTGGGCGGCAGTGGCGCTGGAGCAACTCGGAACCGTGACGATCAGAGGTGTGTCGGGCATCGGTGCTCCCAGTCCTCGCGAGCTTGCGAGAGTTTAGCTGCGGTGCGCCGGTAAGCTACGCCTCACCTGCGCACTCCAGCATTGCCGCCGCCAGCGCGTCCACGGGACCCTTGCCGCCCCACAGCACGAACTGGAAGGCTGGGAAGAATCGCTCGCACTCGGTCAGCGCAATGTCCACCATGTCCTCCAGGCTTTCTGCCGAAGCACCCGGCGCGCCGCGGAGCAACACGGAGTGGCGGAAGACGGGCATGCCTTCGTCGCCCTCCAGGCCGAAATGGCCGATCCACAGCTTTTCGTTGGCCAGCGCCAGTAGCTCATACAGAGTGCCTCGGCGCTGCGCCGGCACCTTCAGGTCGAAGGCGCAGGTGAAGTGCATGGCGCTGATTTCGCGTGACCAGTTGAAATACAGCGCATAGTCGCACCAGCGGCCGGGAGCCTCGGCGGCCATCTCGGAATCGCTTTGGCGGTCGAACGCCCATTCATTGGCGGCGACGATTTGCTCGAGCACATCGAGCGGGTTAGCGGCGGCTTCGGCACAGGTGGAGAGGGATGCAGACATGCGGGTCTCCCATCGAAAGGAAGGCCGGGCGAAGCGCCCGATTCGGGCGCCAGGGGGACGCGGGGGAGGACGAAATTGTGTGGTTTCGTCCGGGGTTACCCGCGAGTCCTAACCTACCGGGCGAACTGGGCGCGCCGCAAGGGGAACGTTGAGGGGCGCTGGGGCACCACATCGTCCCTCATCATAGCGGATTGGCTACAGCTGGCGTTGAGGGTGAGGGTAATCGGGTCGGTATACGGGCACTCCGGATACTGACCCGATCCCCTGACCCTCGGCGGTGCCGGTTGGTCCGCTTTGCGACCTCGCCGACCTCTCCCGCTTCGCCGGAGAGGTCAAGCGATGCCCTCATAGAAATCGTGTCCCTTGTCATCGATCACGATGAACGCCGGGAAATCCTCCACCTCGATCCGCCACACGGCCTCCATCCCAAGTTCGGGATATTCCAGCACCTCCACCTTCCGAATGCAGTCCTGTGCCAGCCGCGCCGCCGGCCCGCCGACCGACCCCAGGTAGAACCCGCCATTCGCCTTGCATGCCTCGCGCACCGCACGCGAGCGGTTGCCCTTCGCCAGCCTCACCAGCGAGCCGCCGGCGTTCTGGAACTC